>JAFGCY010000084.1 GCA_016932385.1 bacterium | reverse complement strand
GGGGCAGGCGAGTTTCTCCAAGCGCACGCTGGTGATGCTCGACATCTCGATGAAGGAGGTCAAGCGCCTCCATCACCGCGAGATCGGAACGACGCACCTGTTGATCGCCCTGGCGCAGGAACGCGACAGCTTCCTAAGGAACCTCTTCGCCGAGCACGACCTCGACGCCAAGAAGATCCGCGACACCTTCATGACGCACCTCAAGGGCTACAGCCACGGCCAGGAGCGCGAGGCCAAGGAGCAGGCCGGCGGCGTGGTGGAGAAATACAGCCGCGGGCTGACCGAGCTGGCGCGCGAGGGCAAGCTGGATCCGGTAATCGGCCGCGACAACGAGATCAGCCGCCTGATCCATATCCTGTCGAAGCGCACCAAGAACAACCCGATCCTCGTCGGCGAACCCGGCGTGGGCAAGACGGCGATCGTCGAGGGCCTTTCCCAGCGCATCGTCGCCGGTGAAGTGCCGCCGAGCCTGGCCAATTGCGACGTGCTGAGCATCGACCTGGCCGGCCTGGTGGCGGGTACCAAGTTCCGCGGCGAGTTCGAGGAGCGCTTGAAGCAGCTGATCAAGGAGATCCAGGATTCCGAGGGCCAGATCATCATCTTCATCGACGAGCTGCACACGATTCTCGGCGCGGGCAGTGCCGAGGGCAGCCTCGATGCGGGCAATATCCTGAAGCCCAGCCTGGCGCGCGGCGAACTGCGCTGCATCGGCGCCACCACGTTCAAGGAATTCCGCAAGTACTTCGAGAAGGACGGCGCGCTTTCGCGCCGCTTCCAGCCGATCTTCGTCGAGGAACCGAATTACGAAGAGACGATGGACATCCTGCGCGGCCTGCGCTCGGAATACGAAGGCCACCACAACGTCAAGATCAGCGACGGCGCGCTGGAGCAGGCAATCCGCTTAAGCGAAAAGTTCATCCCCGACCGCAAGCTGCCGGACAAGGCGATCGACGTGATCGACGAGGCCGCGGCCTGGGTGCACCTGGATCGCGAGACGCGGCTCAGGCGCGAGCAGCCCGCCGAGGCCGACGATGAGGGCGAGGTGGCCGGCGCGCTGCCCAGCCTTAGCGGCCAGGCGCGGATCGAGCAGTTCACCAACCCGCAGGAAACCGAGACCAGCCAAACCGACGAAGGCGCGGACGAAATCGCCGTCGTCAACGAGGAGCATGTGGCCAAGGTCGTCGAGCTGTGGACGGGCATCCCCAGCCAGAACATCACGATGGACGACCAGCGCCGCTTGCTCGACCTCGAGGACACGATCAACCACCACGTCGTCGGCCAGGACACGGCGATCCACACGATCGTCCGCGCGATCAAGCGCAACTCCAGCGGTGTACGCAAGGGCAACCGGCCGATCGGCAGCTTCGTCTTCCTCGGCCCGACCGGCGTCGGCAAGACCTACCTGGCGAAGATCATCGCCGACCACGTCTTCGCCCACGACGAGGCCTTCATCAAGATCGACCTCAGCGAGTACTCCGAAAAGCACAGCGTCAGCCGCCTGATCGGCAGTCCGCCGGGCTATGTCGGTTACGACGAGGGCGGCCAGCTGACCGAGGCGGTCAAGCAGCACCCCTACAGCCTGATTCTCTTCGACGAAATGGAGAAGGCGCATCCCGATATCTTCCACACGCTGCTTCAGCTGCTGGACGAGGGCGTGCTGACCGACGGCCAGGGCCGCAAGGTCTACTTCCATAACACGATCGTAATCTTCACCACCAACCTCGCCGGCCGGTTCTTCGACGAGGGCGAGACGATCGGCTTCAAGCGCGAGGAGGACACCAGCCAGGAGACGATCGACCAGCGCTTCGCCGGCTATAAAAACCGCGCCGAGGAGCACCTGAAGAAGTACTTCCGCCCCGAGTTCATCAACCGGCTCGACGATGTGATCTATTTCAGGCCGCTCAGCCGCGACGACGTGGTCGAGATCGCGCGCCTGGAGCTGGGTTACGTCAGCGACAACCTGGTCCAGCAGCACCGGGACGTGACCTTCTCCGAGAAGGTCGTCGAACTGGTGGTCGATAAGGGCTTCAGCCCGACCTATGGTGCCCGTAACATCAAGCGCACGATCACCAAGTACGTCGAGGATCCGCTTAGCGACATGATCTTGCGCGGCGACCTGCCGGACAAGCCGGTGCGCCTGAGCGTCGACGACGAGCACAACCTGGTGGTGGATATGGACCTGAGCCAGCTCCACCCCGCCGGATTCAAGCCCGAGGAAGAGGAAGCGGCCAAGGATTAGCGGTGAGCCGTCGCGGCTACTCCGTCACCAGCACGCTGTTGGCGAAACCGGCGTGGTCATTGCTGATGTCGTACCAGTAGTTCTTGGTGCCGGACTCCTCCGTGAAAAAGGTCCGCTCGCCGGCGTACTCCTCGATGAAGCCCAGTTCATACAGGCCCGGGCTGTCGAAGGTCAGCTGAAAGTTGAACAACACACCGCTGACCGTCGTATCATGGCCCTGGATCGGCGCGATCGAGAAGGGCAGCAGCACCAGCCCGGTTCCGTCCATCTCGATCGGTGTGAACCACTCGTCGGGCACTTCCAGAAACTCGCTGACCGGCGGTTCCATCTGGTCCCAGAACCCGTCCGTGGAATAGGCCGCGCCGCCGGACGTGCCCACATTGAACGAACCTTCGACATAGTGCGCACCGACCGGTACGGTTACCCCCGCTCCGCTGAGCGAGCATAGCGGCTCGTTCGGCGCGAATTGGCCGGTGATCACGCGGACGCGCACGGGCTCGCCGACCGTGACGGTAGTCGCCAGCGGAATCGCATATAACGTTGCCGGCGTGTAGGGCGAGGCCGCGGCCACGAATACGGTGAAGTCGAAGTCCACCGTACCGGCCGCGTTGCTGGCGGTGACCGAGCACTCGTAGGCGCCGGTCGGGCCGAGGGTGACTTGCGGTGTGGCTGCCGAACTCGAAACGGGCGAAGCGGCGCCGTTGAATTCCCAATGCCAGCCGGTGGCGTAATACGGCTGGTCGGCGAAGATGTCGCCCTTCAGCAAGCGTGCGCTGAACGTCACGGTGCCGCCGGTGGTACCGATCGGCGGCGTCACGCTGGCGATAAACGGCGGGGCCAGCGCACCGAGCCGGGCTGATTGGATTTCCTGCACGCCGTTGCCGGTGTAGGACAGGATGACATAGGCTTCGCCATCCCGCAGGTGGCGCGCCGGGTCGACAGCAACCTGATAATCCTCGAGCAATTGCCAGTACCAGGTATCGGCGGCGAAGTCAGCCAAACCGACCCAGAACTCGCCTTCCTCGAAGTCCTTGGTCTTAACCAGGCGCAGGGTGTTGTCGAAATCACCCGCCGGAGCCGCCAGGGAAAACCCGACGTAGCAGTAGCGCGCAATTGGATTCTGGCCGCTGTTGGACAGGAACAACGATTGGCTGGTGTCTGAGGTAAACACACCGGAACTGGGCCAGTCCTGGCGGTAGTCCTCGCCGTACTTGAAGCTGGCGGATTCGAGCAAGTCGCTGGCCGCGCGCAGCTCGGATGGAGCGGGAAAGCGGTTGTCAGCCGCCTGCGGATCAACCGAGGTCCGGCCCCAGTTGCCTGCGCAGCCCGTCAACAGACACAGCAGAATAATGGCAATCAGCCCACGGATAATTAGCAACATGGCAAACTAATCTCCACCCCGATTCCCAGCCGGCCAGCTTTAAACTTATAACACATTTCGCCTCGATGCGCCCGCAGTGGCCACCACCACCGCAATATAACCACACCCAAAGAAAGACCTGGCGGGACGTTGTTTGTTTCTGGACCTGGCAGTAGTCCCCGGCTAGAATCCATTCATGACGAGCTGGAGTCGGATTACCGGCGAATTCCATCTTTGGCGGGAAGCCTACCGCGCCTTGCCGGAGAATCCGATCGCCCACTATTACCGCATCGCGCACAAGCGCCGCCGGCCCCGCGGTCCCGGCACGCTGATCGGCAAAGTCGCCATCATCGCAACCGTAACGCTGGTGATCGCTTATCTGGTGTTCTCGGCATTGTTCGGCGCTTCGTTACGAGGATTCCAAAACGGCATCATCGAGTATGCCGGAATCGCGATCGTTGTCGTAGCCGCAATCGGGTTCTATGTCTACCTGTTCCGTGAGCTGACCGCCGTCAGCGGCACGGCGATGTCGGCCCTGTCCCGCCATAGTCCGGCGCACAACGAACTGGGCATCACGACCGAGCTGGCGGCATCCAGTATTACTGACCGGGAGGTCGTGGTCGGCGTACTGGCCGTGCTAGCTCCGCGCCTGTTTAGGCTGTGCCTGATCGGTACGCTCCTTTACGCCGCAGTCACTTTCTATTTTCAGCTCCAAACTCTACCGTTTCATGTGTCCAGTCTCAACTCATTTTCCTACTTCGTGATCCTGAGATCGCTGATCCTGCCGCTTCCCCTCGCATTGCTCAACATCATCGCCGGCGTACTGGGCTCGCTTATCCTACTGCTGTGGCTGTTCGTGTATGGCCGCGGAACCACCGGCCGCGTACGATATGGACTGGTAGGTGCTTTGCTCGGTCTCGGCCATGTACTGCAACTTTTTATCTCCGCGGCCGCGTTCGCCGCGCACATCAGCAGCGGGTGGAATTACCGCACGGCTGGCGGAGCTGAACTGCTGTCATACGCTTGTACGTTAGCGGCTATCGCCGTCCTGATGGTTCTCGCCTACGGCCTGGTACTGGCGGGTACACTGAGCCAGCGGCGGGCCTCCGCCTCCGGTCCGGTAATCTTCGCGCTCTTCTATCCGGTATCCATCGCCTTGCTGGTATTGGGTATCATCGAATCTAATGGCGATTACCTGTTTTCTTGGGCCTATGTCAGCGCCTGGGACGCGGTGATGATCTTCAACCCGGTGGGTCCGACGGCCTTACAGCTCATGCTGACGGAGTCCCTTGATGTGGAGATAGTAATCGCCAACGGCCTGATCCGCTATCTTGTGCTGCTGGGCCAGCAGCTGGTGATGATCGCGATCGGCCTGGAGATGGCCCGCCGGGCAGTGGCGCTCTACCGGCAACCCCGGTTCGAGCCGACGGGCAAACACTAGAAATCCACTTCGACGACCGCGTAACCCGCGCCGGCTTCGAGCAGTCCCAGTTCGCCACCGTGATCCTCCTCTTCGGTCTCGGGGGGAACGAAGCTGAGCTTGAGCACGAGCGGGTTGTCCGGGTCGTCAAGAATCCAGTAGTCCGCCAGGCCCTGGCTGTCCGTCGCGCGTACCGCCGGCAGCGCCGAGCGTTCGCCGTTGATCCAGCAGGGGTACATCGCCGGCTCGCCGACCAACAGCCGCAGATCGGGCTGGGCGCGGCGGGCATCGGGCAGCGCTTGCTCCAGAGCGCCGGCCAGCGACCGTTCGGTCTCGCCGGTAACGCGATGGTCGAGCGCCCAATCGCAGGCGCCTGCTTCCTTTAGTTCGCGAAAGCTGGCGCGCGGCACCCAGAGCAGGCCCGTCGCGGTCGACCAGTCGCCGTCCGGCCAGAACAAGAGCGGGTGCATGCCGAGCCCCGACTCGCAGCCGAGGATGTCGATCGCGCCACGGCGGATGCGGACCGGCGGAACGTCCGTCTCTTCACTGCTCTCCTCGGGTTCCCAGCGCTCCTTGATCTCGTAGCGGATCTGCAGTAGATCGGTCTCGCTCTGGATTACTCTGATAAACGCCTCGCCGTAACCCTGCTCGTCCGCCGGCGGCACCAAACCCATCAGGGTCGGCCGCACCAGAAACCGCAGATTCTCGCGTAGAGGCACCTGAATCGGCGCCTCCTCGTCCTGGGCGGGCACAGCCGAGGTGGCGAACAAGACAGCCAGGCAAGTGATCGTGATCATTCTGAGATAACTCGACATCAGGGCTCCGGTGGCCATTTGGATACGTACAGGTCACATCCCCCCAGTCCGTCCAAGGCGTTGGCCGGCTCGTCGGCAACGAACTGCAGGATGAACGGACGTTGGCGAATCGCCAGATCGGGATAGATCGAGACCAGCGAGCTGATCGGGTTGCTGACCCCGCCGGTCGCCAGGTCGGGTAAGAAACCCATCTCCTTGCCCTGGACATTGAAGACAGTCCACAGCTGCTCCGCGAAATCGGCGAAGCTGGTCTCGTCAAACTCCGCCGGCACGTCGAGTGTCGCCACCAACTCGTCGCGCCAGGTTACCGTGGCTTCGTTCGCCTTGACCATCACGGCAACTATTTCCTCGCCGGCCTTGACCAGCGGCTCGAGTGTCCGGCCCTCGAAGGCCAGCAGCACCGCTCCGTTCTTCACGACATTGTTGGCTGAGGTAATTACAACGACGGTGTCGTACTCGGAGCGCTTAAACGGGTAATTGTCAACGAAATCATCCAGCGCCTCTTCACTGGCCGGATCCAGCGACAGCCCTTCCTCGGCCAGCTGGTCGGACAGCCGGACCAGCACCGGCAACAGCCGCGCCTGCAGCTGCTCGCCTTCCGCCGGCTTGACCCGCTGGTAATACAGCCGGGTGCCGCGGCTCAGTACGATGTCCTGGGTCTTGTAAGCCTCGAGCTCGGTGCGCGCCATTCCGACGACCTCGCGCAACCCGGCCTCGATCGACTCATAGCCGGAGATGTCCTCCTCCAGGGCGGACTTGCGCGCATTGAGCTGGCTGATATCTTTTTCGCGCCGCGCGATCAGCTGATTCTTCTGGTCCAGTTCCATTGCCGCCATGGCAACCTGCCCGCGCAGGTTGCTGGCTTCCTCTTCGATCTGGGCCAACTCGCGCTCCGCTTCGGCCTTGTCGTCGACCGCCTGTTGCGTCTGCGCCAGAGCGGTATCCAGGTCATGCCTGGCGGACTGCAGTTCCTGCTCGGCCGTCGCCAGTTCGGCGCGAACCGTCTTGTGCCGCAGCAGGGCATCGCGGAACTCCGTCCAGAGCCCGAACAGCACTAGAAACGTCACCAGGGAGATCAGGATGCCGGTCACCACGGCAATCAGCGTCGAAACATGACGGGGCCGCATGTTGCCGAAGCGGATCTTGCGCCGCGCGGCCAAATGCCCCATGCGATCGCCGGCCGCCGCGACCAGTCCGGCGACAACCAACAAAAACAGCACGAACAGCACCGCCGTCATGGCGCCACCTCCTGATCGTATATCTTATCCGCCTGCATCATCAAGTAGGCCGCCGCCGCCAGCCGGACTTCGCCGCTTTGGGTCTCATCAGCCACGATCGCCGCAGCTTCAGCGCCTAAATCCGGCAACCCCAGCTCGGCGATGGCCAGCCAGGCCGCCGCCCGAACTTCGGGCGCAGTGTCCGCGGCCAGCCCCGTCGCCAATTCGGCCGCTGCAGGATAGGACGTATAAGGTGTGTAGCGGTTCAAATGGCTGGCCACCATGATTCGCAGACTGGCGTCCGGCTGCCCCGCCAGCAACGTGTAGGTGGGCAGCAGGTCTGGATGGACGACTTGCTTGGGCTGCAAGGCCACCAACAGCGCGGGGACCGTGGCGCCTTCGGCAGCCACCGCCTCTTCCCAGGGACGGGGTGTACCGTGGAGCAGCTCGCCCAACCGGGCCGCCCAGCGCACCGTCGGGTCGGCGGCGGCCAAAAGCTTACGGCGCATCAGCTGCGCCTGCTCCCCCGGTAAAAAGGTCAAGGCATAGGCCGCGTACAGCACCTCGTGTTGTGGCTTGGATTCTTGCGCTTCACCCAGCCTGGCTTTGGCGGCATGTGGCACCAGCGCATCGGCGAAGCCACCGTCGCCGCTCAGGCGGATACCCTCCACCGCGGCCTCCATGTCAGCGCCGCCGTCATGACCGGCATGCCAGAGCTCCTGCCATTGTTCATCACTCGCGGACCCCAGCGGGATCAGCATGCCGATCGCCTGCAGCCGAGCCTTCGGCGCCTCAGCCTGGGCCAGCTTGGTTAGCAGCGGAAGATAATCCGCCGACAGCGGCCGCCACGCGACCAGCATCCGAACCAGGTACAGCTGGCCCGCCGCGCTCAACGCCAACGGGTCGGTATCGGCAAAGATCGCCAAGGCGATTTCCGGTCGGTAGGCCAGAGCATCCAGATAACCTTCCGCGTCGGCCGCCAGTTTGGCGGCAATGAACTCCGTTGCCTGTTCGGGCTCCACGGCCAGCCAAGCCGTCGCCAACTCCGGTACGGGTTCGCCGCCGGCCGCTTCGACCATGCCGGTCACCCGCCGGTTGAGCGCCGCCAGTTCCGGATCGCTTGAGCAATGACGCAATTGACCGAGGAGCTGCCAGGCCGGTCCGAGCGGTGGATAGCCGGACTCGGTCGGATGCTGCAGGCAGGCAAACAAGTAATCTCTGGCGACGGCCGGGTAGTGGACTGCCACCGGTTCAGGCTGCGCTTCCGTCTGGCGAGCCGTCGTCTTGTTCGCGGCCGGCGCATCGGCGGGCTGGCGGGGGCAACCTGGCAGCAGCAGCAATGCGCAGATCAGGACCGACCAGAGCGGTCCGCCGACCGGCCAGTTGTCCCGCCAAGGCTTCATTTGCATGCCGGGCATTTATTTACGTGTACAGGTCGCGCGTGCTGACTTCGTAACCGTGCAGCTTCAAGCACATAAACAGCTGCGACCGATGGTGATAGATATGCGTCACGATCTCCAGCAGCCAGCGCGCGTGCGTCTGGGTTCGGCCGAAGTAAGCCGTGGCGCTGCCGTTCTCATACTCGTCGAAGTTCAGCCGTTCCATGAAGCGCCGCACATCGGCGGCACCATCCTGCATGACTTTCGCCAGTTCCGCCGGATCCTCGCGCGCCAGCGACTGTTCCAGCCGCTCGATCTCCATCTCGCCGTCACCCTTGATGATCCGGTAATCGACGGCGGGAATCTGGCCCAGATGGTTGGCCAGTTCCCCCAGTGTCCGGAAGTTGTCCGCCGGTCGCCAGTCCAGGTCCGCCGCTTTGACGAGCTTTAACAGCGCGCAGCAGTTTTTGACGATCCAGTCCAGTTCGTTGAGCAGCAGTCCGCGGCCTGTCATTGATTGCACCTTCGTTTGTTAAACCCTTATTGTAAACCAATCGGCGGCTAATGAGCGGTATGAATTGCTGGCATGCTAAGATGCTCAAAAGCGCGCCGGCTCCGCCGGTAACAAGGAGCAGTTTGTGACAACCATGGCGCTCAACCAACAGGTTCGCAACTGGGCGGTCGCCGTCAGGGCTTACGCCTATCCGGCCAGCATTGTTCCCGTCGTCCTGGGCACAGCTTATGCCTGGTATGCCACGGGACGGTTCAACTGGGCGTTCTTCCTGCTGGCACTGATCGCCGGCATGCTCTACCACACGGGCAGCAACCTGGTTAACGACTATTACGACTACAAATACAAGGTCGACCGTGAAGACACATTCGGCGGCAGCGGCATGCTCGTAAACCAGCAGATGACGATGCGCCAATTTGCCCGGGGCTCGGTGGTGACCTTGGCGCTGGGCACCCTGATCGGGCTGTACTTCCTCTGGCACTTCCATGCGCAGTCCGCCACGCCGTACCCCTTCGGCTGGCCGCTGCTGGCGATCGGCGGCCTGGGCCTGCTGGGAGCGGTCTTTTATACGGCGACGCCGTCCAACGCCAAGTACAACGCCCTGGGCGAACCCCTGGTGTTCGTGATGATGGGCGTGGGCATGGTGCTGGGGGCGTACTTCGTCCAGGCCGGCACCTTGAGCTGGAATGTGGTCTGGGTCAGCCTGCCGGTGGGCTTCATCGTCGCGGCGATCCTGCAGGCCAACGACACGCGGGACATCGTCGACGACCGCCAAGCGAACATCAAGACCTTCTCGACGCTGGCCGGCGCCACCGCGGCCCGGGCGTTCTACACCTTCCTGCTGATTGCGCCCTATCTGACGGTCCTCGGCTTGGTCCTGGCGGGCGTGATCCGTTGGCCCAGCCTGGCCGTGCTCCTTACCCTGCCCCTGGCCATGATGCTGCTGAAAACCTTTTGGACCGTCCGTGATGAGAAGTCTGAAAAGCTGTTCACGACCGTCGAGCTGACCGCCAAGTTACACCTGGGTTTCGGTTTGCTGTTGGCCATCGGCGTCTGCGCGGGACACTGGTTCTAAGCTGTTTTGAACAAGCTGGGCCTATCGTCAAGTCTTGCTAAAGCGAGACTAGTAAAGATTCTGCGATGGTATAATTCGAGAAGATGGCACTAGCACGAGTCGATTTTTTCGATCTGCGGTATGACCACCGCCATCGTTCGCCGGTTCTGTTCCTCAAGGACGCCGAACAGGAGAAATACCTGCCGGTGTGGATCGGGGAGCTGGAAGCGAGCAGCATTGAGTTGGCCTATATCCGCAAATCCGCGCCGCGGCCCCTGACGCACGACCTGTTCACGAACGTCCTGCGCGAATTGGGTGTGCTGGTCGAGAAGGTGGTCATCGACCGCCTGGAAAGCCGGACGTACTATGCCACGATCTTCCTGGAGCAAAACGGCCATTCGCTGACGGTGGACTGCCGGCCCAGCGACGCCGTGGCCATCGCCTTGCGCGAAAACTGCGACATTTATGTCGATGACGAGTTGATGTACAACATCAAGTTTGTCGAACTGGAGGACTCCAAGTCCGAAGAGGGCGAGGACGCGATCGATACCGGCGACGCCCCTTTCGCCGAGGACGACGAGAGCTTCCAGGACTTCTTAAAACGGATCTCGCCGGCGGACTTCAAGGACAATTAAGCCGCGGCCGGTTTACCCCCACGAATTGCCAAGCACCCTTCTGCTGCGGGCTATAATGATGCTGCATGCTGAAGGTCGTGTCAGTTTCGCTGGGGTCGAGTTCGCGGGATAAGACCACCCGCACTACTTTCCTCGAGCAGGAGGTCGAACTCAGCCGCGTGGGCATGGACGGCGACCTTGAGCGCGCACGCAAGTTTATCGGGGAATTGGACGGCCAGGTCGATGCGATCGGCTTGGGCGGGATTGACCGTTATCTCTGCGCGGGCAACCGGAAGTACGAGATTCGCGACGCCCGTCGCCTGGCGGCCGCGGCCACCAAAACGCCGGTCGTCGATGGCAGCGATCTCAAACTGCTCCTCGAGAGGCGGCTCGTGCACGAATTGGCGGCAGACTTCACCGCTAACAAGCTGGCCGAGGCCCGGGTGCTGCAGGTCTCCGCGGTCGACCGCTGGGGAATGGCCGAAGCCCTGGCCGAGCACGCGCGCGAAATCATCTTCGGCGACCTGATGTTCGGGCTGGGCATTCCGATCACGGTCCGCGGCATCAAGGCGATTAAAAACCTGGCCCGCATCCTGGCACCGATCGTCGTGCGGCTGCCGTTCCAGATCCTCTATCCGACGGGCAGCAAGCAGAAGGAACACAAACCGCGCTTCTCGGAATACTTCGTCTGGGCCGACTGGATCTGCGGTGATTTCCACTACATCCGTCGCAATCTGCCCGAGCGGCTGGACGGTAAGGTAATCCTGACCAACACGACAACCAGCGAAGACCAGCAGCTTTTAAAACAGCGCGGGCTGGGCTACTTGATCACAACGACTCCGGTGATCGACGGACGCAGTTTCGGGATGAACGTGCTCGAAGGCTGCCTGGTGGCGATGATCGTCCAACAGGGCGATCATGTTACCTCGGAGATGATCGAGATCTATCTCAACAAGCTGAATCTACATCCGACCATCACCGAGCTGAATTAAGTCCGCGATGGCTCAGTCCGCCCCAAACACAACACACCAGTATTGGTACAGGCCGCGGGTCGCCCGACCCACGCCGATTTCATCGAAATCAGGATTGACGATGTTGCCGTAATGTCCGGCACTGCCCAGCCAGTTGTTGTAAAGCACTTCCGCCTGCTGATCAAAGCCCACGTTTTCGCCGATCGCCAAGTAGACATAGCCGACCGCATCAGCCCGATCCCAGACATGGCCGCCACTGGCGTCTTCGTGTACATACTGACCGGTATCGGCCAGGTAATTGGCGTGATTCTGGGCGATTTGATTCAGCAAGTCGTTGCTGGCCAGAGCCGCAAGGCCCTGAGCGGCACGGGTCGCATTGTGGCGATTGATCATGTCCTGCTCGCCGGCGGAAACCGTGGCATCGCCATGCTGGACCAGTCCTTCGGGCACGGGTACCGGATCGCTGCCGCCGCAGGCACTCATCCAGAGGAGGCAAATGATCACTAACAGCGCTGTGTTTAATCCACGCATCCAAAACCCCTTCGGCTGGAATTTACCGCTGATTATACCCTGTCACGCCTGGACGTAAAGTTAGCCGATACTTGTTCCGTTGCAGCTGATTCTGAAACTGCAACCCAGGAACTGGCTGGCATTCCGGCACATCACCATGCGCTCCATGAAAATCTCGAAGTAATCCATCACGCTGGCGATGTTGTTGTCGATCTGCAGTTCCAGCTTGATCTCGTGTACATTTGGATCGACCAACAGCTGGGATCTGGTGACGGCGTAATTTACGTCATCATGAATATCGTTGCGGCTGGGATCGTAGTCCCGCACGCGGCTACGATGTACATCGCTTTTATCCCCAATCATCACCGCGGCGCAGATGCTGTTATAGACCTGCCCGTACTGCTCTTCGTGGTTGCCGACGGCGCTGAGTACCAGGCCTAGCTGGCGTTCAGTCATCGGGTACTTGCACAATAGGGGATAAAGCAGCGTGGCGCCGGTCTGCCCGTGATTCTCGCGGCAGATGAAATTGCCGATGTCGTGCAGGTAGCCGGCAATACGGGCCAAGGAGCATTCTTCCGACGAATGCCCCAGGTCGTGTAAAATCGAACCGGCCCACTTGGCAACGCGGCTGCCGTGCCGGGCACCATGCTCGGTATAGCCGATGACACCCAGATGCTCATCCGCCAATGCCAGGAAAGCCTGGATTTGTGGATCATTGATAATTTGCTCGAACAAGCCGTTCTCCACACCGGCCTGCGGTTTTTCTGTTCTGGTTTCCTTCATACTTTTTAATACCTAGATAGCCTTAATAGTCCTTTGGATAGTGTGAACAACTTGGCTCAACCTGCTCCAGGAACAGGATTATAACCGGACGAGGTTTTGATTGCCGGTGTTTTACCGTGCGGTTGGTCAACGCGGGCTGCAGCAACAATCGAGCGGAATGTGCGCAAAGTTGACCAATGCGGATACAGCGACGGCATTTCATCACCAGCCATCAACAAGTCATCAGCCTGTTTATAGCGAAAACTTGGATAGATTGCGGCTGCCAACCGGCGTTCTGTAATGCTATAATCGCACACAGAGGTGGGGCAGGCGGTTTTGGTGGGGAATACCTTGGGAGAAGATAGGCATGAAGGTAGTTATTAACCAGGAATTGCTGGCGGGCACACTATCCGCGGTCAATAAGGCTGTATCCACGCGGAGTGTCAATCCTCTGCTGACTCACGTCAAGTTCGTCGCCGAGCCGGACAACCTGACCGTGACCGGCACGGACGGCGAATTTACGATCCGCCGTAACGTGGCAATCAGCGGCGCCGAACCCGGCCGCACGCTGATTCCGGCCAAGCTGCTTTCCGAGCTGACCAGCCGGTTGCCGAAGAAAGACATCACGCTGGAGTTGCGCGACAACCAGCTCAACGTCAGCGTGGGTCGATCCAGTTACGATCTGACTGTAATGTGGGACGACACGTATCCCGACCTGCCGGACTACAACGAACACCGGCTGGTTGTCTTGCCGTGCGGCATGCTGAAGCGCTCCTTGCTGCAGACGAGTTTTTCCGCGGTCAAGGATTCCGCCACGGGAGCCGTGCACTACACCAACAGCGTTTTCTTCTCGTTCAAGGACAATCGTCTCGACATCGTCGCCACCGACGGCCATCGGTTGGCGCTCAAGCGCAACGACGGTCTCAGCGCCAACGATATCGAGCGCGATCTGCTGCTGCCGGTGCGCGTGGCCGAGGAGTTGGAGCGCATGCTGCCCGACGACGAGGAAGCGACGGTCGAAGTCTTCCATTACAGCAACCAGGTCTTCTTCAAGTTCGGCAACCAGTTGCTGGTCTCTTCGCTGTTGGACGTGAAGTTTCCGCCTTACGAGCGCGTGATTCCCAAGGACATCTCGTCCAAGGTTCACGTCGGGCGCGAGGAGCTGATGGACGCGCTGGGCCGCGTGCTTCTGGTCTGCAAGCAGAAGGACCAGAACCCGGTCGGCTATCTTGAAACCCAGGGCGAGATCGTCAACCTGACCAGCGACGGCGGTGATTACGGCAAGGGCCACGAGGAACTGGAAGCGGAAATCAACGGCGAAGATATCAAGATTGCGATCAACCCGCGCTACCTGATCGACGTGCTCAAGGTCCTGGGCGGCGAACAGATCACGCTCAATTGGACCAGCGAAGTCAGCCCCGTGATGATCACCAGCCCGCGCGATCCGGCCTTTACTTACATTGTGATGCCGATTCGCATGGATTAAATTAACCAGACAGCAACAAGCTGATGCTGTAGGTGAAGCCGGTCCGTCCGGCTGGTCGATGTGGAGGAAAGCATGCGAGGATTGGCCGGTTTTATTGCCGCGGTAAGTGGCGTTTTGCTGCTGCTATCGGTTCCCACCTATGCCAACAATGGCATTGAAGACATCGGATCTACCGTGCGCCAGCTGTCCCGGGGCGGTACTTTCATTGCCGCCGAGCCGGAAGCCGGCGCGTTGATGGGTAATCCCGCGGCGCTGGCTTTTCTGGACCGGGCCGAGTTATATGGCGATCTGCGCGTCTGGGGATCCTCGCTGGATTACAGCGGTGCGCTCAACGGCCTCGGCCAGAAGGAGCGTTATGTTTTGCCCAATCTGGCCTACGCCGAACCGGTCGGCGACAGGTTTGCCTGGGGCGCGGGCGTGTTTACTGCCGTTAATTCCGCCTATCGCGTGCATGCTTACGATCTCAGCGTGCTCGGCAGCCCCGCCGGTTTGACCGACCGGACCAGCACCAAGGTCCGCTTCGTGCTCTTCGCGCCGGGGCTGGCTTACAAGCTTAGCGATAACACGTCAATCGGCGCTTCGTTGCACTACACCAACGGCAGCGCCGATTTCCAGGCCTACAACATGCTCGGCCAGACACTGGGATTCAGCCTCGGCAACCTATCCGGTGATGGGTGGGCTTTACGCGCCGGCATTTACCATCGCGCATCCGAAGATACCGTACTCGGCGCATATTGGCGCAGCCGGACGCACCTCGATATTCACGACGGCGTGCTGCAGGTGCCGCCGACCCAGCCGCAGCAGGCTCCCGCGCAGATTCCCGGCACGAGCGTGAAAGGTTTCCAGTTCCCCGAGCAGTACGGGGTGGGCATCAGTCAGCAGTTGGGCACTGAATGGACCGCGCTGGCGGAATACCGGCGGTTACTGTGGGGTGAGGGCTCGTCGGAGGTCAGCTTCATCCCGTCCCAGGGCGATCCATTCACGCTGGCGATGGGCTGGAGCAACCAGGATGTTTTCGCGTGTGGCGCGGAATACCGGCCCGATGGCACGAATAACCAGATCTGGCGGTTTGGCGTGAACTATGCGGAGTCGCCGGTGCCCGATCACACGCTCAATCCTTTGTATCCGGCGATCAGCGAATGGCACTATACGGCCGGATGGGAGCAGAAGCTTGATGATCAGGTCAGCCTGGTCACGGGAGCGGTTTACACGCCGCAGGTGACGCGAAGTTCCTCCGCCGACAACACCTTCAATACTTTGCTGGGCGCCGGCCAGCCTTATACCTTGAGCACGGACGGCTGGCAATTCGGTTTGGGGCTGAGCTGGAGTTTCGGCAAGCACGAAGATGACTGCGCTGCGGAAGTCATCCAAGATCCCGGCCCGGACTGCTATACGGTCGATGGGGTGGAGTACCGCAGTTCGGCTTCGCTGGATAGCTGAGCTGGCGCGCAACATTTGGCCCGGCCGCGGCATCCAAGTTCAAAATGCGCTGGTAAAGTTCCTATCGGATACGCGCCGTCGTTCGGGTAAGCGCCGGCGCGTTATCCGGCTACTAAAAACAGGGCGGGTTGGCACCCGCCTGTCATGTTTAGTATGAAGTGCTTGCTTCAAGGTTGTCAGTTCAGCACGGCCGCCAGGTTCTCGCTCCAGTCGTTGAAGCGGACACGATCAGCCATTTCCGCCACCGCCGCCAGTGAGATTTTGGTCTTGGTTTCGCTGCCGGCGAAAATGTTCGGGTAGGCCCAGTTTTCGATGTTCAGCCAGTCGACGGGTTCGTCGTTGGCCGCGTTGTCGGGAAACACCGAATTATCAAATGCGGAATCGATCGCCACGACGTAGGCCCGGTCTGGGTTCAGCCGCACCCAGAGGCCGTTGTCGCGGCAGCCATCCCAGGCCTGGTGGATATGCGGCTTGTCCGGCAGCGGCTGGACATGGTCCCGCGCAGCGAAGACCAGCATCACTTTGAAGTCCGGCGTGTTCGCGGCCAGCAGATCGAAGTGGTTCCAGTAGTAACCCAGGATCGGGTTATAGCCGATGGTCGAGCGCTCCTCCCAGCCGAAGCAAACCTCGAGCGGATTGCCCACTCCGCTGGGCCAGTCGCCCACGTCCAACTCGCCGTTATCGATCAACTCGCAGATCAGTTCGGGGCTGTAGGCACGGTCGCCGAAGATCGTCGGAATCGAGTCGGCGGTGTAAAACCGGTAGTCCGTGTGGCTGGTCCAGTAGGGCCGCCCGGCGGGGTACTCGGTGGTTATCTCCCAGCGCAGCGGATCCAGGAAGACATTAAGCTTGTCGGCAGCGTAATCGGCCGGGTACTCGTAATAATCATTGAGCACCGCGTTATCGTCCGCGTCCCAGTAGCCCAGTTCCTTGGCGATCACGGCCGGTTCGGTGGGGTTCTCCCCGCCAACGAAATAACTCACGCCGGTCAACTCGGCGCCGTACATGGCCATTACGTTGATCGCCATGATGCCCGGATGGCTGAAGCCGTACATGCCGACGTTTGCTGTATCCACGGTATGCGTGCACAGGTCGCCGATCGTGTTGCCGTCCACATCGGTCAGCGTACCGCAGGCGAATTTGAGCACGTCGCGCAGGGCAACCAGGCAGTCTTCGCCACCGTAATCGAAATCACCTGCGCTGGCGGCGCCCGTGCGCGAATCGCTCAGGCCCGGCCAGAGATAGCTGACCTGGACGCAGCCGACGTCTTGCACGGGCAGCGGCACGGTGAAGCCCTCGGGCTCCATCAGAAACGCTCCCATGTTCACCACCACCGGTGCGCTGGCCATCGGGAACCGAGCTGTAGCCGGCTCGTTTACCCGCACCGCGATTCGTCCGATGTCTGTTACGTCGATGTAGGTGATCCGGTCGGCGGTCACCTTACTCCAGGCTACGCGCGCGCGGCTGCCGGCCTCGACCAGCACCAGCCAGGCCAGCGAACCGGCCGGGCTGAGATAAGCCGAGGTGTCCGCGGGCAACGCGATCTCCTGCGTCAACTCCTGCGAATAGGGTCCGCGCCATTCCCAGCAGTCCGCTGCGTAGTTGGCCAGTCCCAGCCAGTAGCCGCCGCTCAACTCGTGCATCTCCAGTTCCAGTCCCGTTACATAGTCCGTCGCGGGTGGCGTGTAGCAGTACATCGCCCAGGCCCAGGCCTCGCTGGCTGGCTCGATCACCAGCATGTTCCCTGCCGCCGGGCTGGTACCCGTCGCCGATGTCTCGCTGGCCAGGAATCCAGCCACGTAGCCCACGGCGCTGGCCTGCCGCGAGGATTGCGGCAGTGCCGGCAGATCACTTGAGACGATCGGTTGGCTGGGACTGGTTGCCGTTGCGCCGTAAAGGCTTTTTGCAATCTCACTGCTGCCGGAGCATCCGGCTAACAGGATCGAAATGACTAATACAATTGTGGCTCCAGACCGGTACATAACACACCTCCGTCCTTTCCTTGATAGTCTGGTGAGCCTTAAGCTTCACCAGTCATAGAGCCGTTCGGACTGGAATTAGTTTCATTCAGTAATGCAGTTCAACTGCCGCCGAGTGTTGCGTGAACGGTAAAAACGACTGCAGACCGGCTACCCGAAAAACATCGCCGACTGGTACCCAACATTTTCTGTAGACCGGATAGAATACTGGTGGGTAACCAAGAGTCGTGGTAAGTTTTGAATACCCGCGCCGGATGGGAGGCTGCGGGAGAGGAGCTGACAATGAGCAATCGGCTTTGTATGCTGATACTGGTATTACTTATCGGCCTGGTGGCTGCATCCTGCGGAGGCGGCACGACGGATCCGCCCGTGAACTTCACGCGACTGACGGCCCAGGTTTTGGACAGCCAGGGAGCCCCGATGGCCGGTTTGGCGGTACGCGTCGAGGGCAGCGCCACCGGTGTGACCAGCGATGCCAACGGCACGTTCTCGCTGACCGCGAATGCCTTCCCCAACGGCGTGACCGCTACCAACGAGATCAGCGTGGGCCGCGATGGCCTGGTGCTGGGCAATCTCGACGTGGTGCCCGCCGAAGACACGGACCTGGTCCTGAAATTCGGCGATAACTTCGGGCTGACAGTGCCGGGCGGAACCGAGCCGGGCACGAATCCGAATCCCGGGGCCACACCGGGTACCCTGTCGGGTCATGTTTATGACGACGTCAATGCCGACCCATTAGGTGATGTTGAGCTGACGCTGTATTCCTCGTGGGGCGAGCTGTTGTTCACCAGCAGCAACATCAGCGGCGAATACAACTTTGGCACGGTGCCGGCGGGCGACTGGCAGCTGTTGGCCTCCAAGAGCGGCTACTACCCCGAAGCGGCGTCGATTTCGATCCCCGAGGGCATCGATGTAGTCCAGCACCTTTCATTGGTGCCGAAGAACGTGATCAAGCCCGGCGACGGCGTGATCGTGCGCGGCGTCATCCTCGACAGTGAGACCAGCGCACCGGTCGCCGGCGCGACGGTTTCGCTGTTCGCCGACACCGGCTGGTGCGGCATGCCCGAGCCGGCGGTATACGATGACATTGCCTACGCTGACGTGGAGGTATTGGTGGACTCCGCCGAGTCAAACAGCCAAGGTCCCACGGCCAACCCGGTGTGGTACGAGGAAGACCCGGATGACTGGGAGGGCGATGACGACAAGGACGCCTCGGTGGCGGCCTATATGTACGAGCCGCAGTACTTAGAAACCACGACGGCTGCCGACGGCAGCTTCGAGTTCGAGGACGAGATTGTGGCCTACAGCGTCTGGCTCGATTTCTATGCCGACGGCTACCTCAACGGCAATCATTATGAATACATCGAGGGCCGCCAGGGCACGCTGGTGCTGAACCTGACAATGGACGCCTACGTGGAGACCTCGATCTCCGGCACAGTCGTCGACGAGAACAGCGCGCCGGTGGCCGGCGCCTATGTCGAGTTTATCTATGCCGGCAGCTACGACGTGATCCCGTTCGACATGGCGGTACCCGGCGGCATGGGAATGGACGATGTGGCCGAGGAAAGTCGGGCAAGCTGGGAGACCTTTGACAGCCCGCCGCCGCCTTCAACCAACGATGCCGGCGGCAGCGGCGGCTGGGACGACTGGGCGGAGGAAGCGGCGGATACGCTCAACGGCGCTACGGGTACTCCCCAGGCTGGCACGACGGACAGCGGATCCGGCGTGGACAACGCGCTGATGCAACGGTTCCGCTGGGAAAACCAGCAGGCCAACCGCGGCACCTCGCAAGCGGACTATTTCACCGGTTACTACAGCACCGTGACCGACGAGACCGGTGCCTTTAACTTCGAAGATGTCCCGGCTGGCTACTACTATGTGTTTGCCAGCGCCTACCGTCACCTGCCCTACAGCGCCGACCTCGAGATCGTCGAGAATCCGACCGATAATGTGTTCCCGATTGTAGTGGCCAATGTTCCGGTGGGTGCGGTGCAGGGCACGGTGGTCGATGAAAACGGCAATCCGGTTCCGGACTGCCTGGTCAATGCGACCCAGCCCAACGTCGACCCGTTTACCTATAGCGACGAAACCGGCCATTACCTGATTGAAAACGTACCGACGGGCACCTGGACGATCAGCGCTTACAAGTCCGGCTACCTGACCAGAAGCGAGGATACCGAGATCACCGACGGCGGTACGGCAACGATCAACCTGGTGATCGACCATTACACGCCGGCCGAACCGACGACGATCAATTACGGCGGGCATGTGATCAACGGCAGCACCAACGGCGGTGTGGTCAATGCCGATCTGGTGTTTACACCGGTCAACAATGAGTACGGCGGCTGGTTCCAGCACGTGCTTAGCGAGGACAACGGCGCCTACGCGGCGGTGCTGATCCCGACGGAATACAACGTGCTGATCCAGAAGGACGGCTATGAGGATCTGTACATCCGCATCTGGGTGGACAGCCTCTATCCGTCGATGGATTTCTGGCTGTACGAGATCGGCACCAGCGGCGGCCCCTGGGGCGGCGGCGGAATCGCGCCGATGGTGGATACCGCGGTGGGTATGCCCGAGCGCGGCGAGGATGACGAATAACTCCTTAACTTCCGAGTGAGTCCTGGACTCAATGACACCCCCGGCCCGACCCCGGGGGTGTCTATTTTTACTGCGCGGATTATTATGCGCGGATAAAGCTTGCTTGATTGACCCTGCGCTCCGGCGATGTTAGAATTACCAACCCAGCCTTAGGGGCTAATTTGGCGGCGTAGCCAAGTGGTAAGGCAGAGGTCTGCAAAACCTCCATCACCGGTTCGATTCCGGTCGCCGCCTTGTATTTTGGGCGGTTAGCTCAGTTGGTTAGAGCGCCACGTTGACATCGTGGAGGTCACTGGTTCGAATCCAGTACCGCCCAGTTTGCCCCCCATCAGTACAATCCACAACCTGGTTGCCGGCACCCCTACTCCGGCGGCACGCCGTGGGCGACCTTGATCTCGCCCGTGGCCTGGTCGCGGAAGAACAGGTAGATCTCCCCGCCGTCGAGCAGCACGTCGACGCTGTCGCCCAGCTCGGCGACGCCCGGCACGTACAGGTCCTCGGCCAGCCAGTTATTGGAGTAGAGCGCCAGGTGGTAGATCCCATCGCCGTAATAGACCACGGCGGCCTCGTCTCCGTCGGCGTCCAGGCGCGCGTTATACCCCATGTAATCGCCGATCGGCGTCAGCGGCTCCATCTGCCAGGGGTAGCTCGTTTCATCCCCGCTGAACAGGTAAAGCCCGCGACGGTCCGGATAGTTGTCCAGCGAGATCGCCCGCCAGCCGCCGTCGAACCAGGCCAGGTCGGGCTGGGCCAGGAACTTGTAGTCGCCGGTGCGGATGTCGGTGTCGGTGAAATCCCAGCCCAGGTTGCGGCTGGTGAAGAACAGCCCGCTTTCAAAGCCGTCGTTGTGCAGGTAATACAGGTCACCATTACGATAGGCCAGGCAATGCAGCGGCGCGAGGGTGTATGGGTTCTCCGACATGTCGAAGGTGCGCAGGTAGAAGTCGCTCCAGCTTCCGCCCGCTATCGGCCGCGTGTGCAGCGTCATCGTCGGCTGGTCGGGGGGCGGTTGGTCCAGCAGGTGCAGCACCGCCAGCTCGGTGGCCGAGGCCGCGCAGATGATGTGGAAGCCGCTTTCGATGTGCAAAAGAGTGGTGTCGCCGTCGCCGTGCACGCGGTCGCGCGTCCAGGCGCCCGGCGCGCCGTAAGCGGCCCAGGCGTCGCCGGCGGCCTTGTCCATCGCCACCAGCAGGTAGACACCGTTGGCGTAAGCCAGATCGAGATAGACGGCGTAGAGCAGCTCGCCGACCGCCGGCAGAGGCGTCTCGGCCTGCCAGCCCGCACCCGTCGACACCGCCAGGTTGACCGCGATGCCGTCGTAATAGGCACAGGCGAAACCGCCGTCGGTCTTGACCGCCTTGAGCGGTACCTCGCCGCGATCGATCATCTCGATATCGCTGAAGTCCCAGTAATCGCCCAGCTGGCCGGCGGCCTCGTTACTCAGCCGTCCGGTTTTGTTGCCTGAGCTGCGGATGCAGACCTTGGCGAAGTAGGTTACCCCCGTCTCCAGGGGCGCGCCTTGGAATGACTTCAGCTCGAAGTCCGACGCCCAGGGGCCGACCAGCAGGCGCTCGGTCTCGTCGTCATCGATCCGGAAATCCGCCGTAGTGGCGATGTACAGGTAGTAGCCGGCCCCGGGGTTCGATCCCTCCAGGTCCCAGCCGAAGGTCAGGCTGGTCGTGGTCTTCTCCGTCAGCCGCAGGTTCTCGGGGGCGGGGTACTCCACCTCGTGAGCCCAGATGTCGACGGGCGCGCTGGGCGCGGATTCCGCCAGGCCCGTGGCGGTCACGTAGTAGTAATAATACTTACCGGTGCTGGTGAGGGTATCGCTGTAGGCTGTCTCTACCACCGGTTCGGCATTGAGCAATTGCGGCTCGGGCAAGCCGGGCGCGTCGTCGCGGTAGACGTTGTAGCCACTGGCATGGGCAGCGCTGTCCCAGCTCAGATCGACGGCCCCGACGCCGGTCGGATCGGCGCTGAGGTTCTCCGGCACGGTCGGCAGGTCGCCCGCGAGCGTGAAGTTGAGCGCGCCGACCGACGCGGTGCCCGGCCCAACCAGCACGACGGCCACGTGCGCCTGGCCGGTGGGGCTTCGGTAATCCGCGGGATTGCTCAGCTCCTGGGACCAGGGCGACAGCACGGGATTAAACCAGGCCCAGCCTTGCTGGTCATAGTCGGCCAGCCCGATGAACAGCTGCGTCCCATCGCCGGTGGACAGCGGTGATTCGGAATAACTGACGGTGACTCGCGTTAGTTCATTCTCAGGGCCCAGGCCGTCGAGGCTGAACAGCGCCCAAGGCAGCGCTCCGCCCCCCGTCAGTTGCAGGCTATAGCCACTGCTCGCGGCGCTGTCGCTTTTATCCGACCACTCGCAGCCGAAGACAATGTTTTCGTGCGCGGACACCAGGCGCCCGGTCTCGGGCGGCGGCCAGGCAAGCCCCGGCACTGAAGGTACTGGTTCGGCTGGCGGTACGGGTTGGTGGCCGGTTCCGCCGCAGCCTCCCAGGTACGGGACGAGCCCGAGCAGCAGCAGACTAAATACAAGCATCAAGCCTTTACGGCGGTGATCCCCCATGCTTACACTCCTGCCCGCCCGTTTGCTCCCCCACGGGCCGGCAACTCATTTTAACGTAATGCACTGGCGGCTATACTCGATCGGCTATGACTGCTACTGATGACATCCCGGTGTTTGGCTGGGCGATCGAGGAGTTCACCGTCGCCAACCGCACCGAGTCTTTAAAGCCGCTGATGGCGCAGCTGCTGCCGCTGGTTAAGCCGGGCCTGCGCGTGCTGGATCTGTGCTGCGGGGCGGGGGCCGCCGCGTTCATGCTGGAAGACGCCGGTTGTCGCGTGATTGCCGTCGACCAGTCCTCGGCCCTGCTGGAAATGGGCCGGGCGGAGGCCCGGGCCCGTGGATCGGCCGTGGAGTTCATCCAAGCGGACGTGCTGGAGTACGAAGGCGAAACCGCCGCCTTCGATCTGGTGATTTGCCTCGGCAATGCGCTGCTGGATTTCCCGCCGCCGCGCTTTCCGCGGTTTCGCGAGCTGGCGTATGCCGCGCTCAAGCCGGGCGGCAGGCTGGTGCTGGAAATCTACGACGGCATCCGCCGGCTGCAATATGACAGCGAGCCGCCGGAGCTGGTTGCGCACGAAGCGCCGGAGCGGATCTCGCGCCGGTTTGTCGGTTACGATCCAGCCGAGGGAGGCTATCGCGCGGAAGCCGTCAACCATACGCGCGGCGAGTCGCACATTTATCACGGCTATATCTATACGGCTCCGTTAATCCGCTTGGCGCTGGAAGCGCGGTTTGAGTCCGAGCAATCGATTCAATTAAAAGAGGGTTGGTTTTTGGAGCTGTTCAGCCGGTGGAATGATTGCTAATCCTGGTCACCGGCCCGGCGCACAAGCGCACGCTGATGCGCGCCTCGCGCGCCAGCATCGCAGGTAGTTCCATACATGTCCGCCAACATTCAGTCTTGGCTGCGCTTGTGTATCGCGAATTCCGCCCAGCCGCTATACTGGTTCTCGACGCCGCGATACCGGTATGCATACTTGCTGGCGGCGTCGTGGCGCGGGTGAACGGGAAGGCAATCTTGACTGGAGCTCCTCCCTTATCCATGCGGATTCCCGCGCAAATCAACGTGTCTGAGGAGCAGTAACAATGGCCGATGCAGCGATGAGTGAGAAGAAAGGCGTAACCTGGGATCTGTCGA
This sequence comes from bacterium, assembly GCA_016932385.1. GTDB lineage: Bacteria > 4484-113 > 4484-113 > 4484-113 > JAFGCY01 > JAFGCY01. The sequence goes on along the minus strand of JAFGCY010000084.1, from coordinate 71,593 downwards.
GCTATTTCCCCGCATTCAACGGTCCCGAGATGCTCGAGTTTAAGAAGCAGCTGGAAGCGGATATCGCGGACTTGCAGGCGGCGGCCGCCAAGCTGGCGCCGTTGTCAGCGGAAACCATGGAGGCCTGGGAGGCCCTGGCCCTCAAGGCCGAGAACCTGGAAGCGCGCTTAAGCCACATCTTTTCTTATGTCGGTTGCCTAAGCAGTGCCGACGCCACCGATGAGCGCTACGCGCAGGAAGAGGCGTTGCTGGGCCGGCTGGTCGCCGAGTACGGCAAGTTCGACGTGGACGTGCTGCGCGGGTTGAAGGGTGTCAGCGACGAGATCTTCGAGCAGTTCCTGGCTCGCGAAAAACTCCAGGGCGCCGAGCACTCCCTGCGCAAGACGCGCGAGCGCGCGCAGCATACGATGTCCGACGACCAGGAGAAGCTGGCCACCGACCTGGCGGTCGACGGCTTCCACTCCTGGGGCCGGCTCTACGACACCGTGACCGGCAAGCTGGAATTCGATATGGTTTATCCCGACGGGCGCAGCGAACGCACCCCGATCTCTCAGTGGCGGTCGCTGATGTCGCATGTCGATCGCGAGGTCGGCAAAGCGGCCTTCGATTGCGGCAACAAGGCCTGGCGGGGCATCGAGGATGTCTGCGCCGCCGCCCTGAACGCGATCGCCGGCAACCGGTTGACGCTCAACAAATACCGCGGCATCGACAGCTATCTCTACAAGGCGCTGTTCCAGAGCAACATCACCCGCGAGACGCTCGACGCGATGTACGAAGCGATCCACGCCAACATCGATGTCGCCCGCGAGATCTTCCGCGCCAAGGCCGGTTTCATGGGTCGAAGCGGCATCCACTGGTTCGAGCGCGAAGCGCCGCTGCCGCTTAAGGGTGACACCTCCGGCTACAGCTGGCCCGCGGGCACGGCGATGGTCACACGGGCTTTCGATACCGCTTATCCCGAGCTGTCCAAGTATTACCAGGGCTTTTTGAACAAGCGCTGGCTGGAATCCGAGGTGCGGCCGGGCAAGCGCCCCGGCGCATTCTGCACGGGTTCGCCGGTCACCGGTGAGCAGCGCGTCTACATGACCTTCAACGGCACGCTCTCCGACGTGACGACGATGGCGCATGAGGTTGGCCACGCCTGGCACGGCCACCTGCTCAAGGAACTGCGGCCGATGGCCCAGGAGTATCCGATGACGCTGGCCGAGACCGCTTCGATCTTCGCCGAGCACATCCTGGCCCAGGGCATCTACGAAGACGCCGACGTCAGCGACGACGCCAAGCTGTTGATGCTCGACGCCGACCTCTGCGGTTCGGCGACGCTGCTGCTGGACATCACCGTGCGCTTCGAGTTCGAGAAGGCGTTCCACGACGAGCGGATGAAAGGCGAGGTCTCGGTCTCCCGCCTGAAGCAGCTGATGGTCGAGGCGCAGCAGAAGGTGATGGGCGACGCGATGCTCGCCGGCAGCGAGGACGAGATGTTCTGGGCGTCGAAGCTGCACTTCTACATCACCGGCGTGACGTTCTACAACTTCCCCTACACCTTCGGCTTCCTGCTGGCCCGGGCGTTGTTCAACCTGTTCACGAAGGAAGGCCCGTCGTTCCTGCCCAAGTACGAGGACTTCCTGCGCCTGACGGGCAGCGACACGGCGGAGCAGGTGGCGCTGAAGAGCATCGGCGCCGACATCACCAAGCCGGACTTCTGGGCGGAGTCGATCAACAGCCTCAAGCCGCATCTGGTCCATTACAAGGAGCTGTTGGCGAAGAAACAGGATTAGTGGCGGACGGCCCGCGGGAATAAACCACAGTTCCCCCGGTCGGGGTACAATTTTGCATGGCCCAAGAGATGGACGGTGCTGTTGCTGAGATTGTCGATCCCGGGGAACGTTTGCTGGACGCCGCGGTTAACGACCGGCTGGCAGAAGCCCAAGCGCTGCTGGATGAGCACCGCCGGCTGTCCGGCGAGAACATCTGGCTGGCCTGCGCCTGCGGTAACAGCGAAGCAGTCGCTACGCTGATCAAGGAAAACCCGGCGCTGGGCAGCCGCGTCTGCCCCTACCGCGGTTGGGAGCCGTTGCTGTATTGCTGCTACTCGCACCTGCACAAGCTGGGCGGGGGCCGGGCCCAGGGGATCCGCGTGGCGGCGCATCACCTGCTGGACAACGGCGCCGATGCCAACGAGTCCTGGGTGGATCCGGCCTGGCCCGACGCACGGTTGACGGCGCTTCTCGGCGCGACGGGTTATGCCAACCATCCGGAGCTAGCCGAGTTATTGCTCAAGGCCGGCGCTGATCCCAACGACGGCGAGAGCCTGCCGCACGCCGCCGAGCACATGTTCACCGAGTGCCTGGAGCTGTTGCTCAAGTACGGTGTGGATGTTTCGGTGAAAAGCCCGGTCTGGAATACGACGACGCTTTACTTCCTGCTGCGGCACCTGGACAACAAGGCGCTCTACACCAGCTCGCGCCAGGGCATTGCCTGGCTCTTGGAGCACGGCGCGGAGCCGAACACGCCCTGTGGGCCGGAAGGCGAATCGGCGCTGATGCGCGCCTGCGGGCTGGGTCAGGACACGGCGACGGTGGAGCTGCTGTTGAAGCACGGTGCCGATCCCGCCCAGAAGCGCGCCGATGGGATGACGGCCTGGCGGCTGGCGGCGCGACGCGGCAACCGGGCGGCCTGCGAACTGCTGGAGGCGCACGGGGCCAAGGTGGAGGAGCTGACGCCGGCCGAACGGCTGACCGCCGCCTGCTGCGGTGACGACGAAGCGGAGGCCCAGCGGATCGTCAGAAGCGAGCCGGGCATCGTCAAGAACCTGGGCCGCGAGGACCGCTCCTTGATCTGCGAGGTGGCGGCGCTGGATCGCACGCGCACGCTGCGGCTCTTGTTAACCGTGGGCTGGGACGTGCACACGCGCGGCCTGCACGGCGGCACCCCGCTGCACATCGCCTGCTGGCACGGCTGGGCGATGAACGCCGGCGTGCTGTTGGAACACGGCGCCAACCACAACCTGCTCTGCGAGGATTTCGGCGCTACACCTTTGTACTGGGCGGCGCACGGCAGCCGGCACTGCACCAATCCGGCCGGGAATTACATCAGCACCGTGACGCTCCTGTGCCAGGCCGGCGCGGACCTTAGTACGGCGAACCGCTGGGGGGAAACACCCGAAGTCGCCGGCACGGACGAGGTGCGCGCGTTGATCGAGGAGCAGCGCGAACTGCGGGGCGGATAAACTCCCGCCGGGATGACCAACCTTATACCGTGATGTGTTATCCCCCGCGTACGATCTCGCAGGTCTCGGCCTTGACCACGTCGGCCCAGGCGGCGGACATCTTCGGCGGGATCTGGCCGGTGTAGACCGGCTCGCCGTATGACGCGCGCGCCTCCTCGATGCTGGAGTAGTTGTAGCCGAGGTTTTTAAGGATCTCCAGTGCTTCATCGTCCTTGGGCGGGCGGCCGTGCCAGCCGGGGATGTCCTCGTATTTTTCGCCGGCGTCCTTCATCATGATCGTCTTGAACAGGATCGCCGAAGGCTTGCCGCTGCCCAGCTGCCCCCAGGCCCAGTCCCAGGCATCGCAGACCTCGCCCATGTCGTGGCCGTCGGCCCAGCGCACGTTCCAGTGGAACGCGACCAGCTTGTCGTCGACCGGGTCGAGGCGCTTGACGTCCTTGACGCGCCCGTCGATCTGCGCGTCGTTCCAGTCCACCGCCATGATCAGGTTGTCCGTCTGGCGGTGGCCGGCGTGCATGATCGCCTCCCAGATGTTGCCTTCCTGCATTTCGCCGTCACCGACGTTGGCCACCACGCGCGTGTCCTGGCCGTCGAGCTTGGCCGCCAGCGCCATGCCGTGGGCGACCGAAAGCCCCTGGCCCAGGCTGCCCGCGCCGACCTCGACGCCCGGCAGCTTGCAGCAATTGGGATGGCCCTGCAGGCGGCTTGGGGTGGAGCGGAAGGTCAGCAGGTAGCCGGGGTCGAAGAAGCCGCGGCGCGAGAGCATCGAGAAGATCAGCGCCGAGCAGTGGCCGTTACTCAGCACGTAGCGGTCGCGCTCGGGCCAGTAGGGCTCGGCCGGTCTTACCCGCAGGTAATTGGCGATCAGCGCGGCGGAGTAATCCGCGGCCGAGAGCGGTCCGCCGGGGTGGCCGGAACTCGAGGTATTGGTCATCATGATCACGTCCTTGCGGATCGTGCGCGCCAGTTCGCGTAGTTCATCATGGGACAGGTTCATTGTCTCGGCCACAGGCTTCCTCCTCATCCAGCACGGCGGTCCCGTACTGGCATGGATTATAGCAAGAGCGGGAAACCAGCCAAGTGTCTCCTGAAGTTGACACGATACTGGTAACCTTCAAAAGTTGATAAAGCGGTATACTGCCCGCGTAGCTAGTCCGGGCATAATTAACTGGGACTATTGTGTTGTTGGGAGTGTAGCGGATGCGGTTATCCAGCGTTTTCGCGTGTGCTATTGAAATTTGCGTGTTTTGCTGCCTGGCTTTGGGCTGCGGGGGGCCGTCGCCGGAAACCGGGCGGAACCTGGCACCGGAGGAGGCCAACGAGGCCGACCTGTCGGTGCAGACCGGTGTCTTCAGCCTGCCGGCGCCGAGTGAGTTGAAGCTGATATCCGCGGCGCCGTTCGATCGCGAGTTGACGGCGGAAGACTGTGTCACCGAGTTGATTCACCCCAACGTCAACCTCTCTTCCGGCCAGGCGCAATTCCTGCCGGATTTCGATCCGCTGACCGGGCACTACAACCTGGCCTTTGCCTACTATCGCTTCAGCGTGGCGGAGCATGCCGACGAGGTGGTCCTGTCGCTGGACTGGGCGGCCGCCTGGGACTGGGGCGACCTGTTTGTCGGGGTGGCCAATGTCGCCGGCGACTACTGGGAATGGCGCACCACGCCCGCCGGCCAGGCACTGAGCATCTCCGATGTCGCGGACCGGCTGGGCGCGGCGGACGACATGCTGCTGGCGGTCGTCCTCACCGGCGATGATCAGTGGGTGCTGGACGGCCTGACGCTGGCGGACTACCTGGATGGCCGCGCCGTGCTGGCGGTCCAGCCGCCGGTGGGCGTCTACCCGCTGGAGATCACCTTGGACGCCAGTGCCAGCCAGGCTACCGAGAGCATCGTCGCCTATGAGTGGGATGCCGAGGGGGATGGCGCTTTCGTGGGCGGCGGACCGGAGCAGACCTATACAACCGTGATCGAAGACGCCGGTTCGTATCACGCACAAGTGCGCGTGACCTACAACGACGGCAGCCTCTCCCTGGCCCGGGCGGAATACACAGTGTTGGCTGAGCGTAACCTGTCCTTAGTGCCAGATCCTGAGGACACTAACTGGGAATCCGTCTACGGTTCAGGCACCGAAGAATCGCCGTTTGGCCTGATGCTTGAAGGGTGGGCACAGGAGCTCAGCTTCGAAGCCTTGGATCAGCCCGGCGGCACGGGCGATCCCATCGATCCCGCTGAGCTGGAGTGGCTGGTGAGCCCGGGCGACGCGGTGTTTGTGAGTTGGTCCAATCCGGCCGAGCTCAGCCTGCTCGCGGCCGGCGAATGCGTCGTGTTCGCCCGCGATGCGACGGGCCAGGAGACGAACCTGGTTTACTTCGAAATAGATACTAACGAGCCGCCGGTCGCCAGCTTTACCGCCGATCCGCTGACCGGCAACGCGCCGTTGACGGTCACGTTCGATGCCAGTGAGTCGGCTGACCCGGATAATTCCAGCGGCATGGGAATCCAGTGGCTGGAGTGGGATTTCGACGGCGATGGGGCGTTCGACCTCAAACAGCACTGCTTCTATTCGGTCACCGGGTGGACCTATCATCAACCCGGCACGTATGACGCCACGCTGAAGGTTACGGATTACGAAGGCGGCACGGATGAGGCCGTTGTCCAGATTGAAGTGCTCGGCAATCCGGAGGATCCTTACTGGCACCTCACGCGCGTCGTTGGACCAACTGAATGGTTGGATTATGTGACGCTTCAAAACATCGATGGCCGACCGGCGATCGCTTATACCTTTGAAGCGGCCGCCAGCGATCCCGGTCTGATGTATCTAAGGGCTCAGGATGCCTTCGGAACGGCCTGGGATACCCCGATGCTGTTGCACTCATACGATGTGCCGTTCTTCGCCGCGTTAGACCTGGCGGTTGTCGGTGGCAAGCCGGCGATCGCCTATATCACCGAGGAGGGGCTTGAGCTGGCGCAGCTGAGGTTCATCGCCGCCGAGGATGCTACCGGCGGTAACTGGGCCGCCAATGTGGAAGTGGACGAGAATTTGTGGTTGGACAATGTGTCGTTGGCAGATATTGGTGGCGTTCCGGCGATCGCCTACGAGATCGTGGAAAACGGCTCGGGTGCCGCCGGCGTGTATTACACCTGCTTCGACGGTGTCACGGCGCCCAGCGGCTGGGCGGCTCCGGTGCTGGTGGAGTCCCTGCTGGACATCGGCGAGTTCAACCCGCTGGCATTGGTGGACGGCCGCCCGGCGATCAGTCTGGCCCGTTACGTCGATTACTACGACGAACGGCTCGTCTTCAACCGGGCCAATGATGCCACCGGCACGGACTGGTCCAGCCCGGTTGTGGTCGACGGAACCAACAACGCCGGTGCTTACAGCTCGCTTCAGGTTGTCGGTGGCAATCCGGCAATCAGCTATCTGGACCGTACCGACAACGCAGTCAAGTATGTTCGGGCCACCGATGCGCAGGGCAGTGCCTGGGGCACTCCCGTTACGATTGCTAACGAGGCATTGGGCATTGAGCCCGGCCTGCTGACCAGCCTGCTGGTGACCGGCGACGGGCCGGCCGCGCTGTTTGAAGGCTTGGTGCTGGTACATGGTGGAGTTGATACTGTGCTGTGCTACGCCGCGGCAACGGACGCCACCGGTTCCGACTGGACAACTCCGAAGGTTATCTGGGGGCAACCCGGGACGATGGGCATTGACAGCACGATCGTCGATGGTCGACCCACCATTGCCTTTTTATCCTGGGAGAACGAGCTCGGCTCCGAGATCTGGGTCGGCATGCTGTACTAGCCGTCGCTGGCTGCACCAACTGGTTGGCTTCTCTCGAAGACGCGCCCGGCTTACGGTTCATCGTCAGGGAGATGCGGGCTCACATGGCAACTCAAGCACTCGTCGCTGCCGTCGCCGTGGCCGCTGCCGTATTTATCCGCGTGGCAATTCTCGCAAATCGCATTTGGCTCGCTGACGGCGAACTGGTGCGCCGAGTGGCAGAGCGCGCAGTTGGAATGCGAGCCTGGTGCATCGGCCCAGTTGCCCCCCGGGATGCCCGGCGGTTCAGTGTGGCAGGTCGTGCAGGCAGCGTTGCCCGGCGAATTGTTGGGCAGGTGCGAGTTTTCGTGACACCCCAGGCACTGCGGCATATTGGCCGCCGCCACCGCGCTGGCGATGGTGCTGTGGCACTGGCCGCAAGGCGTCTCCGGCGGATCGATCGTGAAAACGTGCTGGGTATGGCAGGACAGGCACATGCTATGCATGCCCGGCGCTTCGGTCCAGGCTCCGCCACCCTCCGGCGGAGTGGCATGGCACAGCTGGCAGCTGTTGGCCACTTCCCGGAACGAATAATCAGTGACAACATGGCAGATCTGACACTTTTGCGGGGCGTGGGCTCCCTCCACAACCGGAAGTTCAGTTGGGGTTTCCTCGATGGTTCCGTCAAAGGGCACAATCCGGGCCCAGAGAGTCTCGCCGGGATTCAGCGCCGGCCGGGTAAACGTATACGAGTACAGCTGAACCTGGCTCGGCTCGCGGCTGTCGCTGAATGCCAGGCTGTAGGGAAGCCCGGCGTCGTCCGGATTCGGCTGGTATTCGGTATCCCAAGAGAATGATTCGTCGGTGCCTGCGATGCCGAGGTAAATGCGGTAACCCAGCAGGCGCGAGTCCCAATTCTGGCCGATCGGTGTGATATCGCTGATCCCGACGAGCAGGTCCTCGTTGCCGTCCGTGACCGCGGCCCATTCGTTATCGTCATTTGCCGCCGGAAATCCATCGGCGTCCACCGTGACGTTTTTGTTGAAATGGAATCCCAGCGGAGTGATATCGCTGACGCTGACCAAACCGTCCATGTTGTAGTCACCGACATGGCGTCCGCGGAAGTACAGCGTCGTCTCCCCGCTGAGCGTGCTGGTGCATTGCGGCGCCCAGGCCCGGCTGGTGTCGCTGGGGGGTACCGCGGCGGCCAGCCGGTTGCGGCGGGCGACCGGATCGTCGCCGTAGAGGTCGATCAGCACTTGTTTCAGCTCAGTGCTCAGGCGGGCGTACAGGTCCGCATCAAGGTCGTCGAGAGCGCCGGCAGCATCCACCGAATTCAAAGCGCTCGCCAGGTCGACGTGCTTTGTTGATAATGAGGTATCGGTTGCCGGATCAATGGCAACGCGGTTACCCGGCGCGCCCTGGCAGGCGATCAGGCTTACGATGCTGAGACCCAGTAACATAACGACTATGATATAGGATGTACGCGTCATATCACCTAGTTCCTTGTTGAGAGCTTATTAGATACGGCTCATTATACCTGATAAATCAAACTATTGATTGACATCCATGACATATCATGTATACAGCGGTTCTAAAATCATTGCGCTGCAAGTAGCTCAGGATAGTTATCTTAGCCTTTCGCACATGGTCCTTGCGATAAGCCTGAGGGGTAGTCGAGTTGGTGGCTAACTGATAATGGCAATCTTGCTGTGAACCGGGTTGAATTTACTGCGTCTGCTATACAATGCTTAGCATGGTGAAACGCCTGGCATTCCTTCTGACCTGCGCTGTATTGGCGGCAGGCATCGTATCCATGGCAAGGCCCGCGTGCGCGGCCGAGTTACGTGAAATCGTGGTCAGCCACTCGCAGTATTTCCTGGATATCCGGTTGGGATTCGATTCGAAGCCAGCCTACACTGAAGCATTCCGCTTTGATCCGGACCGTTACCTGCTGACCTTCACGGGTTGCAAGCTGGTTGTTCCGGAGGATGTCAAAACAGCGTTGGCCGAGATCGATCACAGCCTGCTGACTCGGATCAGCACGTATCAGTCCAGCGACAACCTGCAACTGGGGTTTTACCTGAACCTGCCGGTCCAGCCGTTGATCCGCTTCGACCAACAAAACTACTACCTGCGCTTTTACACCTCCGTGCGCTCGGAACAGACCATCCAACTGGCTACCGGGGTTAGCCTGATCGAGAAAACCAGTGCCTACCGGGACAGCAATTTTCATCTTTATATGGTGAAGATCGACCCGGGCTCCCAGGTACGCCTGTACACGGCCGCGGCGGACCGCTACGATGGTAAAACCCGCCGCCGTGAAGCCTCCAGTTTCGCCCGTCGCGAGGGCGCGGACGTGGTTATTAACGGCGGCTTTTTCGGCAGCGCCGGCGAGCATCTTTCCACGCTTGTCGAGGACGGAATCATCCGCGCTACTGGCGTCTATCCAACGCGGCCGTTGATGGTTGTGACCACCGACGGCCAGGTGTTGATCGGCCGCTTTAACGTGGAAACAGCGCTGATCGTCAACGGCAGCCGCATTCCCGTCAGCGCTAAAAACTATCCGTATGAGCCAGGTAAAGTGATCGTTTACGACTACAAGTATCCCATCGAAAACCTGCCCCAGAACGGGATGTTCTATTACCTGCTGGAAAACAACCAACTGCGTTTTTACAGCTACAGCACGAGCGGATTGTGGCTGGCGCCGGAGGTGATGCTGATCGGTACGGACATCATCCCCGAGGCCAATCCATTGCAGCAGATTCCGGCTGGAACCAGCGTACAACTGGAGACGCGGATTACCGATATGAACGGCCAGGTTGTCCAGGCCAGAAGCGCCGTCGGCGGCGCCCCGATGTTGATCGAAAACGGTGCCGTGAACATCAGTTCCGCCGAGGACAAAGTACGGGCCGATATCGCCAAAAGCGAGCGCAGCCGCACGGCAGTCGCTTTGACCAGAAGCGGCCAGCTGATCCTGGCGGTAGTCAAGGAGCTGGAAAGTGCCGGATTCGGTGGCGTGACCTTGGAAGCGCTCAGCGACTTGCTGCTGACGGAAGGAGCGTATACCGCCATGAATTTGGACGGCGGTGGATCGAGCACGATCGTCGTGGCCGGCGAGGTGCTGAATATGGCGGAAAGCGAGCAGCGGCCCGTCAGTAACGTCCTAGTCCTGGCTCTGGATGAGAGTGGAATGCTGGCTGGCGCGCAAACATCGGATGCGCAGGCTCCGGCGCCCAGCACGGCCGCGTCGAAATACAATCCACAAAACTAATTGGTTGGTTTTAACGAATGCCCTTCTTCACTGGAAATTCACTCAGCAGCACCTAGATTCGTACTAATATGGGTCGATGGGTGAAACCAACGCTATAGATATCAATGCCTTGGTCAGCTACCGCTCCGAGATGGAGTTGGCCAAAGTCGACCTGACGACCGCGATCAGCCGCCTGGAATACAACGAGCGCATGCGCGGTCTGTTACTGGAGATTGTGCGCATGCAGCAGAAAGTCGGCGATTACGGCCTGCGCGTGCTGTTGGTTTTCGAGGGCATGGACGCGGCCGGAAAGGGTGGCGCGATCAAACGGCTGACCCGGTTTCTCGATCCGCGTGGCTACCGCGTGCACAGCCTGGGGCCGCCCAGCCAAGTCGATACGACGCACCACTACCTTCGCCGGTACTGGATGCGTCTGCCCAAGCGGGGTCGGATCACCATTTTCGACGATTATTCCTGGTACAGCCGGATGCTGATGGAGCCGATCGAGGGGCTGTGCACCGCGCAGGAATACGAGCGTGCCGCGGCTCAGATTCGCGGCTTCGAGCAGGTCCTGGCCGAGGAGGACTACCTGCTATTGAAATTCTGGATCCACGTTGACCAAAAGGAACAATTCAAGCGCTTCAAGCGGCGGCTGGCCAATCCGTACAAATCGTGGAAATTGACCCCCGAAGACTGGCGCAACCGCGCCATGTACGATGTTTATATCGACCATGCGCAAAAGATGATCGATGCCACCCACGCGCCGCATGCCCCCTGGTTTGTTTTGCCGGGAAACGACAAGCTATTTGCGCGGTTGAATGTGCTGCAGATCGTTGTCGATGCGATCAGCGGCTACCCGGTCCAGGGCACGCCGTTCACGCGCCGGCTGGAACAGTTGAGCTGGCTGGAAGAACACGGTGACGAACCCGATGACGACTGATAACCGGCTAGATTAAACCTGGTTTAGATTCTCCTCAACTGTTCATCAAATCGTTACCGCTTACCACTGGGCGCATTAAAATGACACTATGTCCAAGAAGTCAAAGAACAACACGAATGGTAAGCCCGGCAGGCTTCTTTCACTGGCCGATCTCGACCTGGCCAGGAAGATAAAACACAAGGAATACGATGCCCAGTTGTATCAATTGCAGATCGACCTTGTACGCCTGCAGCGTTTGATCGTGGACACCGGCATGCGCGTGGTGATCATCTTCGAGGGCATGGACGCGGCCGGCAAGGGCGGGGCGATCAAGCGCCTGGTGCAGTTCCTCGACCCCCGCGGCCTGGAGGTGCATGCGATCGGCGCGCCGTCGCCGCAGGAGCTGTCGCACCACTACCTGCGCCGGTTCTGGCTGCGCCTGCCGAGCAAGGGACGCATCGCGATCTTCGACCGCAGCTGGTACGGGCGGATGCTGGTCGAGCCCATCGAGGGATTCAATACGCCGGAGGAGTACGAGCGATCCAAAGAGGAGATCCGCCAGTTCGAGAAACACCTGGCGGACGACCACTACTGTCTGATGAAATTCTGGCTGCACATCGACAAGGATGAGCAATTCAGGCGCTTTAAATCCCGTACCGAGGATCCGCTTAAGAAGTGGAAAATCACCAAGGAAGACTGGCGCAACCGCGAGAAGTACGATGAGTATTTCAAATACGCCGAGGCGATGTTCAAGGAAACCGACGCGCCGCACGCGCCCTGGTTCTTGGTGCCGGGCAATTCCAAGCTTTACTCGCGGATCATGGTCCTGTCCACGGTCGTCGAGGTTCTGGACAACTTCCGCGTTCCTTAAGCACGTCCGGCCGGCCGCCGACTTGACCGTCAGGTGCCCGTCCTGCGCTACAATCTCCCTATGCGCATCGGGGCTGTCACGCTGCTGTTATTCCTGTTCCTGCCGCTGGGCCTAGCCTGGGCGGCGGATGATTGCGACCGCGACATCGAACTGGATGCCGCCATCGACTGCTGCCGGATCATTACCGCGGCCTGCGTGATCGCGAAATACCGCCCGATTTGCGACTGGCCTGAGCACCAATGCATCGTGCCGTGCGAACCTTGTTGCGCCGCGATCTGCGTGGATGCGCCCCCGCATCAACCGGTGACGCCCTGCGATCCCTGCGGCTGGCTTTGCCTGCCCGACGACTGCCACCTGCCGGCGGTAACCGCCGATCCGCTGGAGATTTGTGCCGGGCCGTGTACCTGCCGGGACGAGTGCGCCGACTAGCCAGCGCCGATCCAGCTAGCCGATTTTGAAGCTGCCGACCATCTGGTCAGAGCGCACGATCGTGCCCTGGGGATAACGATAGATATACTTCGGCCGTTCCTGGTTGGCGGGCCAGTCGTTGAGGAAGGAGCTGAAATGGTAGCCCTGGCCGGTGTAAGGATCGATCACCAGATCCTGATCGTTCATCATTTCCAGTCCGCTCAAAGGACAAGTCTTGCCGAAGACCAGTTCGGGATCGACGTTGTTCAACAGCATCTCGCGCTCTTCGGCTTCGGCGTCCTGCTGGCGCTCAGCGCCCTCCTGGGCCTCACGGGCCGCCTTGCGGGCCTGGGCGGCCATCAGCAGGGTATCCTTGCTCTTTTCGAATTCCTCGCGCAGTTTATCGGTCGCGCTGTTGTCCGTCTTCGGCCGCAGATTCTTGAAAACGAAGTACATGACGATCGCTACGACCAGGACGAACAGGCCGACATAGACCGTGAACTTGAGCGCATCGGCCTGGGCGCGGGGCATGGCAGCCTGCCAGAATATGGCCATCAAGGCTGGTCCGTTGCTAAGCATCATCCGTCTCCTTCGTCTGGGCCTGTTTGAGCTGCTCCGCAATTTTGGCGATCTGCACCTGGCTGTCGCGGGTTGAGTCCTGCAATAGCTTGAGCACGTAACGTTGCCGGGCCACCGCCATCCAGACGGCGACAATCCACAGCAAGGTGAACGCCACCCCGATCACGGTGAACAGGTAAATGGCCTGGCGCGTACCCATGTCACCGCCGATCAGCGCGGCGGGAATCAGCACGCCGAGAATGCTGGCCGACAGCAGGACATCCTGGGTGATGAACAGGCGTTTGTCGGGTTGCTCGACCTTGGCCAGGAAGCTCAACTCGCGCGGCGCCAGGATCGCGGCGGCGGCCAAATAGAGCGTCAATAGCAGCAGTGCCACCGGTTGCATGCCAGACACTTCCACGGCCGCGATCAACATTACTCCTCCTGGTCTTGATTCCGAATGGCCGGAATGGAAAACTGCATGTCCCGTATCTCGGTGGTTCTGTCGGCAATGTCCACGACGATTTTCACCGGCTCCGGAACCGGCAGTCCGGTTCGTTCACTGGTTCCAGACCCTTCGTAGCTCCAGTTGGTTCGCAGGCCTTTTTGCCAGTCATAGATGTATACGGCGCCGTAATCGTCGACGACCGCCAGGTACTGGTCCAAGGGGTCGATGGCCAGGTGCTGGCCACCGGGCACGTACTTGATGTTCGGATCGTAACCACCCTTGAGTTCGAAGCGCTGGATCGGCAGGTAGTGCGTCCGTTCGAAGCGATATGAGCCTTCGTAAACATCGGGGAAGTACGGCACATCCTGCCAGTCGTAATCGTTCTTGCTGCGGTCTTTCAGGTCCCAGATGGCGACGGTCTTGTCCTCGTAGTTTGTGCCGACCAGATAACGGGCGTCGCTGGTGATCGCCATGTGCCGCAGCTTGCCGGTGTCCTTTTTCTCGTTGCGCTCACGGAATGCATAGACATAGACCGCTTCGACGTTGTCGGTGGACTTGTCGATCTGATAAATCGCCCGGTGCATCAGCACGCTGACGTAGTAGTACTGCCCGACGCGGGGGTAGAACAGCTCCTCCGGCGCGCCGTACAGGTCGATCTCTTTGATCAGCTGCTTTTGCTTAAACGAAAAAACGCTGATCCGGTCCGACTTGGCGTCGACGCAATAGATCTTGTCGCCGTCGTCGCTGACAGCGATCTTGTGGGTCAGCCGCAACTCGCGCTCGCGGTACAGCCGTTTCTTGCGCTCGGGATTGGCGGCGGACTGCTCCATCAGGTCGATCACGTCAAAGCCGCCGGCCATGAAGTCCGTCTTGGAGCCCAGAATCACGGCCAGCTTGCGATTGTCCGGAAACACGCCGATACCCTGGGGCACGCCGTCGACCTCGATCACTTCCTCGGTCAGGTAGGTTCGCGTATCCTTGACGGTCAGGCGGTTTGAAACATCGACGACATTGTAGAAATAAGCCTTCGTGCCATCCCGGCTGAAGGCCAGCCCGCGCAAGCCGTCGGCGACCTGGAATTTCTTTTCCACGACGCCGTTGAATGGGTTGATGATTACCGTCTGGTCCGGCGCGTGGTTCAACAGCCAGATGCGGATGCCGTTGTCCGACTGGGGACGGAACATCAGGCCGATGAAGGCCAGGATGCAAACCGCCGTAAAGACGGTAACGATGATGGTTCCGAGCCAATAGCCCGTCGGGCGCCGCCGGTCGGGGTTAACCTGTTTTGTGGTAGCTGAAGCCGACATGTCTCAACCGCAAATTATACCTATTTTCTGGGCTCGGCCTGGGCGCGCCGCGCCAGTAGATTTTCCTTGATCTTGGCGGCGATCTCCCACTGCCGTTTCTCCTCGTCCGTCTCCACCGGAATCTGGGGCAGGACCACCGGCCGGCCGTGGGCGTCGATCCCGACCATCGTGAAATAGCCTTCGCAACAGAAAAAGCGGTCGGCGGACAACATATCGTCGGCATAGACGCTGACGCGCGCCATGCAACTGGAGCGGCCGACATGGACGATCTGCGCCCGGGCCTCGATCATCTGACCCTGGCGGATCGGCGTGACAAACTGGATCGCATCGATACTGGCGGTCACCGGAATCCGGTTGCACCAGCGCCCGACACACAGTCCGGCGCACTTGTCCATCATCGCCAGCACCCGGCCGCCAAACATCGAGCCGTGGGGATTGAGGTCGCTGGGAAAGACCAGTTCGTACATCGCCAGCGGTTCGGGCCGGATGATCGGCCGTGGTTCAGTATGCGCCACTTCGTTGCTCCTTCAGCCGCCAGTATAGCTCTCGGCGGCGGCGCATTGCCAGCTTGGGCGTCGCGGGTTAAAATACGCCGCTAGCTTTCGAGGAGGAAGATTCCATGCACCGGATTAGCAACATTTTGCTGGCGCTCGTTGCGGTTGGATTGCTGTTGAGCATATTTGGCTGCACTTCGCTGGCGCTCAGTGGAGATAAAAAGTATAAAACCGACCTGACCAACGTCTTGTTGAAGATCAAAGCGGAGATCGAGAGTGACGGCGATGTTCCCGAAACCTCGATCAGCAAGCTGGAAAAACTGCTGTCCAAGAGCGAAGCGGAATTCGGCAAGAAAGGCTCGTTCCGGGAAGCGCAGCTGATCGTCGCAGACCTGAAAAAAGCCAACGAAGAACCAGGCAACAAGTTCAACTTGAACCAGAATGCCCTGTTAAAGATTATCGGCGTTCTGGAGACCTTGAAGACTGAGGTCCAGGACTAGCGCCGCGCTTGGGCTCGGGATGTTCCGTTAGAATTAAGCGAATGCCTGGGCCGGCGAGTCAACATACAGCTTTTGAAGAATTGATCAGACCCCGATTGCTCGAGGTACAAAGCCCGGCGCGCTACCTCGGTCAGGAACCGGGGTCGATCCATAAGGATTGGCACAGCGTGCGGCTGCGTTTTGCCTACGCCTTTCCCGACCTGTACGAGATCGGCATGAGCTACCACGGCCGCGAGGTGATCTACCAGCACATCAACGCCCGGCCGGATTGCCTGTGCGAGCGCACCTTTATTCCGGCCCCGGATATGCAGGTGCTGATGCTTGACGAAGGGGTGCCGCTCTGGACGCTCGAATCGCGCCGGCCCGTCGCCGACTTCACCATGCTAGGGGTCAGCCTGACCCACGAGCTGGCGTATCCGTCCGCATTGCGCTTGCTGGAACTGGCGGCCATTCCGCTGCGGGCGGCTGCGCGTAGCGCCGCCCACCCCCTGGTGATCGCCGGTGGCCAGTGCACGTGCAATCCCGAGCCCGTGGCGCCGTTCTTCGACATCATCGTCAACGGCGAAGCCGAGGCAGTACTGGATGAGCTGCTGGACCTGCTGATTGCCGGGCAAAACGACTCGCGGGAGGAGCTGTTGCAGACGGCGGCCACGGTTCCCGGCTGCTATGTGCCGCGGTTCTATGCGTCCCGTGCTAGCAACCACGGCAGGCAGGTGCAGGTTGAGCCGCAGGTGGCGGGGCCGCCGTCCCGGATCGAGCGGCGCTATGTCGCCGACCTGGCGGACCGGCCGCTGCCGGTCAATCCGGTGCAGCCGTTTGTCGAAGTACCCAGCGACAAGGCTTATCTGGAAGTCATGCGCGGGTGCCCGCAGGGCTGCCGGTTCTGCCAGGCGGGCTATATCACGCGACCGGCCCGGGCGCGGCCGGTGGATCTGCTGGCCCGGGCGGCGGTCGAGTTGCAGCGTAATACGGGCGCGGACGAGATCAGCCTGATGAGCTTGAGTACGCTGGACCACCCGCAGCTGATTGAGTTGATCCAGCGGGTCAAAGCCGCTTTGCCGCCGGGGGTTGGTGTGGCCGTACCCAGCCTGCGCGCGGATGCCATGAGCGCGCGCCTGGCGGAGTTGCTGCGCCGGCCGCGCGAGACCAGCCTGACGATCGCGCTGGAGGCCGGTGGGGAACAGCTGCGTTGCGCGATCAACAAGCGCGTTACCGCGGACGACGTTCGCGCGACGTTTACGCACCTGATGACGGCTGGCTGGCACAAGTTCAAGCTCTACTTTATGTGCGGCTTTGCCGGCGAGCAGCTGGAAGCGATGGACGAGACCGCGGAGCTGATCGACGGTCTCTTCGGACTGGCGAGGGAACTCGGTGCAAGAAGGCCGCAGTTCAATGTGTCGATGAGCGTGCTCGTGCCCAAGGCGCATACACCCCTGGCCTGGCAGGCGATGGAACGACCCGAGCTCACGAAGCACAAGCAGCAGCGGCTGCGGGAGCTGCTCAGGAAACCCCGCGGGGCGGTCAAGCTGAGTTGGCATGACACGGGCGAGGCGGTGATTGAGGCGCTGTTGAGCCGGGGCGGGCGTGAATTGGCGGGCTTGATTGAGGCGGCCAGCCGGGCCGGCCAGGTGTTGCTCAGCGACAACTTCGACTATGCAATTTGGGAGCAGTTGCTGGCCGACCAGGGCATCAACCTGGACGAGCAAGTGTTTACCGAGCGCGATCCACAAGCGCCCCAGCCCTGGGACCATATCGACCGCGGCGTGGGCCGGCAGTTCTTGGAACAGCAGTGGCAGGCCTACCAGTTAGGCGTAGCGAGCCCGCCTTGCCACGAACGCTGTACCGCCTGCGGGCTGGGATGTGCCGGGCCACTGTTTCCCAACCGAGTGGTTGAGTAAAAACAGCGGCAAGCGCGGACTAAGCTTGCTATAATCCTGGTGAGGCGAACGAGAGGCGGAGAAAACCATGAGCGAAGAGACGAGGAATCACGAAGACCGGATCAACGACCTGGAAACGAAGATCAAGGAACTGAGCCAGGAAGTGTCCTATTTGCGCAGCGAGGTCGCGGACCTGCGCCAGGCGACCAGCACGCTCAGCCAGTGGGTGGAGAAGTTGGGCGAGAACGTTCCCGGCCTTAAGTAGCCTTGCCGTGCGCCGTCGGCGAGCCTTGCTCGCGGACATGCCGCAGCATCCAGACGCCGACCAGGAAGTAGACGATGATCATCGCGAACAAGACCTGATGAGCGAAGGCTTCCGCGCCGCGCTCCCCCATTCCCGCCTTGCTGAGGTTGAAGACCAGGTCGCGGATCGGCCCGCTGATCAGGGGGCTTAGCGTCTGGGACAGCAAGCCGGTGATCGTCCACAGGCCCATGAAGCTGCCGACTTTTTCTTTGGGCATCACCGTGCAGGCAAACGCCCAGTCGGCGGCGAGGAACGCGCCCCAGCCCAGGCCCACGAATACGCCACTGCCGATCGCCACCCAGACGTTGCTGGTCAGGATGAGCGGTACGAACATGGCGATCGCCAGCAGGCCTCCGCTGGCAATGACGGCTTTCTTGCTGAAGCGCTCCGACAGCGGCGCGGACAGCAGGTTGCCGACCATCGCGGAAATCAAAAAGCTGAGCAGCATTCCCGGCAGGACGATCATCAGCAGATCCTGGCCCAGTCCCAGCGATTTCAGCCAACCCGCGCCGTCCAGGTTGACCTCGGTATAGTAAGCCACCCAGTCGAGGAACGTGGAATAGCCGAAGTACATCGCGAAACGGCTGACCGCCAGCCACAGAAAATTGGGATGCTGGCGCAGGTCGATCGCCAGGTAGTCGCGGGCGATCGTCACCAGCAGGAACCGCGACCGTTGCTGATAAACCACCAAGGTACCGGGCAGCAGTTTCAGCTTGACAACCGCGCCGGTCAGGCGCTCCCTGGCGTTGCGCATCCAACCGATCTCGTCCACGCTGAAGAACACGATGCACAAGGTGACCAGCAGGATCACGACATAGGCGGGCAGGAGGATGTGCAGCCAGCCGCGCTCGATGTTGTCCTTGAAGACGACCAGCATCGCGATATACACGATGAGACCGATCAACTGGCCGCCGACCTGGTTGATGCCCATCAGAGCGCCGGCGCGGCTGTGCTGGACCTTGGGCACGAGATCGGGCAGCAGGCTCTGGAACGGCACGCTGGCTACGTTCAGACAGAACTGGATAATCATGTAAGCCAGGAACAGCCACCAATAGCTGGGGGCCAGCATGAAAAAGATGATGCCGCCCAGACCGGTCAAGACGCCGAACAGGACAAATGGCCGGCGCCGTCCTAGGCGGCTCTCGGCGTGGTCGCTGATATAGCCGATGAACAGCTGCGTGAAGACCACGATTAGCGCGCCCACGGAATCGATCAGGCTGCGGAACAAACCCAGGCGGTCCAGGTTGCCGTGCATCTCCATCACGAAGATCCGCACTTTCTTGGGCAGGACGATCAGCTGGTTGCTGGTCCAGAAAAATTGGAAGCCGAACCACAGCACGCTCAGGCGCATCAGTTGGCCGGCGGACAGCCGGTCGGGGGGGGCGACGGGCGCTTCACTTTGCGCCTGGGAGTCCGGGGTTGGCGGCATGGCTGAATTCTAGCATCAACGAAAGGCCGCGGTTATATTACGGAGTCAGGTTCCATCGATAATAATGTATGAAGATGACGGACTGCTCATGCGTCCCGATAGGTGACAGCGACTGATCCGTGATGAACAACCAGCCGGCCAGCCAGGATAGCGCCAAGCCGCCTCGACGACGGCGGGTGTTGTTCGGCTGCCTGATCGCCGTTTTAATTGCGGTGCTGCTACTGCTGGCAGCCTGGTGGCTGGTCAATCGGTACCTGGGCGACATGCTGACCGGACTTGTGCGGGACAAGGCCGATGAATCGATCGAAGGGCGGCTGGAGTTTGCCACGCTGGAGGTTGACCTGGCCGGCCGCGCCGTAATGACGGACGCCAAGGTCTATCCAGCCGGGGGTGACGCGCCCTGGATAACCTGCCCGCGGGTGCTGGTCGGTTTCGACCTGCTTACGTTCTTCGGACCCAACCGCGGGCGCCGCGCCGTCTCGGTCACCCTGTATGAGCCCTGGGTCCGGCTGGAGCGCGAGCCCGATGGCCGGTTCAACCTGGCCCGGCTGGTCAAACCGCGCGAGTCGACCGGTGAACAGTTGGGCGTGTCGGTCAACCTGCGCGACCTGCAGGTCGACTTCACCGACTGGTGCTTGTTGGACCAATCGTATCCGGAGATCAAGGCCGGCGAGGGACTGGCGACTAGGCTTTTGGACGAGTTGGGCTATCGTCCGGCCGGCGCGCAGGAAAGCCGCGTGCATGAGGAAACCCTCGTTTTGACGGGAACGGTCGTGGTCAATCCCGAGCGTGAAGAGCTGGCCGTGAACGCGCGGTTGGAGCGCGCGGATGAAGGTGGCCTGCTCAAGGTCCGCGGGACCACGAATCTGACGGGCTCGGCTTATGAGGCACACCTGGACATCGACCAGCTGGGATTGGCCAGCCTGAGCTCTTACTTAAACCAGATCTTTCCGCGGCTGGGCCTCGTTGCTGACAGCGGCGAGTCCCCGCCCGTGGCGCCCAATCTGAGTGCGACGATCAACGCCGCCAGCCTGCAGTTGACCAAGCGGCCTGAGGTGTCGCCGGTGATTAAAGGCAGCGCCGACCTTTCCGGACTGGTGTTCAGCAGCAACAACCTGCCGCGAATGCGGTGCAATAAACTGGTAGTCGACTACGATACAGGCGCTGCGAGTTATGCCGCCAACCTCGATACGCAGACGTTGGGTTGCCGCATCCAAGGCCGGCCGCGCTTCCGGGCGAAAGATGGCCAGCTCAGCGGCGAGCTGCAGCTGTCCTGTGCGGATCCGGCAGCGCTGGCGGCCCAGCTCGGCCAGGCGGACATGCCGCTCAGCGGCGCCGTCGAAGCCAAGCTCAACCTCGGCGGCACCACCGCCGCGCCGGACATCACGCTGACCCTGTCGAGCAAGCAGGCGCAATACGATGAGGTCAACCTGGGTCGCCTGAACGGTGTGATCGCCTACGCCGTGGACGAGCTGAAAATCGAGAAGCTGGAATTCGCCGGTGGCGACGTGTCGTTCAAAGTCACCGGCGGGATAAATTTGGCTAAACGCCAGGGCCAGCTGGAAGCGACAACCGGAGCCTTGCCGGCCCGGCAGGCGCGCGACCTGGCGGCGCGATTCGGGGGCGGCGACGGCCTGGGTAAGTTGGAACTGACGGGGAGCTTGTCGGCCGCGGCGACGATTACGCTCGACGGAGACAGCCAGGCCACCAGTATCCGCACCTGGAGCGACGCGCTGTCGATCAACGGGCAGCAGTTGAAATCACTCGATGTCATCGCGCTGATCCAGCCGCCCAACATCAAGATCAAGGAAGCCGAGGCCCTCTACATCGCGCCCCAGGCCGTAGACCTGGCCGGTTTCACCAGCGATGGGCCGCTGAAGGCCGACCTGCGGTTGGGGGGATCGGTCAGCCTGCTGCCGGACCAGACGCCGGTGCTGGCTCTGGTCGGCACCGGCGAGACGCTGAACCTTGCGCCCGAACAGGCCCGGCTGAGCTTCAAGGCCGTCGGCCCGGCCAACGATCCCGAATTGCGGCTGCAGGTCAAGAGCCAGCATTCGGAAAACCCGCTCGTCTTCAATGCCCAGGGGCATTACCGCGAAGGATTCGCCCCGGTTACCGCCCAGCTGACCTGGCAGGAGACAACGGCGGAATTCACCGGCAAGGTGGATTTCGCCAAGGAGAAAATCCAGGGTACTCTGGCGGCCACTGACGTGGACCTGGGCCGGTTCAGCGGGGATCCGCGGGTACGTGGCCAGGCGTCGCTGAACGCCGAGGTCGGCGGAACCTTCAGCGCGCCCGATGTGACGGGAAGCGTAACGGCGGACCAACTGGTCTTCGACGGAGCGCGCCGGGCCTATGCCGTTCACGAGGCCCAGGCCGACCTGATCTACCAGGGCGGCCAGTCGGTCAGCATCACAGACGGGCACTTCATCTTCGACGGCAACCACTTTACGGCGGGCGGTACGCTGGGCCAAGCCGGCAGCAACCTGGAGTTTTCCAGCCTGGACTTCAACCTGTTCAGCGTGCTGGCGGCGATCCAGCCGGTCGACGACCAATCGGGCGCGAAATCGACGCACATTCGTCCGCCGCTGGAAATTAAATCGAGCGGTCCGTTGAAGGTTCGCCTGACCGGCGACTTGGCCGATCCGCAGGCCGAGATCAGCTATACCAGCGGCTCCGGCCAGGTCGAAGGCCACGCCTTCTCCAGCGCTCGGTTGAACGCCACGGCGGACCTGAAGCAGGCCAAGGTGGGCCTGTTCGAAGTGACCAGCACCGAAGGGCGCATCAGTCTGACCGGCAACGCCGCTTACGAACCGTTGGCATACACGGCGGATATCGACGTGCAGGAGTTCGATATTGCCGTGCTGACCCCGTTGGCCGGCAATGAGCTGCTCGCGGGGCTGACCGGCTTGCTCAACGGCGCGGTTGAAATCAGCGGCAACAGCGGGGGCTACTCGGCCAGCGGCCAACTGAGTCTGAAGAACGGACGTTTCCACGGCACGGACATCTCGCAGGCCCAGGCCACATTGAGCACTAGCGGCGGCGTCACGAAAATCACCGCGGCCAGCGTCCAGGCGCAGGGGACCAATCTGACCGCCAACGGGCAACTGGGTCCGGCGCCCGGGCAGTACCAGCTTAGCGCCAAGGCCTCTTCGCTGGACCTCGGCCTGCTGACACCCTTCTTGCCGCCGGAGATCCCCGCGTTGAACGGCCGGCTGGCCCTGGACCTCGAACTCGGCTCGGGCCGCGGCAAGTACCCGGAATTGACGGTCGACGCCCGCAATGTGGGCGGCGCGGTCGGGGCCGGTTCCATCCGTTTCGACGCCCTGGAAGCCGAGGCGAGCATCAAGAGCGACAAGCTGCGTCTGCAACGCTGCCAGCTGACGTCGGGCCAGAATTCGCTGCACCTGACGGCCCAACTGGACCTGGCCGTGTTCGAAGCGGGGGGGACGCAGCGCGGACTGCCGCTCGACGTGACCGTGGGCAGCCAGGACTTTGACCTCGATAACGTCGCCCAGCTGCTCCCCGAAGCCCAGCGCCAATATGTGCCGGGCGGCGTCATCACCTGCCGCAACGTGCACCTAACGGGAACCAGCTCCAATCCCGAACTGAGCGGCAACGTCACCTTCGACCTGAACCGCCTGCCGCAGGTCTCGCCTTATCTGGCCTTGATCGAGAACGCCAGCGGGGAGATCGACTTCGTGCCCGGCGATTTCACGATCAACCGCCTGCGCCTGACTCCGGCCGGCGGCAGCGGCGCGCAGGGTGCGGCGATTATTACGGGCGGGGGCGGTATCCGGCTCAGCCCCTTCCAACTCAAGAACGGCTCGGTGACCATCGACCTGGGCGGCCAGGAGTATATCTACATCGACACCGCTGCGACCGATCCCGCGCGGCTGGGCGCGGGCGACGAGCTGCCGGTCAATTTCGCGGGCTGGGTGGGCGGCACGATCCAGGTCAGCGCGCCGGATCGCCCCGCGGCGGGCCACCGGCTGGAAATCAGTGGCTCGGTGGGGATCAGCAACCCCGGCAAGGGCTCATCCGTGTCGATGGCCAAACCGAAGGAGCGCACGGGTGAATCGCAACCGGCGCCGTTCCGCTTCAGCCCGCGAGACGGCCTGCGCATTGCCTTTAACGACGGTACCGAGTTTCTCTATGACCGCGGCAGCAACCCCACCAACCTGGATTTGAAAACGAATGTGGTCGGCGCGATCACGCTGCGCGGCGTGCCCGGTATCTGGGATCGCAGTAATCCGGACGCCTTGCGCGTTGAGGGTTCGCTGGAACTGCCCAAGGGTTCCATGCGGTTGTACCGCCATATCGTACGACTGCAGACAGGCGGTAACCGCCTGACTTTTACCAACGAACCCGGCGACATGTACCCGTACCTGACGGCTACGGCTGTGTTGGAGTTGCCGCGCGTGTTGGCGGACACGGAACTCGCCAGCCTCAACCAGGGCGGATCCAGCGGTGGCGGCGCGGCGGGAACGCGGCGTGACCTGCTGGTGTATTTCTCCTTTGCCAACCACAAGCTCGATCCATCCAGCGAGCCGGCCGAAGCCGTCAAGCTGTCCAGCGAACCATCGCTGCCGGAGGACAAAATCTTGCAATACCTGCTCGGCGGCGCGGCGGACATGCTGACCGGATCCGGTGACCTGCAGCAGTTTGCCCAGGAGGAACTGCTGGCCTTCGGCTCCAGCTTCATCAGCCGTTACATCGAGGATGAACTGAACCTGGAAGCCTTCCGCTTCGGGGGCTCCGGCGACGAAGACAATCCGTACTACATGGACCTGGAGAAGGAACTTACGCCCGGTTTCAGCGTGACCTATTACCGCGACTTTTTTACGGAAGCGAATATGACCGAGGAATACGGCGTGAAGTACAGGATTCTCGAGCAACGCGTCGGCAATCGCTACAACAACGTCGAGTTGGAACTCAACTTCCAGCAAAGCGAGTTCCGCGGCTCCGGCAGTGAGTTCATGTTCACCTGGAACACGCGGTTCTAGCTTAGGCCTGAGCGGTGCATGAACGGACCCCCGGAATTTCCAGCCGCCCGTCGCGGATGAAATAATTTCCGCTCCGGGTTATTATCAAACAGGTGAGTAAATGGTGGCGGGCATGGCCCAGCACCCAATGGACGCCCGCCACTACATGTCCGACAGTGGAGGGATAGCCAGCAGTGATCAACCAAAGTGCGCCGAACGAAGAAGCGGCTGCCGCGGAACTGGAATGGAAGAAAAGGTGGATTCAGCCGATTGTCACGGCGATCCACAACCTCCAGATGGTTAAGGCCCGGGATTTACTTGCGGAAGCCCGAGTCGACCTGGCCGCCAGCGGACTTTCGCCGGAGGCGGTCGAAGCAGCAGAGGTCAACCTGGATTATCTGGAGTACTGGTGGCAGTGGCACCCGGCCGGTGACAACAATTGGAACAGCGCAAGCTATCGACGGGCCCTGGCACATCTTAGCCGGCCCGCACAATTCGAAGCAGCGCGGATCGAGAAAGCCCGGCGCGTGTTTTACATTCGCATGCACGCGCATATGGACGGCTTGGAACCGTTGACCGGCGATGAATTGCGCGCACAGCTGGCCCAGCTTCCACCTGACAAGCTGGATGACCGCGACTGGCATCACGTCGCCGGCTGGGCGTTTGCCCATCAGGATCGGGAGATGCTGACGCGCGCCTATGAAGCCTTGTTGACCGAGCCCAGCGAAATCCTGGGGCCGGCCAAGTGGCAGCGCGTCAACCTGATGTACCTGCTGCTGGAAGGCCGGGCCGAGCGCCGCGACGTGGAGGAATCGATCAAGTTGCTTAAGATCAAGCCGCAACTGAGCGAGTTTCAAACCACGCTGTGGCCGGCCTGTGAAAAGGCGGGCCTGGTCGATGCTGAGCTCAGGCAGATGCTGGCCGAACGGGCCGAGGAGATCGAGAATACCGAAGCGGATCCGCGGCCGGAAAGAAAGACGCGCAGCATCCGCACCCAAACCTGATGCCGCGAGTTTTAATCGGTAGCGCCGTTCCGGTCCTTTTGACGCAGTCCGGCTCAGAAGCCGCAACCATTGTTTCCTAGAGTGAAAATCGGCTAAAATGCTGACTGGTGAATTTAGTCAATATACTGCTTTTGTTGGTTATCGCCGGAGTCTGCGGTTTTGTTGCCGCGCAAATCATGGGCGCCAAGCGGGTGAATATCGTCGTGCTGATCGTGCTGGGATTCGTCGGGGCGATCGTCGGCCAGTGGATTGCCGGTTTCTTCGGATTACCCCTGTTGTTGCCGATAAACCTGGGTGCCAGGATGTTCCCGCTGGCGTGGTCCATCATAGGCAGTATCGTGGTCGTCGGGCTGTTTTCGGCGATCCAACAGCACTGAACCGCCGGATTGTTGTCTCGTTTGAAAACCGTACCGCAGTCGGAACCGCGTATAATCGGGCTGTCCCGTTGCACTACGAATGTGCCGGTGGTCTTTTCTGGATTTCGGGAACCGACAGCTTGATCGTGAGTCCAACCACGGTGATGATGGGAGCGCCGTCGTGCTTGTTGACGGCAGATGGCAGGGGAGTTAGGAGAGGAAGAAGAGAGATGGGTCGCAACAACACTGATTTACTTCCGGTGCCGGGTTACGTGCCTGCCACCACCCCGGAACCGCCGCCGGCGGTTGCCGAGGAACCGGCCGCCGCCGCCGTGCCAACTGCCGAACTCACTAGCTGCCCGCATTGCGGTGAAAAGCTCTCGGCGCTGGATATCAAAATGAACACCTGTTTCAAGTGCCGGATGCTGCTGGTAACCGATACGACACCCGCGGTACCAAGCGGCCGCGGAGCTTTTGAGGTCAGTATCTAGGCCGGGGAAGTTGCCGCTAAATTACCATAGCCCGATACTTGCGCGGGTATACTAATCTGTGATGGATAGGCGGGATGGTTTGACCCGGGCAATCTGGCTAGTCCTCGTGATGGCTGCCTTGGCCGCTTGCGGTGGCGGCGGGGGGTTGTCGAGCAGCGAGGTCACCATCAATCAAGCCGCAGCCCAATCCGCGCTGGAGCGGTTCAATACATACCGGCAGCTGGCGGCGGTCCAATCCGTCGACCTGGAGGACGCGCTGTCCCTGGACTGCCAGTATCACGCCCATTACCTGGCTCTCAATGACATCAGCCTGAAGGAAGTCGGGTTATCGGCGCACGGTGAGGATCCGGCCCTGCCCGGCTATTCGGTCATCGGAGCGAAAGCCGGCGCCAACAGCATCATTTACCAGGGCGTAACCCCCACCGAAGCAATCGACTACTGGATGCGGACCTTCTACCACCGGCTGGGCGTGCTGGATCCCAACTTGTATTACGTCGGTTTCGGATCCGAGGGCGAGTATCAGGTAATGGACGTAAACAGCGGCCGCGTCAAAGGCGCCGCAGCGGCACGGGGGGCGGTGGTTTTTCCGGCGCCGGGGATGAAGAACGTGCCGACGCAGTACAAACGCGAAATTCCCCATCCGATCACCGATGACGAAGAACTCGGCATTCCCATTACGGTGGAGTTCTTCGGCGATATCGGTCACAAGATCAACTCCGTGGGTGCGTTCGTGCTGGACCTCGATACCAGCCGTGAGATCAAGTGCTACCGGCAGTGGCCCGGGTACCCGTTCCTGAAGGAATGGGATCTTGAGCAGCTGATCGCGTTGATCCCCGAGGATCCGCTGCCCAGCGGCCACGAGTTCCGCGTGTCCGTCACCGCGACCATCGACGATTTTCCCTGGGAAGTCGAGTGGAGCTTCACGACGGACTAGGGTTGGCCTTCCCGACGAGACCACCATTCCTCGCTCTCTAGTCGCAATACGCCTAGATAAGCTAGAATAATTGGATAGTGGCTACGCGGAGTAAAAACAGGGCAAAGCTGGTTGCGCAGGTTGTCGTGGTCTCGCTTTTCCTGGCCGTGGTGGTGTTGATCGGGTTGGTGGCCTACAGCCTGGTGCGGATGGTTTCCAGCGACTGGCTGAGCAGCGGCGAGGTGATCGAGGTCCCCGACATGGTCGGTAAGACCGAGACGGAAGCGCAGAGCCTGCTGCACGACGTGGGCTTGGTGGCCCAGGCCAAATCGATCCAGCGGCAGCACAACGATACGCAACCGGCGGGAGTGGTCTTCAAGCAAGACCCGCCGGCCCGCAGCAAGACCAAGCGCAAGCGGATCAAGCTGTGGATCAGCCTGGGCAAGGCCAGCTTCATCGTGCCGGACCTGACCGGCCGGGCCTTGAACGATGCGACCCAGGAACTGATGGCGACGGACCTGCTGATCGGCAAGATCACGAAAATCTACCGTCCCGATGTCACCGCCGGCCAGGTGATCAGTCAGAATCCGGCGCCGGCTACGGAGTTTTCCAGTTCGATTCCCGTGGATCTCGTGGTGGCGGACCACGAGAACCTGCCCGCGGTCGAGATGCCCAATCTGGGCGGCCAGGTGCTGGCCCAGGCTGAGGCAATGCTCGTAAATGCCAATCTGCACCTGGCCAAAGTGGAGTACATCGCCGACGATACCGTGCCCGGCACGACCGTGATCCACCAGAATCCGGGGGCCGGCGAGGAAGTGCAGCTGGGAGCGAGCGTGGAGTTGCAGGTGGCTCTGGCGACCACGCTGATGGAGCGCAACGAGCGATCGGTCACAGTCCGAATTCCGGTTCCGCCGGGACCGGACGACCAGCGTGTCAAGATCAAAGTCTTCGACGATCATTCGCCCGGCGGCAGCGTGGTGTACGAGGAAGTGCACAAGGCGGATTTCGTGGTCAACCAGCAGCTCGACCTGTCGGGACGCGCGGTGGTCTACATTTTCATCAACGACATGGAGCACCCCTTCCGCGAGGAACGGCTATGAGAATCTCCCCCTCGATTCTGGCCGCCGACCTGGCCGATCTGAGCACTTGCCTCAAGCACCTGGAAGGCACGGGTTGCGACATGGTGCACTTCGACATCATGGACGGCCACTTCGTACCCAACCTGACTTTCGGGCCGCCGCTGGTCAAAGCGGCGCGGCGCCACACCAAACTGCCGTTCGATGTTCATCTGATGGTCACCAATCCGGCGGATTACGTGGAACCGCTGACTGGCCTGGATATCAAGCTGCTGAGCTTCCAGATCGAGGCGACCCGCTTCGCTCCGCGGCTGATCAGTTTGATCCGCGAGCACGACATGCGACCCTCCGTCGTGCTGAACCCCCAAACACCGCTGACCGCGGTGGAGCATGTGCTGCCGCTTGTCGCCAATGTGCTGATCATGAGCGTCGACCCGGGCTTCGCCGGACAGCCGTTTATCGAGCAGATGTATGCCAAGATCGAGCAACTCAATGCCTATCGCGAGGAGAACGAGCTGGTCTTCACGATCCAGGTGGACGGCGGAGTCAATCAGAACAATATCGACGAGTTGTCCGCGATCGGCGTGGACATTGTTGTCGCCGGCAAGGCATTTTTTACCTGCCCTCAACCCGAGGAATTCGTAAATCGCGTACAATCTCTTGCCTGACAAGCATGCCGGCGGCTGAGCCGGCCCAACGGGCGGCGGTGCGG
Source organism: bacterium (assembly GCA_016932385.1). GTDB lineage: Bacteria > 4484-113 > 4484-113 > 4484-113 > JAFGCY01 > JAFGCY01. Next base: position 42,700 of record JAFGCY010000084.1, on the reverse strand, counting down.
GAAAACGACCGGAGGAGCTATGAGCGGCTATCTGTTTACCAGCGAAAGCGTGACCGAGGGGCATCCAGACAAGGTTTGCGACATGATCTCCGATGCCATCCTCGATGACATCATCGCCCATGACCCGCAGGCACGCGTGGCCTGTGAGGTGGCGGCCACCACCGGTATGGTGCTGGTGATGGGCGAGATCACCACGGCGCATTACTGCCACGTCGCCGACGTGGTGCGGCGCACGCTAGCCGGGATCGGCTACAACCAAAGCCAGGGTTTCTCGGCGCACTCCTGCGCGGTGCTGGTCAGCATCGACGAGCAGAGCCCCGACATCTGGCAGGGTGTGGGGCATTCGATGGAAACCCGCGAAGGATCCAGCGATCCGCTCGACGCCCGTGGCGCCGGTGACCAGGGCTTGATGTTCGGCTTCGCCTGTACTGAAAGCGAGTCGATTGCCGAAGGTAGCTATATGCCGCTGCCGATCCACCTGGCTCACTTGCTGGCGCGACGGCTGGCGGAAGTGCGCAAGGACGACCGCTTGCCGATGCTGCTGCCCGACGGCAAAACCCAGGTGACGTTGGCCTACGAGGGATTCACGCCACGCGAATTGAATACTGTGTTAATCAGCACCCAGCATGTCGAGGACGTCTCCTACCGGCTGCTCAGGCGCGAGTTGTACGAACACGTCTTCCTGGATTGTATTCCCAAGCACCTCTGGCCCGGCAGCGATCATCACAACGTGGAATTTCTGGTAAATCCAACCGGTCGGTTTATTGCCGGTGGTCCCGAAGCGGACAGCGGCGTGACCGGTCGCAAGATCATCGTGGACACCTATGGCGGCATGTGCCGGCATGGCGGCGGAGCGTTCTCCGGCAAGGATCCGTCCAAGGTCGACCGGTCCGCCAGCTACTACGCCCGGTACGTAGCCAAGAACCTGGTTGCCGCCGGCGCCGCGGACCGGCTGGAGTTGCAGGTGAGTTATGCCATCGGCCGTGCTCATCCGACGAGCCTGTCGGTGACGACATTCGGCACGGGCATTGTCGATGAAGCGGTCATCGCCGCAATGGTGGAAAGCCGGGAGATTTTCGACTTTCGGCCGCAGGCGATCATCAACCAGCTCGAGCTGTTGAGACCGATCTATGCCCAGACCGCCGCCTACGGCCATTTCGGGCGGACGGATCTCGATCTGCCCTGGGAGCGGTTGGATAAAGTTGACGCCGTACGCCAGGCCCTGCAGTTGTAAACCGGTCCGGCGGTTGGCGTGCGATAGCCGGCGGTAGTAACATGTGTACACCATGTACGCCGTCGAGACGACCGCACTGTCTGTCGACCTGGGAATCCACCGGGCGCTGGAAAACGTTGACCTGCAGGTCGAAGCGGGCAGCTTCGTCGTCATCACCGGTCCGAACGGTGCCGGCAAATCGACTCTGCTGCGTGCCATTCTGGGGCTGGTACCTGTCAGCGGCGGTGATGTACGCGTGTTTGACAAGCCGCCCGCCCAGGTGGCCCGTGAGTCGGTCGCCTACGTGCCGCAGATCAAAACCCTCGACCGCAGTTTTCCCGCGTTGTCCTGTGAGTTGGTGGCGAGTGGGTTTTGCCACCGCTGGCCTTGGCGCGTCAGCCGACGGGCGCACGGCGCGGCGGTGGAGGCGTTGGAGCTGGTGGGCGGGGCGCATTTGGCGCACCGGCCGCTCAGCGAGCTGTCCGGCGGCGAGTTGCAGCGCGTTTACCTGGCCCGGGCCTTGGTCCGCGACCCAGCCCTGATCCTGCTCGATGAGCCCGCGACGGGTATCGACATGGCGGGCGAAAGCGATATGTACCGGATTCTGGACGATTACCACCACCGCAGCGACGTGACAATCCTGATGGTGACGCATGATGCGCTGGCGGCGCACCACCACGCCAGCCACGCTCTGTTGCTCAACCGCCGGGTAATCAGCTACGGCCCGGCCCGCGAGGCTCTGGCTCCGGAGTACCTGGGGCAGGCCTTCGGCCATGGCGCGCATACTCATCGGGGCTGCGCCTGTGGGGAGGAGCACGATGTCTGAGTTGCTCGGTCTTGCCTTCATGCAACGCGCGCTGATCGCCGGCGTGTTGATGGCGCTGACCGCAGGCTATTACGGAGTTTTCGTCGTTCAACGCGGGCTGTCGTTCCTGGGCAGCGGGTTGGCCCATGCGGCGTTCGGCGGCGTGGCCCTGGCCCTGCTGCTAAACCAGGAGCCGCTTTGGGTGGCCGTGCCGTTCACGGTGCTCGTGGCGCTGCTGATCACCTGGGTCCGCGAGCGCAGCGGGCTGGGCGCGGATACGGTGATCGGGATTTTCTTCGCTCTGGCCATGGCGCTGGGCATCGTCTTTCTCAGCCGGATTCCGACTTATGCCACCGATGCGTTTTCGATCCTGTTCGGGTCGATCCTGACGGTCAGCTGGGCGGACGTGATCGCGGCGGCAGTCGTAACCGGCATGGCTTCGCTGACCTTGCCGCTGTGGGGAAACTGGGCCTATGCGACCTTCGACCGCGAGAGCGCCCTGGCCGACAAGCTGCCGGTCCGGCGCGACGATTACCTGCTGAGCGTATTGCTGGCGGTGACGGTGGTGGCCGCGGCCAAGGTGGTGGGGATCGTGCTGATCAGCGCGTTTTTGGTCATTCCGGCGGCGGCGGCGCGCTTGGTTACGCGCCGCTTTTCGGCCATGACGCTGGCGGCGGTGGGGTTCGGGGCGGTCGCGGCCTTGCTGGGGCTGACCGGCAGCTATTTTTTGGACCTGCCCAGCGGTGCGACGATCATTCTCCTGCAGTGCTTGGGGTTTGCCGGCTGCCTGAGCATAGCTTGGCTCAAAAACCACTAAGCCGCCCTTGCGGGCGGCTCAGCGGGTAATTGTACGAAACAGCGCCGGCTAGGCGTTGTTGACACGAGAAGAGACAAACATGAGTTGCGTACCCTCGGCCATCGGCACCTCGACAGTTGCCGATGCCGGGTCGAATTCCAGGTGGCGGTGGAACGGGGTAACCGTGTAGTTGCCGGCCGGAACCTGCTTGGTGAACTCGCCGTTTTCATCGGTGATGACACGCAGGCGATTGTCACCGGACTCGATATAAATTCCGACATTCTCCACCCCAGCGCCGTCCTCGTCTACGACGACGCCCGTCAGCGGATAGCGCTCGGTCGGCGCTACCTATCTGCTGCACGCCTTCGAGCACTTCCGCCGGCGGCTCCAGTTGGTCTTCGCCTTCACCCAGCGTCCGGTTGAATTGCAGGCGCAGCTGGTTCATTGCGGTGCTGACGGCGTCACATTCGCCGTCGCCGTCGGCGTCATGCTGGCGAATCTGCATATTGAACTGCAAGTCCTCGCGCGCCAGCTGGCGCACGCTGGGCAGCTCCGCTCCGGGCGGCAGGTCACCGCTTTTAACCCAGGCCTCGACCTGCCCGATGATCTGCCGATACAACGGCATGGCGATTGACCGGTCTAACTGGATATGCATGGCGTTATCCAAACGACGTCACAGTTTATTGTACCCAGCCGCATAGTGCCCCTTAAAGACACGGTTGTGCCCAAAATCAATGGACACGGTTCGGGACACAATAGCGCCCTTGAGCTTTTATACTCAGGAGTGCGCCGTATAATGGGCGCGATGTTCGGACTGGGTGGCAGCGAGCTGCTGGTGATCGCCCTGGTGGCATTACTCGTGCTCGGTCCCCAGCGATTGCCCGAGATCGTTCGCACCGTCAGTGCCGTCTTCAAGGAACTGGCTAAGATCCGCCGGCGTGTCGACGATGCGATGTCCGAGATCCGGCAGGAGATCGATCTGAATGTCGACGACATGGATGTCGCGCGGCCCCGGCCGCCCATCGGCCTGCCTCGACCGCAGCGCCTGCCGGCGAACACGAACGCGGACCCGCATGTCCCGATCGCCGATGATTATCTGGCTCCTCCGCCCTATGATCCGGGTGGCGCAGACAACGCAAGTTCGAAGGAAGCCACATCCGGCTTGACCGAAGGGGAGGAGGCGCAGTGATTCCTTCCGCCGGGCAACCTGCCAACGAAGTCCAGGCCGTGGAAGGCACGATGACCTTCTGGGAACACCTGGGCGAGCTTAAGCGGCGGATCGGGATTGCGGTGGCGGGCGTAGCCGCGGGCATGGTCGTGGCATTCTGCTTTCGCGGCTGGCTGTACTCGATGTTGCTTTACCCCTTGCACCAGGCTGCGCCTGACGTGAACCTGAAATTCCTGGCCATACAGGAACCATGGATCGTCTATTTCCGGCTGGCCTTGTTCGGCGGGCTGGTCCTGGCTTCACCGGTAGTGCTGTGGCAGGCGTGGGCGTTTATCGCACCTGGACTCAAGCGCGAGGAGAAACGGGCGGTGGGGCCGGTGCTGCCCGTGATTCTGGGCTTGTTCTGCGCCGGCGTGTTGTTCGTTTATTTCGTTCTGCTGCCGGTCAGTATCGGGTTCCTGCTGGGTTTCGCCCACCAGACCGCCGAGCCGATGCTGACGCAAGAAAAATACTTCGGCTTTGTCACCGCACTCTGCGTCGCCGGAGGGTTGCTGTTCGAGTTACCCGCCGTGATGTGCGTTCTGGGCTGGCTGGGACTCGTCACATCTCGCTGGCTCTGGCAGCGTACGGGCTGGGCCCTGGTGGTGCTGATGACGCTGGCCGCGCTGATCACCCCCACGGGTGACGCGTTCAACATGCTGGTGTTGACCGCCCCCTTGCTGGCGCTTTACCTGGTTGGCGTCGTTCTGGTCTGGCTGATCGAGCGCGCGCGGCGACGATAATCACAGCCTGATCTGGGTATCATGGTTTGTAAGGCTTATGTGCCACGATGTTGCGCGCGGCAATTCGTTTGGTTGACAACCGGCGGCGGCCAGACAAATTACGCGGTCCGCATCCAGCACCCTTTTTTCAAGCCTGCGCAAGGCGTGACGGCGTTGTTATTTAAACTTATTGTTTAACCCACAATAGGCCCATAGTGTAGGATGGTAAGCCAATAAGGCGAATGAGCAAGCACAGGAGAAACGGGGGCGACGAGCGTAGCAAGGACTACCTGGAAAACGCGCTGATCCACTACCTGGATTTTTTATCGCAGGTCTCGCTGCTGACCCAGCAGGAAGAAATCAATCTGACTTCGACGCTGGCCAACAAGAATAACGAGCGCGTGCTGCGCGAGAACGCGCGCCGCCAGCTGATCGAGGCCAACCTGCGCCTGGTGCTCAACATCGCCAAACAGTACCGTCACATGGGCATCCCCTTTGCCGATCTGATCAGCGAAGGCAACATCGGCCTGATGACCGCCATCGACAAGTTCAACCCGGAACTGGGCCACCGGCTGAGCACGTATGCCACCTGGTGGATTCGCCAGCGCATCCTGCGTTACATCATCAGCAACCAGTCGATCATCCGCGTGCCCGAACACATCATCGACAAGATCAACAAGCTGCGCAAGGAGACCGAACGCTTCCGCCAGAAGGAGAATCGCGAACCGACGATTACCGAATTGGCGGAACAAAGCAAGCTCAGTGAGGAGGACATCCGCAAGTTCTCCAGCGCCGTGCCCTATATCATGTCGCTGGAAAGCGGCTTCGAGCACAGCGACGGCGACGAGATGCAGGACTCCGCCCAGCCGATCTCCGATCGGATCAGCGGTGACAACGAGTTGTTCCTGCGCACGCTGGATGAGATCACCGTGCGGTCCTTGCTCAAGCACCTGGACGACAAAGAGCGCTACGTGATTTGCCGCCGTTTCGGTCTGCAACTGGAAGCGGGAGAAGGTGGCGGCGTCAGTGATTACGATGACGGTGCGACGCTGGAAAGCCTGGCCCGTGAACGCGGGGTGAGTCGCGAACGCATCCGCCAGATCGAGCGTGAAGCCCTGCGCAAGATGCGCAAAGCCTATCTCGGGCATGGCGCGGCGAAACCCCGCCGCCGTCGCTGAACGCTAGAACCTCCGCTACAATCTCTGCATGGTCTCCGGCCTAACCTGGAAGTCACTTTTAGTGGCGGGGATTGCCCTTTGTCTTGTGCTGGCCGCGCATTGGTACGAAGGATCACGCCGGTGGTTGAACACCCTGGACCTGGTGGCGACGCAGGCCCGTTATAAGCTGCGCGGTGAAGTAGCGCCCGCCGACTATGTCAAGGTTGTCGGGATCACTGAAAACACGATCGCGGCGTTCGCCGAGCACGATATTTATTACCCGCCGCTGCCGCGCGACTGGCACGCCGCCGCCCTGACGCGTCTGGCCGATGCCGGCGCACGGGTCGTGGTGATCGACATCCTGTTCACCGAGAAGGACAGCTGGGACGCTGTTGAAGATGTGGCCTTACGCGAAGCGGTGGAATACTGCCGGCAGCGGGGTTGTGAGGTCATCCTGGCCGCGGCGATCGAGCAGGTCGATGTCAGCGGCGCGCGGATCGAAAGCCTGATCAAGCCCGCCGACGTTATCCTGGAAGCCGATCCGCACCTGGGCCTGAGCAATACCTGGGACAAGCTCAGCTTCAAGCTGCTGGAGCAGGTCCGCGCGACGTTGCCGCTGGGCGAAGGCGGCGCGGATGTTACGTACTATTCGCAGGCGGTCGAGGCGTTCCGGCAGCTTTGCCGGCAAGACGGACGCGACTTCGATACAGAGTTGGCCCGCGCCGAACTGAGCCAGCGCGCCAAGGGCGACACCACTCAGCGTTTCTTCGTGATCAACTACTGCGCCAAACCCGCCACCTACGCCGGTCATGAGTACGACTATATCCGCCTGTTCCCCGAGCTGTGGATGACGGAAGATGAGTCGGACGAGTCGGGAGCGGCCGCGGCGCCCGCGGACGATACTTGGGACGATCCACCCGGGCCGGCCAGCCTGCGGCGCGAATTGACCACAACCGAACAAGCGGCGCTGGCGCAGATTTTCCAGGGCGGCGTGGTGTTCATCGGCAGCTGCAGCCGCCTGGACAACGATTATTTCAATACACCCTTCGGCCAGATGTTCGGCGTGGAGACCAATGCCCAGGCTTTCGACACGCTGGCCCGCGGCCGGCTGGTCAAGCGTGTGCCCACCGGCATGGTGCGGATCCTGGTGATCATCCTGGCCCTGATCGCCTGGGGCACGTCGCTGGCCCGACCGATTTGGCGTGGGGCGCTGTCGGGGATCATCATCCTGGCGATCCTCGGCTTGGCGAACAGCCTGCTGTTCACGTTGCGCAGCGTCGAGCTGACGCAGTCGACTACGGCGCTGGGTTTTATCCTGCCCTTCGTGGCCTGCACGGTATTCGGCGGCGTAGCCGAGGAAAAGGAACGGCGGCGGATCCGCTTCATCTTCGGCCGGTATGTCAGCGACGCGATCGTCGAGCAGATTATCGCCAATCCGGAATTCGCCGGACTGGGCGGCGTCGAGCGCACGGTGGCGGTGTTGTTCAACGACATCCGCAGTTACTCGACGATCACCGAGCGTCTGACGCCGCACCAGATCGTCGAGTTTCTCAACATCTACCTCTCCGAAGTAACGGAGGTCATCCAGAACAACAACGGGTTTGTCGATAAGTACCTTGGAGACGGCTTGATGGCGTTCTTCGGCGCCCCCGTGCCCACGCAGGATCCCTGTGGCGATGCGATCCGCGCCGGCTTGCAGATGATCCGCGGTTTGCATGACAACGTACACCCGCAGATGCGCGAGCTGGGCCTGCCCGAATTCAAGGTCGGCGTGGGCCTGCACGTCGGACCCGCGGTGATGGGCAATATCGGCAGCGAGCGCCGCCATGACTATACGCTGATCGGCGATGCGGTTAATGTCGCCAGCCGCGTGGAAAGCGAAACCAAGAATTTCGGCTGGGCGGTGGTCGTGACGCGCGAGGTCAAGGAAGCCGCGCGCGGCGATTTCGATTTCGAGCTGGTCGGCTCGCGCCAGGTCAAGGGCCGTGAGCAGCCCGTGGAAATGTACCGCGTCGTCGATCCCGAGCGACCGGAGATTTACCAACTGCCCGCCAAGCCGGTAACGGCGGTGGCAGTTCCGGCGGAACAATGGGTTCCACCGGACAAACCAGAGCAGGCAAGGTAAACTGACATTAGGTGGGAAACCAGTTTGCGGGTGGAATATGGATGAGCTAACCGTGCAAGCAGTTCGTGTCGAGGGCTATCCAGTGTTGAAGCTGATCGGCGAATTGACGATGCTGACCGCGAGTCGATTCGACCAGGTTGTTACTTCTGAGTTGGCCGTACTCGACCAAACTGATGTGTTACTTGATGTCAGTGAGCTTAAGTTCATTGATTCCAGCGGGCTGGGCGCGTTGGCCCGGCTTGTGCAGCAAATCAAACTGCAGGATGGAGCGGTTCATCTGGCCGGCATGCGCGCGAACCTGCTGGAGTTGATCTATATCTCGCGGCTGGAGCGCGAATTCAAGTGGTACAAATCAGCCGCCGAGGCCGTGGCGGCACTGCGGCCTGAGACGTCAGCGGGTTCAACCGAGTTGCAGCGGCCGAGCGGGCCCACGGGTCTGATCGAGTACCAGCAATCCTGGATTCCCGAACTGCCGCGGGCCGAGACGACACGGCATGACCTGTCGAAATACCACCACTTGCCGGAATACGAGCACTGTGTAAACTACCCAACCTGGTATGTGCTGCAATGGTTTCGCAGCCGGCAGCAGATGCGCCAGGATGCGCTCAAGATTATCCAGGAGGCCACTTCCGACGTGGAAGCCGGCAATGGTTTGCACCGGATGGTCATCCACGAGCATCGGGAAGTCATTCACCAGCGAACGCTGGTCAACGGTATGTTCGGCTTCGCGATGCGCTATGTGGACTGGGAAGAAGTTGCCGCGCAGATCAAGCGAGTGGCGGACAATGATTAACAAGTGAGATAATAGCCAGCAATGAACGACTTGGTAACGCGTGTCCCGTTATATGCCTGGGACCAGCTCGACGAATCGATCCGGAGCGTGTGGGACGCACGGATGAACCAGCTGTTGCCGGCCCCGCCGCTGCTGAGCGAGTTGAGCGGCCCGCACCTGACACTGGAAGACTTCGATGCGCGAGCGCTGGCCGATAAAGTCGGGCACGACGCAGTGCTGGGCAGCCGGATCCTGGCTGTGGCCAACTCCGCGCGGTTTGGCTTGCGCCAACCGATGACCAGCATCCAACGGGCGATGGTGCACCTGGGCTTCAACCTGGTTAAGTCGATTATCGTGGCCTATCTGTTGGAGAGCGGCTTTTCCAAAGCACCGCCGATCCAGTCCAAGCATATGGAATTCGTCCGTCACTGGACTGCCGGCGCTTCCGTGCTGGCCTTTCGCTGGGGCCAGGATGCGGCTTTGGCCGATCCTTCGACGGCCTCCACCTTAGCGCTGATCTCACGCTTGGGCTCGCTTCTGCTGGGCAGCGCCGATCCAAGACCGACGGATGCCTACCGGCAGTTATCGCTGGAAACGGACCGGCTGCACTTGGAAATGGATACGTGGCAAGTAATCACGCCGGTTCTGAGCGCCGAGTTGGCCCACCGTTGGAATATTCCGCATCCGGTGCCCAGCTTGCTTTCGCACCTGTGGATGCCGGTGGGCAAGGTGGTGCCACCGGACCCGCTGGATCCGCACCCGCGGATGCTGACGCTGGTGGCCGCCAGCCTGGTGATCGCCCAGGCCTGTATCGTAAGTGGAGCCGACCTGGTGCCGGAACCCGAGCAAGTGATCGGCCGCGAAGGCAACGAGTTCCTGCTGCACAACATCAACGAGCACAAGCTGAACGTCTCGCTGACGACAGCCTGGAGCAACGCGCGTGTGCGCCGCGAGTTCGATTCCGTGATCAGCTGAACCTACCCGTCGCCTTTAATCGGAATTTAATGTCAGCCACAGGCTGGCGGTGGGCGGAAATTACCAAGATAACCAAGATTCAATTCAATTAAGGGCGGGCCCGCTGCCGGGGTTTCGTTTCGGAATCTGGTGCGTTCTCCGAGTTGGCTTGTGGCTCAGACCAATAACCATACCCAGTATGGTATACTTAGAGAAAAATCACGCAGGCTGTCCGTCGGTATTATCGCGTGTAGAGTTTCGTAGATAGTTAATATTTCATTCAAACATTCTCATATATTCCATTTAAAATAAACTGTTGTTCAATATGATATAATTATATCATTATCATCGATGTGCTGTTGAGCCCACATATAATCAGGTTAAATTGTGATTGTGTGGGCAAAAACGAGTGAAATCGCAGTTGTAGCTTGCTAGCTGTAGTTATAATATTATAAGATGAACTAATAGGTATGTTAAGCTACGTGTCGTGTCGCTCGGTGCTGCGGGTTGGTTGGCTAGAACAACTGGAGTTGAAAATGAGTTTTGGTGTTCTCGTGGACTTGACACAGTGCGCCGGTGGGCGCGCTTGTGCGGCGGCTTGCCGGCAGCAGCACGGTCAAAGCCTGGACAGCGACTCGTATGTTACAACCCCTGGCAAGCGCCAGGATTGCTATGTGGGAACCGAGCAAGCCGATCACCGGCCACCGTTGTCGGCGGACCGTTTTACAGTGGTTGAATACCATGACACCGCCGATGGTGTCGGCGAGTCCAACTGGGTTTTCGTCAAGCGCCAGTGCATGCACTGCCTGGAACCGGCCTGCGAATCGGCCTGTCCGGTCGGGGCTTTCCACCGCATGGAGGAAGGACCGGTCGTCTATGACATGAACAAGTGCATGGGTTGCCGGTACTGCATGATGGCCTGTCCGTTTAACGTCCCGACGTACCAGTGGAGTGAGCCGATTCCTTACGTGAAGAAATGCACCTTCTGTGTCGAGCGGATGTTTTCCAACGAGGATCTGAGCCGTGAGGAACGGATCCCGGCCTGTGTGGCCGCGTGCCCGACCAGTTGCCTGCAGTTCGGCGAACGCGATGAACTACTGGCCGAAGCCAAGCGGCGAATCCAGCAGAATCCCGGTCGTTATGTGAACCATATCTACGGCGAAAAGGAAGCCGGCGGCACCGCGTGGCTGTACTTGTCGCCGGTGCCGTTCGCGCTCCTGGGCTTTCCGACGCGCACGGGCGAGCGTCCGTATCCGGAGTACACCGAAGCAGCCCTGGACAGCGTGCCGCCGTTGATCGTCTTCGGTGGATTCGTTCTGGCGGGGATCTACCTGCTCTGGAAGCGCAAAGTCGAACTGGCCGAGCAGGAACGCGCCGCCGGCAAGGATCAGGGGGTGCAGGATGGCTAGCCACTCCTTCTACCGCGGCGAATTCAAGCTGTTAACACCGGGGACCACGGCGCTGTTGATCCTGATGGCCGCCGGCCTGATGGCGACGATCTACCGGTTCGTGCTGGGCCTGGGAGCGACCACCAACCTCAGCGACCAGTACCCCTGGGGTATCTGGGTGGCCTTCGACGTGATCTGCGGCGTGGCCCTGGCCGCCGGCGGCTTTACGACCGCCGCCGTGGTCTACCTGTTCTGGGGGGAGAAATTCCATGGCCTGACCCGGCCGGCAATTCTGACCGGTTTCCTGGGCTACATCTTTGTCGCGATCGGCCTGCTGGTCGACCTGGGTTTGCCCTGGCACATCTACCATCCGATCCTGTTCTGGCCGAAGCACTCCGCGCTGTTCGAAGTGGCCTGGTGCGTAATGCTATACACCTCGGTGCTGGCCTTGGAGTTTCTGCCGTCCGTCTTCGAGCGATTCGGCTGGGAGTGGGCGCAACGACTGCTGGCCAAAGTAACGCCGGTGTTTGTCGTGATTGCGCTGTCCTGGTTCACCTTCATCATGTCGCATTCCTGGGTGTGGGCGGTGGTAGCCCTGGTGGTTACCAGCATTTTGGCCGTATTCCTGCCCAGGTTGGTCTCGGCACCGGGCGGGGTGCCGATCCTGTTGATCATCGCCGGCGTGCTCTTCAGCACGGCCCACCAGTCCAGCCTGGGCACATTGTTCCTGTTGACGCAGGATAAGCTGCACCCGCTGTGGTGGTCACCGTTGTTACCGGTCTTCTTCTTTGTTTCGGCTGTCGGAGTGGGCTTTGCCATGGTGATCTTCGAGTCCACCCTGAGCAGCCGCAATTTCGGACTGCCGATCGAGGCGGATGCTTTGGCGGGATTCGGCCACATTCTGTTTTATATCCTCGGCATCTATACGGTCTTGCGCTTTGTGGATGTCATTCAGCGCGGCCACCTGGACCTGTTGTTCAGCCCGATGGGCGGGCTGTTTTTCTTTGAGTTGGCCATGGGGGCCATTGTCCCGATGATCCTGCTGGCCAACTGCAAGTTCCGGCACCAGACCTGGATGCGATTCGGCGCGGCGGCGCTGATCATCGTCGGCCTGATCTTCAATCGGTTCAACGTGACCTTGTTTGCGATGGAACGGCCGGGCAACGGCGCGTATTTCCCCAGCCCGGAAGAGCTTCTGATCAGTGCCGGCCTGGTCGCCGGTATTCTCTTCTTCTACAACGTGATGGTGCGCAACTTCCCGGTCTTGGTGGATACACAAGAGCCCCACTCCCTGGAAGCACCGAATCCGGATAAGCAGGCGGTGTCCTGATGAATACCAAACAACCAATCAAGTGGATCGAGGCAAAACGCGTGCAGCTGAGGTTGCTGGCCTGCGTCTTGACGTTGGTGGCGCTCGTTGTTGCCGGCTGTACGCATCAGGTCGAGCATCCGACGACCGCTGCTGCCGATACTGCTATTCCGGTTAAATTAACCGGCTATGAGTTCTCGCCGCAGGAAACGAGCAGCATGATCGGCAACCTGATGCACCAAGCCCATGTGGAGGATGCCCAGATCGAGTGCAACCGGTGCCACCGCACGGAAACCTGGATCACCCACGAGGAATCGCTGGCTCTGTGCATGGAATGCCACGGGGAGCGGATTGTCGCCGCCGAGGTCTGGCATAACCATTGCCTGTCCTGCCACCAGTTCCGCAAATACACGGAGAACTACGCCGATAGCGTGCACATCCTGCGCGAATTATGCCAGGACTGCCACGGGCTGGACAGCGTGATCTATACCGCTTTCAATCCCGAGTCACCGCACGATATTACCTGTGACAATTGCCATCGGCCGCACGAGACCGCCGTTGTTTCCGGCGGACAGGTTTGCGCGGACTGCCATCCCGAGGTGGCGGAGATCGTCAACCCCGACAACAAGGTGCATGGCTCGTGCCTGGTTTGCCATACGCCGCACAGCCCGATCCGCAACAGCAGCGAGCTCTGCTCGAAATGCCACTATGCCAGCGGTGAAATCCTTGTGCACAACGTGCCCGATCACCCGCAGGACTGCCTGGCCTGCCACAACGCGCACTTCAGTACCACCGATATCGGCGATGAGGCCTGCCAGGTCTGCCACGATGACACCTATTACGGCGGCGAGAGCCATCTGCCGACGACCCACCGCGACTGCACGAATTGCCATTACGTCGGCAATTTCAACTACTACGGCGACCAGGCCTGCGTGACCTGCCACGATCAGGAAGGCGCCAGCACTCAGCTGGCGGGGTTACCCGACGAGCACCAGACCTGCACATCCTGCCATAAACCGCACCACTGGTACGCGACGTTCCAGAACACCTGTATCAATTGCCATGAGATCGACTCGGTGCTGGAGCACAACCTGAACTTCCATCAGACGGACTGCGAGGCTTGCCATGATCCGCACAGCATTCAAACGATGGCCAAGAGCGGATCCTGCCGCGGTTGCCATCCGGACCGCATGCACCTCGAGTTCCAGCCCCAGACGCCCGAGGAACATCTGGCCTGTGAAAACTGCCATAGCCAGTCCGCGATCGACTCGCGCGGCTTCACGTTTGCCGGTCCCGTCAACAGCTGCATTCCCTGTCACACCGAGCCGATGCCCGGCGAAGCCCTGACCTGGGATGACATCCCCTTCGGGCACCGCGTCTGCGCCGTTTGCCATGAAGCCCATGTCTTCGATATCCGGCGCTATTCGGATTCGTGCAACTTGTGCCATATCGATATCTATCCGGAAAATCCGCCGATGCCGCATACGGTCTGCCAGAACTGCCATGCCAATAACCACACGGCGCAGTACGGCGGCAGCGCCAACAGCTGCGAGCTCTGCCACCAGGACTTCGTGCATTTGGCGGAGATTCCGGCCGGCGAGTGTACGGATTGCCATGCGATCCACAAGGAGAGCGAGATCTAGCTGGTTCGAAGCGTGAGACCCGGATGGGTCAACACCGGTTACAATGCGGCAAGGAACCTAATCGGTAGACAGGCCTGACCGTGGACCGTAATAAGTCGCAACCGGTATCCGCCCTGCTGCGCTATGTGCTTAAGCAAAACTCCCGTTGGCATCGCCGGTGGGCCTGGCTGCTTGCGGCCGCCCTGGTTTTGACCTGGCTGCCGGCGGTGGTCGATCTGATCCGCGAATCCCTGATAATGCTGGCTGGCAACCGCCAGGAGCTGGCCTGGATTCCGGCAGTCGTTGTTGCCGATCGCGATTCCTGGTCCTATCCGCTGATGTCATTGGTCTACGACCTGGGCTTTTTTGCACCCAGCCTGCGGCGCATGCTGGGGATCATGGTCGGCTTGGGATTGGCCTATGCCTTGCTGACGCATCTGGCCAGGCAGGACGGCGGGCCGGCCGGGTTGTATGCGGCGGTGCGCGGCTCCGTGCGCCGCGCGGTGTATTTCTGGATGGCGGCGTTGTTTTATGTGCCTTCCGTGATCACTCTGCTGGTCCATTACCTGGGACCGGCCACGACGGTCCTGACCATCGGCCAGTTGTTGTTTCCCTGGCTGTTACTCACGGCGGATTGCGTTAGCCTGTGCGAATTCCAGCAATGGCTGATCCTCCGTCATCGCGGGCGCCGATACGTCTGGTACCTGGGCTGGACTGCAGGACTGGCTGGCTTCTACATGCTGGCAAACTACTACCTGCCGCAAACCCACCACTGGGGCCAGTTGCACTTGTTCGCGGCGTATCCGTACGTTCTGGAGGCGGCGATTGCGTTGTTCTCGCTGGTCACCGCCGGTATCTGGTGGCGGCTGGCCCGTTGGCCCCATGTGAGCTTTGCCGGCCTTTACGACGGCTTGCCGGCCATGCCACCGGAATCGATCAGCGGGCCGGCGGATGTCGCTGCCAAAGGCTGGCGCAAGACTCAGGCGTTCCTGGCCAGCCGCTGGCCGCAGGTTCTGGCCTGGGGTGGACTGGGCCTGGCGGCGCTGGCAATCGGCTGGCTGGCGGTCTTGCGTAGCGGCGTGCTGGTCAACCCGGACTGCTACCCCAGCCCGGACCTGAGCATTCCTGTTA
The DNA here is from genome assembly GCA_016932385.1 of bacterium. Lineage (GTDB taxonomy): Bacteria > 4484-113 > 4484-113 > 4484-113 > JAFGCY01 > JAFGCY01. The sequence continues at coordinate 27,499 of JAFGCY010000084.1, read as the reverse complement.
TTTCCACGCGTGGTCATTGCCGGGCGGGCTGGCTCGTCGATGAAAACGACACCACGGGCTATGAAATCGTGGGATCGATCCCAGGCTTAACCGCTGATCAGCCGGCGCCCGCGGATATTGTCATCGTGATTCACGGTTTCAATAATCCGCCGGACAAGGCCCTCTACAAGTTCGACCTGGCGCAAAGCTCATTGCGAAACGCCGGTTTCACGGGCCAGGTGGTTGGTTTCAGCTGGGACGCGGATACCCAGCACGATCCAATCGGGATCACCGGCTTTCACACCGGCGACCGGCATGCCGCGCTGAACGGAGCCAAGCTGGCCCAGTTCGCGGTGGACTGGAAACGGCGGAATCCGCACACCCGCCTGCATGTCATCGGCTATTCGATGGGTTGCCGGATGGCACTGGAGTGCCTCTGGCAGCTGACAGATGAGCCCCGCTTCAATAATACGGGAGTGAAGATCGATACCGTCCATCTGCTGGGCGCGTCGCTGGACAACGAGGTCGTCGAGTGCGGGGAGCGCTACGGCGAGGCGATCGAAACGGCCTGCGGCGAGTTCTTTAACTACTACAGCGGTAAGGATACCGCGCTGGGAGCTTTCTATTGGGTCAAGGAGGCGGACAAGTCGCTGGGCGAAGTCTGCATTGAGCATCCCGAGCACGCGCCGGCGAACTATCATTCCGTCGATGCCAGCGGCGAGTTGTGCACCTATGACCAGGAATACCACCTGGTGGCGGAGAAGCAGGGACACAACCACAAAGGCTATCTGGGCAACAAGGATCCGGCCGGTCGGCTGCTGGACGACGGGGCGCTGAACCTGGTGGCCGGCAATATCGCCCGTCAGCAATCCACCGCGGTAATCGGCCTCTCGAGAGATGCTGAAGAAAGCAATGTACATTCCCGTCCGGATGGCGGGTAGAATAAGGTGAATCCATTTGGAGCTGACGATTATGCGCGCAATATTGATTGCCATGGTGCTGGCGTGTGCGATCGCCTCCGCGGCGTTCGCCCAGGGCTACGAATACCAGGTGTCGGGTCTGGAATACCAGCCGACGGTGCCGGTCAATGTCGGCGAGTCCGTCCAGAGCCTGATCCGGCTCGAAACCGGCCTGCTCGCGTTGGGCCAGGTCTACGTTGAAGATGTGTTTTACGGCGACATGTTCGCCTACTGGATGGGCTCCTTCAACGGTCAGACCTATTACTACGACAATTACACGGGCTACTGGAAGCCGGGACCGGTGGGCACGACTTATGCCACCCTGAACTTCAAGGGCGAAGTCATCGAGGGCTGGGTCCGCTATTTCGGCGAGTTCACCGACTACGACCACTTCTTCGGCAGTGACGGCATTTTGTACAAGCGGATCAACGTGACGCGGAATCGCACGCGCAACACCAACCGCCGCCGCCAGATCGTCTATACCTACTTCGTCAATACGCAGACCGGCGAGCGTAGCGACGGCGAAGGCCTGCCCTACCGCGTGATCGGCGACGAGGACGCGGCGGTCGAACTGGTCGAGCAGCAGATGGAAGCACGTGAGGCGCAGCTGGCCGATATCGTGGATGGCGATCCGGCCTATCCGCAGTGGGAAGTCACGGCGTTCGAGCCGGGCGAAGAGATAGTATCGCCGACGACCGTGCCGGGCACGGGCGAGCAAACCCTGCTGGACCTGATCGAGACCGAGGTCGGCCCGCTAACCGTAGGCGAGGATGCCGCAGGTGAAACGGCGGCGGAAACCTCCGGCGACAGCGAATAGCTCTTCGTGGATAACCTTTATTCGATGCCCGCCAAACGGTGCAGCGCGGCGCTGAGTAGCCGCGGCAACGTATCGCGCAGATAAGGCAGGTGCACGCGTTCCTCGGCGGTGTGCGCGCCGATTCCCCAGGGCCCGATGTTGCAGACGCGCGCCGCGATCTGCTCGTAGCCGTCGATCTCCGCCGGGTCGAACCAGACCGGGCTTTGCGCGGCCCAGGCAGCTAAGGACTCGCGGTCGCTGAAGCAGAAATAGCTCATGTCCGAGATGTACGGGTAGATCCGCTTATGCTTCAGGCCTTCGGCCCGGGCCAGCTCGATCAGGCTGGCGGTATGCGGATCGTGCCTGGTGTTGTCCTGGGCGGGATAGAACGGCGGCAACAGCGAGACGACCACGGCCGGCCGGCCCGGCGGCAGTTGCCCATGCAGTCCGCGAATTACGTGGAGGGCCCGTTGCCGCTCATCGGTGTGGGCCGCGCATGCCTCCGTCCGCAGCTCTGCCGCCAAGGCCTGCGCCCGGCCGGTTTCCTGCTCGACGCGCGCCAGCAGGGTCGCGAAGTCGATCACCTCGGGCGTCTGGTCATAGCGGGGCAGCTGCTGGTCGGACTTGGCGACGAAGCGGTTGTAACGGCGCCTGAGCTCGATGTCGTAGCGGTTGACCAGCCGCCGGATTTCATTCAGCAGCGCGCGCCACCAGGCCTGCGGTTCGGGGGACAGGTGGAACACGTTGACAAATAACTCGGCCAGGTCCATCGTCATCACGTCATAGCGCTGGCGGCGGTCGCCCATGTGCAGGACGGTCGGCGGCGGCAGCCACTCACCGCCCACACCCGCCATCAGCTTGCGGTCGTGCTCCAGCCCGTAGGCCAGGTAGCCGGCCAGCGCGCTGGCGTTGACGCCGCCGAAGGTCTCGCCGACGTGGGTCGTGCGCCCGAAAACGGATAAGCCGACCAAGAACTTGCCGACCACGCCGCTGTAGAAATAGCGGTTCTCGTCGGTCTCGGTCAGCGGCGCCACGTAGTCCGCGTTGACGACATGCTCGAACTGCAGTCCGTGCTGCGCCTTGAGCTTGATCAGCTCGGGTACCAGCGCGCGCAGGCCGCGGCTGGCGGACTCCTCGTCGGGAGTGAGCAGCAGGACAAGGTTCACCGGTAATTCGCGCGTGCGGGCCTCGCGCAGGAACACTTCCGCGATCGCCGCGACGCCGCCTTTCATATCCAACCAGCCACGCCCGAAGGCCCAGTCCTTGCTCTGGGCGGCCTGAGCTATGGCGGCGCTTTCATGCTTGGCAAAATGCTTCTTCAGGGCCGTGCTGTCCGTTGCCAGGGATGCCAATGAACCGTAGGGCTCCAGGCCGACGGTGTCGATATGCCCCATCAGCACCAGGGTCCGCGCCGTGTCCGCGGCGGCCGGGCTGAAGGCCAGCACCGAGCGGCAAGCCGTCGGCTTGGGTACTTCGACCGCGTTGATCTCCACGTGCGGCAGATCGCGGCTTTGCTCGCGCAGGTAGTCCGCCAGGATGTCGGCCACGGCCGCCTCGCCGTCGGTATCGACGATCGACAGGGCCGTTACCAGCTTGCGCGTCAGGCCGATCACGCGGATGCCTATCTCGTGCCATTCGTCCATCGGCTGATTCTACTGCCTTGCCGGCCTGAATTGAACCCGTCAGCGAACTTCCGTATAAAGGTCGTAGGCCTCGGCCGAAACCACGCGGGCCCGTACCCGAGTGAACAACTCGAGCGGGCTGGCAGACCGCACCTCGACCAGGCCGTCGATCTCGAAGGCCTCGCGCCAGCTGCGGCCGATGTAGACAGATTCGCTGCCCCCGCCCTCGGCTTCTTCTTCCAGCAGAACCTCGACCTCGCTGCCCGTGAGCGCCGTGTTCAGTTCGAGCGCCACGTCATACTGCGCTTCCAATAGCAGATCCTGGCGCTGGGCGGCGAGTTCCGGCGGCACGTGGTCCGGCAGCTGATGGCTGTTCATCTCCGGCAGGTCGCTGTATGTGAACACGCCCAGCCGGTCGACCTTGCCGGACTGCACCCAGTCGAATAGCTCGTTGAACTGGTCCTCGGTTTCGCCGGGATAGCCGACGATCAGCGAGCTGCGGATCACCGCCTCGGGACAGGCCGCGCGCACGCGGCGGAACAGCGCGTCGATCGACCGGCGGTCGCCGCGGCGGCCCATCGCCTTGAGCACCGGTGCGCTGACATGCTGGACCGGGATATCGAAGTAGGGCAGCAGGCGCGGGCCGTCCGTGCGCTGCGCCAGCCCGGCCCAGGTTTCCAGCAGCTCCGGCGTCAGGTGGTCGGGATACAAGTACATCACGCGGATCCAGAAGTCACCGTCCTGGTCGGCCAGGCCGGTCAGCAACTCGGCCAGCGAGGTGTTGCCCAGGTCGCGCCCGTAATAGCTGCTGTCCTGGCTGACCAGGGCAATCTCGTTGACTCCCATTTCCGCCAGCGCGACGGCTTCAGCCAGCAAGTCGTCCTGTTCGCGGCTGCGGTAGCGCCCTCTGAGGCCGGGGATCAGGCAGAACCGGCAGTGATGGTCGCATCCTTCGGCGATTTTCAAGTACGCCAGCGACGGCGGCGTGGACAGCACGCGTCCATCGGCGGCGGTGGCCAGGTACTCGGGGAGGGGAAAGTGCGGATCGGCGACCAGCGGCGGCTCGTCGACCAGCAGGCCGGCGAGTACCTCGCCCAGCCGATGCGGGTTGTTCGGTGTCAGCCAGGCGTCGACCTCGGGATAGGCTTCGCTGCAGCGTTCCTTAAGGTACTGCGGCAGGCAGCCGGCCACGATCACCGCGCGGCAGGTCCCGCGCTCCTTGTATTCCAGCGCCTCGCGGATCGCCTCGTCGGCCTCGGACTGGGCCTGTTCGATGAAAGCGCAGGTATTCACGACCAACGCATTGGCCCGGGCGATATCCGTCGTGATTTGAAAACCGGTGTCGACGGCGCGCGAGATCATCAGTTCGCAGTCGACCTGGTTCTTGGGACAGCCCAGGCTGATGAAGCCGACCAGCGGCGCGGGATTGAGGCGCACTGGGTTCATCTCAGCTCCGCTGGTTCGCGGCCATGATCCCGCCGATGATCAGAGCCGTGGCCGAGGCCGCCGCGACAATGCCCAGCGGCTGCAACATGCCGATCAGCGACAGGGCCAGCGCCAGCCCGCCCATCCCGAGCAGAATCCCGCCCAGGACGAGTCGCGGCGCCGCCAGCGCTACCGGATCGGATTCAATCGCCCCGCGCGCGCCGGTCGCGGCGGCTGGATTGGACGGGTCGAAGTCCGCGATGAACATCTTCGGCGCGCCCTTCTCGAAGCCGGCCTTCTCCATCGCCACCGCCTGCAGACGCATCACGGCGTCCTGCTGCTCCTTGCTCAGGCCTTCCCAAAACGTGCGTGACACCGGGCTGTAGGCCTCGGGAAAGTCGCGCTGGCTGCGATGGCTCAGCTTGTAGTCCACGGGGCCGGCCAGCGCCGGTTCCTGGTCATCCTTGCGGCGGCCTCGCGCAAGTTTCCGCCGGTCGTCGGGGGGCGCGTAGAAATGCCCGCCCTCCGGCCCGGGCAGCTCCTGGCGCGGGGGCTTGGGGGTATCATCCTCGGACATGTGTACATCATACCGCGTCCGGGCTGTCTGAGACAGGGCCCAGATGGCATTTAGCCGGGGCTTAATCCCACTCCAGCATCGCCTCGTCGAAGCCCTGGCGCGCGCGCCCATCCAAAAACCGGCTCGGCTTGTTGATGATGCGCTGGAAGTCGCGGGTCTTGGTCTCGACCGGATAGCTCATGTACAGGAGTTCCTCGGCGCGGGTAACGGCGACATACAGCAGCCGCTGCTCCTCTTCCTCGCCGTGCGGATCGAACTGCGCCAGCCGGTGCGGGATCACGTCGTCGTGGACGCAGATCACGAACACCGCCTTCCACTCCAAGCCCTTGGCCTGGTGGATCGTCGAGAGCGTGACCGCCCCTTCGGCGCGGTCCTCGTCGGAATACGAGTCGCTGAGCTGGCTGCCCGAGAAGCTGCCGTTGAGCCCGATGTCGGTCAGGAAGCCGACCAGCGATTCGAAGCGGCCGGCGAAGACCTGCAGCTGCTCCAGGTCCTCCAGGCGCTGCTGCCAGTTCTCCCACTTCAATTCCATGTAGCCGCGGTAGCGTTCGTCGACGATGCGCTTGATTAGCTCCGCCGGCGGAGTGGTTTCGACGTGGCTGTGCAGTTCGCGCAGGAAGTCGCGCAGCTCGACCATCGGTTGTTTGGCCTGGCCGCGGACTGAATCCGCCACGCCGTTGTTGATGAACCGGCCCAAGGCGCCGCCTTCCTCGTCCGTGGCGCCGCGCATCTTGTTCAGCACGCCGGCGATCGTCTTGGGCCCGACGCGGTTTAAGAGGCTGAGCATCCGCTGCCAGGCCAACTCGTCACGGTTGTTGGCCAGCACGATCAGGAAGCTGACCAGATCCTTGATGTGCGCCTGCTCGAAGAAGCGCAATCCGCCGCGCACGATGAACGGAATGTTGCGCTGGGCGAACTCCAGTTCCACTTCCAGGCGGTTGTTGTGGGCGCGGTAGAGGATCGCGATGTCGTCCCAGGACATGTCCGCCTCTTCTCTGAGGCGGATCGCCTGCTCGGCGACGAACTCGGCCTGTTCCTCGGCATCGCGGCAGGCCAGAAGCAGCGGACGCTCGTCGGTGCCCGGTTTGACCGGCCGCAGCTCTTTTCGAAACAACGGGTCGGCCTCGTCGAGGATGCCGTTGGCCAGTGTCAGGATCTGCGGCACGCTGCGGTAATTGGTTTCCAGCTTGAAGACGTGGGCGTCAGCGAAGGCGTCCGGGAACGTGCGGATATTGGTGTAGTCCGCGCCGCGGAAGGAATAGATGCTCTGCGCGTCATCGCCGACGACGAACAGCCCGCGTCCGGTCAGGCCCACGCGCTCCGCGATCGATGGCGACCGGGGCATCTCAGGTTCTGGCTTCTTTTCTGGTTCGTCAACCGCGCCCGCATCCCGCGGTGGCGCCAGCCCGTCGTCATCGTAGTCGGCCAGCGTGATGGGTGCCAAGTTGCCGGGCTCGTCCGGTTCCAGCGCGAGTGTCTCGGCGTCGAGGTCCGCCTCGCCGCGGAACAGTTCGCGGACGATCGCCGCCTGCAGGTGGTTGACGTCCTGGTACTCGTCGACCAGCACGTGCTGGAAGCGCCGTGCCAGCCCCAGGCGAATGCGCGGGTGGTCGCTTAGCAGCTTGTAGAGGTTGACCAGCAGGTCGTCGAAGTCCATCTGGTTGCTGGCCAACTTGCGCTCGTGGTAGGTGATCAGCACGCGCTCGATATCGTCGCGCCGCTCGTAGAGGTGCGGATAGCGGCGGGCCAGCAGCGTCTCCAGGTCGGTGTTGGTGTTGACGATCGCGCTGGCGATCGCCGTCAGCACGCGGTCGCTGGGAAAGGCGATCGTCTTGGTATCGATGCCGGACTCCGTGCGGCAGACCTTCATCATCGAACGCGCGTCGGACTCGTCGAGGATCGTGAAGTTGCTCTGGTAACCCAGCGCCTTGGCGTAACGCCGCAACAACAGATTGGCGATATGGTGGAAGGTGCCGCCGGTGACGTCGCGCGCGGTGCGGCCGATCACTTCCTCGCAGCGCTTGAGCATGCTGCGCGCGGCCTTGTTGGTGAAGGTGGCCAGCATGATCTGCTGGGGCAGGACGCGCCGCTCGCTGATCAGGTAGGCGACGCGGTAGGTAATCACGCGCGTCTTGCCGCTGCCGGCGCCGGCCAGCACCAGCACCGGCCCGTCCGGCGCGGTCACCGCCGCCAGCTGCTGGTCGTTTAAGCCGCTGTGCCAGTCGACGCGTGCCACCGGCAGGTCCTGCTGCCCGGTGCGCGATAGGCGTAAACGCTGAATCTCCCGCGGTTCATCCACTGCTCATATGTTACCGCCTTTCCGGCGGGGCTCTGCTGATTAGCCGATTCTACTGTTCTTCAGATCCGCACTCCGACTCCACGGCATCGAGCGGAATTGCGAGGGGATCCTTTTGCGCTACGACCGTCGTGCAGATTTCGCCACCGATTTTAACCGTCCAGAGCTCGCCTTCCTCATGGCAGCGCCCGTAGAAATGAGCCCGGCAGACCGGGAACTTGATCTCAACCAAGCCCAGTTCGCGATACTCGGGACTGAGTTCTTCCCACTGCATGCCCGAAGAGCCGATCAGGTAATCGGTCTGGCCGGAGCAGTTAACCTCAGCCCAGGCACCGTTTGAGATAGAGCCCGTCCAGGTTTCGCTCCAGCGATCTGCCAGCTCGCAGGTGATCTCGAATTCCAGCAGCCCGGGGACAAAACCTTCGTCGTCGACGATGATATAACCGTTGTAGTCGAACACCCAGGTTTCACCAGGTTCGTGCTCAATTGCGAAGATTCGCCCCACTTCCGGTATGCGTCCATCGAAATAGCGCTTGTCCTGCTTATAAGAAAAATCCCGGCCGCCCGGCTCAAACGGGAACAGTAAAGCGCATAAGCTCAAAACACCCCCGGAGTTACTCTGGTGCTCCGTAAACACCCATTTCCCTTTTTCGACAACAAGGAAGCCCTCATCAACGATTTCGCCGTCAACCAATCTCTGATAATGCCACTGACCACCGACACTTTCCTGATCTTGCGGATCGGCCAGCAGTTTGTCGTTGTTGGTTTTATCTGGACCCGAACCCGGTGTTTCCGCTGCAGCATTAGCCGGATGCATGTAGATAAGTGTCATTACTACCAGTAGAAAACAAACCTGCCAGTTGTGCGATTTAACCAAAGCCATCTCTGGTAACCTCCCAATGCGATACCTAGCCCAAAGTATAAGCGGAGTTTACATTGCCAATATCTGGCAGTGATCGCAATTCCCGGAGTCAGTGCCGTGTCGGTTTGTCTGCTAATTCCGGCATTTTAATTCGCTGTCACTGCTCAGATTCAGTCGCTTATCCGGGATCGAGTTGTCTGCTAAAATCGCATTACTCCCTGCGAGGAAGGCAATCAATGAAATTTCTGAAGCAGCTGACGGAGACGCTCGGCGTTCCCGGGCGCGAAGAACGTGTACGCGAACTGATCAAGCAGCACACCCGCGGCTGGTGGGACAAGCTCGAGGAAGACGCGATCGGCAACCTGATCGGTCTGGTGAAGGCCGGCAAGCGCAAGCGCGGCCAGAAGGAAAAGAGCGTCATCATTTCCTGCCACCTGGACCAGATCGGCTTCCTGGTGCGCTCGATCGACGACAATGGCTTTCTGCGCATCGCGCCCGTGGGCGGATTCGATCCGCGCAACCTGTTCGCCCGCCATGTGATCATCATGACTAAGAACGGCGACCTGCCGGGCATCCTCAATCCGGCGACCAAGCCGATCCACGTCGCCTCGCCGGAGGACCGCAAGAAGATCCCGACGGTGCTGGAGTTCATGATCGATATGGGCCTGAGCGCTGCCGACGTCAAGAAGAAGGTGCGGCCGGGCGACCCGGTCGTGCTGGAGCAGACGACCAAGAAGATCGGCAACCTGGTCAGCGGCCAGTGCATGGACAACCGGATCAGCCCCTGGGTGGCCTTGAACGCGATCAAGAAAGCCAAGGGCAAGAACATTTACGACATCTACTTCGTGGGCAGCGCCCAGGAAGAAGTCGGATTGCGCGGGGCCCATGTGGCGGCGCAGAATATTCCCGCCGAGGTGGGCATCGCCATCGATACCACCCTGGCGATCGACACCCCGGGTTCGAGCCCGGAGGACAGCGTTTCCAAACTGGGCGAGGGCATCGGCATCAAGGTGGCCGACGGCAGTGTGATCACCACGCGCTCGCTGTTCGACGAGTTCGTGGCCCTGGCCGAGAAGAAGAAGATCAAGTTCCAGTACGAGTTGCTGCCGATGGGCGGCACCGACACGGCAGCACTGCAGCGCTTCGGCCCCGGCCGGCGCGTGATGGCGCTGTCCGTGCCGACGCGCTATATCCACACGGTGGTGGAAACGATCGATATGCGCGACATGAAGGCGGGTGTTGATTTGCTGGCAGCCTGGCTGACCGGCGGATAAGGCGGAAGACGGGATCACGGGAGGTGATCCCATGGGGTTCGAAGCTGCAGCCAAAAGCGGCGGCGAAACTAAATTGGCGGATCTATATCTGGCGGCGCTGGAATTTATCGACCCGCGGCTGGAGCCCGGCTGTTCGCTCGAGGAAGTGCTGGCGGCGACGGAAGGCCGGCGGCGACGGCTGATGCAGGCGCCGCTGATCGAGGTGCGCGAGGAACTGGCCGCCCTCGACGAAGCCCTGCATTTCATCCAGCGTGTTCACGGCGGGTCGACGGCGGTCGGCGACGGCGTCCAGGCGATGATCAGCCGCTTAAACGCGATTGCCGTAGTGGAAGCCCCGGCCCTGGTAATGGATACAGACGAGGAGCCGGAATCCGTACTTGAGCCCGAGGTGGAAGTAGACGCGGAAATCGAGCCGGAAGCGGCAGCGATGGCAGCCGGCGAGCCGGAACCGGAACCTACGCCTGAACTGGAATCCGCAGTTGCCGCCGCGGAAAAGGCCGCAGCGGTCTACCGGCAGGCTACGCTGGACTTCGACGCGGCGGAACTCGCGGCTGATCTTGCCGGGGCCGAACCTGTGCCCGAACCGCTAACCCCGCCCGCGGCGGTTCTGGAAACTGAGTGCGCGGAAGCGGAAACCGAACTGACGGAAGCGCCTCCAGTCGCCGAGCAAGCCAGGTCTGCCGTCATGCCTCTGGTGCCCATCGATGTGGTGGTAGTGGAGGAAGAGCCCATTTTGCGAGCCGAGACGGTTCTCGAAGCAGCTGATCCTCCGCCGGCGACGGCGGATGAGTTCGAGACGCAGGTGGCAGATGAGACTGAACCGGTTATTCAAGCCGACCCGCCGCCACTGGAGCCGGTGGGGGCGCTGGAGCCGGTCACGGAAGCCGCGGTCGACCGTAAGCCAACTGAGGTTGTGGTGGAAGCGGAGTTGCTGGATGAACCGTTGCCGGCGGAAATAAGCGCGGAAATCGCCGAGCCCGGTCCGCCGCAGCTGCCCGAGTATGTCGATACCGAGGATTGGGTCCCACCGGAATTCGTGGTTCCAGGGGAGATAGCCGGCACGACAGTCGCAAGCGAATCGAAGCCGGGCGAGACAGCCCCGACGCCGGCGATCGCCGCGGAGCCAGTCAGCGCGGCCGAATTGCCGCCGATCCGGATCGAGCTCAGCGACCTGCTGATGCCCGAGCCGCTGCCGGTGGAGCCGGAGCAACCCGGTAGCGTCCGGCGCAAGCGCACCGGGCCGTCGTTGCGCGAGGTGATGATCCAGGCGCAGCTCGAGGCGATGGCCGATCACGTGCCCAAGCCGCAGCCGGTGCCCGATGTCGTGGCCCAGGCCGCCGACCGCATTCGCAGCCTGCCCGTCGCGCCGGAGGAGGCTTCGGCCGTCCGGATCATCAAAGGCTTGGCGCTGGTCCTCTGGCAGGCCTGGCTGGCGCTGTTCGCGGGCTGGACGGTGGTGCGGCTGTTCGTCTGGCCGTTGCCCGCCTGGGGTGAGGAGTTGAACATCTGGCAGGCCGCCGGGGCGTTGGCACTGGGTATACTGGCCACCGTGGCCGTCGGACGCGCCACCTGGCTCTACCGTCTGAAAACGCGGCGCCTGCTGCTCCTTGCTCATCTAACGGGTGCGTTGATCTGCCTGGACCTGCTGGCTTGGCGGCTGGCGCTGCTGAATACCGACGGATACGTGCCCGGCCCGCCCTCGCTGGCCTGGGTGGCAGCGCTGGCCGGTTGGCCGCTGATCGCATTTGCCGCCTGGCTGAGCGACCTGCGCGCCAACCGTCCCGCCAAGCGCCGCAACTGAACCGGCCGGGACCGCGGGGTGTCTTAACGGCGATGGATGAAATCCCGGCCCTGGCTCTGCTAGAATACCGCGCGATGCGCCGGATCGCCTGCGTGGGCTTGCTGCTGGTCCTGTTGGGCCTGCCGGTGCACGCCCAGGAAACGGCGGACAGCGAACTGACCCTCAAGGCCTACCTGATCTACGACATCGACGCCGAAACGATCGTGGTCGTGCACAATCGCCAGCAGCAGCAGCCGATTGCCAGCCTGACCAAGCTGATGACCGCCGTGTTGGCCTGCGAGCGGCTGCGTTTCGACGGCCGCTATATCCTCAACGCCGAGGAGCGCGAGATCTTCGGCGTCGACACGATGCGCGCCGACAAGATGCTTGAAATGGCGCTGGTGCCCTCCAATAACCGCGTTTGCAAGATCATCGCGCGCTACGCCGCCGGCGACGAGACCAGCTTCGCCCAGGCGATGAACGCTAAAGCGCTGGAGCTGGGCATGGTCAACACCCACTTTGCCAACGCCTCGGGCCTGCCCGGCGGCGAGCAGTACTCGACGATGGACGACCTGCTGATCCTGGCGCGCGTGGCGATGCTCTATCCCTCGATCCGCCGCGTGGTGCACCTGAAGCAGGTCGAACTGGGAGGCAAGACCTACGACGGCACCCTCAAGCCGCTTTACGACCGGCACACGGGCCTGCTGGGCGGCAAGACGGGCTATACGCGCGCCGCCGGTCGCTGCCTGATCCTGTACTACAACACCAACGGCCGCAATTACATCGTGATCACGCTGGGCAGTGACGGCGTCCAGGACGGTTTTCGGGACGCGGAATTGGTATTGAAGCAGAACGGCCTCTATGCCGGCGAGGTGGGTACATGGGATTAACCCGCCTGCTGGTGACCGGTGCGGCGTGCGTCTGCCTATTCAGTTCCGGTTGCGAGCTGGTGGCCCAGATCGATGCCCGCGCCTATCGCGAGTTTCATGCCGCCTGCTGGCAGGCTACGGTCCAGGCCTATGTGGCGGAACAGGACGAGGTGGAACTGCCCGCCGAACCGCCCGCGCCGCGGGTCTGCGAAGATACCGTGATACCGGCATACCATGGTATCATCGCCGCCGCGCAAGAGGAGCGCGCGGCCTGGTACAGCCTGCGCTGCCAGAGCCAGACCTCCCTGGAGTTCGCCGCCGAGATGCTGGAGGTGCTGACGCGCCGGGATACCGCCAACATCGAGCTGTTGGCGCCGCAGATCGAGGGTTTTCACACGGCGCATCAGGCCGAACGCCAGCGGTGGCGCGAAGCCTATGCCGGTATCGCCCGGGCGGTGGCGGAGCTGGAATCCGCCTGGACCGAGGTCTGGCCGGAGCAGGACCTGGAGTTCGATTTGGCCGGTACGGCGGCGGCGCTGCGCGAGGAACTCACTCCCGCGCCGGACGCCGAACGGACCGCCGCGCTGCAACATTATTACGACAACGAATACAACCGGCTGGCGATGATCTATCTGGGCTTCGAGCCGGAGACGCTACCCAATCCCGAAAGCCATGTACCCACCGGTTGCGACGAGTTATCGCTGGCCCTCAAGCGCCTGGAAGCGGCGCTTTTAGTGCGCTACAGCATGGACCAGGCGATCGAGCAGGATGTGCTGCGGATTCAGGAACTGGCCCGGGTCGACTTGACGGAAACGCCGTGGGACGAAATCCAGCTTCCCCAGGGGCGCTATGCCAAGCCGCGGGTTTCGGCCAGTATCGCGCGGCTCAAGCTGCTGAAGTATCTGGACGCACTCGTCGTCGACGGCCTGGACGTGATCCTGCGCGACGTGGACCTGCACTGGCGCGAGATTTGGCCGCAGCACAAACTGGAAACCAATATCTTCGCTTTCGCCGGCTTGGCGCGCGTTCAGGAGCAGAACAGCGCGCCGGTGGTCGAGCTGCCGCGGGACCCGATCGCCGAGTTCACCTTCCGGCAATAGCCCGTTACATGCCTGACAGCACGGACAGCATCCGGCGGATCAACGCAGTGGTTTCCGTCCCGTCATAACTTTCGCGCACCTTGGCCAGCGCCTGCTCGGCCTGCGGGCGCGGATAGCCCAGCGCGACCACGGCGTCCAACGCGTCGCCGACCTCCGTCGGCTGTTCGGCCACGCGGCGCGCTTCGGCCCGGGCGACCTGGGCGAATTCCTGGCCGACTTTCTCGGAGAGCTCGAGGATGATCTTCTTGGCCAGCTTCGGGCCGACGCCCTTGACGCTGGTCAGCGCCTTTTCATCCCCGTCGCGGACCGCCGCCACCAGGCCGGCGGCGCCCAGCTCCAGCAGCGCCAGCGCCACCCGCGGGCCGACGCCGGGACCGGTCAGCAGCGTGGCGAACAACTCGCGGCTGACCCGGCTGGTAAAGCCGTAGAGCCGGATGCTGTCCGCCGTCGTGGACAGCTGCAGGTGCGTGAACAACTCCGCCTCGTCGCCCGGCCGCAGCTCGCGCGCCTGGCTGACCGGCAGCGTCAGCTCCAGAACCACCGGGCCGCAACGCAGCTCCAGCTGCCCGTCGTCGCGCCGATGTTCCACCGTGCCGTAGAGTGCCGCGATCATCGCCGTGAGTATACGCGATGGCGGCTACTGCGTCAGAATCAGGCTGCCGGCCATCAACAGGGCGATGCCCAGCGGGTCGGCGTCCTCGGTGTAGATCAGCGCGCAGACCAACGGAACGTTGTACGGATGGTAGATCACGAACTCATAATCGAAGCCCAGCAGGCTGGTGCTGTCGCCCAGCACCGTCGCGGCCGGCATGTTCTCGTATTCCTCGCTGTCGCAAATCGCGTGAATCAGCGCCAGCTGCATCGAGGCCGTGTCCGTGCTGTCCGCCGGCGCTTCCCAACCCGCCAATTCCTCGGCCAGGGCGGTGAAGCCCGGATCGATCTCGCTGATGTGGCCGATCATCGCCGCCAGGTCCATCGCGAAGAAGCCTTCGACATCATCTAGCTGCGAGGAATCGGGCACGAAGATCTCGACCGCCAGCGCGTCGTCGGAGTAGCGATAGCACTCATAGGACTCCACCCAGTCCGTCGTGTAAATATCGACGGGCGGCGCATACAGGCCGAGATACTCCTCGGCGGTGAGATCGCTTTCCTGAGCCTGTGCCGCGCCAGCGCCGCATAGCAGGCAGGCGAAAACCAACAGGACCAACAGGGCGATCCGGGCGGCCGGCGTACGCCACAGCGGGGATGCAAAGGTCAACATATAGCACCTCTCATGTTTGCTGTACTAAGTGTAGCCGAGGTAACCGCCGACGGTAGCTAGCGGAAGTAATAAATCAACTCGCCCACCGCGGTCAGCAGGTTGATGAAATCGCGATCGTTGTTTTCGGGGGTGATGATGGCCCCCGCGATCGGAATGTTGCGTGGATGCACCAATACGCAATCTCTTTCGTCACCGAACAGGAACGTGCTGTATCCATAATGCTCCAGTTCCGGCGTAAACTCCTCGTTATCGGGATAGCCGCAGAACAGGTGTGTGATCATCAGCTGCCAACTGGGCAGGCTGACCATGTCCGCGGGGACATCCTCCCAGGCCAGCTTGACGCCGAGATTGGCGAAGGACATATCCTCCCGAACCGCCTCGTGCATGAACTCGTACAGGTCCAGCGCCGGAAAACCGGCTTCGCTGTCGGCATAGGCCCAGGCCGGAACAGCCAGCCGCCCGATCGTCCCGCCTTCGCCGCCGACGATCTTGTAGGTTTCCAGCAGGCTGACCGACTGCAGGTCAACCGGCGGCAAATACTCAGGCAGAATGGTGAAGTACTGCTCCTCCTCGGACAGCGCATCGTAGTCGATCTCGACAGGCTCGGGCATCACCCACCTGTCGGAGGCTAGGCTTCCCAGCATCAGCATCGTGACACCGAAGCTGTCGCAGGGGTCGACTGGAATTACATGGGCTCCGGCCAGGGGCACGTTCAGCGGATGCAGGATGATCACCTCATAGACGTCGCCGTAGAGGCTGGTGGCATCGCCAAGCACCGTGATCTCGGGCATGCCTTTCATTTCCGGGTCGTTGCAGTACGTGTGGATCTGCAGCAATTGGATGCTGGCGACATCCGTCGCGTCTTCCGGGTGCTGCCAGCGCGCCAATTCCAGCGCCAGATTCTCAAACGCCGGGTCGAGCCCGCTGGTATAGCCGATAAACCCGTGGAGATCCATGGCCGGAAAGCCCTCCATCGTGTTGAGGTCTTCCAGGCGGGGGGTGAAGATGGTTGCCGCCAGCTCGCCGTCCCTTTCGCGGTAGAGCTCGGTCTTGGTCAACTCATTGGTGGTGATCAGCGGCATCGGCGGTAGGTAGCTTTCCCAGATCTCGTCGAGCTCGTCATCGGCCGGGTCCGCCGCCGGAGTGATGTCGCCCGGCTCGGCGCTATCATCGTCTTGCGCTCGTGCCGCCGACGGCCAAGCTAGCCCGGTGGCTACCAGGAAGACAAGCAGGAAAGGCAGATAGCTGCCACCATGCACCAGCGGCGAACGCGCATGAAGCTTGAACATGTTATCCCTCCCAAGAACAGCGTTGGTTCAGTTTGGCTTTTTTATCTAGCGCAGTTGATCGGGAATGCTGGCGCGCATCGCATGGCAGAGCGCAACGGCGATCGCGTCGAGTTCATCGTCCAAGCGCGACTGGTCATCGAGCTTGAACCAGCGGCCGACCATGAATGCAATCTGCTGCTTGTCCGCCTGGCCGTTGCCGGTCAGCTGACTTTTGACGACGGACGGCGCGTACTCCGCGACGGGCAGGCCGGCGGCGGCGCTGTGTTCCAGCACGACTCCGCGCGCCTGGGCGACGCCGATGCCGGTCTTGACGTTCTTGGCAAAATACAGCTCTTCCACCGCCAGGCAGTCCGGCTGCCACTCCAGAATCAGCCGGTCCAGCTCCAACGCCAGGGCGTGCAGGCGCACGGGCAGGGCGTCACCGCGTTTGGTCGTGATCGTACCGCTGCCCAGCAGGTCCGGCTGGCGCTCGCCGGTGGTTACAACGGCGAATCCGCATCGGTGATAACCGGGATCAATGCCCAGGATGCGCATTGCCTGATTATAAGCAACGGCGCGGGGAACCAAACCGAAGGTTTCCGGTCTATAATGTTTACGTAGGGGCGCTGTAATTGCGGTTAGGCGCCTTTTGGGAGCAAGCTATGTCAGGTGGATTCCGCGTTATTTTGGTTTTAATCGCTGTCATCGCTCTGCTATTCGCCGGTTTCTCGCTTTGGCCGGTGTATCGGGCAAGGCAACCTCAACCCGTGAACCAACCGGCCACGCCGACCCCGGCCAGTCCGGCGGCCACAACGGCTCCGGTGGTCACAGCCCCGATCACCTCCGCGCCAGCCCCGCCCGTCACCTATGCCGCGCAGCAGCACAAAGAGGAAAAACCTCAGACCGACTGGATTTATACGCAGCATTCAGCGATCCTGCGCATCACGCCCGGGGGCAACAGCTATCGCGCGGCGTCGGTGAGTAGCGCGCCCTTGACGATCCTCGTCGGCACGCGGCTGTACGCCCAGAGAACCGAAGGCGAATGGGTGATGGTCAAATCGCCGAGCGGCCTTTTAGGCTGGCTGCACGAATCCGAGGTCGGCACGAATATTCCTTATTACGATCGAACCCGTTTCTAAGCTATGCGGTTTAGCTGCTGCTAGTCCGGAGTCTGGTGCTTGATTTTCTGCCAATACGAGGTGGCCTCGAAAGCCGGGCTGTTGTATTCATCGTGGCAGTCCAGGCAACCCTCCAAAGTACCGCGAATGATGTGCTGGTCGCCCGTTTCGCGCCCCAGGGCTTGCAGACCGGCATGCACTGAGCCGGGTCCATGGCAGCTTTCGCAGGACACGGCGCCCAGTGCCTTCTCCGGAGCATCGGGATTGTAACCGGAAGGCTCCAGTAAACCCGTGACGTGGCAGCTGAGGCAGTCCAGCGTCTCATGCTCCTGCTTTTGCATCAGCGAAACCAGTGCCTCGGCATGGCGGGTTTTGAGCCAGCTGGCATAGATTTGCGGGTGGCAATCCACACACGCGCGGCTGCCCAGATAATGCGGCGGTGACTCGGCCCAGAATTCCCACTTGGCTTCCTTGTCCGGCAGGTATTTCTCGGCACTACCCCAGTCAACGTTTTCCCAGCCGCCATCTTGCTTGGCCGCCATCAACTCGGTGAGTTTCTGGCGGACCAGATCGCGTTCCGCATCGACCAGCTCGACCATGAACTGCTCATCGGCCCAGCCGTCGGCCAGCGGGATGTCCCAGTCGGTTACCGTGCCGCGGCCGTCGGCAGTGCGCGCGGTCAGCGAAAGCAGTCTCAGCGACAGGCCCTTGGCCGGTGGGTTGCCGATCGCCGGGGCCAGGTCTTCCGTCCATTGTTTGTCGAACTCGCTGCTATGGCCGATCACCACCGCGACGGCCGGCAAGGCGGCGGCCTGGCGGATTACTTCGGCGTCCTGGTACATCGCCACAACGATCAGGTTGGCATCGGCGGGTAGTCCGGCTGCGACGGCCGCGACAGATTCCAGCGGATCGGCCAGCGTCCACCAGGGCTCCTCCGGCGGATCGATGGTGGCGGGTTTCCAGGTGGTCAGGCCGGTCAGATACCAACCCTCGGCCATCTGCTGGTACGGCTTGACCGTCAGCAGCGCCGGATCGCACGTGACATTGCAGCTGACGATCGGTACCGCGGTTTCCGCGAACGCCTCGCGCACGTGGGCGACCGGCAGCTGCAGTTCGCTGCTGCCGAGTACGGCGGCTTTCAGTCCGCGCGGGATCAGATGCTCAAGCGCCGCCAGGTGCGTCTTGACACGCTCGACCGGGAAATGCGCGTTTGGATCCGCGAAGTTGCCGCATTCCACGAACCACAGCGGCTCGGGCCGGACCAGATCCTCCGGCGGCTCGTAGAGAGGGGTCGCCCCATCTAGCGGGATTGTCTTCTCGGGATCGGCGAACCAGCCGTCGAGCTGCTCGCTGACGCTGCCCAGCCGGAACAGGCCGCCGCTCTGCTGCACCGCGCAACCACAGGGTTTCTGGAAGCCGCGGAAGTTGCCGATGTAAGCCAACGTGGCGGCAGCGGGCTTGGGTCCGGGATCGACCGTAACCTGCGGGCGCTGAATGGTGGTAGCCGGGTGGCCGCCAGTCGTTTTCCCATCGGTGCCGCCGACCGGTGATGCACCGCCACTGGGGCACGCTGCCAGGAACAGGCAGGCAGCGAGGATCAACCCGTACGCCAGCCGGAAACACGTACTTGCGGGATGCGTAGCCATCACCCAGATTATACGCCTGTTCAGCCTGGCTGCTGATTCGATGGTCTTTAGTGTTGATGGGCGTGGTATTGACCGGAATTTAATTAGGACTGGCAACGGCATTGCGATATGATTTTCCCGCGGGGACTAATCATGCTGATACTGCCCGTGAGTGACGAGGAGTGGACATGGCGGAAAGACTGACACGCGCTGCGTTGGTGTTGATCTTCACGGCGCTGATGGCGGCGATTGCTTGCGCCGACGACACGATTGTGGTTGGCACGCCGGTGCTGAAGATGATTGCGATGCGGGACGGTGTCAGCCTGGCGACAGACTTGTATTTCCCTGAAGGTGACGGCCCCTGGCCGGTGATCCTGATGCGCACGCCCTATAACAAGGATGGCGCCGCCGCTTACGGCGCGATTGCCACCGGCAACGGCTATGTGCTCGCCGCGCAGGACATGCGCGGCCGCCACGCCAGTGAGGGCGCGAACCTGCCGTTCATCGCCTGCGGCTGGGGAGCGGAGCAGGACGGTTACGACACGATCGCCTGGATCAACAGCCAGCCCTGGTGCAACGGCCGGATCGGTACCGTCGGCGGCTCCGCGCTGGGCATTACGCAGAACCTGATGGCGCCGACCGAACCGCCGGGACTGGTGGCGCAGCATATCGGCGTGGCGGTTTCGTCGCTTTACCACCAGGCGGCTTACCAGGGCGGCGCCCAGCGCAAGTCGCAGGTCGAAGGTTGGCTGACCAATACGGGCTTTGATCCCGAAGCGCTCAGGCTCTACCAGGAGCACCCGGACTACGACGACTTCTGGCGGCAGTTCAACATCGCCGAACGCATCGAGGACATCAACACGCCGGCGGTGCATATCGGCGGCTGGTTCGATACTTTCTGCCAGGGCACGCTCGACAGTTACGTGTTGCGCCAGCACATGGGCGGCGAGGGCGCCCGCGGCCGGCAGTGGCTGGTGATGGGACCCTGGACGCACTCGACCGGAGACGTCTTCGTCGGCGAAGTGGAGTTTCCGAAGAACGCCGAAAACGCGCCGGGGAACCCCTTCGACCTGTGGTTCGACTACTGGCTGAAAGACATCGACAATGGTATCGGCGACACTCCGCACGTGATGTACTACACGATCGGCGACCTGTATGCGCCGCTGGCGCCGGGCAACCGCTGGCGCTTCGTCGACGACTGGCCGGTACCGGCCACGGAGACGCCGTACTATCTGCACGCCGACGGTACGCTCCAGGCTGAGCCTCCCGCCGAAGCCGCCGAGATTACTTACCTCTGCGATCCGGAGGATCCCGTGCCGACCAGGGGCGGGCGCAACCTGGTGCTCGATGCCGGCATGTACGACCAGCGCTGGCTGGAGGTGCGCGACGACGTACTGGTGTTCTCCAGTGCAGTACTTGAAGAACCACTGGAGGTCACCGGCCGGCTGATCTGCCGCTTCTGGGTCAGCGCCGATACCCCCAATGCCGACGTGGCGGTACGGTTCTGCGACGTCTATCCGGACGGCCGCTCGATGCTGATTGCCGACGGGATCCTGCGCCTGTCCAAGCGCGACGGGATGGAGCGCGCGGTGCCGATGATCCCCGGCGCGATCTATGAAGTCGAGGTCGACCTGTGGTCGACGAGTATCATCTTCAACAAAGAGCACCAGATCCGGATCAGCGTTTGCGGCAGCAATTTTCCGCGCTGGGACCTGAATCCCGGCACCGGCGAGGTCTGGACCGACCACTGCCGGTTCAAGCAGCAGAACGTGACGCTGCACTGCGGGCCACAGTACCCGTCCGCGTTGATCCTGCCCGTGGTGGAGCAAGTGGAGGAGTGGTGAAAGTGGGACGGTAACAACCGCAGGAACGGACGCAAGTTGCGCAGGGATGCCATTCAGGATGTGAAGCGAGGGCGCAGGCCACACGATATCTCAGACGTCCCCTCCGTTCCCTTCGTTATGAATGCCCATTGGACCCATTTCCACTTCCGTATCATGTAACCCGCCGAAGCAGCAGCAGGCTGCTAGCAATCCTACAATGCCGGTCGCGATCAGCAGCTTAGCTAACCAGTTCATATGTACTTCCCTTTCCTAGGCTCTTTACGGCAGTAATCCAGCTTGAGGCTCGGCATGTTCAAAGACACTTAGCCTTGGGTAATTTGTCGAATATGACTTTATATGAGGCATATTATCTTAGCCTATATCACTAAGATATGTTGATTTTCAGCTAAAACGCAGGTAATATATAGTGACAACAGGCTGCGGCCTGTGGTTTGTACTAAAGGTAACAGGGAATGATCAAGTTCGACAGGTTTACACAAAAGGCGCGCGAGGCGCTGGAGACGGCGCAGGGCGCATTGGCGAAACTGCACCAGACACAGCTCGACTGCGAGCATTTGCTTTACGGCATCACCTTCGTCGAGGGCAGCCTAGTCGGCGGTATCATCGAACACGCCGGCGGCAATGCCGACGATGCCCGCGCGCGGATCAGGCAGCTGGTGCAGCGCGGCCAGCAACTCGACGACACGGCCGGCGGGGGCTCTCAGCAGATCTACCTGACGCCCGACGCCCACGACGTGCTGTCGCAGGCCGAGGACGAGATGGAGCAGATGGGCGACAAGTTCATCGGCACCGAGCACATCCTGCTGGCGCTGATCGCGCTCAAGCGCGGGCGCACCGCGGCGCTCTTGGCGGAGTTCAACCTGACCCACGAGGCGGTCTACGCCGCGCTGAAGGAACTACGCGGCACGCACACCCTCGACTCCGAGAGCGGCGAGGAGCAATACCAGGCGCTGGAGCGCTTCACGATCGACCTGACCGAGCGCGCCCGCCAGGGCCGGATCGACCCGATCATCGGCCGCGACCAGGAGATCGAGCGCACCGTGCAGATCCTGTCCCGGCGCTCCAAGAACAACCCGGTGCTGATCGGCGAGCCCGGCGTGGGCAAGACGGCTATTGCCGAAGGGCTGGCGCTGAAGATCGCCGAGGGGGCGGTGCCCGAGGTGATCCGCGACAAGCGCGTGCTGACGCTAGACATGGGCGCGCTGGTGGCGGGCAGCAAGTTCCGCGGCGAGTTCGAGGAGCGGTTGAAGGCCGTCCTGGACGAGGTCAAGGCCGCCCGGCGCGGCGTGATCCTGTTCATCGACGAGTTGCATACCGTCGTCGGCGCGGGGGCGGCCGAGGGCAGCCTCGACGCCTCCAACATGCTAAAGCCCGCCCTGGCGCGCGGCGTGTTGCAGTGCATCGGCGCGACGACGCTCAAGGAATACCGCAAGTACATCGAGAAGGATGCCGCGCTGGAGCGGCGCTTCCAGCCCGTGATCGTCGACGAGCCGACGCCCGACGAGGCCAAGGCGATCCTGCGCGGGTTGCGCGGGCGTTACGAGGAGCACCACGGCATCGCGATCACCGACGAAGCGCTCGACGCCGCGGTGGATCTCTCGGTGCGCTACATCAGCGGCCGCTTCCTGCCGGACAAGGCGATCGACGTGATCGACGAGGCGGCCAGCCGCGTGCGCATCGAGAACATGGGCCAGGTCGGCGAACTCAGGCGCTTGGAGGACGAACTCAAGCGCGCCAATCAGGACGAGCAGGAGAGCCACACCGCCGGCGACTATGAGCGCGCCGCCCAGTGCAAACAGCACGTGTTGGCACTCACCAAGCAGGTCGCCGCCGAGCGCGAACGCCTGGGCGAGAGCGAGCGGTCTGCCGAGGTGACCGCGGCGGATGTCGCGGCGATCGTCAGCAACTGGAGCGGTGTGCCGGTCGAGCAACTCGGCGCCGACGAGAAACAGAAATATCTGCGGCTGGAGGACGTGCTGCACCGGCAGCTGATCGGCCAGGACCAGGCGGTATCGGCGGTCAGCGAGACGGTGCGCCGCAACAAGGCCGGGCTGTCCGAACCGGGGCGGCCGATCGGCAGCTTCATGTTCTGCGGGCCGACCGGCGTCGGCAAGACCGAGATGGTCAAGGTGCTGGCGGGCGAGCTGTTCGGCAGCCGTGAGTCGATCGTGCGCATCGACATGGGCGAGTACACCGAGAAGTTCTCCGTGACGCGGCTGATCGGCAGCCCGCCGGGCTACGTCGGCTACGAGGAGGGCGGCCAGCTGACCGAGGCCGTGCGCCGAAAGCCCTACAGCATCGTGCTGCTCGACGAGCTCGAGAAGGCGCATCCTGACGTGCTCAACGTGCTGTTGCAGCTCTTGGACGACGGGCGGCTGACCGACAGCAAGGGCGTGACCGTCGACTTCGCCAACACGCTCGTGGTGATGACCAGCAACGTCGCGGCGCACGAGATCGCCCAGTTCACCGCGGACAAGGACGAGGCGGCGATCGAGGCGGGTTACGGCGAGCTGCGCGAGCTGGTGCTGCGGCGCCTGAAGGACCACTTCAAGCCGGAGTTTTTGAACCGCATCGACGACATCGTGGTGTTCCATACCCTGACACACGAGCAGGTCAAGCAGATCGCCCGGCTCCAGATGCGGGCGCCGGCCGAGCGGCTGATGGCCCAGGGCATCACGCTTCAGGTAACCGACGCGGCTTACGATGTGCTGGCCGAGCACGGCTACGACGCCGCCTTCGGGGCGCGGCCGATGCGGCGCGCGATTATGACCGACGTGATCAACCCGCTGGCTGGGCGCGTGATCGCCGGCGAGTTCGCCGACGGTACGACGGTGGTGGTGGATGCCGACGCCGACGGTGGGATTGTGTTTACGACCATGTAGCGCGAGCCCCCGTGCTCGCGATTCATGACGCAAGCAGGGACGTTTGCGCTACCAGCCTAGGAGCGTCCCGCCGTCGGCGGGACGCCCCTACACGTGTCTTAGATCAGCCCCTACATCAGCTTCACAACCTTGCGTTTGCCGACGCGCAGGACCGTGCCGGGCTCATGCGTATACGCCGCGAACGGATCGGTCACCGGATCGTCGTTGAGCTTCACGCCGCCCTGTTCCATCAGCCGCCGCGCTTCCTTTTTGCTGGGCGCCAGCTTGAGTGCGACCACCAGGTCGACGAGCCGTACTTCACTGGACTTGAACTCGTCCGGTACGCTGGCGTCCTCGATATCTTCCTCGCTGAACGTCTTCTCCTGCACGGTGCGGCGGAATTGCTCCGCGGCCTGGGCGGCGGCCTCGGCGCCGTGATAGAGTTCCGTCAGACGATGCGCCACCCACTTCTTGACGCCCATCGGGTCGTCCTGCGCCTTGGCCTTCCACTGATCCTTCTCAGTCTGGCGCGCCTCGATGGCCACGTCGATGTAATTCGCCAGCATCTCATCGCTGATCCGCATCACCTTGCCGTACATGTCCTCGGGCGTATCGAGTACGTCGATGGTATTCCCCCAGCTTTTGCTCATCTTGCGCCCGTCGGTGCCCATCAAGAGCGGGTAGGTCAGCATGACGTGCGGCCCCTTGACGCGCTTGCCGGTGGCCGGGAAATCCGCATATAACGGGTGTTCACCGTCACGCCCGTACTTGGCGGCGAAGTATTTCTGCAGCGTGCGCCCGGCCAGCAGGTTGAGGTGCTGGTCGTAGCCGCCGACCTGCACGTCGCAGTTCAGCGCGAAGGCATCGTAGCCCTGCATCAATGCATACAACGACTCATGCAACCCTACTTCCTGGCCGGCCTCGGCACGGCTGCGGAAGTCCTGGCGGGCCGCGATCCGGCTCAGCGAAAACTGCGCCGCCAGCTCGGCGGTTTGGGCAAAGGTCAGTTTGGCCAGCCATTCGCCGTTGTAGCGGACTTCGGTTTTGTCCTCATCCAGCAGGCGGAAGGCCTGGGCGGTATAGAACTTCGCCAGCTCCAGCACGCGCTCGTGGGTCAGCTGTTCGCGCTCGCTCGACTGTCCACTCGGGTCGCCGATCGTCGCGGTGTAGTCGCCGATTAAAAAGATCACTTGGTGGCCTAGTGCCTGGAACTTGCGCAGCTGCACGCAGGGCACCATGTGGCCGATGTGCAGGCTTTCGCGCGTCGGGTCGACACCGAGGTAGATCCGCAGCGGCCAGTCGGACAACCCCTTGGCTTTGAGCTTCGCGCTCAGCTCCAGCTTCTGTTGCAGTTCCTTACGCATCTGCCCGCGCAGGCCGGTTTCGGCGGCTTCCGGTCCACGCAGCTCTGCCTTGAGCTTATCAATCTCTTGACGGAGCCGGTCGATTTCGCGGCAGGACGACTTGTATCGCTGTTGATCATCCTCGTCGGCCTGACCAGCGGAAACCTTGTCGTGCAGGCTGGCCACAATGCCGGCTTCCGCGCTGAACTGCCGCTCCAGCTGGTGCAGTTCTGCCTCGTCCGCGAAGCTGGTGCCCTCGAACAGCCAGATGAGCTGCTCGTCGATACTCATGCGTGTGGCTAATTCCGTCATAGCGGGATATTGTACCCGCGCGCGGTTAGGAATCCTGCAGATCTTCACCGGCCAAGTGCGCGCTGGCATGTTCGCTGAACTCCCGGGCCAAGAGCAAGCGCTTGTAAGCTCGCACCGCGCCGGCTATCAGCGCGCCCATCAGGAGCGCCTGAGTGCCGACGTACATCAGCTGTCTCGCGGTCTCGCCCAATCCCGCGGTGAGATCCGATAACAGCAAACCCGTCATCAGCAAGTGTGCGCAGATCAAATATGGCGTGGATGGGCCGAGGTTAAGGCGCGGTGGCTCCAGGTACCATTGCAGGTTACGCAATAAAAGCCGCGTATAGCCTTTAACTTGGCGCGGGGGATTTCCCAACAGCATCTGCGACAACGGCCAAGGGGTAAACCTGAAGATCGAAAGGAACTCCTCGGGCTGGCTGACAAGTTTGATAACCAGCCCGGCGGCGGCTATCTGCTGGTCATACTGCTGCTTCAGCGTCGTCTGCCAATGAATCAGCAACAGCGAGGCAATGATGGTCCCGACCACGAAAGCCAGGGCCAGCCCCGGGTTGAATTCCTGCATTCCGAGCTGAGCGATGTAGATCATTAAGATAGCAACACATAACCCCATTGCCGCTGCATAGTAGCTCTGGATCAAGCCCAGCTCATCAAGAATCGCCCGTCGAAAATCGGCAATGCCACGGCTTTCCCGACGGACAGGATTGGGCGGTGGTTGCATCCGGCGATAGGCGAAGTCCGCTACCGACTTTGTGACCAGGTCGTACTTCGCCTGATAATGGGAGAACAGCAGAATGATGACGCAAATAACAAACAATCCCCCGACCAGGATTACTTCATCGCTGAAGTACGATGCCAGTATCGCCGCGACCGTGCCGAATACGATGGCATAC
Organism: bacterium; assembly: GCA_016932385.1. Taxonomy (GTDB): domain Bacteria; phylum 4484-113; class 4484-113; order 4484-113; family JAFGCY01; genus JAFGCY01. Next base: position 1,438 of record JAFGCY010000084.1, on the reverse strand, counting down.
AGCAGCAGCACGATAATAGCTGTAATCAACCGGGTCCAGCAGTTTCGAAGCGCTCCGTTTAGCGACCCGTAATATCGCGCCGGCCTGTCAATGAAGTAGTTGTAATGGCGCAATACCAGGCGTGCTTTCTCGCTGAATCGCTGCGGAGGTTTCCCCAGGGCCAGCCGACCGGGACCGTAAGTTGCTTTAAAAAACCAAGCAGATCGGCAGCTGGATCCAACAGGATGGTTAGGCAATACCCCGCTATGTGGTTAACCTTCTGCGCCTTGAAGCGTTTAAGTTGAATGAAGCTAAATATGGCTAAGGCGACAAGGATGGCGATCAAACAAAGGCTTGATAGCGATATGTTCTGGATGGGGAAGCCCTCGGCTCCATGCAAAGCACTGAACCACAGCCAGCAATACAGGAAAATCTGCCCGAACAGGTACTGGAGTAGATTGTCGCTGCCGCTATTTTCTTCTTGCGCAACACGGCGCAGTGTCGGCAATGGATCTTCTTCGATAGCGCTGGAGATGGCTGCTGGCCGAGGCCCAACCAGGCGCGGCGGGCCGGTCGGGAACTCGTCGCCGCCGGTCTCGCGCTGGATATCGGCCAGCCATTTCTCGGAAGGCTGTCGGCGCTGATCCGGCGCGCTTTCACTATCCGGCATTACTGTCCCCTTTTGCTGAAATCGACAAAGCGCTCGCGCAACTGCGCCAGCAGCTTGGCGGCGCCGTAGGAGGTCTTGCGGGCCGTGTACATCATGATGGCAACGAAGAAGTAAGGGCAGACGACCAAAAACATTACGATAGCGCCAGGGCTCTGATGGGAACTGATCTGATAGAACGCCAACGTTGTATACGCGAGCATGGCCATCAGACTCAGGTAGTTCAAAATCCAGGAGAGCCGGATGACCGGTTTTGGTTCTGCTAAATACCAGTCGAGATTGGTCGCGACCAAGCGCGCAAGCTCAGTCAGGTTGCGCGGTTTGAAACCGACAACCATGAATGGGAATGGCAACCGGATATATTGGTGGATGTCGGGTAGTTCATGCGCGCCCATGATCAGCCGGTCTGCCAGGCTCGATCCGTTGATCGCAGCGTCGAGCTTCGGCCGGAATTGTTGATAATCCCGCTCCGCGAGCAGCGACAGCGCGAGAAACGCGGGGCTAAACAGGCCAAGCCATAACCAGAAGATTCGCCCGGTCGACCAGTTCATTGCCAAGGCGAGGACGACAAACGCGGCGGCTAAGCCGAGGTTGGCCAGCACGCTGTAAACCACAGGCCGTAGCCGGCAGAGCCGGCCCAGCGTCGCCAGCAGCTCTTCGATCAGCTTTTCGGACTCGGATTGTTTAATCACCGGTGGAACCGGTTTAGTTCTCAGCCCCGTACGCCGTCCGCCGCCGGCCTCGCGCATAATGTCGGCATACGACTTCTTGGAGTCCGGCAATTCGTAACTG
>JAFGCY010000083.1 GCA_016932385.1 bacterium | reverse complement strand
CTACAGATGGGTCGGCTATCAATGGATGAACGGCTAAAACGCACAACCAGGGGCGGTTGTGCTACTAAGAAGTAGCGCAAGCCCCCGTGCTTGCGCGTATAAGCCCGCACAACCAGGGGCGGTCGTGCTACTAAGAAGTAGCGCAAGCCTCCGCGCTTGCGCGTTAACACGTGCACAATCCCGCCATGGCGGGATTGTGCTACTAGATAAAGGCGGTTGTGCTACTGGATCTGGTCGGCCTAACTACTTCAATTCCCCGCGGGGGACCTCGCCGGACTCGATTTCACGCGGATTCTTGAAGACAAACTCGGCCGCGCGCTCGACGGCCGCTTCCACGGCGTTGAGCATTTCCTGGCGCTCTTCCTTGGAGATGTAGAACGTCGTATCCAGGCCGTGGCGTACATAGCGCGGCGGCAATTGATTAAGCGCTAGGCAGGCGACATCTTCCAGCGCGCCGGGTCGGTTGGCCAGTTCGCTTTCGCCGTACTCGGCGATAATGTGGTCGAAGACCATCCGCTGGTAGTAGTTGAATATCGATTCGAAGTTGATTTCGTGCATGGTTCCTTCCTGGTAGGGCCTATTCTATCAGCAATCCAGGCAAGCCGGTATCCGCTTCCAGCTCACGATACATCTTAACCGGTTCGCCGACGATGTGGATCATCAACTCCAGAGTCACGCCTACCTTGGCGTCGATCAGATGCCCGCCGAACACCCCGAAATCATCATTGGCGCACATCGCGTGCAGATGGGCCATCAGTTCGCCGAACTTTTCCGACACATTGCCACAGAGCGATACGCATTCGAACCGCCCGGTGAAGCGCCGTGAGTCGTAGTTGCCTTTTTCTATGTAGTAGCCGATTTCAGGATCCTCGAGCATGCCGATGCCCGAGACGATAAATCCACCGTGAATATCATGTTGCCGGCAGGCCTTGAGAATCGCCGCATGAACGTTTTCTTCGATTTCCAGCCGGACCGCGACTATCTGGCCGGTACGCGCAGTGTACATTAACAGCTCCTTAGTAAGTACAGATATTTATACCATCTGCACGCTTGAATCTAGCCGAGGATGTCGCGGCGTAACAGCGGGCCGGCGTTCTTCGGCTCGGCCGCATTGTAGGTCTTGTTGATATTCCGCGCGGACCTGATATTCCCGAGTCGCTGGCCCATCGCCGTCAACTGGAATTCGATCAACCGCTCCAGTTCGCGTTGGACGATCAGGATCTCCTGCAGGCGGGCCAGATCCTCCGCCGTTCTGATTGCCGGATGCTGCTCGATCAAAGCCCGGACGGTACCGATCCGCGAACCGAATTCGCTGACCAAGGCCTCCAGCTCGGTGAGTGACTCGTCCGTGACAACTTGCCGGATCCTGCCCTGAACCGTTTCGATCCGGTCCAGCTGGATCTTCAGCGAATCCTCTGCGCGGCTGCCGTGACCTGTGTTCAAGTCCCCCTTGGCGTAGAGCTGGTCCATTACCCTACCCCACCAGGTCCAGCGGTTTGTGGTCGCGCTTCGGCCTCTCGGTTTGCTGCTGTTCCGCCTTGGCTTCATCCGGGTGTTCTTCATCCATGCCGTCGTCTGCCGCCGAACCAGGAACGCCGTTCTTGAAGGCCGTTTTCCAGGACGCCAACAGCGGCTCGATCATCTGTACCGCTTGATCCAGCAGCTCACCGTCTTTCTTGATGTTGGCTTCCTTCAGCAGATGCAGGGTATAGTCGTAGCACTGCTCCAGCCGCGTGGCAATCTCGCCGCCTTCGTCGAAGTCCAACGTGGCCATCAACTCGGCGACGATGGCATACGCGCGCAGAATGTTGTTATGCGCCGTCTCCGGGTCGCCATCCGCGATCGCCTTTTGCCCCATGCGCATGAACTTGATCGCGCCCTCGTAGAGCATCTCGACGAGCTTGATCGGATCAGCCTGGGTAACGGCGGTTTCCCTGTACTGGCGGTACAAATCGTTGGCCATGCGCCCTCCGTACAAGTAGTTTATCGGCAAACTGTCCCCAGTGCTCCAGGTTTTAGCCGCGATATAACCGATATCCGGCAAGTAAAAGCCCCCGCTTGGAGCGGGGGCTTTTCTGGTCAGCTTAAGCCAAGGCTAGAGGCCCAGGCACTGCTCGATAATCGGATCGAAGTTGCCGGAACCGGCGGCCAGGCGAATATTGCCATCCCGGTCCAGGAAGATCTTCCAGGGCTCGACACCCGTGTAGTTCGTCGAATACCAGAACGAGCTGTGTACGTTGCCATCGAAGTTGTACAGGTGCGTATGGTTATTGGACGTGAAGAAGCTCTTCACCCAGGTGTTGCTGGTTGATCCGGTGCAACCGATCAAGCGCAGGCCGTCAGCGTAGTAGTTGCTTGCTTTCGTTTCTAACGACGGAATCTCCGCCACGCAGGTGCCTCAACTGCTCTCCCATCGATCCAGGAGGATCACATGGTCTTGCGTAGCGAAATCCGATAACGAGCGCGTAGTCTCCGTTCCACCTTCAACGATCGCGTTCTGGCAGTCGCCGGTGAAGTTTATATAATGTCCGCCGTTGCCCATCGTGGTCTGAATCGGCTTGTCGACCAGGTACAGCGTCAGCGAAGCCGAATCGCTGGCGTCGTAATTGTGGACGGTCACGGAGATCTCCACCGTGCCCACGCCCGTGGAGTCGGCGCCCGGAATCCAGGTTACCGTGGCACCCGTTCCGGAGACCGCGCCCTGGGTCGAGTTCCACTCGTAGCTGGTCGGCGGATCGTCCGTGGTCACAGTGATATTGGAAGAGACACCGTCGCCACCCATCACGAAGTAATGCGTAGTCTTGTCCGTGGTCAGGCCGGTAATGGTTACCTGCGGCTCGTACGTGCTCGGTGTGGCCCCGGCGGTCGCGGACGGGTCACCTTCCGCCATGTGGTTGTTCACCGAAACCACATAGTAGGTATAGGTCTCGCCGGCCGTCAGCTCGGTATCGAGATAGTTTTCGGTGTACTTGTTGGGACTGTCGAACACGCTGTTGAACTGCGCATCGCCCGGTCCCTGGCGGTAAACCCGGTAGAAAGATACTTTGCTTTCGTCAGCCGGCGGCGTCCATTGGACATCGATCGAGCGCGGCGAATGCACGGTGTTATCGGCGATGATGTTGGTCGGCGGCGGCGGGCCCACCTCGATGTAAGGCGTGACCGGACCGGCTTCGACCCAGTCGCTCGACAGCTCGGTCGTGTCGACGGCCTTGACGCGGTAGTCGTAGCTGTCCGCTTCGCTGAAACTGGCGTCGAAATCGCTGTAGGAATCCGCGGCGGAACCAACCTGTCCGCGCTCGGCCCAGGCCGAATCATCCTCGCTCGTCATCTTGCGCTCGATGAAGTAACTGGCCACGTCGACGGAAGTCGAGCGTGTCCATTCCACCAACACCGTCTGGTGTCCGCTGTCCTCGTCGCTCTCCACCGTCACATCCGTCGGCGGATCCGGCGGGCCCGGCACCGAGCCGATCGCTGGATCGGACAGCGTCTCAGGCATGGGCGTAACGCCAGTCTCGGCCGGCCGGACGGTGTACGCCGACACATCTTGCCCGCTGATATCGGCGGTGTAGGTGTAGATCAGCGGATGGTTCATATCGTCGTCGAAGTCGGTGCGGAAAGCGCTGATCCCGGATTCGTAGGCATTGGTACCGGTCGTGTCGAGATACAGCCAATAGCCGTTCAGCGCGCTGCCGAAATTCTGGCCGATCTGCGTGATGTCGTTCACGGTAATCTGACCGTCCTTGTTGCCGTCCACCAGACCGACCTTCAGCGGGTCGCTGGCAGAAGCGACGGATACACCGAAGTTCTGGCCGATCGGCGTCAGGTCGTTGACCGTGACCAGGCCATCGTTGTTGTAGTCGCCGATGTGGACCTCGGTCCAGCGCAACGTCACTTCCTCGGTGGTCTGGTCCAGGATCGATAGGTCGGTAACCTTGTTGTACTCACCCCGGGGCGCCGCGGATACAGCTCGACTGGTCGCACTGGGCTCCGCCTTGAAATAGACGGTCGCCAGCTCGCCGGCGCCCGTGGCGGGCTTTACTCCCGACGAGGTGATCTGGGCAATGCCCAGCGGCACTAAGCCGTCGATATCGACCAGGTCGATCGTGACGGTTTCAGACGCACCGCCCAGGAAATCCCCGAACTCGACATCAACGGGGGTATAGCCCGCTGGATCGTAGTAGAGGTGTACATAGGCCGCCGCCAGGTCTGCGGCCTGTCGCGCGTTAATCTGTACGGCCACACCCTTGGCGGTATTTTCAACGGTATACTCCGGAACGAACGTGCCCTGCCCTTCCACGGCTTCTACACTGAACGCGGCGCTGGCATCCCGCTCGGGGACGACATTCACTCCGCCGTTCTGCGTGGCGCAGGCCACCAGCAACAAGCTGCTCAACACGGCTGCGCTAAACAGCACTACTAGATTTTTCATACTACCACCCAATGATAGTTGGTCTCTGTCGGCCATCCAGCCGGTGATTCCCCATTATCAGATACCCTGATGGGTACCTGGTTCACGACTACTTAATAAACTAACACATTCTAGTTCAAGCGTCGCGAAATAATTATCGATACTTCCTATTTGTGCAATCGGCTTTTCCAAAAAAGCCCCCGCCGTAGCGGGGGCTTCTCTGTCCTGCGATACAAGCTTACGGCTCGTAAAGTCCAAGGCACTGCTCGATTACGCGCGGCCAAACGGCGGTCGGATCATCGATCATTCGGATATAACCATCGCGGTCGTAAACAACGCTATAAGGCACGTAGTCGTTGCAGCCCAACTCGTCTAGATAGGTTGAATACGGTCGCCCGAAGTACATGTGGAACTTATCGTATCCGCGGTCATTCAGCCAGGGCGTGAGATATTCCCTCGTGTCTGACGGGTCGAACAGCACAATGTAGAATCCATAAGAACTGTACTCGACAATATAGTCATCGTATTGCGGTAAATCCGCTACACAGCCAGGTCAACCAGTTCGGAATTATCCGTGAATCACAACGTTGTTCTCGTTAACGTAATACGACAGCGCTCGACCAGTCAGATTCGCGGGAATCACGGTTCCGCCTCACAGGGGTAGGCACCGGCGGTGTTCGACGGATCGCTGTCTGCCGCGGAACCAACCGACTTCAGATAGTACTCGTAATACTCGCCGCTGGTCTGACCATAACTGGTCCAGTACGTGCCCTTGGTCGCCCCAGTGCGGCAGTAAACCTGGAACAGGTCCAGCGGGCTCATCGCCGTTCTGCGGGTTGCTCAGGTAGGTAACCATCGTTGACGTGCTGTCGTCGGAGTCGATTACGATAGTACGCCGCTCAACACGGCTGCTTTAACAGCACTACTAGGTTTTTCATGCAACCGCCCAATGATCGTTGGTCTCTGTCAGCCATCCAGCCGGTGATTCCCCATTATCAGATACCCTCATGGGTACCTTGCTAGTCACCACGCAAAAGGTCCCACAAACCGCACTGCCAATGCCTGCGGTCCTCCGCCAGGTAGTCGGACGCCTTAAGCTGCTGGTTTCTCCGAATGTATGTAGAACAGCGGGATCCTGCATCCACAGAATCCCGCTGTCCTCAAGCACTATGATCTCACGAAACGCCCAGACATTCCTTCATGTAGGTCTGAACCAGGCTGTACCAGTGACCGTTCCAGCGTAAATTGCCGTCGCGATCGAGCAGTACCTTGTAAGGAATACTGCCGGGATAGTCATAGTGATTCCACACCGCTGTGCGGATATCGCCCTTGAAATTATGCAGATAGTCGTAGCTGTTCTGTGTAAAGTGATCCTTAGTCCAGGTGTTATCCGTGGAACTGGAATTCATTACTATATACAGACCGTTGCTCTCGTAATTACTCGCCGCTGTATTTAAGTCCGGCATCTCGGACAAACAGCTGCCTCAAGTTCGCTCCCATCTTTCGAAGATGATCACGTGCTTGCCATCTGCATAGAATGAGAAATCGCGGCTGGTGATGATGTCGCCGCTGATCGCAAGAGCCTCCAAGCACTCCAGGTTGAAATCAATGAAATAGCCATCTGTACCCAAGTTCGTCAGCCAAGTCGCGTCGGTGACATACAGGTCCAGCGTGGCGGAGTCTGAAGCCGTGTCGTTATGAGCAGTGCAGGTAACGGTGACCACTTGCGGTTCCAGCGAAGCGCTTGGTTCCCAGGTAGCCGTGCTGCCATTACCAACGATGGAGCCTGCTGTCGCGGACCAATCAACACTGGTCGGCGTTTCGTCCGTTGTCACCGTCAGGTTGGAGACCACACCGTCTGAACCGTTACCGCAATGGGTAGACTTGTCAGTGGTCAAGCCGGTGATATGGATCTCCGGTACGTACTCACAGGGGTAGGCACCGGCGGTGTTCGACGGATCGCTGTCCGCCTCGGAACCAACCGACTTCAGATAGTACTCGTAATACTCGCCGCTGGTCAGACCCGAGTCCATGTGCTCTTCGTCGTACTTGCTCTTGTAGACCAACTCGGAAAACGCAGTCTCACCGGGCGCTTTGCGATAAACCTGGAAGCCGATCACGCCCGTCATGTCCGCCGGCGGATCCCATTGCACCAGAATCGCGTTAGCTGTACCGCAGTCCTGGATCGCTGCCACGTTGGTCGGCGCATCCGGTCCTTCCACGAAGTATGGAGTAACCTCGTTGGACAGCGCGTACGTACTAAACGCTCCCGAGAAGTCCTTCGCGTACAAGCGGTACACGTAGGGCTGTTCGACAAACGTGTCGTCATTGTCCGTGTAGGACGTCAGCGAGCCGATGTCGATCGGTTCGCCCCAGTCAGCGTCCGCCGCAAGTTTGCGAGAAATAATGTAGCTGGCAACATCCGTACTCGTCGAAGCGGTCCAGGTTACCTTGACCGTCTGGTGTCCTGTGGTTGAATTACTCACCGCCGTCACGTCCGTCGGCGGTTCCGGTGCGCCCGGATCGTCCTTCAACTCGGCCACTGAGGAGACCGGGCCCGGATTGGCGATGTCGTCGGATGCCACCGGTCGCACGGTATAGGCGACGAAGCCGGGTGATCGTGATGCCTCGAAGGTGTAGATGACCGGGTGGTTCAGGTCATCATCATAGCCATCGCGGTTGGCGCTGATACCGTCGGAATACGGGTTGGTCCCGTCGGCATCCTTATATAGCTTGTAACCGCTCAGCATATTTCCGAAGTTCTGGCCGATCGTCGTAATATCGCCGACCGTGATGTAATCGTCTTTGTTGCCGTCGCACAGGCCAACTTTCAACGGATCGCTGGACGTCGATACCTGCTTGCCGAAGTTGATCCCGATCGGCGTCAGGTCGGAGACGCCGACCAGGCTGTCATTGTTGTAATCGCCGGCGTTCTTCTCGGTCCAGCGCAGGGTGGCCGTTGTGTCTGTCTGCGCGATGATCGTCAGATCTTCGACAACGTTTGCATTGCCCTGCGGGGATTGCGAGATTGTCCGCGTGCCCACAAAGGGGCTTTTCGCGAAAGTCACCGTCGCCAGTTCACCGCTTCCGCACACCGGCACGCTTTTTTCCACGATCTGCATGACTCCGACCGGAACATACCCGGGCACGTCAGTCAGCGACAACGTCACGACATTCTCACCCAGCAGATCGCCGTATTCGACGTTCTTGGGCGTGTACTCCGCGCCGTCGTAGTTCAAGTGGAAATACGCTCCGGATAGTTCTTCGGCGTTTTCTGCGCTGACAGTGACGGCCACCTCAGTAGCGGTTTCCACCATACTGAGTTGCGGGCTGTAGGTGCCCGGGCCGTCGATCACGCTGACCGAGAACACTGTGCTGGCATCGCGCTCCGGAATGTCCAGCACGCCAGAGTTGGTTGTTCCGCAAGCACTGATGAGGACAGCCAGCAGTAGTACCACCAGCCAGCCCATACATCGCCGGTTGTGAATAAGCTTCATTTATCGCCACCACCCAGAGTAATTGACATCGAGCGGGAGGACCATACATGCGATACCCCGTTAGGTATGGATTCCTCCGTCACTATAATCTACCACAAGATTCGGATTGCAGTAAATATAGGTATATATAATTCGGTATATCCGAACGTATAATTCGGCATGAAAAAGGATCCCGGCTGGGTGCCGGGATCCACTTATTCGTTGCCTGGCTTCTGTCTGGCCTATTCTACGCCGAGTAACTCCTTGAATGAGTCTTCCCAAAGCTGCACGTTGTCATCCAGAATGGCACCGGTCTTCCACTTACGGATATACCCATCACGGTCGAACAGGACATTATGTGGATAGCCCGTCGTCTTTCCGTACTTGGTCCAATAATTTCCGTGCGCCGCTCCATCCCGGCAATAAACGTGGAACCGGTTAAACGGCCCGGTACCAAACTGCGGATTGTTCAAATACGTGACCATTTCCGAAGTGCTGTCATCGGAGTCGATCACAATGTAGAAATCCTCGTTGCCATACTCACCCATCCAGTCATGGAAGTCCGGCAGCTCAAGCTTGCAGTAGTAGCACCAGATGCCGAAGAGATTGAACAGCACGACATTTTTACCGTTGATGTAATAGGACAGAGGCCGGTTATCCACGACGGCGCCACCGTCCGCCAAGGGCTCCATTAAGGTCAAGTCGTTGAAATCAATGAAGCTGTTGGTCCCGCTCGTGGGCGACTTGATTTTCTCCGCTGTAACGTACAGGTTGATCGTCTGCGTATCCTGGGCGGTGTCGAGATGCGCGGTACAGGTCACGGTCACCTTCTGGGCCGTCAGGCTCGTGCCGGGCTCCCAGGTGGCCGTGCTGCCGGAACCGTTGATCGTGCCGGCTGTCGCGGTCCACTCCACGCTGGTCGGTGTCTCGTCGGTCGTGACCGCCAGATTGGATACCACGCCGTCCGAGCCGTCGCCACAGTGCGTCGTCTTGTCCGTCGTCAGGCCGGTGATATGGATCTCCGGAACGTACTCACAGGGATAGGCGCCGGCGGTGTTCGATGGATCGCTATCCGCCTCGGAACCCACTGATTTCAGGTAGTACTCATAGTACTCGCCGCTCGTTAGGCCCGTGTCCAGATGCTCTTCGTCGTACTTGCTCTTGTAAAAGGCTGCGGAAAAGCTGGTCTCGCCGGGCGCTTTGCGATAAACCTGGAAGCCGATCACGCCCGTCATGTCCGCCGGCGAATCCCATTGCACCAGGATCGCGTTAGCTGTACCGCAGTCCTGGATCGCGACCACATTCGTCGGTGCATCCGGACCTTCCACGAAATACGGCGTGACGGCATTGGACAGCGCGTATGAGCTGACCGCGTCGGTAAAGTCCTTGGCGTACACACGGTAGACATACGGCTGTTCCAAAAACGTGTCGTCATTGTCCGTGTACGAGGTCAGTGAGCCGATGTCGATCGGTTCACCCCAATCGGATTCACTTTCCAGTTTGCGCGAGATCACATAGCTGGCTACATCCGTGCTGGTCGAGGCGGTCCAACTGACCTTGACCGTCTGGTGGCCCGTTGTCGCGCTACTTACGGCCGTAACATCAGTGGGAGGTTCCGGTGCGCCGGGGTCGTCCTTCAACTCGGCGGCTTCCGAGACCGGACCTGGATTGGCGATATCATCGGCAGCGGCCGGTCGCACGGTATAAGAAACAAAGCCCGGCTGCCGCGAAGCCTCATACGTGTAGATAATCGGATGATCCGTATCATCAGCGTAGTTATCGCGTATGGCGGTGAGGCCGTCGGAATACGGATTGCTGCCGTCGGCGTCCTTGTATAGCTTGTAGCCGCTGAGCATGTTGCCGAAGTTCTGACCGATCGTCGTAATATCGCCGACCGTGATGTAATCGTCTTTGTTGCCATCGCACAGGCCGACTTTCAGCGGGTCGTTGGAAGCCGACACCTGCTTGCCGAAATTAATGCCGATCGGCGTCAAGTCGGATACGCCGACCAAGCTGTCATTGTTGTAATCGCCGGCGTTCTTCTCGGTCCAGCGCAACGTAGCTGTCGTATCGCTCTGCGCCACAATCGTCAGGTCATCGACGGTATTGCCCGAGCCCTGGGGTGACTGCGACACACTACGGACTCCGGTAAACGGAGTGCGCGCGAATGTTACCGTGGCGATCTCGCCGCTGCCGGATACCGGTTCATTCAGGGCGGCAATCTGCATTACGCCGACCGGCACGATCTCGCTGATTTCCGTCAACGCCAGCGTCACAACCTCATCGCCCAACAGGTCGCCAAACTCGACATCCTTGGGTGTGAAGAGCGCCGGATCGTAGTGCAAATGGAAATACGCTCCCGCCAGGTTTTCGGCATTCGTAGCGTTAACCGTCACGGTGACTTCAGCGGCGGTTTCGCGTACCGCTACCTGAGGCTCGTAGGTGCCGGGCCCATCAATCACACTGACCGTGAACATGTCGCTGGGATTGCGGTCCGGCGAAGCCAACGTACCTTCATTACTGCTGCCGCAGGCCGTGATCAGGACGGCCGCCAGCACCGCGACGGCTACGGCGTACAGCCTAGCGTCAGTACAACATCGAGACATCATTTCAAGCCACCACCCGTCATATTTACTACAACTTGCAGAAGCCGCCTGGGCGCTTCCGTCGGCGATTCCCCGGCCATCCTTCCGCTATCGATCTGATATCAGTTCGTTGTAGCGGAACAATTGCATCGGCATTGTCGATGTATAAGTATAACAGATGTAGTGGCATATACTGATACTAGTATCGGTATTTCCGAATTACAATGCATAAAAAAAGGGCGACCCTCGCCGCCCTTGATATTCTGTAATTAGTGCTTAGAACCTGATCAGGTAATCCACCTTTATTCCGTCAAACTCCGGCTCCAGACGGCAAACGCCTCCGGAGCATGTAATTCCTTCGCGCCGTGAACCGTACGCGACGTTCAGTTCCTGCCGGTCGTCGGGCTTGAACTTGAACTCCCAGATGCCCCAGCTGTCATCGGTGGCTTCTGCCTCGCCGGTCTTCTCCAGCGTGTAAGCCAGATTGGCCTTGCTCTGAAATGCCAACTCCAATTCGTAAATCATGTCCGTGTACTGGTCAATGAAGCCCGGGTCGATCTTCTCGTGCTCGACCATCGCCGTTGAAGTCCAGTCATCACTAAGCTGATGGTTTAGCGTCACCTTCTTGATGTTGTGCTTAGTAAGAAGATGGTTGACATACCAGTATTCCGCGACCCAGCTGGTTTTGCGCGTGGCTGGACTGGAATATATTCCCGCAAACTCTGAATTCAGCAAACCCTTGGCATGCAGGTTATCCTGCGCATAACTGAATTCGAAGCTCGAACCATCTTGGAACGGGCTCATTGTCAGGAAGACGCCGTAGCCTTTGTCATCGGTCGGATCGGAAGTCGCTGCTTCACCCCAGCGCCTGATCGGCGGAGCTACACCGAATGGATGCAGCATCCCGCGGTAGTCCTTGTACTCGGCGCCAACCACGAAACCATCACCGTCAACGCTGACGCTGGCATAAACAGCCTTGCCGGTGTCACCTTCCTGGTCGATGATCGAGCCCGCGAATTCGGCGGGATCCCGTTCCAGCCGGGCCGACTCAATGAATAACCGAACCGGGCCGGATCGCACAGTGAGATCACCGCCGTACAGGCTGTAGTCGAACATATCCGGGGCATCGACAGTATAGGTGTCAGCCGGAAACTCGACGTTGGCAAAATGAGCGCCGATATCCACGCCTCGGGCGATCTCGCCGGACAACCGCGCGCCGCTGACCGTGGAATGCGTCAGCTCGTCGCGCTGCTTGCACGTACCCCACAAGGCAATCAACTCGGCGTCGCCCAGGTCGTATTCGACCTTGGCGCCCTCAATCTCGTTATCGTGCTCCAGGATGCGGTCCTCGTACATGTTCAGCACGAGGCCGCGGCCAAACAGCTGGCCGAAGGAACCCAGTGTTGCGGTGGCGTCCTCGCCGCGCCAGCGCAGACGGCCTTTCTCCCAGCGGAAGGGATCCTCCTCGTTATGGAACGCATTGACGTCCGAGAAGCGGAAATAAGAATCCCAGTCGCCCCAGCGCAGCTTGAGTTCCAGTTCCTTTTCCCATTTTTCCAGCTCGGAGATGTCGTCGTCGCTGTACTTGCCGTAGATCTGCCCGCTGTAGCTGAGCTGGGGCAACGGCTTGCGGTCCAAGTCGATAATCTTGCGCTTGGGGCGGTCCGGACGGTACCGGCCCGGTGTCTCTTCCAGATTGTAGAAGAACTGCGCCACCGCGGCTTCGATCGGATCAACGTCGTATGTGACCTCTGACGGGCATTCGCCCGAGGCCTGATACAGAGCGTTGAGCTCCTGCTCGTAATCGCTGACGTAATCCTCATCGGCGGCCAGCGCCGCCAGCGGCCAGCAAGCCACGGTACAGAGCGCCACAGCCAAGGTAAGCATCCGGTTCATGCCCACCATCCTCCTCAAGTTGATCTCCGGACTATCCCACCGCCTGTCTATTCAATCCGTACGGGACGGCCGCCCCAGCCTACTCCTCTTCCGCGGGCTCTTCTTCCGCGGCTTCACTGTCTTCTTCGGGAATCTCTTCACCGGCCAGATACGCGTCGATCATCGCGCGAATCTCTTCCTCCTGGCCCGACTTGTAGTTGAAATGCCGCCAGATGATCTGCTTGTCCTTGTCGATCAGGAAGGTCACCGGCGACGCCTTGACGCCGTAATCGCCGCTGACGTCCAATTCGGTGTCCAGCAGCACCTTGAAGGTGTATTCATGGGAATTGAAGAACGGAGCCACCTGCGGCAGGGTCAGGGTAGTATCGCGACTGATAATCACGATCTCCACGCCGGCCTCGTCCTTCTGGTATTCATCGTAGAACTCCTGCAGGTGCGCAACCAGTTCGTTGCAGGGCTTGCAGCCGACCTGCCAAAAGTCAATCACCAGCAGCTTCTGGCCATCAAGCAGGTCGTCGAGCGTATACTCGTCGCCGTTCAGATCTTCGAGCTTGAAGTCCGCAGCTTCCTCCGCCAGCGCGGGGCTGGCGAACAGCAACATGGCCAGGCTAATGGCCAAAATCATAAATCTCATCGTCTTCCTCCGATCGTCGGTATTTTATCATTCAATAGCTACCTTGACGTATATATCTATGGTGTTGTTTTTGCATCCTGCACATTCTTGTCCTAGCTTTAGCGGTATAGTCAAGATGAGCAGCGAGCGAACTTGGAGGGCAACATGATTATCGGTTTGCTGACCGGCGGGGGCGACAGCCCGGCGATCAACGGCGCCATTCGCGCCATCGTACGCCGCGCGCATGCGGGCGGCAGCGAGGTCTACGCTTTTCGCCAGGGCTGGCTGGGCGTGATCGATGACGACGGCGGCCTGCTCTCGGCCGACGATGTTTCGGGCATCCTGCCCCGCGGCGGTACGATCCTCGGCACCAGCCGCACCAATCCGTTCAAAATCGAGGGCGGCGTAGACCGGCTGAAGGAAACCCTGGACAAGCACAATATCCAGAACCTGATCTCGATCGGCGGCGACGACACCAACGGCGTGGCGCGGCGCTTGTGCGAACTAAGCATCTGCCGCTGCATCGGCATCCCCCAGACCATCGACAACGACATTCCCGGCACGGAGTTCTCGATCGGCTATGACAGCGCCTTGAATATCGTCGTGGAAGCGTTGGACCGCCTGCACACCACGGCGACCAGCCACCACCGCGTGATGGTTTGCGAGATTATGGGCCGCGATGCGGGCTGGCTGGCCCTGCTGGGCGGCCTGGCCGGCGGCGCCGACATCATCCTGATCCCCGAGCGCGAGTTCAGCATGGACGATGTCTGTGAGCACATCCGCGTGCGCGGCGAACGCGGCAAGTCATTCAGCATTGTCGCCATCGCCGAAGGCGCCAAGCCGAAGATGCTGGATACGCAGATCACGCAAGACGAGTCGATCGACGCCTTCGGCCACGTGCGCCTGGGCGGGATCGGCCAGGTGCTGGCCAAGGAGATCGAGAAGCGCACCGGCTATGAGGCACGCACCACGGTACTCGGCCACCTGCAGCGCGGCGGCGTGCCTTCGGCCTTCGACCGCGTGCTGTCGACGATGTTCGGCGTGCGGGCCGTGGAGTTGTTGGAGCAGGGCTCGACCGGGCTGATGGTCGTCTGGCAGGCCAGCGAAATCCGCGCGGTGCCGTTCCACGAAGCGCTGCATCGGACCCGCGTCTGTCCGGACCACTTCGTCAAGCTGGCCGAGTTGTTCAGTTAAACGACCGGGGACTTCAGTGCAAAGCGAGGTCCGGTAAAAATGACGCGAGGCGAAATCGGCTGCTGCGGGGCATACTGCAAAACCTGCCGGGCACTGGCGGACGGTACCTGCCGCGGCTGCAAGCTTGGCTACGACAACGGCGAGCGCGATCTGGCCCGGGCGCGCTGCCAGATGAAGTTCTGCTGCCTGACCAGGTTCGGCAGCGAAGCGACTTGCGCCGACTGCGCCGATTACGCTTCCTGTCCGCTCTTGTCCGCCTTTTATGGACATAGCAGCTATAAGTACCGGAAGTATCACGAAGCGCTGGAATTCATTCGGCAACACGGCTACGGTGCTTTCCTGGCCGCCGCGTCCGGCTGGCGCGGGGCTTATGGCAAGCTCGTCCCGCCTGCCGGCTAATCCGCAGGTTCGATCTGGTCCGACACCGGCGGTACGGGCAGGATTAACGGCTGCTTGGCGTTCATCGTCTGCGGCCCCAGGCTGCCCAGCGAGACGATCACACGCGTCAGTTCCTCCGCCGTAATGTTGATGTTGGTCACATCCGCGCAGGGCACCAGATAGTTGAAGCCGCTGGTTGGCATCGGCGCCGATGGGATGTAGACGAGGTAATGCGGCACGCCATTGAGGTCCACCGGATCGGTATTGGCCAGCATGCCTAAGAGCTGCGTGTTGGCGAAGCGCATCAGCACAACGGTCGACAGCGCCGTGGCCTTGGCCGCGCCGGGCTTCTTGGAGAACAGGTCCAGCACCTGATCGACGCTGCTGTAGACCGTGTTAATCAGCGGGATCTTACCGATCATCGCTTCGAACCAGGTGGTGATCTGCTTGCCGATATAGAGCCGAGTGAAATAACCCAGCAACCAGATCAGGAAGACCACCAGTACTAGGCTGCTGAAATACAGCAGCGAAGTGGATAAGAACAAACCAGCATCGCTCAGTTCCCGTCCGAAGATCAGCCGTGCCAAGTTCGACATCCACACAGCGCTGGTCGCGAGCCAGGAATATACATAACCACCCAGGAAAACGACGACAAAAATGGTGATTACCAACGGCAATACTGCCGTCAGACCTGCCAGAAATGTTCCGGTAAACCGACGAGCGCCGTAGGCAGCGGTAATCTGCGTGCTCCTCCAGGCCGTGCGCTTTTTTCTATGCGGCATGTCGCTCTCCCCTAAATCAACTCTAAGCTGTTTCGTTAGCTACCACTGATACTTGTTGACGATCGGCATTTTGCGGCCGATGCCGAAGGCTTTTTCCGTCACGCGGATGATCGGCGCGGCCTGGCGGCGCTTGTATTCGTTGATGCGCACCAGCCGGAATACCTGGTCGACTTCTGCTTCGGTGTACTGCTGCGGCAGCGCCAGGATTTCCTCGCGCGACAGGTGCTCCTCGATCACGGCGTCGGCCAGCGGGCTGATCCGGTTATAGTCGAACGGGTCGACCTGCCCTTCCCTCAACTCAGCTGACGGCGCGCGCTCGATGATCCGTCGCGGGATCACCTCCGCCCCGCGCCAGGTGTTGTAATACCTGGCCAGAGCGTACACCTCGGGTTTGGAGACATCGCCGATTACCGCCAGCCCGCCGCACATGTCGCCGTAGAGCGTGCTGTAGCCCAGGGCGTATTCCGTCTTATTGCCGGTGGCCAACACCAACGCGTTGGTGTCGTTGCTGATCTCCATCAGGATCTTGCCGCGCTCGCGGGCCTGCACGTTCTCCAAGGTCACGGAACGCGCATAGCTGCCGAACTCCTCCTCATAGCGCTGGCGGGCCAGCTGCACCGAGGCCTCGATCGGTAGTACATGAAACTCCACGCCCAGATTGGCGGCTAGTAGAGCCGCGTCCGTATTGCTCATCTCCGCCGTGAAGCGCGACGGCATCGCGACGCAGACTACATTGCCCGCGCCCAGGGCTTCCTTGGCGATCACCGCCACCAGCGCGCTGTCGATGCCGCCGGACAGGCCGATTACCGCCGAGTTGAATCCGCACTTGGCGAAGTAATCCGCCACCCCCAGCTTCAAGGCGCTGAAAACTTCGCGCTCGAAGTGGAAGTCCGGGATAATCACCGCCGGCGCGGCGCCGCGGATCGGGCAGCAGTCGGCGATCACGAGTTTTTCGGTGAACTGCGGGCCCAGGGCGATCAGCCGCCCGCGCCCGTCCATCGCCAGCGATTCGCCGTCGAACACCAGCTCATCCTGCGCGCCGACCAGGTTGCAGTACAGCACCGGAATCTGGTGCTTCATTGCGTGGCGGCGGCAGAGTTCCAAGCGGACGCGGCGCTTACCGGCGTGGAACGGCGAGCTGGACAGGTTGATCAGGAACTCGGCCCCCTCGGCCACGAGCTCGTCGACCACCTTGCGGTCGTAATGCTCGTCCCAGATGTCCTCGCAGATCGTCACGGCGGCTGTGCGTCCGTTGATTTCGATCGGCGAGTTGTCCCGCGCCGGACGGAAATAGCGCCATTCGTCGAACACATCGTAAGTCGGCAGCAGCGTCTTGTGGATCACGCGCCGCAGTTTGCCGCCGTCGATATAGGCCACGGAGTTGTAGAGCTTTCCGGTCTCACCGTCGCGATCGACGAAGCCGACCAGCGCCGGCAGCTCCAGTTGGCCGGGCAATAGCGTATTGACCAGCTCCATCTGCTCGCTGATGAAGTGCCGCTTGAACAGCAGGTCCTGCGGTGGATAACCCGTCACCGCGAGCTCCGGTGTAACCAGCAGGTCGCAGCCGGCCCGTTTGGCCTGCGTGCCGAAATCGTGGATCTTCTCCAGGTTGCCCTTCAGGTCCCCCACGATCACATTCATTTGGCCCAGACCGATTCGCATGGCCTAATTATAAGCGCCAGGTTCCGGCGCGGTTATATACTCAGCACGTATGCAAGCCAGCTTCACGGATATCACCTGGGTCGGCCTGGCCTGGTCGCTGCTGCTGATCGCCGTCGTGATGATCGTCTCGCGCTGGCAGGGGCTGGGCCTGGAGCAGAAGCTCCTGATCGGCTGCATTCGGACGGTCGTGCAGTTGCTGGCGATCGGCTTTATCCTGGGTTGGATCATCCAGTCCAGCGACTGGCGGCTGGTCTTGCTGGCCTCGCTGTTCCAGTTGCTGGCGGCAACCTGGATCGTCGGGACGCTGGTCGCGCCGCGCTTGCCGGGGGTCCGGCTGATCGCCCTGACCGCGCTGGCCCCTGCCTACCTGTTCGTCCTGGCGATGCTTTTGTTTGTCGTCATCAGGCCCGATCCCTGGTGGGATGCCCGGCTCGTGCTGCCGCTGGGCGGCATGCTGCTCGGCAACTCCGTCACCGGAATCGCGCTGGCGCTCAACCGCTATCGCTCGGACCTCAGGCTGAATCGCGAGCTGGTCCTGGCGCGCCTGGCCCTGGGGGCCACCTGGCGCCAGGCCGTCGAGGAGGAACGCAACAACGCCGCGCACGCCGCGATCCTGCCCACCGTGGCCGCGCTCCTGACCGTGGGCATCGTCGCCCTGCCCGGCATGATGACAGGCCAGATTATCGCCGGCAGCCATCCGCTGGCCGCTGTCAAGTACCAGATCGTCGTGATGTTCATGATCAGCGCCGCCGTCGCCCTGGCCGCCACGATCTCGTTGGTGATGATCGTCCGCCGTGAGCGCTTCGAGCCCGAAGCCCAGCCTCGGCCTAAGCCAGCTCATTAATCAGCGCGAAAACCTCGAGCGCAACCAGACGACCAGGATTTCCCAGTACATCCGCAAGCGCGCGCCGAAGCCCGCGATCAATCCGCGCTTCTCTTCTTTCATCACCTGCGCCGCGCCGGGCCACTGGACGATCTGCTGGCGCACTCCGCGCTTGAGGATGTGATCGTTCAGCGCCGTTTCGATGCCAAAGCGCGTGTTCCAGCCGTCGAAATCGTCGAACAGTTCCCGCCGCAGGCAGCGCTGCCCGCTGATCATCGGCGTGATCTTCTGGGCCAGCGTGGTGGCCATGCGCCCGCCGCTGAATACCGCCAGCACGGCCTTTTCCCCGAGATCGCGCACCGGCGCGACCAGCTGGTCCAGATGCTCCGCCGTCACGCCCAACAGGTCCGCGTCGATGAACGCGATGATTTCGCCTTGGGCATGCTGCAAACCCGTCAGCATCGCCTGGGCCTTGCCGCGATTGGTTTCGTGCCTGACGACAATACAGGAGTAGCCCCCGGCGGCTTCGGCCGTTCCGTCGGAACTGGCGTCGTCGACGACGATGATCTGGCTGAACAGGCCGGAGCTTACCGCCACATCCAGCACGCGCCCGATCCGCGCCGCCTCGTTATAGGCCGGAATAATCAGGCTGGGCGGGCTGGTGCGTTGCGTCTCGGTCTCAGGCGTTGAGCTCATCCAGCACCCACTGCGGCGGCTGGTATTTCCACCCCGTCAGCTGCTCGAACTGGTGGCCGATCCGCAACAGCAGGTTATCGCGGAAAGGCGCGCAAACGAACTGGATGCCCGTCGGCAGCTTGGCGCCGTCTCGTTCGCCGAACCCGTTGGGAATGTTGATCCCGCCCGTGCCGGCCAGGTTGATGAACACCGTGCACAGGTCCGACAGGTACATCTGCACCGGGTCCTGGATGTGCTCGCCGATCTTGAAGGGCAGTACGGGTGAGGTCGGCGTAGCCAGCACGTCTACCTTGGTGAACATTGCTTCCAGCTGTTCGCGTACATCACGCCGCAGCTGCCGTGCGCGATCATAGTAGGCATCGTAATAGCCTGCCGAGAGCACGTACGTGCCCAGTAGGATGCGCCGCTTGACCTCGGCGCCGAAGCCGCGGCTGCGCACGCTGCGGTAGCGCGCCAGCAGGTCCTCGTCGTCCGACACGATGCCGTAGCGGATCCCGTCGTAACGCGCCAGGTTGGAACTGCATTCGGCGCAGACAATGATGTAATAAGCCGCCAGGTAGTAGTCCACCAGCGGGAAGTCCAACTCGACGATCTCGGCACCGGCGTCGGTCATCGCCTTGAGCGAGGCCTGGAAGTTCGTCAGCACCGGCGCGTCGATACGCGCGCTGTCCATCAGCGGCTTGATCACGCCTACGCGCAGCTTGTTCCAGTGCACGTCGCGCTGGGTGTCGGTGTAGAAGTCGATGTCGCCGGTTGCCTGGCAAGTGCTGTCCCGTTCGTCCGGCTTGGAAACTGTATTCATCGTCAGCGCCACGTCGAGCGTATCACGAGCGAAGATGCCGGCCTGATCGCAACTGGAGCTGTAGGCGATCAGCCCGTAACGGCTGATCATGCCGTAGGTCGGCCGGTAGCCGACGATTCCGCAGAAGCTCGCCGGCTGACGCACGCTGCCACCCGTGTCGGTACCCAGGGCCATCACGGACTGGCAGGCGGCCACCGCCACGGCGCTGCCCGAACTGGAGCCGCCCGGCACGTAATCGAAGTCCCAGGGGTTGCGCGTCACTCCGTAAGCGCTCATCTCGCCCGAACTGCCCATCGCGAACTCGTCGAGATTGGTCTTGCCCATCAGGTGGTTCTTGGCATGGCGCAAGTGGCTGACGCAGCTCGCGTCGTACGGCGGCACGTAGCCCTTGAGAATCCTGCTGCCCGCCGTGGTCTGCAGCCCCTTGGTCGTGAAGATATCCTTGGCGGCATAAGGCAGCCGGTGGAACTGGCGGGGCAGGTCCTGGTCCACCATCGGCAGCCGCCATTCCTGGTGCTCGACCTCTTCGTCCCAGCTGATGAACGCGTTTACGCGCTCGTCGATGCCGCGGGCAAACTGGTACTGCGCCTCCTGCAACTCGGCGTGGTCGATCTCGCCCTGCTCGATCAGATCGAGCAGTTCATGTCCCGGCTTGACAAGTAGTTCGCGCATTTAGCTGTCCCCCTCGAAATCGATGATCCGCGGGACGCGGTAGTCATGCGCCGTGCCCTCGGGCCACTCGAAGCGCTGGCCGTGGTCCTTGCGCAGTTCGACGTTGTCCCTGAGGGTTAACGGAGCTTCCCGGCTGGCCGGCTCATACTGCTGGCATTGGTCGACGAATTCCAGCAGCCGTTCGAATTTATGTTCGAACTCGGCGGTCTCTTCAGCGGAAAGTTCCAGGCGGGCGAGGTTGCAGAGATGTTCAAATGCTTTCCGGTCCATACTTAGATAATAGCAAACCCCGCGGCCTATTGGTCATGCCAATAATCCAACCACTGATCGTCCTGCAAGATTTCCGCGACGGTGCCCGGCAGATCGGCGAAAAAGCCGTACTCAGGCCAGCCGGTGATCAGCCCGTTGGCGCTGCCAGCGCTGTTGTAGAAATCATCGGCGCCGCCTTCATCGATGAACAGCGACAGCGACGTGCCGCCGTGGTAATCGTTGCCACCCGCCCGTGCCTGGCCCGGCGGGTAGAGATAGCTGTCGCGGCCGCCGCGGTCCCACATCAGGCAGAACGCGTTGTGCGCGCTGGCGCCCTGGCTGAACCCGGTGCCGCCCTGGTAAACATCATCGCCGGCGTAGTCGATGAACACGGTGGCGCATTCATCCCAGGCCAGCCCCTGAGCCACGGCCTGCCGGGTGGAATACCAGTCGTCGCCGCCGTCTTCCAGAAAGACGCCCACGGCCTGGTGCGCGCAGAAACCCTGGTTATAGCGGCTGCCCAGATAGCGGTCGTTTTCCCAGCCGCGGTCATGGAAGAATCCCAGCCCGAAGTAATAGCCGCCGCCCTGGCTGAAATTGCCGGCCTCGTTGTAGTCGCAGCCCGCCAGGTCGATGATGCCGGCGATGCCGCCGCTGGCCAGGCTGCGGAAGCCCTGGGCGCAGCCCTGGCCCCAGGAATCGAATATACCGGGATCGCCGTAGCCGGTCGGATACTTGCCTTTGCAGTACCGATAATCGTCACCAGCGATATCGATCAGCAGTCCGACGGCATGCGCGCCGCCGAAGGCCTGGCATTTCATCTGGCCTTCCAGCCGGTCGTCACCGGCGTAGTCCACCAGCAGGCCCGTGCCGAAGATCGCCGCGGCTTGGCAGAATTCCTCGCCGCGGTAAACATCGTTGCCGGCCAGTTCGAGCAGCGCCCCGCAGCCGAAGTAGCCGCAGCCCTGCGCCCATTGCAAGCCAACATACTGGTCGTCGCCGGCGCAGTCGATCAGCAGCCCGCAGCCCAGCGAACCGCTGCCCTGGCTGTAGCGCGTTGTTGATTCATAGGCATCGTTACCGCCGAACTCGATGGTCAGCCCCACCGGATGCTCCAACGAAATACCGCTGCCGGCGGTGGTCGTATAGAAGTCGTCGCCGCCCAGGTCGATCAGGATCGCCGCGGCTTCGCCCTGGCGCCAGGTCGAGCCCGTGCCGCTGATCACGATCTTGCCCAGCTCCGTCTCGCGGACCAGAAGATCGCTTTCACTCAGCCGGTCGCTGAACTCGGCGGTTAAGTCGCGCTTCAGTCCGTTGAGATAGGTCGGATGCGCCAGCTGCATCAGCGTCAACTCGGCCAGCATCAGCTGTTCGTAATCGATGCGCTTGGCCAGGCTGATCAGCTCCAGATTGCCGCGGATTCGGCGCTGGTCGTCATCCTCGGAATCGACGTAATGATGTTGGCTGAACACGTCGCTCAGCTGTTCGCGCTGGCTGGCGATGAACGCCAACTCCTCCTCGCTGAAATCGCTGAACGCCGCCCGCACATACCCGGCGGTGGTCTCCAGCATCAGCTCCAGGATGTCCACATGCTCTTCGGCGCTGAGCCCGGATTGCAGGACCGGCGCCACAACGTACATGCCCGGCAAGTCCAGCAGCTCCGCCGCGGCGGCCTGGATCGGGGCAAACCCGCCCGTATGCCGGTTCAGGCAGACGCCGGTCAGCCGGTCGCTGATCTGCCGCGTGATGGCTTCGCCTTTCAAGCCGTCGCGGAGCAGATAAACCATCCGCGTCAGCTTGTAGCCGTCGTTGGGCGAAGCGCGCTCGATCAAACGGGCTTGGAGGTCGGCGTTATACTCCTCGATCCCGCGGGCGCTGTGGATCTTGGCCAACGCACCTTCACCGGCCGCAGGCTGCAACTGGCTGCTGAGTTTCTCCAACAGCTGCCGTACTTCGGGATGCTCGTCGGGCAAAGCGATCTCCAACTCGCTGTTGGGCGGCAGCGGCATCCCGGCGGTATCCGGGCGCACGCCCAGCGTCACCGGGATTTCCAGTTCGCGGACGTAGCGCTCGGCCTTGAGCACGAGCTGGTCGTTCTCGCCGGCCTCCTCCACCAGTTCGCCGATTTCCTCCAACGGAAACTCGGTCAGCAGCGCGGCGCCGTTGAGCGTCAAGCTGATCTCCGGCGTATCGCGCACGACGGTCACCAGGATCACGTCGCCGATCCCCAGGCCGCTGAGCGCGTCCTTGAGCTGCTGCGGGTAGGCCACCTCGCTGTCGGCCAAGGCCACGCCATTGAGCGCGGTGATCACGTCCCCGTCGCGCAGGCCCGAGACTTCGGCTGGCGAGTTGGTCAGCACTTCGATTAACAGCCCCGGCGGGTCTTCGCTGACTTCATGCCAGATGCCCAGGTAGGCTTCGGCGGCAACCACGGGACCGGCGGCCACCAGGGCCAGCCCTACGACGGCGATCAGCAGCAACGTGCGGCGCATGCGTACCTCCCTCCGGCAGGAGCCGGAGCCTACGCCTAATGTAGCACCCGCCGCGGCGGTTGTCCGCCTACTTCGCCGTCGCGACCTCGCGGGTTTCGCGGATCACCGTCACCTTGATCGTGCCGGGGTATTCCAGCTCGTCCTCGATCCGCTGCTTGATCTGACGGCAGAGGTCGTAGGTCAGCACGTCGTCCATCTGCTCGGGCTTGACCAGCACACGCAGTTCGCGGCCCGCGGAAATCGCGTAGCACTTGGAAACGCCGGCGAAGCTGTTGCCCAGGTCCTCGAGCTCGTGCAGCCGCTGCAGGTAAGACTGCAGCGCTTCGCCGCGCGCGCCCGGCCGGACGGCGCTGATCGCGTCCGCCACCTGCACGATCGCACTCTCGATCGTCTGCTCGACATCGCCGTGGTGGCCCTCGGCGCAGTTGACCACGATTGAATTCTCGCCGAATTTCTTGCAGAACCGCCCGCCGATCTCGGCGTGGCTGCCCTCGATCTCGGGATCGGCGGCCTTGCCGATGTCGTGCAGCAACCCGCCGCGCTTGGCGTTCTTGGGGTTGAGCCCGAGCTCGGCGGCGATGATGCCGGCCAGGATCGCCACCTCGATGCTATGCGCCAGGACATTCTGGCCGTAGCTGGTGCGGTATTTCAGCTTGCCGAGCATGCGGATCAACTCCTGGTGCAGCCCCGTGATACCCGTGCGGAACGTCGCCTCCTGGCCGGCGCGCCAGATTTCCTCGTCGACGCTCTCCCGGCAGGTCTCGACGATCTCCTCGATCTTCGCCGGATGAATGCGCCCGTCCTGAATCAGCCGCTCCAGCGCCTGGCGCGCAACCTCGCGCCGCACGCCGTCGAAGCTGGACAACACCACCACGTTCGGCGTGTCGTCGATGATCACGTCCACGCCGGTGGCGGCCTCGATCGCGCGGATGTTGCGGCCTTCGCGGCCGATGATCCGGCCCTTCATTTCGTCGTTCTTGATCTCCACGCTGGTGATCAGGCTGTCGGAGTAATGGTCGACGGCACAACGGAAGATCGCCTTGACGATGATCTGGCGGGCGATTTCCGTCGCCTCGTTCTTGGTCTCGTCCTCGATCCGCTGCCGCAGCTGCGCGGCCTCGTAGCGCGATTCCTCCTCGGCGACCGCCAGGACTTCCTTGCTCGCCGTTTCCATGTCCAGTTCCGCTACGCGTTGCAGCTCCTTCTCGATCTCCGCCTCGCGCTCGTCGACTTTGCTTTCGCGCTTGTCGATATTGCTCGATCGCCGGTCCAATTCCGCGCGCCGGCGGTCGACCTTCTCCAACTGCTCGTGCAGCTTCTCCTCGGAGCGGAAGAAGATCTGTTCGCGCTTGTCGAACTCCTTCTGCCGTTTGCGCACTTCGCGCTCGGTTTCCTTTTTGTAGGTGGAGGCTTCGTCTTTGGCTTCCCGAATGATCCGCTGGGCGCGGTCATCGCTTTCGCGCCGCGCGTCCTTGATCATCTGCGCCGCTTTTTCCTCGGATTCCTTAACGGTTTTTGCGGTGGCGCGTGGCACGACGACATAAATGCCGAGCAAAGCGGCAATCACGCCAACCGCCAGCCCGGCTAGTGGCCATATCCAAACCATCGTGTTACTCCTGCTTTTGACTTACAGCGCCGTGGCCGCTATTCCGCCTCCACGGCTGCCGGTTCACCGTCTGCGTCTTCCTTGACCCCGCTCGCCACGATCGGCGAGAGGTCATAGAAGGTCCGCAGCTCGGATTCCAGCGTTTGCAGGAGCTCTGGGTGTTCTTCGAGGAAAGCCCGGGCATTTTCCTTGCCCTGGCCGAGTTTCTCTTCGTCCAAGGTGTACCATGAACCGCTTTTATTGACGAGCTTGGCCTCCACGGCCAGGTCGAGCACATTGCCCGCCTTGGAAATGCCGTGGCCGAAGATGATGTCGAACTGCGCCTTCTTGAACGGCGGCGCCATCTTGTTCTTAACCACCCTTGCCGTAACTACGTTGCCGACTTGATCGGTGCCTTTTTTAATGCTGTCCGACCGCCGGACTTCGATGCGCATCGAGGCGTAAAACTTCAATGCGCGGCCGCCGGTGGTCGTTTCCGGGTTGCCGAACACCACGCCGATCTTCTCGCGAATCTGGTTGATGAAGATCAGCACGGTCCGGCTGCGGGATGTCACGCCCGTGAGTTTCCGCAGGGCTTGGCTCATCAGCCGCGCCTGCAGCCCCATGTGGCTGTCACCCATTTCACCCTCGATCTCGGCCCGGGGTACAAGTGCCGCTACGCTGTCGATCGTTACAACGTCCAGCGCCTGCGAGCGCACCAGGATCTCCGCGATCTCCAGCGCCTGTTCACCTGTATCCGGCTGAGCAATCAGCAACTCGTCGATGTTTAACCCTAACCGCCCGGCATATTCCGGGTCCATGGCGTGCTCGGCGTCGATAATCGCCACACGCCCACCCAATGCCTGGGCCTCGGCCATGATGTGCAAGGCCAGTGTCGTCTTTCCTGAAGACTCCGGACCGTAGATCTCCACGATCCGCCCGCGCGGAATACCACCCACTCCCAAGGCTACGTCTAAAGCCATGCTACCGGTCGGGATCACGCCGCCCTCGACGCGGCGGCTTTGATCGCCCAGGCACATGATTGCGCCCTTACCGTACTGCTTGACGATCTGGTCTGTTGCGAGCTTTAATGAACGCTCCCGTTCTTCCGGGGATGGCCCGTCCATCCGCGCTACTCCTGCAATACCTGACGGTGTTATTTTCTTTACAATCGTTAAGCTAATTGGGGGAAGCTTGCGTGCCCGCCACCCAAGAAGCGAGGGAAGTATACCATAATGCTATACACATGTAAAGACCCCGCACTGTCTTTTCTGCTCAAGCTTTCCGCGCATAGGTGCTAGAATTGGCGGGCGTAATTCCGACGTGAAATGTAGGTGGTGGCATGGACCCGATTGCTTTTCAGATACCGGAAATTCTCGGCTTTGGACCGCTCCCGATCCGCTGGTACGGGATCATGATGGCGCTGTCAATGCTCTGCGGCGCCGGAATCTCGGCTTGGTTTCTGAAGAAGCACGGACGCAACGGCGACCTCGTCTGGGACGGCCTGCTCTGGATCATCCTGGCGGGCATCGCCGGCGCGCGGATCGTCTATGTTCTCACCAACATCGGCATGTTCTTCGGCCCGGACCGCAATCCCTGGGAAGTCTTCATGCTCTGGCACGGCGGCCTATCCTTTCATGGCGGGATCATCGCCGGCTTGCTGGCCGCCTACCTCTACTTCATGAACAAGGACGTGGCGTTCATCGAGGTGATGGACTCGTTTGCGCCGGGCGTAGCGCTGGGCGTAATGCTCGTCCGCTTCGGCAACTTCATGAACGGCGATATCCTCGGCTTCCGCTGGGAAGGCCCCTGGGCGATGAACTTCCCGCATGACGAATACCACAATTACGGCCTCGATCCCACTCTGGCCAATGAGATAATCCTGCGCCATCCGACGGAGCTCTACGGCCTGTTCGTCGGGTTGTTCACTCTGGTCGTCGTCATCATCCTGCTCAATGAGAGCTGGGTGACCAAGCGCTTCCCGATCGGCTCGGCCTATCTCGGCTTCGTTATCGTTTACAGCCTGGCCCGCAGCCTGTTCGAGGATCCCTTCCGGTCAATCCCGCTGCTCATCCCGCTGGTCGAGAACCAGGAGCAGGCCGGCATCAGCTTCATCACTTACTCGCAAGCGGCAGCGATCGTACTCGTGCTGATCGCGCTGTGGGGCGTGAGCCAGCTGCGCAAGTGGGAGCAGTTGCGCGCCTATGCTCGCGACCGCCGCGCCAAGCACAAGGGCGGCCCATCACGCCAGGTCAAGCGCGCCAAGGAAAAAGAAGACCGTAAGCGCCGCGGCGAGTAGCGCGTTTTGCTGCCACGTCCTGGCAGGCACAGTATTGTGGGAAAACTCGGCCGGCTGAAACTCGCGGCTGATTCTCGCACTCAAATGCGCATCTGAAGTTCGCGAGAGGTGGAGGGCACGACGATCGGCAACGTCAACGGCCAGGGCTACACAGTTACCTACGACCAGTCGCTAAGTGAAAACAGCGCACTTGGCGGCCTGGCCTACGTCTGACCGGCGGCGGAGTGCTTGACCCGCCGGTTAGCATCAGCTCTCATAGCACCACGGGGCCTTCTGCCGCGACGGCCCCGTCTTTTTTCGTGGCACAGCCGGCCAGGCTGTGCCCAAGATAATCAAACAACTTGCTTGTGTGGGCAGGACTCCCCACGAGCCCGGTTCAAGGCTGATACGTTGCTTTTTAGGGAAGTGGATCGGCACCCACCGCTGCACATCATTGGCTGTGGCCTCTAGCCTTTGCCCATGGTCTGATCGGGCGGACGGCATTGCAGCTAGCGCCTTTTCGCTTATCATTTAATCTTAGGCTAAACGTACTTGCGCAGTCCTGATTATTCTGCTATATTTCGACGTCGCGGCCCCATCGTCTAGTGGCCTAGGACACGGCCCTCTCAAGGCTGAAACACGGGTTCGATCCCCGTTGGGGCTGCTTTTCTAATTTCAATGGGTATTGCCACAGTACCTCAAGCTTCCAAACCCATCCGGCTAAAATCAGCACTTGCAGCAGTTTTGCATAGCAGGTAGTTTCACATTACCATAGCTAAAATCCCATTCGTTCAAGGATACCTTGCACTTCGTCGGCCAGATTGCGCCAGTCAGCGGGTTCGGCGATGAAGTGCACAAACAGGCGGTTTCCATTGGCCAGCGGCTGGTTAAAGCTGAGCAGGGCACCGTATTCCTTACCGCCATCCAAGAGGGGGATCCACTGCGCACCTTGCCCGGCGACAGTTCGCCGTATTGCAGCCGCATATTCCATTTCCAACAGGTCGAGCAGCTCGCCTGGCTCAGTCTCAGCACGGATCACCACGATGTACAGGCCCAGCCCCTCATTGGCGAATGAGGCGAAGGAGTCTTCACTCTCAGGGGTGAAATCATAACCGTCACTCAAATCCAGGCTGAAATCGTCGAAGCGATAGTTTATGAAATCAGCCGCGACATCACCCGCACTGTAATCGTCCGGCATGTCGTCTGTGGCTAGTCCCTCCAACGGGGCATCGCCGGCGTAGTAGTCATCGGGCATCTCGCCCACTCCAGCCTCCTGGCTGCCTGGCGTGCCGGGCGTGCCGGGCACTCCACCGCTGCCACCGTCAGCCGTCGCCAACTCGACCGGCGCCAGGCCGGAGCTTCCCTCCACCACGTCCAGTAGCTTGGCCAGTTGCTGGTCCGCCGATGAGTTTTGATCCGCTTGAGCGGTCGTCATTTTCAGTCCATTGCCCGCGCCAACGGTAACCGACTGCCCGGTGGTTGCTTTGAGCCCGCCGAAACCCGTGGCGCTTGTCAGCACTGTGGGATGCCCCTCGCGCACAACCACCTGCACCGTGCCATCGTCTTGGGGTGAAACCTGGAAAGCGGATTCGACCCTGATGTAGACCGGCTCGCCGTTGTTGATCCAGCGGATATAGCCTGCCACGTCGGTCACCAGATCGATCTGCCCATAGACGGGGATAAGCTTGCTGACCAGATGCTCACCAGCTTCCTTAGCCGCCCAGTAGCAGAACGACTTCGACGTTGGCACCCAGCCGCTGTCTTCTGGTGTGCGGCCAATAGTGACGGTGTGCTGTTCGGTAATCCCGTTGCAGCCTACTTTAGCCTTCAGGCCGTCAAAGAATCTGACCGTCACCCAGACCCAGCCCGGCCTGGCGGTCATGCCATAGCTGGGGTCGGTCTTGGCCAGCGGCTTCAGGCGGATCAAGCCCCGTGCATCCAGGTTGATCTGATCGCCCAGGCCCAGCAGCATGCCGGGCTTGAGCTGCTGAGCCGGCATTTCCGGCTGCAGAATAGCGCTGTCTCCGCCCACCCCATAGCCATCATAGCCAACCGGGGCGACAAGCTGGTTCCCGGTAACAATGGTGACGCGGTCAGCCCCGCTGACCTCGGCGTAGGGCAGCCCTGTACCGGTGTCTTTGAAGTACGTATCCAGGGGATACTCAGCCACGTTCTGGTCGGCGGGCCGGTAGTCGCCCAGGCCGCCCCGGGCTTCCCACTCCTGCGGCTGGATATAGGTCACCGTCACGACATATCCCAGGTAGTTCAGAGAAACCTCCAGCTCTGCCTCCGCCAGCAGCTTGCCTTTGTCACCTCCTTCAACGCCATCGTAGGCAACTTTGATCGGAACCTTGAGCGGTTTATCGCGGCGCGGTACGTTTGCCCCCAGCGCTGGGAAGTCTAGGTAGAACTCCAGTTCGGCCACACCCTGATCGTCCGTCAGCACCTCAATCGGTTCGCCGGGCTTTTCCAGGTAGTAGAAAATGTCTGAAGTGAACTGGCTGGAGGCCTGCGTCCATTTGCAGTTGGGACACTTTGTTGCCGAGTGAAAGTAGCCCGCCAACTTCCAGTCGGCAGTGTTGAAATAGTCACCCAGTGCGCTGGCCGGTTTGTTCGGCAGCGGCGCCGTAATCTTCAGCGCGGCGTCTTTCATCGGCTGCGCCGGCTTAAAGGAGTTATCGCGCAGCTCCAGCCTGATCTTCAAGGGGTCCAGCTCACCGCCGTTAGTGACGGTCAGCGTGGGTGGGACCTTGAGGTCTTCGGGGATTGCAATCGTACCCTTGAGTGTGCACCGGCCACTGACAAAATCATCGGGCTCGCCCCAGCGGTAGTTGTACGTCTTAGAGGTAACCTCAAACTTCACATAGATATTCTCAACACCTTGAGCTTCGTCAAAGGCCGGCACGGGAATGTTGAGGTTAAAGGGTACCGTCTTGGCCAGCGACGTGTCGGAGTCGCGCCCGTCCAGGCTGCCCTGCCAGTTCCAGGCAGGCCCGTTCCAATCGTAGCTCGCGTCATTGAACGGGTTGCCGAAGGCCTTGACCTTTGCCGACCCACTTTTCAGCGAGGCATTGAATTCGCCCAGACCCTTGCCAAAGATCGAGAGGTTCAACTGCCCCTGGATGTTGACCACGGGGGCCTTAGCCTCGCCGGAAAAGAGATGGTCGTTGAACTCCGGCGTGTCCAGGCTGCTCATCTCCACACCGGTGATGGTGTAGTCAATCGACCAGGTCTGATCAAAGAACACCAGTTGGCCGCTGTTCGGGACTTGAGCTTTCGCTACAGCAGAAGTACTGAGCAACGTTAGCAGCAACACAAGCAGCACTGACGTGCCAACTAGGAAATGGCGATGCATGAAATTCCTCCGAAGCCTTGAAGCAAGTACTATTTTATCAGAATTGCTAGGTTCTTTGCCTTCTCTGCCTTCTCTGTTTGATATGCGACGGTATTATCAATAGGTGGATTGGGGCTGCTTTCCAACAACCAAATGGTTGATGCTTAAAACTCCAACAGGTTCAACACGTGGATCACATGCTCAATGTTCCACAGTTCTGGAGTGGAGATGAAAAGCAAGATCAGATGCCGCCCGCTGCTCAGTTTCTCCGGTACGTATACCAGGCAGCCGCGCTCCTTGTCGCCCTCCATCATTTGCACCCAATAGGCGTTCTTACCCCCAGCGCCGATATCAAACGTTCTGCCAACGCCCAGGTCCAGCAATTCCAAGCACTCCTCAAAGCCCCAGTCCTCGCGCACGACCATAATGTCGAGCCCAGGCTCCTCTCTTTCGAACAGCGGGTAGGCGTCATCGCTTTCAGGTGTGTATTCCCAGTTGCCTTCCAGTGCGATGGTAACGTCGCCCAGGTCGAAGCGTTTATAATCGGGCACGTCCCCGGCCCAAAAATCATCAGGCATGTCCTCGAAACCATCAAACGGGGAGACACCAGTGCCTGATATGGTGGTTTCTGTATTTCCATATGTGCTATCGCTGTCGTTTTGTGATTCGGTAGCGGGTGGATTTGCAGTAAGTGCAGCTGAGAGATCAATTGGCTCAAGCTCGGAAGTTTCAGTTTCAAGTGTGCCTGCTCCTGACACCAGCTCATCAACCCGGTTCAGTTCTTCAGGCGTGGCTGCGCTGGTATTGACCGCCCCGCCTTTCCCGACTTCCGCCGACATGCCTGCGGCAACAGCTGTGCCAACCGGGCCGGTCGCCTGGGAAACCACACTGGGGTAACCTTCCCGTACTACAAGTTTCGCTGTTCCATCGTCCTGCCGGGTCAGGCCCAGCTGCGAACGTACAATTATATAAACCGGCCAGCCGTCGTTAAGCCAGCTGATCGCGTCAGCGACGTTTTCTGCGTCGGATATTGTTCCCCACACTGGAATGAAATTCGCAATACCCGCGTCCCTGGCCTGCTTTGATGCCCAATAGACGAATTTGACCACGCCGGGGGCCCATCCGGAGCTATCAGGAGTT
Source organism: bacterium (assembly GCA_016932385.1). Classification (GTDB taxonomy): domain Bacteria; phylum 4484-113; class 4484-113; order 4484-113; family JAFGCY01; genus JAFGCY01. The sequence continues at coordinate 7,837 of JAFGCY010000083.1, read as the reverse complement.
GGCCCGATAATCAAGCTATGGGTGCCGCAGGTCCCGCTTGCTCCCACTTTTCCTCTTGTGCCGTCGAAGAACTTGACCCCGACCCAGACCCAGCCAGGTTTGCCGTTGATCCCGGCGAAGGCGCTTTGGGGCTCGTTCGCAAACGGGTGGGGGATAAGCAGCCCGCGTGCATCCAGTTCGATCTGGTCACCGCGCCCCAACAACATGCCAGGCATGAGCGGTTGGAACGGAGCAGGTGGCTGCAGTTCCAGGGTGGAGCCGGAGATGCCGTAGAACTCGCTGTCCGTCGGCGCAATCGCGCTGTTGAAAACCGAGACCTGCGCGCGGCTAGCTTTGTCAAACTCCGTAGTGCCCAGCAACGGAAACTCCCGCGGGTTGATCCTGGGCACGTACTTCTTGTTGACGGCGTCCCACTCCCACTTGGCCGGCTGCACGTAAGATACTTCCGTAACATAGCCGACATGCTTGAGCTGGATATTTAACTCTGAGTCAGTGCGGATCGGTTCGTCACTCCCTTCAACTTCCAGTGCATGTTCTGCCTTGATCTGAACCTTTAATGGGTTGGTGCGGAGCGGGCCATCATCACCAAGGGCGGCCAGGTCGAGGAAGAACTCCACTTCGGCCTCGCCGTTCTCATCAGTCAGCACTTCAACTGGTTCACCTGGTTTCTTCAGGTAGTAAAGAATGTCGCTGGTGAACTGGCTGGTCGCCTGCTTCCAATCGCAATTCGGGCACTTTGTTTTTGACCGGAAACAGCCGGTTAGCTTCCAGTCAGGCTTCGGCAGGGCTATTGTTGGTGCCACAGTAAGCGGTCCGGAGAGTTTACTGACCTGTTCAGCGACGGTGTTCCATGAGTTGACCGTGGAGAGGTCAATCGCGGCAGGGCTGGACGGTAGCGGTGCAGTGATGCGGATCACCTCGCCAGCCAGTGGCTCTGGTGGATTTTTGGCATAATCCGCCAGCTTCAGGCGGAGTTTGAGCGGTTCAAGCGGCCCGCCGTTAGTCATAGATAGCTGTGGAGCGGGTTTTTCTTTGAGGCTGTCCGGAATGCGGAAATACCCTCCCAGGCGGTATTCCCTTTGGTAATCACCTAAGACTGAGTCCGTCTCTGCATCGCGATAAGGTGGGACTGTTTTGGTCAACAGGATGTCAAAAGCCACCGCCGTAATACCATGTTCGAGATCAAAGGCTGGGATCGGGATTGTGAAACTGAACGATCCCTCCCTTGTCAGCAGTTCCTCACGACCCAGTCCATCCAGCTGTCCCTGCCAAGTCTGGGCCGGTACCTGGTACTCGTACCCGGGCTTTGGCTGGATCGGCAATCCGACAGCGTCAATGCCACAACCATGGGCGCTGGCTACAGCAGTAAACTCTGCCGGAGCATTGTATGTGGACAGCTTAAAAGTACACTCCACTGTAACTGCGGATGCTGCAGCCGTACCATACACGAACCGGCTCGTAAAACCGCTGCCCATTGGCTCGCGCTGTTCAAGCTCATCAGCACCAGAGATGGTGAAGTCGATACCTTCATATTGGGAGCCAATACTACCAGAAGCAGGATCCTCAGTTGGAACACTGATTCCGATTTGAGCTGCAGCTAAAGTGGGCATTAATCCTGCAGCCAACAACGTCACAAGCAAATTTACTGACGCAATACGCAGGCCGGCGTGCATGGAAGCTCCTTGACAGTGGATAAGGCACTATTTTAAGGCATGGTTAGCATGCTGAAAAGTATCTGGTTAGCTGAATTAGCCAGCCACTCGTAAGTATTCGCACGCTGCTGGCTTAGTTTGTCCGAAGGCAACAGCTCCTCAACTGGATCACGATATGGGGGGCAGACCGGCTAAGGATCCCTCGTGATGATCTAGCTGGCTGAGACGTGGAGCTTTGTTTAACGGCGTTTTTGGGCGGCGATTATCCAACTAGCTAAAACACATTCTCTTTCTCGCCATGAACGATACCAATTCTCCCGTTGGGACCGCTTCACTCCAATTCTCCCGTTGTGGGTCTGCGAGTTGTGCGCTGCCGCCGCCCGTGACAAGCAGCGCCTTTGGGCCATAGGAATTGGCAATCGCACCCAGGCGCTGAAGCGATCCTGCCCCGAAAACCGGCCTGGTTGGATTCTGGGACTCGCATTTCATTCCGGCCTTCTTGGTTGTTGCCGGCTGGCTAGACACGCTGCAGCGCAACTGCACCCAGGCCGCTCCTGTTGTCTAACGATAGAACAACAATCGCTGATGCTAAGACTTTATTGCCTGATTCTTTGAATACCTAGGTATGTTCTCCGTTAATTTCGGTTTGCGCAGCGCGCAACCGGCAACTGCGACCGCCTTGCTAAGCTGTTCCACTCGGTACACCTGTTGCCTTGTTTCCGCGGTAATAACTGCTAGTTTCAGTATTGGGTGAGGTCCGGCATGGATAAGAGCGTTCCGTATATCGTCATCGCCGCGGTGGTGGCAGCTGTCGCCACCATTGGCGGCATGCTGACCGACAGCGGCATGGACTGGTATCGCACGCTCAACCTGCCGGCCTTCACGCCGCCGGGCGGCGTGATCGGGATGGTCTGGACCGCAATCTTTATAATGTCCGCGCTTGCCGTCATGCTGATCTGGCGCGCCCGTTCGGCCTACGCTAACTTTTCCCTGATCATCTGGCTGCTCGTTGGCAATGGGGTATTAAACGTAATGTGGTCCTGGGTTTTCTTTGTCCGCCATGAACTGGGCTGGGCCATCGTCGAAATGACCGTGTTGAACCTGACCAACCTCGCGCTGATTATTCTGAACTGGCATCGCCAGCGAGTAGCCGCCCTGCTGTTTCTCCCTTATTTCGGCTGGGTCTGCTTCGCCACCGGCTTAGCGGTGGCCATTTGGCGACTGAATTAATCCTCTGATGCACAGTTAGTTTTCCGGTATGCGACCATAGAGCGCTTCCATCAAGGCATGTGCTCGCACTTCTGGCTTGGTCTCGATTAGCGTGGTCGATCAGCCGCCGTACATGCTGGACGCCGCGCTGGTACCGTGACCGCCCGTCATCTGGAGGCGCGCGACAAGCGGCGCCTGCTCGCACGGCGATGGTCCGGACGTTGCTATTCTTTGTAAACCGCCAACGTGATCGGTGCCGCATGGCCGCCGTAGTAAACGGCCTGCCGGCCAGCCACCATACCGCCGCCGACGGCAAAGAAAGGCGGTTCCGGCGGTGTCCACCCGATCGAAGTCACGAGTTGCGCGGCGGGCCAGACCGCGCCCAGCGGATCCAGCGCGCGGCTGTAATACATGTCCCCCTTGTTATAGGGCGTCCACTCAGCCATCACAATGGCCGGTTGGCCTGCGATACAAGCCAAGTCGATGAAGAAAGGCATACCATCGCCCGTCACAGCGCCCGTGGGCTCGCTCCAGCTCGATCCCCCGCTGTCGCTGCCGATCACGAACTGCATGTCGCCGTAAGCGATGCCCGGCCGACCTTTGATATCGGCCAGCGCCATCCAGTTGATCTGGCCCGTTTGCCGCGCCAGGGCCACGGCCGGTGCGGCGAAAGTAGTCCCGGCCGCGTCATTGGCAATGAGATAACGTATTTCATAGCCGTATGGATCCGAGGAGTAGTCGGCGTAGGCAACGGCTGGCCGGTCTGCTACCAATTCCAGAGAGCTTGACGCGTCCACTCCCTCGGCAACGACAGTGATGGCATTGCCCCACTCCGTTCCGCTGGCATCGTTGGCCCGTTGATACTGCAACGTCTCGCCCCGGTCATAGCCCAGCGCGGGCCGCCCGCCGGCGTCTACCACGCCTAACATCGTGCCATCGCTGCTGTATAGGCCCGCAGCGACCGTCACCGGCGCACCCCAACTACCACCCGCCGCATCCTGTGCCAGGCTGAAATGCAATTCCAGCTCGGAAGTCGAGCTACTATCTACATGACGGAACCAGGCCACAGCCGGATCGCCATTGACCATGCCGACTGCTCGCTGCCGGAACGATCGGCCCTCGATGGTCTCGATTACCTGTTCCTCACCCCAGGTCTCTCCTTCCGCATCCAAGGCCCGGCGGTAAGCCAGGCTGTAGCCGTTGGAATAGGCCACGGCCGGGTGTCCAGCAACATCCCAGAAAATATTCCCGCTCTGACAGGTGCCCGGCGGAACGACGATCTGCTGCCAGCCGGCGGCATCCCCGGCCGTGATCAGCACCGCTGCCGTATCGGTTGAACCGCTGCTGCCCGTCACGCGCAGGATTACGGTATAAGTATCGGCTGTCTCAAATACATGACTCGCGGTCGCGTCGCCGCCGTCCTGGTCGTACGTTCCGTCGCCGTTCCAGTCCCATTCATACAGCGTGATCCCCGTCCCGGGATCAGTGCTGGCCGAGGCGTCGAAATTAACCGTCAGCGGCACCGTACCGCTTAAAACATCAGCGGCGAAATTGGCGGTGGGAGTTTCGTTGTCCTCTCCCAACTGGATCGCCGCCAGGAAGGCCTCGGCGTCGCCGGTCACCAGCACTACGGCAAAGCACATCCCGCTTTCCGAGAAATATGGATCCAATGCACTGAAATCCAGCAGCCCGGGATCAGCCGGACTGAACCACTCCCAGCAGTCCGCGCTGAAATTACTCAACCCCAGCCACAGCTTGCCATTCGCCGGCGGCGTGTCCCAATTCACCGTAAGTTGCGCCAGCCCGTCGTAGTCTGGCAGTTCGAAGGTGTAGATCGCGTAAGCGCTATCCGCCAGAGCCTCGACACCGGTGCAGCCGGGCGAAAACTTGGCGGCGTCGCCCGCGGGCGCGACATGCCCGTAGCCCAGTGCGGCCGAATAGTCCTTGCCCAACAGCCGAGTCTCCCCCGCCGCGCTGGCCCCGCGCGCCATGTCGAGCATAGCCCGTGGGCCGACGAGGTCAGGCCCTACCTTCGTGGCAGCGATTTGCGCCGTGGTCGCGGATCCACCGCAACCGACCAGCAATAGTGCGAAACCCAACAGCCCCAGTACACGTCCCAACATCGCTTCGTCCTTGCACAGATTGATTCACAACGCGTCCAGATATCAAACCAATATTATCCTCTCTTCACCTGGGAAAAAACACTTGGGGACGAGATGTTGTGCTGCTAAGCTATAACGCGATCTCACCACGAAGTGGAGTGTTCCAATGAATGCCAGGAAGATTGTTGACGGCGTGCACTGGGTCGGGGCCCTCGATCCCGACCGCCAGTTCTTCGACGCGCTGATCCCGCTGCCGGAAGGCACGAGCTATAACGCCTATGTCGTCCAGGGCGCGGACAAGACCGCGCTGATCGACACCGTTGAACCCGCGTTTCTCGACGTGCTGATTGGCCGCCTGGCCAGCCTGGGTATCACCAACGTCGATTACATCATCAGTAACCACGCCGAGCAGGACCATTCCGGCTCCCTGCCAGACATGCTTCAGCGCTTCCCCGCTGCCAAGATCGTCTGCACGCCGCGCTGCAAGAACTTCGAGATCGACCTGCTGCACCTGCCCGAGGATGCCTTCGTCACCGTGGAGGACGGCGACACGCTCGACCTCGGCGGGCGTACGCTGGAGTTCATCCACGCCCCGTTCGTGCACTGGCCCGAGACGATGCTGACCTGGCTCCGCGAGGACCGCATCCTGTTCCCCTGCGACCTGTTCGGCTCGCATTACGCCTCCTCCGTCATGCTGGCGGGTGACGGTGCGCCGGTGCTGGGTCCGGCCAAGCGCTACTACGCCGAGATCATGATGCCGTTCGCCAAAATGATCGTGAAGCACCTGAAGCGGCTGGCGGATTACGACATCGCCATGATCGCGCCCAGCCACGGCCCGGTCTGGGACCAGCCGGCGGTGATCATCGATGCCTATCGTGACTGGACCGCCGCCGAGCCCGGGAACAAGGTGCTCGTGCCATTTGTCAGCATGCACGGATCGACGCGCGAACTGGTCGACCACCTGGTCGAGAACCTCGCCGCGCGCGGCATCGAGGTCGTGCCGTTCAACCTGCTCTATACCGACCTTGGCCACCTGGCGGTCGAGCTGGTCGACGCGGCGACGATCGTGATCGCGGCGCCGACCGTGCTGGGCGACGCCCATCCGCTGGCGGCCTACGCCGCGCTGGTGGCCAAGGCGCTCAAGCCCAAGGCGAAATACGCCGCGATCCTCGGCTCACAGAGCTGGGGCGGCAAGATGGCGGACCAGCTCGCCGGCCTGCTGGCCCCGCTGAAGCTGGAAGTATTGGGCACGCACGTCGTCAACGGCAAGCCGCGCTCGGACGACTTCGCCAAAGTCGAAGAGATCGCCCAGGCGATCGCCGCCAAACACGCGGAGTTGTAGCTACCGATCCTGCCGACAAGTCCAGATTACAATTACAGGGTATACTCTTGTCGAACCACCGAACTATCGGCCGGGCAGTGCTTTCACCGATGATCAATGGCGCTCGGCAGCTGGAGGAATAGCTGAAGCCAGCCTAGCTGTTGCTCCAGCTATTGGCACCAATGTCAACATCTCCATCTCCGTCGTTGACTGCCCAGGTACATCACGTGAACCTGAGGGTACCGAGGACGATACTGACGGCGCCGGTGAAGCTCTTGTCTTGCAGTGCAATCCCTGGCCCTAGTGCATCTTGCATTTGCACTGCCAGTTGGCGCCAAAATCTACTCCCGCACGGCTTCCAGCGCGGCCTCCAGGTACTCGTCGCGGCCGGCGGCGATGCCGGCGATCGTGCGATCCACCGGCACCGTCGGTTGGATGCCCACGCCGTGGTGCTGTGAGCCGTCGTTCTTCAGCACCACCATCCCGGTGTAATGGACCGTATAGCCGCCGGGCAGCTCGAACGGGTTGACGTTGCCGTTGCTGCCCGAGCTGGCCTCGCCAACGATCGCGCCCAGCTTGTAGGCCTCGAAGAACTCGGCGATGCATTCCAGGTAGCTCTGCGTACTAGCATCGACGATGACCACGAGCTTCGCCGTGATCAGCGGCTCCTGGGGCTCCAGCCGCCAGCGCCCGCCCTCATCGTGCTCCGCGATGTTACGCTGGTCGGGCTCGTAGTATACCGGCACCTTGAAGATCGCCGACTCCAGCGGCTCGGCCGAGAGGTGTCTGATGAACTCCCGCCCCACGCCGGGCTCGTTGCGGATGTCGATCACGATCCCCTTGGCGGCGGCGAGTTGCGGCAGATATGGCGCAATGTCGTCCTCCGTGCCGTGTTTTAAATGCAGGTAGAAGATGCCCGGCTCCAGTTCGCAGAACGGCTCGGGTTTCGCATCGAACAGCGTGCCGACCGGTACCGTGCAGTTTAACGTCACTGCTCGGATTTCTTCGTCAGCCGCGTGGGCCTCGTAGGTGATCGCTCGGCCCTCCTCGCCCTGCACCAGCGCGCGCGCCACGATCAACCGCCGGCGCTGCGGTGTCGCCGCGGCGGCGAACGGTTCCGCCTTGCGTACCGCCTCGTCCACGGAAACGCCATCGATGCTGACGATCACGTCGCCCAGCTGCAGACCACCGGCCTCTTCGCCGATGGCTGTGACCACCAGCTGCCCTTCGGCCCAGCCCAGCACCAACGGCACCTGGAACTTGTCCGGGCTGCAATCGTGATAGACGCGCGCGTGCCCGTCGACCAGCGCCGCCATCATCTTCCGCAGCGTGAAGAGGTAAGCCACCTCGTCCTCGTCCTCCGCGGCAGCCGCCAGCGCGCTTTGCAGCGCGGCGGGCCAGTCGGTTTCGACCACGTCGAAATAGGCATAGAAATGTTGCGGCACATTCCAGGCCAGCATGACGCCCGCCAGCCGGCAGGCTCGATCGTTGCCGGAGTACTTCAGCCGCCCCGTGGTCGGGTCGGCCGGCGCTGGCCTGGCGCGCGGCAGTGT
>JAFGCY010000082.1 GCA_016932385.1 bacterium | reverse complement strand
GTATATATACTAGTCGTTTATGCCCCATAAATCAAGCGCTGATCCTCGTTTGGTGTCGAAATTACTAGTAGATGGCCAAAGCGCAGGGGCCGGTCTTAGACCGGCCCCTACGATGCGATGCCACATCCAGCCTGGTCGCACAGGGCGGCACAAGTGCCGCCGCTTCTGGCAGCTGCTAACTAATCCGGCGCTTGAATAGCATCCATTTCTGGGTATAAGGCTCTGGTAAAATCGCGTCTAATTGCGACAAGAAGTCTATTGGAGGTAGTAATGCGTTTCCGATTCTTGCTGATGCTCGTGCTGCTGGCCGCGCTTGCCCTTCTCCAGTCCTGTGGCGGTTCCAGCCAGTTCACGCCAATGGGAAGCACCGAACTTGCAGACCAACCGGCGCCGGTCAGCCTGCCCACTCAGGGCGCCTGGCCCGACGTACTACCCGCCGATCGCCTGCAGCCCTGGGAGTCGCTCCATGCCGCTGGTTATGCCGTGGCGACGGATGCCAGTGAGCGCACCGCCGCCGGGATCGACGCCGACAGCGAGTTCCAGCACGGCCGCGATTACTTCCGCGACGGCGGGGACGTGCAGATCGTCGACGAGGCGGCGCGGATCGTGAGCGGCCTGCCGGATGCCAACGGCGTCAGCTATGCGATGTTCCGGCTGGAGATGGCCGGAGCCCAGCCCGGCGTGCTCAGCGCCGACATCAACCTGCATGCCGACGGCCACGGCGCGCGCAGCCAGTACTGGCTGGGCATCGCCGACTACGGCGCAGGCTGCTGGCGCTGGCTGGAACCGTGCGACGACGCCCACGGGCGCTTCAGCCTCGGCGCCGGCGACTACCTGTCCGGCCTGGGCAACGCCTTCGCCTGCGTCGTGGCCTACAACGGCGCCAGCTTCGATGTCGTCGGCCTGGGGGCTAACCCGACCAACGCCGCCGATACCACCGCCCCGCCCCAGCCCACCGGCCTGACGGCGACGGCGATCGCCGGCGGCCTCGAGCTGCAATGGAACGACGTGATCGACGGCGAGCTGGCGGGTTACCGCATCTACTACAGCGCTGCGCCCTTCACCACGGGCACCGCAGCCGGCGTCGAGCAGGTCGGCTGGCTGAGCGGCACCACGCGCCACCTGCTGCAGCACACCGGCAGCAGCGTAACCTATGTCCGGGTCAGCGCCGTGGATTACAGCGGCAACGAATCGCCGCTGAGCGACCAAGCCAATGCCGTGCCAGCCGCGGGGACGGCGCCGGTCGTGATCCTGACAACCGATACGATCAGCGGCGCCTACAACATCGCCGCCAACCTGACAGCGACCGGCGCCAATTCCTATGACTGGGACCTCGACGGCGACGGCAGCTACGAGGTGACCAACGACACGACGGGCCAACAGCAGGTCGACACCTCGCGGCCCGGCATCATCCGGCCCAGCGTGCGCGGCTATGGCGGCGACGTGGGCGTCGCCGGCGGCGCCGTCAGCCTGATCATCACCGGCAACAGCCGGCCGGTCGCCTCCGCCCAGGCCGCGCCGGCCAGCGGCGCGATCCCGCTGCAGGTGAATTTCACCGGCACCGGCAGCGACGCGGACGGCTCGATCGCGGAATACGCCTGGGACTGGGACGGGGACGGCTTCTTCGACTACTCGGATGCACTCGATCCCGGCACGTTATACGACTACACCACGGCCGGCCTGTTCAACGCCAAGTTCCGCGTCACCGACGACCTGGGCCTATGGGACGTGGACACCGTCACGATCCAGGCGATCGGGTCCGGCACCAATCTGCCGCCGGTCGCCAGCTTCACCGCCACGCCCGACACGGGAACCTCACCGTTGCTGGTTACGGTGGACGCCTCGGCCAGCTATGACGACGACGGCTTCATCGACCATTACTACTGGGACTGGGACAACGACGGCGTATTCGACTCCGTCGACGTGGACCCGGTCGCGACGCATACATTCACCGGGATGGGCGTGGTCTCACCGCGGCTGGTGGTCGAGGACAACGGGCTTTTCACTGACGATTGCTGGGGCACGATCACGCTCAACAGCGCGCCCACGGCGGTCCTGACGATCACGCCGGAACGACCCTATCCCGGCCAGGCGGTCAATCTGGATGCGAGTTACAGCTCTGACCTGGACGGCTCGATCACGTTCTACGAATGGGATCTCGGCGGCGGGTTCATGCCCGGCGGCTCCAGCCTGGATGTGCCGGCCGGCCTGCCGGGCCGCCAGCCCGTGATGCTGCGCGTCACCGACGATTACGGCGCACAGGACGCCGTGGAAGGTGTGATCACCTCGCGCGGCTGGCAGATCACGCCGATCATCGATACTACTTCGTCTTTTTACGGCGCTATTAACGAACTGGAGGTCGTCCACGGCCGGCCGGCCATCGCGTATTACGACGCCACCAACGGCCAGACGCATTACGTGCGGGCCAATGACGCCGACGGCGCCACCTGGGGCTCGCCCTGCGTCGCCGCCGCCAGCGCCGGCCTGTTCTGGGGCAGCGCCCTGGACCTGGAAGTGATCTGGGGCATGCCGATGATCGCCTTTTACGATGCGGTTAACGGCGACCTGTACGTGGTCTGCGCCAACGACCAGGAGGGCGCCACCTGGCAGACGCCAGTGCTCGTGGATTCCAACATCGATTCGGGCGCTTATCTCGATCTGGAGTGCATCAACGGACTGCCCGCCATCTGCTATTACACGACCAACGGCGTCAACGGCTGGCTGAATTTCAACCGGGCCACGGCGGTCGACGGTTCGAGCTGGGGTGGTCCGGTGATCGTGGACAACACCACGGCGGCCGACGTTGGCTATTACTGCTCGATGGAGACCGTCAACGGCGGAGTCGGCATCGGCTACCAGGACGCCACCAACACCAATCTGATGTTCGTGGCCTCGACCGACGCCAACGGCAGCCTGTGGGGCGCGCCCGTGACCGTCGACAACATCGCCGTGACGGGCTATTCGATCAAGCTGCGCGTCGTCGACAACCAGCCGGCGCTGGTCTATACGGACGGCAGCTACTGGCTGTTGTATGTCCGCGCCCTGGACCAGAGCGGCAGCACCTGGCCGGCCAGCCAGGTCGTGCTGGACGGCAGCGGCAATGTGCAGTGGCTGGTGGCCTTTGACCTGGTCAACGACTGGCCCGCGACGTGTTTCAACCTGGGGCCGGCCTTCGAGCTGCGCTATCGGTCCAGTGCCGATCTACACGGCATCAACTGGCTCGACAACCAAGTCGTCGATGCCAGCACGATGATCGCCTATACCGGCGACCTGCATGAAGTCAACGGCGACCCGGCCCTCTGCTATTGCGATTCGGCCGCGGTCATGCTGCGCTACGCCAAGCACTATTAATGCCAGCTGAATAAAGACCCGCCGGTCCGACCGGGCCGGCGGGTTTTACTTACGCGATGCTATACTCACGCCACCGGCAAATGTGTCTGGATTTATTGAAAGGGGAGAGACATGGACAGTCGGCTTCGCTGCCCGCAATGCACGCACCTGGTTAAGACCGGCGCCCATTTCTGCAACCACTGCGGTTATGACCTGGCCACGCCACCACCGCCCCCGCCACAGCAGCAGATGGGGCCGCCGCCGGGCACTCCGCAATACGCGGCCTATCCCGCACCGCCGCCGCCGCGTGGCAAGTCGCTGTCGCCGGGCTGTATCGCGGCGTGCATCATCGGGGTCCTGGTAGTCGGCTTTGTCTGCCTGTTCACCGTCGCCCTGCCCAGCTTCATCAAGGTCAAGGAAAAGGCCAAGGAGGCCGAGACCAAGGCCAACCTGCACTCGATCCAGGTCGATGTGGAGAAGTACGCCGTGTCGCGCGCGGGCAACTACCCGGCCTACCTGATCGGCGGCGACGCCCATTGCGCCGCCGGCGCCAATTCGAGCGGCGATCCGGCGTTCACGGCGATCACCGCGTGCCCCGCGCCGGACCAACTCGCCGACCCCCTGCTGCGCGCGGGATACCTGCCGGGCGGTTATCCGCGCAATCCGTTCGTGCGCGACGGCATCGCCATTCACCAGGTTCAGGAGCACCTCGACTCCTCCGAGATCTACGGCGTCGATCCGCTGCGTAACGCGACGCCGGACGGCGCGCTCTACGGCACGCGCTTCGGCGCGGAGTGCAACGTGATGGGCTCGGTGCTGGCCGACCCGCGCTACCGGCTGGCGCTGTTCTACGGCGAGGAGCCCGAAAGCGCTACCCCGTCCTTCGCCGACGTCGAGTACGAGTTCTGGGACATGTGGCAAAGCAACAAGCCGGCGCCGTATCTGCCGGGGCAGTTCTTCTACAAAAGCATGGGACCGATTGTCGCGGTGGGTGCCGAAGCTCGGGAATCATCAAACCAGGAATTGCCGTTTGTTCCGACGGAGACCGACCAGTACATCCTCGCAGCATATGGCGGCGTGCGCACGAAAGGCCGGGATGTCCTCGGAGCTGAGCAGCCCTTTGTCATGGTGCGGCCCGACGGTACGAGCACGGATACCTGGATGTATACCAGAAGCGAGGTCAGCCCCGATCCCGCGAAGATCGAGGGCAGCGCGTACTCATTCGGGATTTCCACGTCGGCCAACACCAAGACGCAATACGGCAATCCCAACGGCCTGCGCGACGCGCTCGTCCTGGTGCTGACGGCGGGGAGCTGAGAATCACTCGACGCATCAAACATCAGGTACTGCAACCGGCCCTGGTTTTGCGGTTCCTAAAGCGCAAGCACGGGGGCTTGCTCTACTAACTAGTAGCACAACCGCCCCTGGTTGTGCGGCGTGTCTGCGCGCAAGCACGGGGGCTTGCTCTACTGACTAGTAGCACAACCGCCCCTGGTTGTGCGGCGTGTCTGCGCGCAAGCACGGGGGCTTGCGCTACTAACTAGTAGCACAACCGCCCCTGGTTGTGCGGCGTGTCTGCGCGCAAGCGCGGGGGCTTGCTCTACTGATACGGTTCGCGCGGGCGTAGGCCCTACCGCGTTGATGCCGCATCCAGCCTGGGCGCAATCAACAAGTGAAAGTGGAAAGTAGCAAGTGAAAGTGTATTTAGTGAATCACCTCGACTAAACGGAACAGGCCTTTCTACCTTCACTTTCCACTTTGACTTGTTCGCACAAGCACGGGGGCTTGCGCTACTGACTAGTAGCACAACCGGCCCTGGTTTTGCGGTTCCTAAAGCGCAAGCACGGGGGCTTGCGCTACTGATACGGTCCACGCAGGCGTGGACCCTACAGCCCCGCCACGACCTCGCGGACACTCTTGAGCGCGTACTCGGCGTCGGCGGGCGTGGTGAAGTAACTCACCGAGAAGCGCACCGTGCCGCCGCGGTCCAATGTGCCGAAGTGGCGGTGGGCCGGCGGAGCGCAATGCAGGCCCGCGCGCGTACTGATGCCGTGCTGTTCCGCCAGCAGCTGGCTGACGACCAGCGGATCGACCGGGGCACCCGCCTGGTCGTCCACCGTGAAGCTGACCACGAAGCCGCGGTCTTCGCTGGGGTACGGGCCGATCACCGTGACGCCGGGCAGCTCGGACAGCCCCTCGTAGAGCCGCGACACCAGCGTAGCGCAGTGGCTGCGGATGCGCTTGACCCCGGTCTGCTCGAACCAGTCCATCGCCGCGTCGAGCCCGACCACGCCGGGCACGTTGACCGTGCCGGCCTCGTATTTCACCGGCCGGTCCTCGGGCTGCATCACCAGGTCGGAGCGGTAGCCGGTGCCGCCGATGCGCCAGGGCTTGCAGTCCAGCGCGCGGCTGAGGTAGAGCACGCCCATGCCGGGCAGGCTCATCAGCGCCTTGTGCGCGGGCTGGGCCATCGCCTGGCAGCCGATCTCCTTCACATCCACCGGATGCGTGCCGGTGGCCTGCGCCGCGTCGACGATGTAGGGCAGGCCCAGCTCGTTCGCGATCCGGCCGATCTCCGCGACGGGCTGCATCGTGCCGCTGACGTTGCTGACCCAGTTGATCACGATCGCCGAGGTCTCGGGCCGCACCAGGCCCTTGATCGCCGCTGGGTCGACCACGCCCATCCCGTCCGCCGGCAGCGTGCTCCAGCTGACTCCGGCGTCCTGGCGCAGGTGGTGCAACGGGCGCATCACGCTGTGGTGCTCCAGCGGCGTGGTGATCACGTGGCTGCCGGGCTTAATCACGCCGTTGAGAACGATATTCAGTCCGTCCGTGGCGCTGTAGGTGTAGATCATCTCCTCGGCCGACTCGGCGCCGAAGAACTTCGCCAGCTTGATCCGGCAGCGTTTGAGCACCTCGTCGCCGCGGAACTCGGCCAGGTGGGTGCTGCGGGCGACGGTCAGGGAGTGGCCCAGCGCAGTGCGCACGGCCTCGATCACCGGCTCCGGCTTGGGAAAGCTCGTCGCCGCGTTGTCCAGGTAGACCCGCCGGCCGGTCGCCGCCGCGACGGGATGCGCTTGGCTGCCATCACTCATCATGACTTACTGTAATACGCGCCAAGCCATCTGGCTAGTTTAAACCGCTAGCCTAGATCGATTGCGCCGGCTTACGCCGAGACCGCCAGGCTGGCCACCGCGCGGCTGAGCGCGGCTTCCGAGGTCTCGCGGCGGATCAGCTCGAAGACCTCCTCCAGCCGGACCAGATGGCCCTTGCGGTACAGGTACCGATAGATCGCCTGGAACATGTCCAGGTCCTGCTGGGTGTCCAGCGTCAGGGACAGATCCGGCGCGTACAAGTCGCGCGGCGCTTCCAGTTTCTTCACCGCGAAGGGGCCGGGATTCTCGCGGGCATAGAGTGTCACGTGCTCGCGCATGTGCGCGTGGCGCGCCAGGTAGTCCAGCTTCTCCAGCGCTTTCAACGTGAACGACTCCGGCGTGATACCGACCGGATAACCCTCGGTGATCAGGTAATCCAGGCCCTCGTCCGCCTCCAGCTCCGCCAGCTGGCGGTCGATCTCGTCGAAGCTGACCAGCGGATTGTCGGCGGTGCAGCGGACGATCAGGTCCGCACGCGTGGAGTAGGCCGCCTGGATAAACCGGCCCAGCACGTCGTGCTGGCTGCCGCGGATAACGGTAACGTCGAGCTTCGCCAGCGCTTCGGCCAGCGGTGTCTCATTGTCGTCGGCGGGGATGGCCACACAGACCTCGTCCACCCGCCGCGCGGCGCGCAATCGGTCGATGATATGCGCGACAACGGATCTCCCGCTTAATTCTGCTAGTACCTTCCGAGGAAGTCGCGAACTGGATAAGCGGGCTTGCAGAATGGCAACTTTATGCATTAAGTGAACGCCTCCGCGCGAAAGTTCGTGGGGTGAGCGCCATGGAAGATGGGGTTAGGTTCTGCCTTCCAAGATTGCATGTCAAGCGCTGCAATGTACTTAAGTATACAGGTGAAACAGCCGCGAGGCAACCCGCCGGGGATAACAAATCCGTTAAGCGGTTTCGGCCTGCGTTCGGTTTTGGGCCGCCAGCCGGTTACGGTGGTTATAATCCTTATTACAGCACGGCGATTGTCTGAGGTGTTGGAGGCCGTGCCGTTGAGAATGAAGCACATATCACGGGTGATGCTGTGAAACGCTGGTGGATAAAAGCAACGTTACTGGTAGTCCTGATCCTGTCCTGCACCTTCCTGGGCTGCAGCGGCAATACGGGCACCGCCAATCCCGACCCGAACAACCAAGAGCAGCTCACGGGCAGCGTGCTGCGCGATACATCGGGCGCGCCGTCCGGCGTCCGCCTGACCTGGCCGCGGGTGAGCGATACCACCGTGACCGGCTACCACGTGTACAAGAGCTCCACGACGATCCCCGACAGCGCGCGCGGCGAGGACACCTTGTGGGTGGAGTTCGGCGGCAACCCGCTGGTGCCGCAGGTGGCGCTGGCGACACCCGAAGTTACCGTCGACGACCTGTTCGCGCCGCTGGTCGGCGAGGTCATTCATTACCGCCTGACCTCGGTCAACGCCGCCGGCGAGGAGAGCCGCCTGTCCCAGGAAACCGCGGTCACGATCCAGGACTTCGTGATCACGAACATCACGCCGACCTCGGCGGGTATCGGCGACAACTTCACCATCGAGGGCCAGTATTTCGGCCAGTACGATTCGGTGGAGGATTTCGTTTATATACCCGGAGTCGATTGGACGCCGGGCGTCGGGTTCGAACCGGCCTCCCGGCCCGCCACGATCAGCAACTGGACCGCCGATGCCATCGACGTCGCGCCGTCGCTGGGCACCACCCTCGGCCAGGTGCTGGTGATCGTCGGCGGCAGCGACAAAAGCTCCACGCAGACCTTCGTAAACAGCGATCCGTATATCACGTCGATCAATACGCTCAGTGCCGCACCCGGCACCGAGGTCCAACTGACCGGCAACAACTTCGGCTCGGGCCAGGACGCTACGCACCGCGTCGTCATCGGCGGCACCGAGTTATTGAACATGTCGGACTACATCAGCTATACCAACACCTCCATCACCTTCCTGGTGCCCAATATCGCGGCGGCGCAGTATCCGATCCGCGTGCGCGTCGATACGACCAACAGCAACGAAGCGTACCTGGAAGTCGGCACGTCCAGCGGGCCGATCTGGGAGCACAGCTGGGGTGAAACCGGCACGGATGTGTTCAACGCCGTGGTCACCGACGACACGGGGGATGTCTACCTGAGCGGCTATACGAACAGCTACCACGGAGCGCCGTTCGACGTCCTGCTGGCCAAATACGATTCCGACGGCAACTGGCAGTGGGGCCGCGTCTGGGACAACACGACGCACTCCAACGCCGCCGACCGCGACGAATCTTCCGAGGACATGTGCATCGACAGTAACAACGACCTGTATATCTGCGGCTCGACGATGGACACGGGGGTCCAGCCCACGCTGCTGCTATTGAAATACGACTCCGACGGCAACCACCAGTTCACCACGACCTGGGGCACCGGCACCGCCTCGTCGAGTTTCGGCATGGCGGTTTGCTGCGACTCGACCAGCGCCTACGTCGCCGGCACCTTCGGCGATACGATGACCGATGTGGTGGTTGTCCGCTTCAACCTGTCGGACGGCGCAATCACGGACGACGCCTACTGGGACCTGTCTTCCGGCTACGAAGGAGTCAACGACATCGTCGTGGACGGCAACGGCGACCTGATCATCACCGGCTACACCTCCGATGCCTTCGGCGCCTCGGCCTATGACCTGTTCGTGCTGAAGATCAACACCGACCTCGACCTGATCTGGGGCCACTACTGGGGCTCGACCGGCCAGGACTTCGGTTACGGCCTGTATGTCGATCCGGCGAACACCGTTTATGTCTGCGGTGGCTCGGACAGCTTCGACACCTACGAACAGCCGATCGTCGCGATTTTCAATTCCAGCGGCGTGCTGCAGAACGACTTCATCTGGCCGCTGTCGTCCTCCAGCAAGTTCTTGATGATCGAGCAGGCCTCCAGCGGCAACTTCATCGCCGTCGGAACCGGCTATTTCCTGGACGATGCCCTGTACTGCGCGGTGCTGGGCGACACCGCGCTGGACGTCCTGTCCTTCCGCATGTACGAAAACGAGGCGGTCACGCCCACGGGCCTGGCCGGCTGGCTGGATACCAGCAGCGACCTGTACATGTGCGGGCAGATCACCAGCTTGAGCGGCATGTGGTCTGACGTAACCGTCTCGACCAACGCGGTCACGGCGCTGGACGCGGCGGAAACCGCCGCCCTGACGTTCTTCGACGGCGTGTCCGCCAACCCGACGGGCACGACGACGAACGTCACCGGTACGTTGGATACGGGCGGCGGCGGGTACGATACACTGGCGATCAAGTACAATCCCGAGTAGCGCGCGGCTCACGCGGGAGCAATGCAGGCAATACCCCCTGGGGTATAATGGTGGCGAACAACCGGCGCCAGATATCGTCCGGTGATAAGCGAGTAATGATGAGGAAGGCCATGCGGGGAAGACTGATCATCGCAACCAGCCTGGTGCTGGCGTTGCTGCTGCCGTGCGCGGGCTGGAGCCAGGCGCCGGAGGAGTATCCCGAACTCGACAGCCAGACGACGACGCGCGACTTTGCCGGCGCCCAGGTGGTGACGACGACGGCGGTACGGGCCGGCGGGAATTTCGAGGTCGGGCGCCGCGCCTACCTGCAGATCGACCTGGATACCGTACTCAGCGGCGCGGCTGGCGCGGACATGCCGCGCGCCGTGGTGATCAACGGCTTCGTCAGCGTCGCCCTGCCCGACGGGCTGGAGCCCGACGGCGAGCCGCGGCTGATGTACTTCGACGCCGCCAAGGGCCGCTGGGAGTTCGTTTATTCCGGCGGCTACCCGCAGCTGGAGCGCTTCACCGGGCTCGGTCCGGCGATCGAAGAAGCGACCAGCGCCAATCCCGACCGGATTCAGTCCGGCCTGGCCGAGATCATCCGCACGCTCGACCCGCAGATCACGCCGACCAGGCCGACGGACCCGCGCCTGACGCGCGACGACGCCAGCTACGCCGTGACCGGCGCGGCCTGGCTGATTCCTTGCAACGTGATGTTCCGCGAACTGGTCGGGCTGTTCCATCCCGACTCCGGCCTGGCCCCGATGGCGCGCCTGCGCGTCAACCTGCCGGTCAAGGCGACCCAGGCGCTCAGCGACCCGCGGATCGTGATCTACGCCAGCGGCCTGAGCGCCGCGGTGAACCAGGTCGAGTTGCTGCCCGAGAGCATTCCGGCCACGGCGATCCCGCTGGTGCCCCTGGACGAAGCGCCCGTGAGCGGAGACGCCGCGGGTAACGGCGATACCACCGAGCCCAGCCGGCCGTCGGGTACGGGCCGCGAGGGCGCCGGCGCGCAGAATGGCGACTCGTTCGAAGTCGAGCGCCCGCGCCGCGAAGCCGACGCGGAGCCGGCCGCGGAGCCCGCAGCGGAGACCGCAGCGGAGGCCGCGGCCACCGAGCCGGCGGAAGGTGAAACCGCCGAGGCTCCGACCGCCCCACCCCAGCCCGTGCCGGTGCTGGTTTACGATTACGAGTGGATCAGCTGGCAGACCGAGGTGCGTCTGCCCGTCGCCGGCACCCCGGCCGTCGAGCCGCCGGAATTCACTCCGCCGCCGGCCACGGACAACGCCACGCCGATCGCCGCACCGCTGGAGGACGATGGCGGCGGCGAGACCACCGCGCCCCCGCCGGGCCGCTTCGCCCGTACCGGCGGCGAGGAACCGCTGGAGACGGCGGAGCCACCGGCCACCCCGGAAACCGCGCCGGACGAGCCGGTGGAATTCAGCCAGCCCGTGGATACGCCCGGGGTGCGCCAGGTGACACCGGGCACGCTGCCCGAGGTGGACCAGGTCTATTCCGTACCGCTCAAGCCGATCACCGGCAGCGGGGCGGGCGCGGCTCCCGCCAACAACGGCGGGTTTTACGCCAATCCGCCGGACGGCGGCCAACCGACCACGCCGGGCGGCAATCTGGGCGGGACCTACGTTCCCCCCGTCGACCTCGGCGAGATGATCCTGATTCCGGAGGGCTACTTCCTGATGGGCACGGGCGGCAGCGCCTCGGCCGGCGACACCGACGAGATGCCCCAGACCCAGGTCTACCTGCCGGACTACTACATCGACAAATACCCCGTGACCAACCGCCAGTTCCACAACTTCGTGATCAGCGCGGGCTACAAGCCGGAAGGCAACTGGATGAAGTACTACGAGCAGGGCCTGGCCGACCTGCCCGTGCGCGGAGTGACCTGGCACGACGCGGAGGCCTACGCCAAATGGGCGGGCAAGCGCCTGCCGTCGGAGGCGGAATGGGAGAAGGCGGCGCGCGGCGAGGACGGGCGCACCTATCCCTGGGGCGAGGACTGGTCAGCCGACATCCTGCCGCGCGACGAGAACCTGGGCGCGATCATGCGCGCCGAGGCGGCGGCCAGCCCCTACGGCGTGATGGGGATGGTCGGGCTGGTCTGGCAGTGGACGGCCACGCCCTACCACGCCTACCCGTTCAACGCGGACGCCCGCGGCGACGAGTACGTGCTGCGCGGCGGCTGCTACAACAACGGCCGCAACATCGTGCGCTGCGCCAACCGCTACAACGAGCCGCCCAACCTGGCGCTGAACAGCTTCGGCTTCCGCTGCGCCAAGGACGCGCCGTAGGCTGGTGGCTGATACTACGAAGCACGTCTCGCGCTGACACTTAACGGCAATGGCTAGCTGGTTGAGCTATCGCCGATCACACTGCCTCGTGGCCAGCTAGTAGCTGAACGCGTAGTTCGGTATTCTGCCGTTTTCTTCAATGTGAGTCAGCTTGAAGCGCGTGTCGTCCAGGTAATCGTAGAATACGTCGTACTCGCGAGCATCACCATAGAACGGTTTTCCTGTCAGGGGATTGATGGTCTCGCGTGTAATCCCGCAAAGACCACTATCAAAAAGTTCTTCAATGTTGTAGGGCGGCCTGTTATATAGCTTTTTAAACAACTTAATACCATGTGACATCATGCCCAGCATACCGAAGTAGACAAGCCTATTCTCATCATCAAGGTAACTACTGAATACCGGTAGTTTCTCACATGGCACAGCACACTGTGGAGCTACCGAATCCATTGCCGGGAAAAAGTCCGCATAGGTTGGGGTGGGCTTAAGAGGCACATACCAAGTTGTTAATCCATCACTATTAGAGTATTGAACGAGTCGCGCCTCGCCATTTGGCTTAACCGTTGCATCATAATAGAAATCACCATAAAAGCTGAGGTCGGCGTTATCCGGATCTATCAATTCGCCTTTCCACCCTTCCAGATAGCGTGGTGCCAATCCCAACTCCGCCACTTCGGCCCAACTGGATGGCCAGTGGCCCTTGATGCGACGGTAGTAGTTAATCCCAAGTTGAGCGATGAGCGTACCGGTATCAATGATTGAATGTCCATCTTGGCTGCGTCCGGAATAGTCAGGTGAGTAAATGTCCGCTGCAACAAGCGAACTGCCACAAGGAACCGAGTCCTCTTGGGCAAAGGCATAGGTGAATAAACCTGCAACGAAAACGGCAGTCAATATAACAGCTAATAATGTGTCTTTCATCTTTTTCTCCTTCGTACTTCCAGTTTCCCAGGAAACAAACCCTTAGTATTCTCCGGCATAATGAATTCCGGTCGAATCACACATGCAATCATCTTGAAATGCTCCTGGATCCCAAGATGGCACGCAACCAGCAATCTGGCAATTTCTGACCATTGAAACCTCCACACCCAAATCGGGCCAGTAACATGGGTTGCAATCAGCAGGAAACTCCCAGTTTGGACACTCTGTTTCGAAATAATAACAAGCATAATCTTCAATATAGTACTCAGCCCAGTCTGATTCGCAATTCGGCGCCGGATAAATATTGGGTACACAACCGCAAATGTGCCGCTCATAAAACCAAACCGATGCTCCCATAGAAATAATCCCGCAGCAGTCGGGTTTTCCTCCCCCAGACGGGGTTCCACAATCGCAGACCACGACAGGATTCTGTGTCGATCCCGGACAAGGATGAGCAAAGGCAACGTTCATCCCCCACATGCCCCCAATTGCCACTGCTAGAACAATTAAAAACCTACTTAGGTTGCATACCATAAAAAGTCCTCCACCCTAAAAGTGAACTCAGTATAACCTCGGGGGGGTGGGAATGTCAACACATTCGCGTATAAATACTTGAAACCAGTCAGTTTTCGCACAACCTTATGTTAAACGGTAGAAGTTTCCGGTGGTAATCCAGGCAACAACCTATCATTATTGTGCGGTTCAGCGGCTGGGTTGGTGATCAAACTCGCCTACGCTAAGGTTTGACCAGCAGATCGTCCAAGCGGACGTCTTCGACCTTGCGCAACTCGGCCACGTCCTCGATCGGCAGGAAGTCCAGCCAGTCCTCAATCCGGCTGCCGTTGAGCACGATCGTATCGTTCAGCTCCGCCCAGGGGATCAGCACAAACGAGCGCAGGTGGGCGCGCGGATGCGGCAGGACCAGCCGCTCGGTCTCGCAGGTGATCCCGTCGAGCCAGAGCAGGTCAAGGTCGATCGGGCGGTCGTGATAGCCGCCGGGCTTGGCCGGTCCGCGCTCGTGGCGCCCGCCGGCGGCCTCGATCCGGTAGCAGAGATTGGCCAGTTCCAGCGGCGGGCCCTGCCAGCTGACTTCGATCACGGCGTTGAGGTAATCATTGTCGCTCGAATAGCCCCAGGCCGGGCTTTCATAGATGCTGCTGGCACGCAGCACGCTCAACCCGGGCGCCTCGATCAGCATCGAGACCGCGCGGCGCAGACTCGCTCCACGATCACCAAGGTTGCTGCCTAATCCGATGTAGCCATGTAACTGGTTTTCAGCCACTGCGCCGATTATAGCCTGAATCGGCGCGAAAGGCAGCCCGTCAACAGCCCGTGAAATTGATCCATTTCGCGGCGAGCCGGGGTAAGATGAAACTGTGAATGTTCTGCTGCTCAAAGCCTGGCTGGCCGACGAAGGACCGGCGCTGATCGGCGCGCGCTTGAAGGCGGCGCGCCAGTACGATCCGCGCAGCGTGGCGCTGGAACTGGCCGGCGAGGCCGGGCCGGTCACGCTCTTGATCAGCGTGCTGGAGGAATACCCGATCCTCGCCGTGCTGCGCGGCGCGGACGGGCCGCCCGCCCCCGACGAGCCGGAGAGCAATTTCACCAAGGCACTCAATTTCCATCTGGCCGGCCACCGGCTGGATACGATCGAGCAAAGCGGTTTCGACCGTAGCGTGGTTTTCACGTTCACCCAGCGCGACATGTACGGCCAGGAGTCGCTCAAACGCCTACGCCACGAACTGGTCGGCCGCGCCAGCAACGCGTACCTGATCAGCGACCGCCAGATGGTGATCAGCATCTTCAAGCGCGTGCGCCGCGAGCAGAATCGCGTGCGCCGGATCATCACCGGCAAGCCGCTGCCCGACCCGCCGCCCCTGGGTAAGTTCATCGCCGCCGGGACCACGGTCGACGCGCTCGCCGATGAGCTGGCGGACCTGGCGGGCCGCGAGGGCGTCGAGGCCGAGGACAGCCTGGCGCACTTCTTCGCGCGGCGCGTCGCCGGCTGCGACGTCAAGCTCTGGGACAAGGTCGAGCCGCTGCTGCCGGTCAGCTACGACCTGGAGTCGCTTTGGGAATTCACGCACCGCCTGCAGCGCGGCGACCTGACGGCCGAGCTGTTCGGCCTGACCCAGCGCGGCGATGCCAATCGGCTGGCCCTCGAGACGTGGCGCAAAGCGCTCAAGCGGCGCGGGCTGAAACCGGCGCGCACGAACGTGGAACGCGAGCGGATCGCCGCGCGTATCGACCTGCTGCGTGAGCAGTTGCGCCAGGCCGGCCGGGCCGACGCGGTGGAACAGGCCGCCCTGGCGATGCTGCGCGAAGCCGGCGAGATCGACGACTGCGGCACGAGCGCCGCGTACATCCAGGCCTGGCAGCAAGCCCATCCGGACTGGGCCGAGCAGGTGGCGCCCGAGAAAAGCGCCTACGACAACGCGCAAGAGCTGGTGCATTACGCGCAGCGGCTGCGGCGCGGGCGCGAGAAGCTGAACCAGCTGATCGCCAAGGCCGAGGCCGAACTGGAGGAGATCGAGCGCCGCCGGCCGGCGGACCACAAAAAGCCGGCCGATCCGCTCAAGACCGAGCGCAAGCGCCTGGACCGCGCCGGCGTGAAGTACCAGCGGTTCGTCTCCAGCGACGGGCTGCAGATCCTCTGCGGCGCCAGCGACAAGTCCAACGACGAGCTGCTGCGCATCTTCGGTAACGGCCGCCACCTCTGGCTGCACGCCCGCGACTTCCCCGGCAGCCACGTGATCATCCTCAACGCCGGCCAGGACGTGCCGCCACGCACGCTGGAAGAAGCGGCGCTGATCGCCGGCTGGCACAGCCGGGGCCAGAACGAGGCGGAACTCGACGTCAGCTACCTGCCGATGAAGTACCTGCGCCGGCCCAAGGACGGCAAGCCCGGCCAGGTGCTCAAGATGCAGGAGAAGGTGCTCAATGTGCGGCCGCAGCAGTTCACGGCGATCCGCGAACGCCTGCTCGACCGCAAAGCTGAAGCGTAGTTAGTTATCGATCGCTGAAACTACGGGCAGTTCGGGCAGTCACCACGGCAGCTCATCAGCAGGGCACCGAACAGGGCAATGATCGCGGCGTAGATATAACGCATAGGTTTCCTCCGGCTAAAGTTCGCCCACAATACTACTACCTGCGGCGGCGAGACTAGCTCTCATTTCGGCCCAGGCCCCAGTTGCACCCTCGCGAATCATTCTCAGTTTCCTGTCGCGGCGGACGTGCCCGGGCAACCAGGTGCACATCCCGAAGGAGAACGCCGTCGGCGCATAAGCGCTATGCGCCGGATTGGCCATGAAGGCGAACATCGCGCCGAGGCAGCTCTGCTCCGGCGGCACCTGCGGCGCCCCGCCCCGCGCCAGCAGCGCGGCGTTGATTCCGGCCCAGAGGCCGGTGGCGACCGCCGCCATGTAACCCTCCAGGCCGGTCAGTTGGCCGGCGACCAGCACGCGCGGGTGGGCTTTGAGCGCCAGCGTCGGCGCCATGACGCGCGGGGCGTCGAGATAGCTGTTGCGGTGCATCCGCCCGTGACGCGTGAAGTGCGCGCCGGCCAGGCCGGGGATCAGCCGGAACACGCGGTCCTGCTCGCCGAAGCGCAGCCGCGTCTGGAATCCGACCAGCGACAGCGCGCGCTCCAGCGCATCCTCCCAGCGCAGCTGCACGGCGGCGTAGGGCCAGCGGCCGGTACGCGGATCGGTCAGGCCCTTGGGCTTGAGCGGGCCGAAGCGCATCGTGTCGACGCCACGCCGCGCCAGCTCCTCGATCGGCAGGCAGCCCTCGAACAGCTTGTAGTCGTCCCCCGCCGCCAGCGGGATCTGCTCCGCGCTGACCAGCGCTTCACGGAACGCCAGGTACTCCTCCGGCGTGAACGGGCAGTTCAGGTAGTCGTTGCCGCCGCCCTTTTCGTAGCGCGACTGGGCGAAGACCACCGAGCGGTCGATGCCCTGGACGCTGATGATCGGCGCGGTCGCGTCGTAGAAATAGCTGCCGCCGTCGCCGACGAGTTTGACGACCTGCGCCCACAGCGCGCCGGAGGTCAGCGGCCCGCTGGCCAGGATCACGATCCGCCCCGGCTCGGCGACCAGTTCCGGCAGGCCGGTGAATTCCGCGCGCCGCAGCGTGATCAGCGGCTCGGCCGCGATCAGCTCGGTCACCGCGCGGCTGAACCGCTCGCGGTCGACGCAGAGCGCCGCGCCGCCTGGCACCTGGTGCGCGAAGGCCAGCGGCAGCAACCGGCAGCCGAGTTGGGTCAGCTCTTCCTTCAAGAGCCCCGCCGCACGCGCGGGGTCGGTGGACTTCAGGCTATTGGAGCAGACCAGCTCGGCCAGCCCATCGGTGGTATGCGCCGCGGTCATCACCGCCGGGCGCTGCTCCCAGAGCTCGACGGCGATCCCGCGCGCGGCGAGCTGCAGCGCGGCCTCGCTGCCCGCCAGTCCTCCGCCGATAATCGTGACCGGATGGTGCATGTCGCTAGATAATAGCCGCCTGCCGGCAAATGCTGGTTTGAACTACCGGCTAGCCAGCCAGTCCGCCGTCACTTCCGCCAGGCTGGCGAGCACCTCATCGGCGATGACGAAGCGCGGATTATCGCGCCAGGCCGGGTACGGCACGGCGACGCAGTACATGCCGGCGGCCTTGGCGGCGATCAGGCCGTTTACGCTGTCCTCGAACACCAGGCAGTGCTCCGGCGGCACCCCCAGCCGCCCGGCCGCCGTCAGGTAGACCGCCGGGTGCGGCTTGCCGTACGGCTCGTGCTGGGCGGAGCAGACCGCCTCGAAATACCCGCCGATCCCCAGGCGCTTGAGCGCCGCCTCGGCCAGCACCAACTGCGAGCTGGTGGCGACGGCCAGCGGCAGCCCCGCCTGCGCCAGGGCTTCCACCGCACTGAGCGCGCCCGGCATCGGCTCGGCTTCGCCGGCAATCAGCTCCAGCATGCGCGCGATGATCCGCTCGGCTACCGCGGCCGGCGGCGGGCCCTCCCAGGGATAGCGCGCGTGCCAGAATTCCACCACGTCGTGGATACGCCGGCCGACGGTCTGGTAGCACATCTCGGGCTTGAGCGGCACGCCGTAGGCGTTGAAGATCTCCACTTCGGCCCGTTGCCAGAGCGGCTCGCTGTCGATCAGCAGGCCGTCGAGATCGAAGATCGCGGCGCGCGGGCGCAGGTTGGCGGCGGTGTTGTGCACGGCGCTGGCTATTCTAGCAAAGTAAAAGGCGGGCTGGCGCCCGCCCCGTACTTTACTGCCGTGGTTAGCGTTACTTGGCGTACTTAACCGAGCAGCCCGGATGGGCGGTCTCGGCGGGATTCACGGCTTCGCCGGCCATGAGCTGCTTCAGCGCGGCGATAACGTAATTGCCACTGGGCTGGTCTGCCATCAGCACCGTGTCATCCACGCCGCCCTGATAGACGATCTCGCCGGCGGGATTGATGATGAACAGGTGCGGCGTGCTCGTCGCGCCGTAGGCCTGGCCGACCGTACCGCTCTCGTCCAGCAGCACCGGATACTCGATGCCGTACTCAGCACGCATCTGCTGATTCAGCTCCAGGCCGTGGCCCTGCATCCCCGGCGCGCCGGAGTTGACCGCCAGCCAGACGACGCCGTGCTGGTGGGCAAACTGGTAGGCGTCGCGCATCGAAGTGTTGGCGCTCGCGCCGTCGTGATACTTCTTTACGTAGGGACAGCCGGGGTTGTACCACTCCAGCACGACGGTCTTGCCGTCGGCCAGGTAGTCGGCCAGCTTGTGCGTCTGGCCTTGCGTATCCATCAGCTCAAAGGCCGGCGCTGGCTTGACGGCCGCGGTCGCGGAATCGTCGGCGGCCTGCGCCGCGGTCGATCCCCAGCCGCTGATTCCCGTGACCACCAGGGCCACGACGGCGCTCAGGCCGAAGGTGTACAGCCGCAGGCGGCTGAGACGCTGGCCAAACTCGTAAGTACCGGTCGAACTCATTTCTTCCTCCTGGCACGTCCGGGCTGTCCGCCCGAAACCGCACGGTATAATCTATCTGAGATTGAGTCTCATTATCGTGACTCAAGACCAAGGAACTTTGTTCAAAACCCGCGAACAATAACGCAGACCGAACCGGATGGTGGCTGACCGACAGCGTCCCTTGCACGTTATTTCAAAACGGTTGGCAGAGAAGTACAATCTAGGCTAGCCGAAAAGCACCACGTAGCGCTTAGAACGGAGACTGCAATGAGGATTGTTCGCATCGTTTTATGTGTCCTGGCTCAGGTCTGTGTACTGGTTTTACTTGCCGGTTGCGTGGGAAGCGACATCTCCAGCAACAACGACACACTCGATTCCGCTGCATCGCTGGGCAACATCCCTTTACCACAACCTGAGCGAACAGCGTCTTACAGCGAAGACGATCTCAGCAAACCCGGCCACGCCTACGCCGTCGCGCTACCCAGCAAAAACGTGACTGTGTCCGGCATGCTCCTCCAATTCGATCCCGCCGCGTCACCAAGCACCGGCCTCGCGTACGCGATGTACGATTTTACGCTGGACGGCTACGACCGAGACGAAACGGTGTGTCTGGATTGGCAGCAATCCGGCGATTCGAATGATGCTTGGATCGGTCTTTCGGACTGGGGTGCGAATTGCTGGCACTGGTACCAGCTGCCGGCGGACAACTGGATCGAAGCGGACTTCAGCTCGGCAATCCATGCTGCGACCGGCTCGATGCTGGTCCTGGTTGTCTGCGTGGGCCATGACTTGTGGACATTGAACGAGGTTCACGTCGGCGAAAACATCACACCGGTGATCAGCGGAGTCGAACCGCTGACGGGAACCACGGGCAGCGACACTGCGTTCGCGGTTACTTGTTCGGGCGTGCCACCGCTTGATTACTCGTGGAATTTTGGCGGCGGGGCCACGCCGAACCTGTCCAGCGACGGTACCCCACTGGTGACGCTGGGCAGCAGCGGCGTGTATGAGGCCACCGTTACGGTCAGCAACGGTGCGGGCTCCGATACATTTGAATACACCTTAACCGTAGTCGATCCGACGCCAGGCTGGGTGCATACTTGGGGAACAACCAATCACGAGGAAGCCAAGGGTATCGCGGTGGACGCCGCCGGCAACGTCTACACCACCAGTTGGCGCAATGTCTACGACAACACGCAGAACGGGATCTTCACCGTGAAATACAACGCGGACGGCACGGTGGGCTGGGTCCAATCCTACAGCGCCGGCGTCGACGGCGATGCTGGCGAATGGATGGACGGCGCCGCGGTCGCCGTCGACGACAATTACAACGTGTATGTGACGGGCACCTGGCGCGGTCCCGTGGAGAACCCCGCCGTCAGTATCCTGCTGCTCAGGTACGACAGCTCCGGCGCTCTCGACTGGCAGATCACCTGGGACGGTTCCAGCAACGATTCCGGCGCCGACCTCGCACTGGATGCTGAGGGCAATGTGTATATCGCCGGCTCCACCTGGAGTTACGGCCCGGAATCGCCAACCGGTTTTCCGCGCAATGTCGTGCTGATCAAGTTCGACGATGCAGGAACATATCAGTGGGCTCGCGTGTGGGGCGGCGACGAAGTGGACGACGCGCGGGCGGTGGCCCTGGGGGACAACGGCGAGATTTACGTCCTGGCGAAAGCCCAACTGGCATCGCCGGCGATCGCCCTGCTCACCTATGCCGACGATGGTTCACTGCTCGCGGACGAGCTCTGGAGCAGCGGCAACGAAGACCCCGCGGAAATGGCGGTGTCCAACGGCAACATCTACATCACGGGCACGCATAACAACGCCGAGGTGTTGTTCGTGCGCTACCGCCCGTCGGCCGACACCTGGGACTGGGCGCAGTCCTGGACGGGTTATTACGCTTTCGGTGGTGGTATCGAGTATGATCCGGTCGGCCGCGTGCTGATCACCGGCAATTTCTCCGATGGAATTATCAAGCGCCTCGTGCTGCTGGACGTCGACGACACCGGTGCCCTGGCCCACCAGAAGCTCTGGACCGCGGCGGCAGACCTGAAATACGCCATCGGCACCGGCATCGCGCTCGGCGACCACGGCATGATCCACATCAGCGGCGGCGCCAGCCACATCGGTGGCGCTTGGCAAGACGCCGCCGGCACCATGACCGCTTTGAATGCAGTGATTGTCACCAATACCCCCACCTTGCTCCAGGTCAACGACGCGGTAGTGCAGACAATGAGCGGGATCGAAGGCACACCCGTCGGCGTGCTGGACGAGGGCGCCGGCGGACTGGGCCCCGATTTTCTGGTGATGAAGCTCAACGCCTGGGAGATCGGCATCGACTAGTCGACACGGCAGCAGCCGGTCCGCCGACGGTTGCGCCGCCGGCTGCTACAATCGCGCCATGGACGCAATCGGTGGCAGCAGTATCGACGGGCCGCGCGAGACTCCGCGCATCGCCCAGGCGCTGGCGACGGAGGTCGCCAAGGTCATCGTCGGCCAGGACGAGGTGCTCGAGCTGGTGCTGACGACCTATTTCGCCGGCGGGCACCTGCTGTTCGAGGGCGTGCCCGGCCTGGCCAAGACGCTGATGATCAAGGTGCTCGGGGCCGCGGCCGGAGCGAGTTTCAGCCGGATCCAGTTCACGCCGGACCTGCTGCCCTCCGATATCCTCGGCACCAACGTCTACGACATCGGCCACCAGGAATTCAAGTTCCGGTCCGGCCCGGTCTTCGCCAGCCTGGTGCTGGCCGACGAGGTCAACCGCACCCCGCCCAAGACCCAGGCGGCGCTGTTGGAGGCGATGGAGGAGCGGCACGTCTCCGTCGACGGCACGACGCACCCGCTGCCGGCCGACTTCACCGTGTTCGCTACCCAGAACCCGGTAGAGTACGAGGGCACCTATCCCCTGCCCGAGGCGCAGCTCGACCGCTTCCTATTGAAGGTGCTGATCGGCTATCCCGACGAGGCCGAGGAGCGCACGATCCTCAAGCGCTACGACGCGGGCTTCAATCCGCACGACCTGGCGGCCGCCGGTGTCCGCAAGGTGATGGCGGCCGAGCACTGGCCGACGATCAGAAGCGAGATCAACCACGTGCGCGTCGAGGACGGCGTGCTGGACTACATTATGCAGATCGTGCGCGCCACGCGCAGCCACCGCGCCGTGGCCCTGGGCGGCAGCCCGCGCGCCGGCATCGCGCTCCTCAGAGGCGCCAAGGCGCTGGCGGCGATCCGCAGCAAGTCCTACATCACGCCCGACGAGGTGCAGACGCTGGCCCCGGCCGTGCTGCGGCACCGGCTGATCCTGACGCCGGAGAGCGAGCTGGAGGGCGGCAACGTCGACACGCTGATCGCCAGCCTGCTGGCGAGCATCCCGGTGCCGCGGTAGTTGTTATCGACTATATCCCTCCAGCGTGCTGTAACATCAGTGCCATGGACAGAACCGCCACACTGATTGGCCTGATCTTGATATTAATGCTGGCCACTGGAATTGGCAGCTGTTCCCGCTCAACCGCCGTAGTCTACCCCGCGCACTGGCCGTTACAGCAACTGACGGTCCCAGTAGGCAGTACGAAAGAAAAAATGTTCAGCTTAGAAGGCACGATGTTCGGCAATGGCTATCTAGTGGACAATCTGGATAATGGTCCGGATGGCCGGTATTTCGCCCTGGCTTTTAAGCCGAATGTCGGCTGGGACGAAGTTTTCAGCCATGTCGATGGATGTCTACTGACCACGGGCTTTGTGGAAAAGGACGCGGAGAAGAGCGCGCGTGTCTGCAGCTCAGACGTGCTGAAGATCAAATTCTACGCCAGCGCCGACGGCCGGTTCGATGTGACGGTGATCTATTCGCCGGAAGATGATACTTACGAGTACCGAGTCAACTACCAGGAGAACCCGGCGGCGGAAGAGACGGAATGACCGGAGACTGATTCTGACGCCGAAGAGCGAGTTGGCAGGCGGCAACGTCGATACGCTGATCGCCAGCCTGCTGGCGAGTATCCCGGTGCCGCGACAGCAATATAGGGGCCACGCTTGCGTGGATCGCAAGCACGACCCGCATTCAGCCACGGCAAAACAAAGCCGGCGACACGGAGGTCTCTGTTACTAGACCTGCGTACGAATCGTCAACTGCGGCTACACTAATACGCAATGCCTGCCGATGATGCCAAGGACCAGGAAAGCCCCCGCGCGGATTACACCGGCGTGCACGAGCCGCAGTACCGGCGCATCGCCGCCGGCGAACAGCCCGGCTGGAGCAGCCCGGAGGAAGTCGCGGGGATGCTTGCCCAGATCGACTGGGCGCTCGGCCTACCGGGCGCGCCGTCGGCCGGACGCCTGCTGGAACTGGGCTCGGGCGACGGCTGCCTGACGGAGCGGCTGGCGGCCCGGCCGGACTGGCGCGTGAGCGGGATCGACATCGTGCCGCTGGCGATCGAGCTGGCCCAAAAGCGCCTGGACGCGGCCGGCGTCCGCGCGGAGTTGGCCGCCGGCGAGGTGACCGCCCTGCCCTGGCCGGATCACACCTTCGACCTGGTGGTCGACAGCCACTGCCTGCACTGCATCGTCAACGCCGACCGCGCGGCCTGCCTGGGCGAGGTGCGCCGCGTGCTGCGGCCGGGCGGGCTGTTGATCGTGATCACGATGTGCGGAGACCCGGCCTACCGGCAAGGCGGCGAGTTCGATCCGGCCACCCGCAACCTGGTGCGCGGCGGGATCGCCGGCCGGCACTTCGGCACGGTGGAGAGCATTCTCAGCGAGTTGGCCGCGGCCGGGTTCGCCGTGAAGCAACACCGTATCTGGCCCGCGCGGCATGAGTTGGAGAACGACGACCTGGTGGCGGTGGCGGTGGCGTAGGAGCGCCGCCATCCTGGCGGCTGGTTAGGTTCAAGGTTCAAGGATCAAGGGAGAAGGTTCAAGAGTGCGAAAAAGGTACCAGGCACTAGGAACCAGGGACTAGCAGAATAATCGTAGCGGCGACTGCCCTATCGCGAGTAGAACAGGCCCCCGTCTTGCGGGAGAGAGTGTAAGTAGGGCCCAGGCTGCATCGGCCGCTGCATTGATCAAAGCACGGCATTAGGCAATGCAAATTCAATGTCTAATCAAACGAAGATCGCCGGCTCCGCCGCGTGAATCGCCACTACCACTGCCTTACCGGCCCCCTGATAAACGCTGGGCGGCACATGTGCCTCCGCTACTTCCCGTACAGCACGAACGGAGCCCAGTAGCGCGGCAGGCGCCAATCGGCCTCGGCGCTGATCTGCTGCTTGGCCTGCCGGAGCGCCGCCGACTTGCTGAGCCCCGCTTCGCGCCAATTGCGATAGAACGCCGCCATCAGCTCGCGCGTAGCCGCGTCGTCGACCTTGTCGAGGCTGGCCAGTACCGTCTGCGCGCCGGCGTAGAGGAAGCCCTGGCTGAGTCCCATCACGCCCTGGCCCGGCGCGATCTCGCCCTCGGCGCTGTGGCAGCAGGACAACGCGACCAGTTCGCAACCCGCCAGCGGCAGGCCCATGATCTCGCCCATCGTCATGAAGCCGTCGCCCGCCTCCGCCGGGGCCGTGTCAGCCTCGCCCAGCCAGGTGACGATCCCGTTCATCAGCGGCGTCGAGTGGATGAAGCCGTGCGTCGCCAGGTGCACCACCGCGTGCCCCGGCATCTCCGCCGCCAGCCAGCCCTCGGTCACCATCCCATCCAGCGCCTCGTCGGCCTGGAGGATCTCGGCCACGTCATGGACCTCGGCCGGCACGCCCGGCAGCGGAAACAGCGTATCGCGCCGGAACAGGCCGCCGCGCAGGCTGTCGGCGCCGCGCATCGCTAAGAGCTGGTCAAGGGCCGCGTCCTGCTCGGCCTCCGCCGCCGCCGCGCCGAAGCTCAGCCCGGCAACCAGCGCGCCCTGCCCCACCGCCGCGGTCTCGGGGATGTAATCGAGCATCGTCGCCGAGGTGGCGTAGCTGATGGCATGGCCGTCCAGCAAATACGCGCCCTCCGGCGTCGTCAGCGCCTCGAAGGGCACGGCGTAGAGCTGCCGGTCCGGACAGATCAAGAGTTCGTTGTCCGGTGGGATCGCGTCGGCCACCGGTGCGATCAGCATCTCGTAAAGCTCGCGGCCGGCGGCCTGGGATGCGGCGGCGTCCGTACCGAGGAGCCGGTCGACCTGCAGCGCGATCCAGTCGTCGGCGGTGCCTTCCGGCGGAATCATCGTGAAGCGCCGGCGCGCCACCGTCAGCTGGCCCGTGGCCGGCAGGCAGAAGACCACCACCTCTGGTGGCAGGGCATAAGTCGACATCTCGGCCACGACCAGGTACTCCAGGGCCACCTGGTTGGGCTTAAGTATGTGCTGTTGCACCGCCTGCGGGGTCAGCCCCTGGACCTCGATGATTTCGGTCAGCCGCGGATCGTGCTCGCGCAGGTAGTCCCAGGCATCGGCGGCGATCGCCGCCTGCGCCGCGAGGTCGGCCTCGCAGTGCGCCCGCTTGTTGTCCTCCTGCGCGATCAGCGCCGCCAGCTGCTCCTCGTCCACCGCGCCCGTCGCATCGGTCGCGATGAGCACCAGGTCGGCAGGCGTAGCCAAGGCCGCCAGCTGGCCACGGGCGGTCTGGCTGAGCGCCTGGGCGGTGCGATAACGGCCCAGCGCGGCCCGGGCCTCGTCGTCCTGCGTCTGCGACTGCGCCTGCAGCAACAGCTGCAGCAGCGGCACGCCTTTGATCGACTCCAGCGTGGCGAAGGCATCGTCCGGCGCATCCTGGGCCAGCTGCGCCATCAGCTGCAGAATGCCGGTGAAACGCAGATCGTCGGCCAGGCCCTGCTTCAGCCCCGACTCCCAGGTGAACTGGCGCACCTGCTCGCGCGCCAGAGCCAGCGCCTGCCGGCTGGAAGCCAGCGCCTCGCCGGGCCGGTCGAGCTGCAGCAGGATCGCACTGCGGTTGTTGAGCCCGATCAGGATCGAGCGCCGGTCGCCGCCGGTCTCCCAGGCCGCGAGCGCCTCCTCGACCCCGGCCAGCGCCGCGTCGTAATACCCCTGGCTGAAGCTGGCCATCGCGGCGTTGTTGCCGGAGATCGCCGCGCTGACCGGGTCGGGGATCGTCAGCTTCAGCTGGCGGGCCTGCTCGTAATATTCCTGCGCCTCGGCGTACTGGTGGCGGGCGTCGTAGACCAGGCCGGTGTTGTTGAGCGCCCAGGCCTGGAGCTTCGGATCGCCGAATTCGTCCGCCAGCGCGCCGGACTGCTCCAGATAGTCCAGCGCCTGGTCGTACTGGTCCTGGTTGTAATACGACAGGCCGACGTTGTTGAGCGCTTCGCACTCGCCGCCGCGGTCATTTTCAGCGCGCCGGATCTCCAGGCAGGCCAGGTATTGGGCCAGGGCCTGGCTGTGCAGGCCGAGCGTCTCGTAGATCACGCCGATGTTGTTCAGCGCCGAACCGTAGGAGGTCAGGTCGCCGGCGGCTTGGACCAGCTCCAGGGACGTGGCGTAGTTTTCCAGCGCCAGGTTGTACAGACCCTGGTCGGCCTGGACCAGCCCCAGGTTGTTGTAGGCGGCGCCGGCCGCGCGCGTGTCGCCGACCTCCAGCCGCTTGTCGATCACATGCTGGTAATATTCCGCCGCGGCGGCGAAATTGCCGCGCTGCCGGTACAACAGCGCCATGTTGTCGTAGGTCGAGCCCTCGCTCCAGGCATCGCCGAGTTCCTGGAAGTCCGCCAGGGCCTGCGCGTAGTAATCGAGCGCGTCGTCATAGCGCCCCAGATTGGCGTACATCGCGCCGATGTTGTTGAGCGCGTTGGCCGCACTGGCGGTGTCGCCCGCATCCGCGCTGATCCGCTCCGATTGCTCGAAGCAGTCGAGCGCCCGTTCGTACTCGCCGCGATAACTGTAGAGCGCGCCGATATTACCGAGCGTCAGGCCGGTGTTCCAGCTGTCGCCCTCTTCGCGGTAGACGGTGAGTGCTTTTTCGTGATCGTCGAGCGATTCCTTGTACTGGCCGAGGTAGAGGCGGCAGTAGCCGGCCAGCCAGTGCGCGTCGCCCCACCAGCGCCTCAGCCCGTACTCCTCCATCTCGGCCGCCAGCGCGTCGGCGTACTGCGTGGCCCGCACCAGGTCGTTGATCGTCGCCAGCGCGGTCGCCGCCTGGTAGAGCGCGGGGGCGATCAGGTCGGGGTTGTCCAGCGCGCGCCCGATCACCACGGCCCGGGCGGCCTGCCAGTAGCCGGGCTCGACGTCGCCGGCCGGCAACAGCGCCGTGCTCTGCTCGGTCAACTCGCGGGCCAGCACGGCCAGGCCGGTTGCGCTGGATTCCGCCAGGTCGGCCGGCAGGTCGGCGAAGGTAACGTCCACCTGGCCGAGGATCAGCTCCTCCGCGGGCTCCCAGCCGCTCAGGTCGACCGCGGCCCAGCCCGTCGCGGGCAGCAGGGCCACCAGCAGTACCGGCAGCAACAGCTTGATGTATCTCATTTCACTCCTCCGAAACGGCGGACGCGCAGGTGTACAACTCGACCGCCGAGCGCCCGCGCACCTGGGCGGCGCCCAGCGCCACCAGCCGCTGGTCCCGGCCGAGATAGGCGGCCAGTTCGCCGGTCATTAAAAGCGGCCGGCCGTGCTGCTTGCAGAGGTCCTGGACGCGCGCGGCGGTGTTGACAGTGTCGCCGATCGCGGTGAAGTCCAGCTTGGTCGCCGAGCCGACGTTGCCGATCACGACCGGACCGAAGTGCAGCCCGACACCGATCGCCACGCGGCCCTCGCCGGAGAGCGGCGTAAAGTCGGCGGCGGCGGCGATCATCTGCTTGGCGCAGCCGACGGCCTTGAGCGGCGCTCCGGGATCGCTGATGGGAAAGCCGAAGATTACCAGCGCTCCGTCGCCGAGGAACTTGTCGACCCAGCCCCCGTGCGCGGCGATGATGCCGGCCATGCGGTCATGGAAGGCGGTCAGGAACGCGATCGCGGCGTCCGGCTCCGCGCGCTCGCTCATCGTGGTGAAGCCGCGGATGTCGTAGAACATCACCACGACCTCGCAGCGTTCACCCGCCAGCAGCCGGCGCTCCTCGTCGTCGAGCACGTGCTTGAGCGCCTGCGGGCTGGTGTAGCGGCTGAAGTAGTGCGCCAGACGGCGCCGCTCGCGCTCTAAAAGCACGTTCCGGACCAGTCGCGCCAGCGCGCCGTGGACGATCAGAAGCGCGATCAGCGCGCCGACCGGGACGAGCGTGTCGCCCAGAAACCAGTAATATCCCCAGGAAGCCACGCCCGCCGCCAACCCCAGATCGACCAGGACTCCGGCCAGCCAGGGCCAGAGATAGATCGCCAGACCCGAGAGCAGCAGCATCATGGCAGCCAGGATGGTCAGGGGCCAGCTGGGCAGCGGCTCCAGCTGCCGGCCGGCCAACGTCGCATCGGTCACATTGGCCAGCAACTCGACGCCGGGCATACGCTCAAACTCGCCGCCGCCCAGGAACGGGCGCGAGTACGGCGTGACATGCGTGTCCTGCGGCATCGCCGTATCGCCAATGAATACTAAGCCGCCCCGCCATTGGGCGCTGAGTTCCGCCAGTTCCTCCGGCGTGGCGCGGATGACGTCAGCCAGGCTGATGCGCGGGATCGTGCCCGCCGGCCCGGCGTAATTGATACGGGCGGTCTGAAGACCGTACGAGCTGGAATACCAGGCTTCGCGGCAAGGATCGCACAGCTCATGCGCGGCCAAATACGGCAGGGAGATAACGTCCGGACTGCCTTCCTCAACCGCCGGCCACCTCAGGGCAAACTCGCGCACGACTTCGTCGCGCGCCGTCGTGGTCAGCAGGTTGATAGCACCCAGTGTGTCATAACCGCCGCCGGCCCCGGCGATGAGTTCCTGGCGCGGCGGCTTCAGCCGGCCGTCCTCGATGAACGCCGCCAGCAGCACCATGCAGTTATTGACGAACCGCGCCTCGGCCAGCGCCGCGCCCAACTCCGTGTTGGCCTGGACCTCCAGCGCTTTCATCTGCCGCTCGGCCTCCGTGGCGCGGCCGCCCAGCAGCGGCAGTTCGGCGAAGTAGATATCGAGCGCAATCACTTCTGCGCCCGTCCGGGACAACCGGCGAACCGCCTCGGCGTAATAGGTGCCCCAGTAGACCGTCGGCGCCGGCAACTGCGCCAGGCTGGCGTCGTCGATCGCGACAATCGCCACCTGCCCCGAGGTCGGGCGCGGTCCGCGCAGCTGGAACCAAGCGTTCTCGAGCTGCCCGTCGAGCCAGGCGATGCCGGGCAACGCGGGCCACCAGGGCGCCGAGGCCGCGGTGAGCAGCCAGAGCAGGACGCCGGCGATCAGCAGCCTGGTCCGCTGGCGCCGCATCAGCGCTCAGCCAGGACGGCGGTCAGCCGCGTAAGCGTCCGCTGCATCTCGCGCCCCAGCCCGTAGTACTGGAACACCGACAGCAGGCAGGTCAGGTCGGAGACGTCGGTCAGCTCGGCGATCGAATCCAGCGGGGCGGCCCGGTCACAGCCCAGGTCGACCAGCAGCGCGGCCACGCCCTGCCAGCTGAAATCGTCGAGTACCGAAAAACGCACGTAATCGGTCGAGGCGTCGGGATGCGCCAGCCGCCAGTAATAGACGCGGTCGGGCTCGACGGCGCATTCGATCTGACCGGCATCCGCCGCGGCTTCACGAGTCTCGACCACGGCGTAATCCTGGTCGGCCAGCGTAAATGTGACCGGACCGTCCACCCCCTGCATGACCCATTCGCAGGTCAACTCGCCCGGTGCAACGACCGTATTCAGCGGATAGACCTGCTCCAGGTATACCTCGTCGTCGCCGCGCGTGTACATCGTCGCGCCGCGAATGTCGGTGCGCCCGCCGACCACGACCGGCGCCATTTCCAGCTCCAGCTGCTCCACCACCGGCGCGGTGGGGCCGGCTTCCAGCACCGCCAGCCCGTCCGCCGTGACCTCGAGCAGGCTGGGGCCGGTGTGGGTCTGGCGCGTCGAGTCCGGATAGCTAAGCAACACGGCGTTGGCGCCGGCGGGCAGACTGAGGCGGTCGCCGGCGAACAGAAACATCAGCGGAGCCAAATCGACCGCGGTGTAGTCACCGTTGCCGTCCGGCATCGTCACGCTGGCCGCACCCTCGCCGGGGCTTAAGACCAGCAGTCGCGCGCAGGCGGTGGCGGAGTCCTCGGCGGCGGCCGCCAATACGGGATACACGCCGAGACAGGTGAGGATCAGTCCCACAATCAAATAGAGATGACCTTTGGGCATCACTACCTCCAAGCATTGCGGCCGGCAGTCGCCGGCCGGTAAGTAACCATTCCTGTTACCCGCCGCCGGACGGCCTTAAACGGCGGTAATAGGATAGCTTATGCGATCTCACCGGCGCCGGTAATCAAAGGCGGATATTCTGGTGGGATCCGGCGGCGTTGGGCAACAAGGTTAAAGGGGAGAGGTGAATGAATTCAGGGGGAAGCCCAGGCCAAAGGCCGTAGGCCAAAGCGGCTCGTAGCGGCGACCGCTGGTCGCCGGATTGGTTAGCGCTGACGACTCGTCCGCGTCCAGTCGGGTTCAAGGTTCAAGGGCGATGGTTCAAGGGCTGGTGACACGGGCTGCCGCGCCCGTGAACGGCGGCCGGGACGGCCGCCCTACCGGCTATGGTGGGCGCACAGTCCCGCCGTCGGCGGGATCGCGCTATTGCTGCCGACCACCAGCAATCAATCCGGCGACCAGCGGTCGCCGCTACGATTCCGCCGTCTCCGTTTTCAGCGACGGCGCGGTGAGTTGGGCAACCTTGAGCAGCACCTCCGCCGCGCGGGTTTCCGCGGCCTGGGCTTCCGTCAGCGCCGCGACGGCCTGCTCGATCACCTGCGGATCCTGGACTTCCTTTTCGCCGGGGAACGGGAACAGCTCCGCCACCCGCTTCAGCGCGTCCTTGACCGTGGCGTAGTCCGCCACCGCCGGCTTAAGCATTTCCGCCACGGGCGGCTGGCGCTTGGCCACGCCCGCCAGGAACTCATGCGCGAAGGCCTTGGCCTCGCAGTAGCACTGCGCGCAATAAGCGTTGCCGAAGGTGATCACCTTGCCGGCTTTGAGTGCCGCGATCCACCGGTCGTAGGCCTTCAGCCCGAGGCTGTAGTCGCCGGTCCACGACGGCATGGTCAGCCGTTGCGCCGCCTGGCCGATCGCGAAACGGTCGCGCCATTCCCTTTGCACTTCCTCGTTCGTCGCCGTCGGCATCGCCAGCAGGTACGGCCCGCCCGGTGCGTCCAGCTCGTCATAGGCCAGCGGCGGTTCCGCCTCGCCGCAGTGCCCCTTGACGCTTTTCACCAGGTACTTGCCGTCTTCGATGCCGTAGACCACCGCGAACTCCGGCACATAGGCGCCCCAGAGCACGCAGGGCCGGCCCGCGGCGATCTCGCGGCTGGCCAGCTCGAACACCTGGCGGCAGTGCGTGCGTGTGCGCTCGCAGATGTGCTCGCCGGTATGGCAGTCGCCGCAGACAAACGCCTGCGCACTGCGGCCGAGCAGGTTGATCCCCCAGTTCAGGCCGCTCCAGTTGAGCATCGTCGGCCCCGACGGGCACATTTCCTTATGCACCGCCATGTGGAACGCATAGCCCGAGTAACCGGCCACGTCCGCCAGCTCGCAATCGATGCCCAGGGCGTTCAAACAGGTCGTCGCCGCCCCCACCCAGCTCAGCCAGCTGGGCCGGTAGTTGATCTCCATCGGCACCACGGTCTTCTCCGCCATCTGAACCTCCACAGCAATTACTAAACATTAGTATACCATATCGGCCGCAGGCGGTCAAGGCCCTATTCGGGCGGTTTTTTAGCAAAAACCTGGGCGAATTCGTTGAGCAGCTTGTCCAGCTGACGCGCGTTCTTGACGGCATCGGCGTGGCGGTGGTTATTGAACAGCACCAGCGTGCGCGGCGCCATGCTGGTCGCCAGCCGTTTGGCGAAGGCCTCCAGCTGGCCCAGGGAGTAGCGGTACTCGTAGCGGCTGGCGGCATCGCCCGCCCACCAGCTGCCCTCGCGCCGGCCATGCAGGCGGAAATATGTGAACGGCAGCCCGGCGTCCTCGCTCAGTTCGCTCTCCAACGCGCGCGGCAGCCGCGCCTCCTCCGGCGCATCGACGCCCACCGTAACGACGCCGGCCGCCGTGAGCGCGGCAACCGGCTCCGCGGCGAACCCGCCCGCGTGGCGGAACTCCGCCACCACCGGCAGCGGCCTGAGCTGCTCCGCCAGCGCCTTGACGTAGTCCAGCGACTGCCCGGTCAGGCGGAAGCGCGACGGGAACTGTGCCAGCACTCCCAGCAGCCGGCCGGACTCGCTCAGCGGCGCGGTATCAGCCTTGAACTTGTCAGCTTGCGCCCGCCAGTCCTCCCCGATCTCGTGCGTCAGGGTGGCGTAGGTCTTGATCACGAAGCCGAACTCCGGCCGCGGCGCGAAGTCGCCCTCTAAAAGCGCCAGCCGTCGCTTGGGCTCGACGCGCCTGACCATCTGCTCCAGCTGCTGCGGTGAAGTGGTGCCGTAGTACGTGAAGTTCAGCTCGATCAGCGGGAACTGGCTGGCGTAGTAGGTCAGCCAGTCGCGCCGGTTGTGCTCCAGGCTGGCCGGGTAGAACCGGTCCTCCCCCACCCATTCGGGATAGTCATAGCCGCTGGTGCCGATCAGGATTGCCATGCTGTTTTCCGACCGCCCGGCGCGTTTTCCGTTCCCAACGCGAGAATTTGCCGCGGCGAAAGCTAGTATAGACGTATGACGCATTTCGACGTGATCGTGATCGGCTGCGGGCCCGCGGGCCAGAAGGCGGCCATCAAATGCGCCAAGGTCGGCCGCAAGGTGGCGATCGTCGACGAGCGCCAGGTCGTCGGCGGGCAGTGCCTGCACGTAGGCACGATCCCCTCCAAGACGTTCCGCGCGGCGATCATCTACCTGTCCGGCTATTACGAGCGCCGGATCTACGGCGAGGACTACCGCGTCAAGCGCGACCTCGAGGCCGAGGACCTGATCTTCCGCTGCAACTCGATCATCCGGCGCGAGATCAACATCATCCACGAGCACCTGGAGCGCAACCGGATCGCCGTGCTCAACGGTACCGGCCATTTCGTCGACGACCACACGCTGCGCGTCGTGCATACGATCGGCACGGACGACTACACGGCGGACCACTTCATCGTCTGCACCGGCGCGACCTCGAACATCCTGACCGACCTGCCGTTTAACACCGTCAATATCCTCAACACCGACGACATCCTCAAGCTGAGCTTCCTCCCGAAGTCGCTGATGGTGATCGGCGGCGGGGTGATCGGCCTGGAGTACGCCTCGATGTTCTCGCTGCTGGGCGTCGAAGTGCAGGTGGTCAGCCGCTATCCGACGCTGTTGCCGTGGGTGGACGTGGAGCTGGTCGACGCGCTCCAGGCGCACATGGCGCAGCAGGGCGTGCGCTTTTTACTGGAGGACCGCGTCGCCGAAATCTCCGCGCCGGACAACCGCCGCGTGACCGGCACGCTGACCAGCGGCACCCAGTTCGAGGTGGAGATGCTGCTCTACGCCGCGCCGCGCAAAGGCAACACGGCGGACCTGGACGTGGCGGCCGCCGGGCTGGCGGTGGACCACAACGGCTATTTGAAGGTCAACGAAAACTACCAGACCGAGGTGCCGCACATCTACGCGGCGGGCGACGTGATCGGCTGGCCCTCGCTGGCCAGCACCTCGATCGACCAGGGGCGCAAGGCCGCCAACCACCTCTTGGGCGTGGCCGACGTGCCCTACGAACCGCTGTTCCCCTACGGCATCTACACCTTCCCCGACATGTCGACGATCGGCGCGACCGAGGAGCAGCTCAGAAA
Organism: bacterium; assembly: GCA_016932385.1. Taxonomy (GTDB): domain Bacteria; phylum 4484-113; class 4484-113; order 4484-113; family JAFGCY01; genus JAFGCY01. The sequence goes on along the minus strand of JAFGCY010000082.1, from coordinate 8,080 downwards.
GGAGGACCGGCCCTACGAGGTCGGGATCGGGCATTACCGCGACAGCGCGCGCGGCCAGATCATCGGCGACGAGCACGGGCTGGTGAAGCTGTTGTTCGACCCCGAGGAGCGCACGCTGTTGGGCTGCCACATCATCGGCTCGGAGGCGACGGAGCTGATCCATATCGCCCAGGCGGTGATGATCAACGGCGGCAAGATCGACTACTTCATCGACACCGTGTTCAACTACCCGACGCTGGCCGAGGTGTATAAAATCGCCGCGCTCAACGGCTTCAACAAAACGAAAGCGGCGCTGCCGGGACCGCATCTGTAACGGAGCGCCGGCTTCCAGCCGGCATCCCCTGGAGCGCGGTCACGCCGTGGCGTGACCGCATCCCCGGACCGCCAGAATGGCGGCGTTATCGGGTGGCGCGGGTCCGCCACAGGCGGGTTGCCCGCAAATCGAGGAAACATGCGAGCCGCGGCTGCCGCCAGCGACACAGCCCGCTAATCTAGCGCCACCGACTCACTCACTCACTCAATTCCATGCGACGTATTCACGATGCGCGCCTATGCATTCATTCCGCATGCATATCCATTCACTACGCATGCATATGCGACTTGGTTTCAATACGCATCTCGCAACCCAGACATTACACGTATCGCAACCCAAACATTGCTCAACCCGATCAACCCAGTCAGGGACCTGCTCAACCCAGCCAACCCAGTCAGAGAGGAGAAGGTGTATTGTACCCTGAGTACATTCCATTCGATACGCCGTGGCAAAACTGATGGGGGGTAGAGTGGTGGTGACTGGAGTGGCGGCAATAGGGCCACCTACGGGCTGACTCTCGGCAAGACCGAGCGTAGCGGCTATTCGGATTTGGTTTTGGTTCCTGGCGACTACCGGACAACTCATATGTACGTAATCGGTGCCTCGGGATCAGGAAAAAGCTCGCTGCTGAAAAACCTCATTATCCAGGACATCTGTAGCGGAATGGGAATAGCGGTGCTGGACCCGCACGGCGATCTGATTACTGACATTCTGCCGTTTCTCGGCAAGCGCATCGAGCACACTGCCTTGTTGGATCTGGCTGATACAGAGCATATGCTGGCCTACAACCCGCTTGAGCGCCGGCAGAATGTGCTGGTAGCTGAACAGGTCGCCAAGCTGATCCTGGCCTTTAAACGCATCTGGGCGGACAGCTGGGGGCCGCGTATGGAAAACATCCTGCGCTGCACGCTGACGCTCCTGGTGGAGCAGGGCTACACCTTGGCCGAGTTCGAGAAGGTGCTGATGGATGCCGACTTCCGCGAAATGCTGCTAGAGGAATCTGGCGACGAACTAACGATTGAGTATTTCCGTGGTCGCTACAACACCTGGAACACAAAAGAGCGTGCGATGTATACGGAAGCCGTGCTAAACAAGGTGACGGCTTTCCTGGCCGATGAGCGGATTGGTGCCAGGCTGTCGCAGCGCGAGTCAGCGTTTAACATCAAAGAGCTTATGGACTCCGGCGGAATCCTGCTGGTCAACCTGGCCAAGGGTAAATTGGCCGGCAATGCCGACCTGTTCGGTGCGCTGCTAATGGCTGACCTGGAGATGAGCTTCCTGGCTAGACAGCCGGATGAGCGCAGACCTTACGCCATCTACGCCGACGAGTTCCAGAACATCGCTACTGAATCATTCGATACCGTGCTGGCGGAAGCGCGCAAATTCGGTATATGCCTGACCATCGCGCACCAGAGCTTGAAGCAACTCGAAGACCAGCTGGTGTCGCTGATACTGGGCAATGCTCAGACCCAGGTGTTCTTCCGTGTATCGCGTCAGGACTCAGAGCGTCTGAGCAAGGAAGCGATAAACATAGTCGAGCAGCTATATGAGCGTGATGATCACCTGCTGCAAGAGCCCGAAAACAAGTTCACGCTGAACGAGATGTGGGAAGTAGCTTTCCATAACCTGGCCTCGCTGCAAGCCAGGGAAGCGTATGTAATGGTCAAGGGAGTCATGGAACATCCCGAGCTGATGCGGACTTTGGATAATCCGACGGAAGCAGCTATTGAATATCCTTATGATGCTAAGTATGTAGCTATCGATGAGCTTCGTGAGAAGCACAGGGCTAGTAGGGCAGAACTAGAGAAGCGGATAAAGAAGTTCTTGAATAAGGATGATAATGACGACGATCCGCCTGAGGATCTAGGATTCATTGACGAATAGCGCCTGGCTTAGCCACAGCGCTGGGGCGAAGTGGGAAACGAGGAAGTACCTGGACATGGAACGGCTGTATGCTCAAGCCCGGGAGGATGAAGCCGCATGACCCCCGCCTCAATGAAAGTGTGCAAGATTCTTGACACTACCACGGAGTTCTATTTCGCCCACCCGTACTCGCCGTGTGAGCGCGGCACGAACGAGAATGCCAATGGGCTTGTGCGGCAGTATTTCCCCAAGGACCGCGACTTCTCGACGATCACGTAGGAGGAACTGATCTTCGCGATGTACCGGCTCAACAACCGCCCCAGAAAGAAACTTGGCATGCTGACCCCGAATCAAGTATTATGCGGCATCAAACACTGTGTTGCACATGCAAGTTGAATCCGGGAGGTCTACGTACAGATTATGTTATATTTATACTATCCTAATTATTTGTACAAGTGGAGGCGGGATTATAGATTTCATATTGGTTCATGTCAACAATGTAGAAAGCCTGAATGCTATCCTCAAATGCTGGCGTTTTGTAATCATTGTCATAAAGAGAATATAAATTTGTCGGAACTAATATGTAGTTGTAGGTTGAGATATCACAAATACCAGTGATTTCGTATACATTTCTATCAATTTTGTCTAATTTACACTTAGTAACGGCTGTAGTCATATCGTTTGGTAGCTTGCTATAGTGAAAATCTTCAATGACTATTATTCGATTAGGTATGTTGTATTTACAGTGAGCAGCATAACCAACATCTGTAATATTCTCATTTTCTATTATAAGAGGCAAACATGGCGTAGATTCTGCGCAATCAATACTTCGAAAATCCTCATTAACGCGAACATAGAATGACTGCTCAAAAAATCTCCTAGGCAGCATTCGTGCTAAATAAGCTTCTGATTGATCATGAAAATCACTCACAAGACCTGTGTGATCTATAGAATATGCATTCAATAAAACTGAATTAAAATTGTCTTTTTCTCTCTCAATCCACAGCTGCACTCTATTCAATCGAGAAATTATAAGCAACTCATGCTTGTTGCTAGTTTGAAATGCAAGCTTATTAGTAGCAATGTTGTTTGATTCGATATTTTTGCAACTATATATATTAAAACACACACACATTAACAAGCAAACTCCAATAGCTTTCATTTCAATAACTACCTCTCTTTGATAAACTCGTTATACAATTGAATTATCTACATTCACCATATAGGGGACCACCGCCATGGCCACTTGCATGGCAAACACATCTGCTCCAATAATACAGCTCTCGTGTATTTGTTCTCAAATCTGGCCAATATTGGCTAGCACCTTCTGAATAGAAACCTGGAGCAAGAGTATACGCACCAATATGAGAATATTCATGGGCAATTGTGTTAAGTATTGAACAATAATGTCCGGCGCCAGCTGGACCTTGAGTCCAGTTCATACAGCAAATACCGATCTTATTCTCTCTCGGATAAGCAAATCCTTGTTCGTCTGAATCGGCACACAGCATGCAATTAGCGCTAGTTGAATCCGTGCACCAATGACGACTAGGGTTTTGTTTTAATCCATACTCAATCCAATCGAAATTATGCTGTGAAAGGAAGCAATTGCAGGGATGTGCACGATCATCAATCATCTTTTTAATTTCCTTAGCAGCTGAATCAGCGTTGCTTTTGCAATCTCCGCTATTCGGACTGGGAGGGTAAAAGGCTCCAAAGTGACCTTTATGTCCTGATCGCATTATAGTTTCGTCCTGATTCATATAGTACTTTGAACATTCGTTAGGTATTTTCGCGCCACATACGTGATGGCAATAGCGATATTGACCAATAATGCACTCGATATTTTGCTTATATGCATATCCAATAGTAGCTTCTACATCTGGTGCATGCTCCATAGCACACCTTTCATAAGGTCGAGTTTTGTGCCCTGCACCAGAATAACCTTGAGTATTCACACATGGGTGATTATCATTACAAGGCTTCGTGTAAGCTAATTCACTAGAATGAGCCCTGCAGGCATAGGTGACTAAGTGATAAACTGGGTTTGGAATAACATCAGTAAATTGCGGTGGACATGCATGTGGCGTATCTGGGCCTGAGTAACAGCATGCTTTTTGCTCATGACCATCTCTGTAGTAAAGAGGTCTATCACGCGCAATGCTGGATCTATCGTTGCGATTAGAGAATGTGTAACCAGAAAATGTCCCAGGATGAAAACCAGTGTTTATGGGACCCAACGGAGTGAAATTGCCCACTGAGTAATCTCTACCGCCATTCACAGTATTACCCAAGGAAGGCAGTGCTGAGATTGCTCGTAAGGAAGGGTATAAGCCTGTAAACCTTAGATCGCCGGCTGCATAGAAAGTGCCATCTCCTCTACCCATTGGATTGATATCACGACCGATAGTTTCACTAGAAACGCGACCATCTGATCCTCGATAGCTAAGAGCAGAGCCTAATATTCCAATCTGAGCCTTATCTCGAATATCCGTAGCGCGGTCCATGTCAGTGGGAGCGACTGTACCATCGAAGTTCAGGCGGCTTGACAGCGGGTTCAGTACACCGGCTGGGTCGTCACTCTGGATACCAGTACCCCAGTAGGTACCGGCGCCGCTTGCATCCTTAGGCATTGGCTTACCCTGGCCGTAGAGGTGGCGCTCATCTCCCTCAGATGAGGGATCGATAAATGTATGTCTTTGTGGTGTCACGGTATTCGATATATTGAAACCCGTTTGCGACGATGTATCTGGATTTGGGCTGCGAAGAGGTGAATTGTGCATATGTGAGTCACAACTCCAATGCCAACGTTCGCCATAAGTTGAGGAGCCATCATAGTTCTGAATGTGTCGACTGCCAGCGTAAATATGCTCCAGGCTGTCGCCCGAAGGTTCCTCCTCACCGTCGAACCACTGCTTGTAGGTGGAGTTCACCAGGCGGTTCGTCGCGTCGTACTCGTGCTCGCGCTTGGTCCACTCCCAGTCGCTGGCGCCGAAGTCGTAGCGCTTGACCTTCCAGTCCGTCACGCGGTTGTTCCAGTCCAGCGTGAAGTAGGTGTAGAGGTCCGCCTGGTCGCCACCGCTGGCCGACTGCTCGTGGATCTCGGTGATGTTACCGTTGGCGTCGCAGGTTACCGTGGCCGAGTAGTTGGCATCGTCACTGTCCGCGATTGCAGTAAGGGAATTCACGTTATTGTAAGTATAACTCAGGTCCATCGAGCTGCCGTAGTTGGCAGTCTGCCCTGCGGTAACGTTCTTGTCCAGCCGCGTACGGTTGCCACACTTGTCGTATTCCTGCTCGTTTAGATACATCTGCGTCCAGTTCGTGTAAGGATCATAGTCTTCGCGTTTCTCGTAGCTCTGACGCTCCATGCCGTCGTATTTATATGTGACGCGGAAGTCGTCCACCCAGCCGCTGTTATAGTTCTGCTCGGTGCGGATCACCTGGCGGTGGTAGCTTACATAGCTGTAGGCGTAGCCGGTGCGATATAGGTTCGTCGTGCTGCCCGTCTCGCGTGTCACCGTCTCGTACTGCAACCGCCCGGTCCCGCCGAAGGCGGGATCATAGCTGTAGCTGGTACGGATGTTCTGGCGCGATTCCTCCGGGAGGTTGCGCTCAGTCAGCTTGCCGGATGTGGTGTTGTACGTGTATGACGTCGCGGCGCATGGAGTCTAGAGCTAGAAATGCGACATAGTCTCAATGCACGCTTTCCTGCTCTTGCCTAGGGAAGTGCGTTGTATCGTGAGTATAATCCTGGGTCAGGAGCTGGTGACGGGGACTAGTGTGGAGGAGCTTCTGGTGGGGTTACGCAAGATGCTGCCAGTATCAGTGCCTGGTCTTCATCGTAATAGCTGCAGCGCGACGGATGCCCTGTTGAGGAGAAGCCATGTTCCAGCGTACGCGTGAAAGTTTCACGCTGGATTGGCGAGCAGGTGGCAGCTCCAAGGTTGCTATATAAAAGGCCAGACACCGGCCAAGGTGTTCGTTGCCGGGATCAAGAAACAGGAGAAACCACGGTCGAAGGAGATGAAGAGAAAGCAGAAAATCGCCTTGACGCGCAGTCCCGTCACGGGCTCGACTGTCAGGCGATTATTATCACTATACATACAGTATTCTTACTGAGCACGCATACTATTCGCCAATGCTAATTACTATAGTTGCATATATCGGTTTGCATTGACTCATACTCACTTAACAGAGCTACAACTTCACTGTGATTATTTTGAATAGCCAATTCAAGTGGACTATTGCCATCATCAGTGATGAGCGTGCAATCTGCTCCTCTAGAAAGCAGTTCGGTTACTATGCTTTCATGACCATTACTAGCAGCAATATGCAATGGAGTCCATCCATGCATTCCATTCTTACCGGGTTTCCCTATATCAGCATTCGCGTCTAGTAAGACCTGTGCTACCTTCAAATGACCATCTGTACATGCGTATATAAGAGGTGTAGCACCGAGTTCATCGGCTTTATTTGGATCAGCGCCTGCTGCTAGTAGTAATTCAACTGAATCTGCCTTGCCTAATTGAGATGCTAGATGCAACGGAGTGTACCCAGTGCCAATAGCTACTGAGTTAACATTTGCGCCTGATGAAATTAAATAGCTAGCCAAATCAATATTTCCCCTACTGATTGCTGATTGTAAAGGAGTATATGAACCGCGATAACTAAAATTGATGTCAGCTCCAAGGTACAAATAAAACTTGGTTGCTGCAGAATTGCTGTTATTTACAGCATATAACAATAGCGCATTTCGCGCAAAAAACAATAATAGTACGAATACGAGCAATAACGCCAATAGCACGTACAGAACTCGTATTAATCTGCCATATCTGCTATGTATATTCATTGCTAATTTATTCTTATGCTTTTCATCGTCTTTCATATTTGACCTCAACTCACTATAATGATAATTGTACGCAAAATGATGCTTTTCGACTAATATCAAGGCTTGTCACAAACCTTGCACATTGTGACTACTCGTGATCTTTGTTGGCATACGTGCCAAAGCGTATGCCATCCAAAGCCACGAAGAGGATTGCGAGGATCGATTCCCCACCATGTGATGCTGCCTGAACAAATAATAGTCTGCCACGCAAATCTCTTCTGGGTATTTGATGAACCTTTTTTATAGTACACACACTTCCACCCGGTATAGTGCTCAGAAACAGTACATCTATACCATGGGCATGATAGCCAGTTAACTATTGGGCAATACGTATTGTAACGAGGCGAATTGGTGCCATTCCAAGATGTCCAATCCCATCTGCCACAAATCTGCGTGGTAGGAGCGTATTGCGGAAATTGGCCGCCGCCACTGCCTTGGCCGCCGCCGCCTTTAACTCCACTATCCTTGCATTTCTCTGAATCACATGGAATTTCGACACAGGGACCGTCCCAATATTCAGGATCCCAGCAGTTGCCTGTTTTTGCATCATAGCAACACATCCGACTACCACTATCCAAATCTCCTTTGTCGCCGCCTCCACCATCTCCACCTAGATCTCCACAACCTCCACCACAGTCATTATTGACGCTACTCCCATTACCGCCGTGTGCTTCACTCAACGGCAACGTCGGCGTAATCCTGCCCAGGTTCAACTCGCCGCCGACGAGTGCCATGCCGCTGCCGCGGCCCAGCGGGTTGATGTCACGTCCGATTGGTTCGCTGGTGATGCGTGGGCTTGACCCGGCGTAGCTCAGGGCGCTGCCGAAGATGCCGATGCGGCCTTTCTCCCTGGCATCCGTGGCGCGGTCCAGGTCGGTCGGCTGCACCGTACCGTCGAAATCCAGGCGGCTATTAAGCGGGTTCAACACGCCGGCCGGGTCGTCGCTCTGGATGCCGGTACCCCAGTTGGTGCCAGCCCCGCTGGCGTCCTTGGGCATCGGCTTGCCCTGGCC
>JAFGCY010000081.1 GCA_016932385.1 bacterium | reverse complement strand
TACTTGGGCGCCGAGCCGTGGGTCGGCTCGAACACCGCGTAGTCGTCGCCGATGTTGCCGGAGCAGGCGAACCCCAGCCCGCCCACCAGCTGGGCGCACAGGTCGGAGATGATGTCGCCGAACATGTTCTCCGCCACCAGCACGCCGTAGTCCTGCGGGTTCTTGACCAGCCACATGCACATCGCGTCGATGTTGGTTTCCCACAGCTCGATACCCGGATAGTCCTTGGCCACGGCGCGCGCGGTGCGCACCATCAGGCCGCTGGTCTCGCGGATCACGTTGGGCTTCTCGACGACGGTCACGCTCTTGTAACCGTACTTTTTGGCGTATTCGAAGGCTGCGCGCGCGATGCTTTCGCAGCCGCCGCGGCTGAAGATCCGGCAGCTGATCGCCAGGTCCTCACCGGCCACACTGTCGAACTTGCCCATGTTCTTGTTGTGCTTTTTCAGCACCTCGCGCACCTCGTCGGGCACCGGGTGGTATTCGACGCCGCTGTAGAGGCCTTCGGTGTTCTCGCGGAAGACCACCAGGTCGATCTCGTCCTTGTAGTTGAGCGGGTTGCCCTTGTAGGCCTTGCAGGGCCTGAGGTTCGTCGCCAGGTTGAACAGCTGGCGCATCCGCACGATCGGGCTGCGATAGACCAAGCCCTGGCCTTGCAGCTCGGGCACCAGCGCCGCCTCGCATTCCTCCTTCGGCAACGAGGTGATCGCGCCGAACAGCGCACAGTCGACGCCGTTCAGCATGTCGATCGTGCGCTGGGGCAGGGCCTCGCCCTCGCTCTTCCAGAACTCCCAGCCGATGTCGCCGTGGATGTACTCCGCGTCGAGGCCGAGCGCGTCGAGCACGCGGCGCGCGACCGCCATCACGTCGTTGCCCACGCCGTCGCCGGGCAGCCAGCCGATCCGATACTTCGCCATGGTTCGATCCTCCAACCGAAACTTGACGACGGGTCGGAGACCCGCCGCTACATACGTGATTTTATTACACCAGTGTGGAAGGCGTCCCCGACGCCGTCCATCGTTGTTCTCGTAGCGGCGCCGTCATTGGCGCCGGATTTATCCGGCGACACGGAGGTCGCCGCCACGGATATCTAGCTGCTTTCAAGCAACAGCGGGCCAAAGCCCGCCGTGCATGCCAGATTTTATCTCATTTGGGCGGCCGGCACGCCTGATATTGGTTCTCATTTGGACCGCGGCAATCGGCCGGCTTACTCGCTTGTGTGACTCTGCAGCATGTAGTCGTACAGGTCGAATTGCGGGACGGTGAAATCGAAGTCCAGCTTGCCTTGGTCCTCCATGCTTCTCCGGACGATCATGCCCAGCAGGCTGCGGTAGGCCTGCTCGAGGTGCGAGCTGATGATGCACGAGCCTTTGACGATTCCGCGGCTCGGTGGATCGAGCGGCAGCAGTTTCAGGTTGAGCTGGTAGCTGAGCTGCTTGGCGTCGGTCTCGTTCTGTGCCTCGATCAGCTGCCGGAATTCGGCAAAGGTGAACCAGTCCGCCTCCTCGCCGGGTTTGTACAACTCGGCGCAATTGAGACCTGCATTTTCGCGCCAGGTTTTCACCTCGTAAAAACGCACGTCTTCGGAATCCGCGGACAGATCCAGCGGCTTGCCCGTGTACGGATTAGTCCAGAACTGGGGATAGCGATCGCCGATCTCGGCGGTGCGCTCGTGCCTGAAATCGATTATGGAGTAGAAGTAATCCCCGTAGAACATCGCCAGGATGCTGGTCCTGGAATTTGCCAGCCACTTCGGCGTGCCGAGGTCGATCACCGCCGGGCACTGGCGCTGCTCGTCCCAGGGGCTGCAGCTGTGGGTGTCGATGTCGTAAAGCCGCATCTCCAGGTCGACATTGGCGGGAAACGTGTCATACGGCCACAGGCCGGCCTCGATGAGGTCGCTCAGGGACACGTCGTAGTCGCCGGTCAGCAGCGCATAGCAGTGCGCGGCGTATTCCAGCACGCCGCCGCCGGGGATCTGCTCGACGGGCGCGCGTATCCCGACCCGGTCGTAAACGAAGTAGAACCACGGGGTCTGGTCGGTGTAATTCTGGGTGATTACGATGTTGTCGTTGAAGCTGTAACTCTCAGGGACCGTCGATTCGGGCGGGTTGGTCCTGGCAGCCGTGTCCCCCGCATCGGCCCAGGCCGCCGGTGCGGCCAGCATGATCAGCAATACGGCAATCAGCGTGCCATTCAGTCTCATATCACTGCCTCCACATCGGTATTCTAGGCGACGGCCCGGCGCGGTCTGGTGTTCGGAGTGACGTCTCGCGGCGCTGGTCACCGGTCGGCAGGCGTTTCCGACGCCGTTTCCCTGACGATTGGTTTGCTTTTCTAATGCCGGCAGGTCGGCGACCCGCCGCACCAGCTTACGCTTACAGCTGAAGCTTCTGCTGCGTATACGCCACCAGGCCGCCGGCGTCGAGGATCGCCTGGACCTCCGGCGAGAACGCCGGGAAGCTGTACGCACCGCTAGGAGCGGTCAGCTTACCCGCCGCCAGGTCGATCGTGACCTCGTCGCCGGGCTGGATCTTCCGGGCGGCGTCCTGGAGCGCGATCACGGGCAGGCCCTGGTTGATCGCGTTGCGGAAATAAATGCGCGCGAAGCTGTCGGCGATCACCGCCGCCACCCCGAGCTCGGTCAGGCAGATCACCGCCTGCTCGCGGCTGGAGCCGCAGCCGAAGTTCTTGCCCGCGACGATCACGTCGCCCGGCTTGACCTGGTCGCGGAACGCCGGGTCGAGGTCCTCCAGCGCGTACTTGGCCATCTCAGAGCGCTCCGTGACGGTGTAGGTGTACTTGCCGGCGAACAGCACGTCGGTGTTGATGTCGTCGCCGTAGACGAATGCCTTGCCCATGCTAAACCTCCCGCGGGTCGGTGATCTCACCGGTGATGGCCGCCGCCGCGACGCTTTGCGGACTGGCCAGATAGATCTCGCTCTCGGGCGTGCCCATCCGGCCCTTGAAGTTGCGGTTGGCGGTGCTGATGCACGCTTCTTCCGGCGCCAGCGCGCCTTCGTGCGCGCCGAGGCAGGGCCCGCAGCCGGGGTTCATCCAGACCGCGCCGGCGTCGATGAACTGCTCCATCAGGCCCGCCTTGACCGCCTGGCGGTTGACCCGCTGGCTGGCGGGGAAGACCAAAAGCCGCGTGCCGGGGTGGACCTGCCGCCCCTTGAGCACCTCCCAGGCCGCCATCAGGTCCTCCAGCCGGCCGTTGGTGCAGGTGCCCAGCAGGCATTGGTGCACCCGCGTGCCGGCGACGGCGGAGACATCCGCGACGTTGTCGACGCGGTGCGGACGGGCGATCTGCGGCGCCAGGTTGGCGATGTCGATCTGAACCGCGCGCGCGATCTCGGCATCGGGGTCGGTGTGCCATTCTTCGTAGGGGCGAAGCCATGCTTCGCCCTGTTGCGAATTGCTATCCGCTTCCTTTCCTTTCTCAGGAATGTAGCTGGGGGCTTCAGCCCCCAGACCGGTATCTCCTTGACTAGTTTCCGCCGGACTGAAGTCCGGCCTACCCTGGGTTTTCTGGGCGAAGCATGGCTTCGCCCCTACACAGCCCAGCCACTCCGCGACCTTGTCATCCGGCGGGATGTAGCCGTTCTTGGCGCCGATCTCGGCGCTCATGTTGGCCAAGGTGATCCGCTCGTCGACGCTCAGCGCGTGCACCGCCGCGCCGGTCCATTCCACGCTGAGGTAATCGCCGCCGTCGGCGCCGATCTGCCCGGCGACATATAGCATCAGGTCCTTGGAACCGATGCGCTTGGGCCAGGCGCCGGATACCGTGATGACGAGCGTCTCGGGCACCCTGAGCCACAGCTCGCCGGTGGCCCAGGTGCAGGCGGCCTCGGTGCGGCCGATGCCCGCACTGAACGCGCCGACCGCGCCGTAGCTCGTGGTATGGCTGTCGCTGCCGACCAGCACGCGGCCCGGCCCAGCCAGGCCCTGCTCGAGAAGCACCTGGTGGCAGACGCCGTGGTTGATGTCGAAGAAGTGCGTGATGCCCTGGGCGGCGACGAACTCGCGGATTTCCTTGTGATTGGTGGCGTGCTTGAAGTCCGCCGCCGGCACGCAGTGGTCCAAGACGATCACGATCCGCTCGGGGTAGCGCACTTTCTCCACGCCGATCGCCGCGAAGTTCTTGGCGATCGCCGCCGAGTTGTCGTGGCTGAGGACGGCGTCGGGCTCGACGGTGATGATCTCACCGGCGCGCACCTCGCGTCCCGCCTTGGCGGACAGCGCTTTTTCGGCAAATGTAAGTCCCATGTTCAACTCGGTTAAAGATGTAAGTTCAAGTTTTAATAGGGGCGATCCCGCAAGGCGGGACGTCGCCCGTTTTCATCTTCGCCCAGATGTTTTTCAAAGGTGGCACGGCGCTGACAGCAAGTAAAAGTGGAAAGTTAAAGTTGAAAGGTCTCGATTTCCAGCGATTCGACATTCCCACTTTCCACTTTCACTTTCTACTTTCAACTAATTAATGCAACGGCTCGAAATTGGCGAAGTCCGCGTGGTGGATCAGGTGTGCTTCCAGCGTCTTGCGATAGCCGTCGCCTTCCTTGGAGTGGCAGGCGATCGCGTGCAGGATGCGGTCGTTGATCCCGCGCGCGAAGGCCAGGTTGGTGCCGCTGATCGGATGGCGCAGCATCTTGCCGTTCATCGTCTTGATCCAGCCGCCGTTGGTCTCGGCGCGCCCGATCTCCAGCACCTTGCCCACGTCGTGCAACAGCGCGCCAGCCAACAGCGTGTCGTGGTCGGCGTGCATCCGCGGGTCCTCGGGGTAGGCCTTCTTGAGCGCGTCGGCCATCGCGACGGCCGTCTGCGTCACCCCGCGCGTGTGCTGCAAAAAGCTGACCGGGCACTCCGCCAGCAATAGCGTGAACGGCATCTCGGCCAGGTCGTCGGGCGGCAGGTTCGCCATGTCGCAGGCGTCGACCCAGGTCGCGACCACCCGCTCCTGGATGTCCTCGTCGTGGAACTGCGTAAGCTCCGGGATCAGCTCCAGCAGTTGCTCTTCGATCTGTTCGCGTGTCAGGTTCACTTCATCACCTCAAGTCGATACGCAGGTAATTATCGGGCTTGCTGAGCTGTTGTAAAGACCTCGGGGGAACTTCGGAAATGCTACTCCACGCTCCTGGGGCCGGGGCCGTCGTACTCGGCGTCCTCCTGGCCGATGCGGCGCATCACCTTCTCTCTAGTGCGCTCCTCGGCGAAGTGCGCCACCATCCCGACGACGCGCGGCAGGATGAAGAACGCGTTGCCGATCAGCGGGGGCACGCCCAGTTCGCTAAGCACCGCCGCCACCGCGCCGTCGACGTTTAACGGCAGCGGCTTGCCGGCCTCCTTGAAGTGGCGCTCGATCGCGTCGGCCAGGCCCAGGTAGTCGCCATAAACGCCGGCCTGCCGGGCCAGCTCGCGGAATCGCGCCGTGCGCGGGTCGTTGGTATGCACGCGGTGGCCGAAGCCCGGCATGCGCTTGCCCTCGGACTTGAGATAGGCCAACAGCCGCTCGGCGGCGTCCGCGGCGTCGACGTTGTCGTCATGCATCAGCTTGACGCCGCGCGCCAGCGCCAGCATGCAGCCCTCGATCGCCCCGCCGTGGCTGGCGTTGATCGAGAGCGTGCCGGCGGCGACGGCCTGGCTGATCGACGCGCCCGTGCCGGTGGCGACGCGCGCACTAAGCGCGCTGGGCGGGGTAGTACCGTGGTCGACGCTGGCGACCAGCATCGCCTCGATCAGGGGTGCCCATTCCGGCTTGGGCAGCTCGCCCATCCAACAAAGCCACGTCACCTCGGCCAGGCTCTTCGCGCCCATCAACTCGTCGATCCGGTACCCGCGGAGCCGCAGCTCGTTGGGCTTGACTTCGGTAATCGCCGTCTGCCATTTCTCTGCCATGTGTGTCCTCGCGATCGTAGCGGCGCCGTCTCTGGCGCCGGATTAATCCGGCGACACGGAGGTCGCCGTTACGGCGATTGTAGAACAATCCGGGAGCGAGTAAAAGTGGAAAGTGAAAGTGGAAAGTGAAAGTGGAAAGTGAAAGTGGAAAGTGAAAGTGGAAAGTGAAAGGATGCCTTTATGTTGTGCGATCCACGTCTGCGTGGGCGTTGGTTGGTTTAGCTATTCCCACATGTCCCACCGATTCTCTTCTTCGATATCAGTATGATCGGCAAATGCCTGCCACTTGGCGTTAATGAACTTCAGGTGCAAATCAAAATGACTATGTTTCACTTGGTATTCCGCGGTGAGGGCGACTCCGTAGCGAATTGCGAATCTAGAACTTGTATCGCGCATGAGGCCGATATAAATATCCATATCAACCCAACAGCCGCTCAGTGTGCCATGTTCCTCAACCACGGTGGTTAGATCAGGTAATGGAACAGCCTTGGCTCTGGTTAGCAGCTGGGTCAGGCAACCAGAATTGGTTACCTGATAACGGGAGATGCTTTTCAGGCAGCGTTTCCAGCCAAATATATGAATCTCCAGGTTTTCAACCCACGGAAATGGCGGGAAATGGATCTCGGCGCCTTTGGCGCGAAGCAGGCAATCCGCTTTGTCCTCATCAAGGATGAAATCAGTTACCGTGAAGCGCAAGTGAGACAGGTTATCCCCGCTCAGCTTGTACCTGCTGTCTTTCTCTGCGCACATGTTTATTTTCACATCGTCCGCGGTCAGTAAATTCAAGTCACCGGTTTAAGGCGGTGCTTCAATCCGGCGTCAAGCTGACGCCGCTACGGGCGATTGTAGAACAAGCTGGCAGCTAGTGAAAGTGGATCGTAGGGGCCGGTTTAAGACCGGCCCCTGCAAGCTACGGCTCGTACTGGTGCAGCATGCGCGGGAAGGCGATCGTCTCACGCAAATGGAGCGGGTTGTCCGACCCGCCGGCCAGCCAGGCCACGGTGCGCTCCAGCCCGATGCCGAAGCCGCTGTGCGGCACGTTGCCGTAGCGGCGCAGGTCGACGTACCACTCCAAAAACTCCGGCGGCAGCTTGTGGTGCGCGATCTTCGCCTCCAGCCTTGCCAGGTCGTCCTCGCGCTGGCTGCCGCCGATCAACTCTCCGGCGCCCTCGGAGCCGAGGCAGTCACTGCCCAGCACGGTATGGCCGGTCGAGCCGGGCACGATCAATCCCGGCTCATTGGCCTGGAGCTTCGTGAACACCGGGTCGATCCGCTCCGTGCCGTCCTCGTTCAGCTCATCCTTGAAGTAGAAGCCCTTGATCTCGACCGGAAAGTTCGTCACGAAACAGGGGCGGTCGAACCTGTCGCTGATGCGCAACTCATCCGGCGCACCGTAGTCGTCGCCCCAGCGAAACGCGCTGATGCGCTGCTTCTGCTCGTTCGCATCCTCAAAGCTCTCGTCGCGGATGTTGACGCTCTTCCCGCTGAACAGCATTTCGCGGCCTTGCTCCGGGCTGACCTGGCGGGACTCCGCCAGCTTCATGATCCGCCAGTCGTTGATAATCTCGATCGTATCGCCGTACCGGATGCGCGGATAGGGCGTCTCCAGCGCCGGTTCCAGCTTGGCCGGGTCGCGGTCGAGGAGCTTAAGGTCCGCCCGGCAGTTGTCGAGAATGCGCCGGACGGTGAAGGCCAGCATCTCCTCCTGGCAGCGCATATTGTCGAAATGGTCGTAATAGGCCGCCTCCATCTCCAGCATCCAGAATTCCAGCAGGTGGCGGCGTGTCTTGGACTTCTCGGCGCGGAAGGTCGGGCCGAAGCAGTAGACCTGCCCCAGCGCGCCGATGTCGGCCTCGTTGTAGAGCTGGCCGGACTGCGTCAGGTAGACCGTGTCGCCGTGGTAGTCGACTTCAAACAGCGTCGTAGTGCCCTCGCAGGCGTTGGGCGTGAAGACCGGCGTGTCGACGCGGTAGAAACCGCGGTCGTAGAAAAAGTCGGCGAAGGCCTTCTGCACCTCGCTTCTGATCCGCAGGATCGCGCTCTGCCTGGTGCCGCGCAGCCAGAGGTGGCGGTTTTTCATCAGGAACTCGACGCCGTGGGCCTTCTTGCCGATCGGGTAGTCGGCGACATCCTGGAGCACGCGGATGTCCGTAAGCTGCAGCTCGAATTCATCCGCGTTCTTCGGATGCTGGCGCACGGTGCCGGTGACGACGATGCTCGACTCCAGGCCGATCCGCTCGCAGTCCGCCCAGACGGACGCCGGCAGCTCGTCCTGCTCGGCGACGGCCTGGATCTCACCCGAGCCATCGCGCAGCCAGAGGAAGTAGCGCCCCTTGCCACCGGGCTTGTTCCTGAGCCAGCCGCGGATCTCGACCGACTGGCCTGCGTGGGCGGATGTGATGTCCTTGATTCTTACGTGTTGTATCTCGCTCATAGTTCCCTCGAAACGAATGATGTTAGCAAAGACCGGCAGCCGCGCGCGCGAATGCGCCGGAAGAACAGGGGGGATTTTGGTGCCGCGGCGGTGGGAGGGGTGCGCGCTAGCCCACGGGGCCGGGCACCCGCCGATTTCGAAGCCCAGGTTGCTTGCTGATTCGCCGCATGACGTTGTCACTATACCCGCTGGCGGCGGATTGCCGCAACGAAACGGTGGATTCCGCGATGATTCAGCGGAATGCTATGCTGATGGCGAAGACTGACCGGGGAGTGCGACATGCGGATCTGGACGATCCTGGGACTGGGACTTCTGCTGGCCATCACCTTCAACGGCGCGGCGGTTGCCGACGAGGGCGATGTACAGGTGGCGCCTGAGCGAAGCAGCATCGTGCCCGCGAAGGGGACCTGGGGGGCGACAACCGAGGACAAGTGCGCGCCGCTCAGCGAGATTCGCCTGCCGGATTACGCCGGCTGGCAACGCTTTGTCACCAACTACGACTGGATCGGTGAATTCGCGGCCAATGAGGAAATGGTCGTCTACCAGCTTTACCGGGGCTTGTGTGCGCTCGATTGCCAGACCGGGCAGGAGCTCTGGTATGTCGACCGCGAATGGGATCACATCGATACGCTGCTGCTGAACTCCACCTGGCTGGTGCTGGGCAAGAGACACGGGATCGAAGTGCTGGATGCCGCGAACGGCGCATCGGTCCGCAAGCTGCCGTCATTGCGCCCGCTGGCATTGTTCGGTAACGAGCTGTGGATGTCGACGATCCGTTTTTGGGGCGATTCGAATTACGAATACGATCTGATCGATGTCATTGTCTACGACCTGCGCTCGGGCGCGGAGGTTCGCCGGTTCGAAACGGGCCGGTTGACCGGTTTAGGCCAAAACGACTTAGACCCGGCGCTGGGCCTGCCGGTACGAACCGAGCAGGGATTCGTGGTCTGCCGGCCGGACGGATCGATGCAAAGCTATTCCGCCGTGCAACCCGCGTTTGCCGCTCAGGCTTTCATCACCGAGTGGGGATTGCTGACCGTCGAGGGTTACAACACGTATGAGCTGCTCGAATCGGAAACGGAGAAAGCAGCGCGGCAGCGAGCCTCACATGCGGGCAACGGCCCGTTTTTGGGCAAGACCGGCGAAACCGGCGCGGTATTGTGCTTGTATGACCACTCCAGCGGACGGTTGATCTGGCGGCAGGACCTGGTGAACTCCTGCCACTCGTTTTCGTATTCAGCCAAGTATGCCAATAGGAGGTTGGCTGTCTTCAATGAATTCTGGCCTGAAGACCACGATTCCAACCACGATTACGGCCGCTTACGGTTGTTTGATCCGGCCAGCGGCGCGCTTGAACTGGACACGGATGTATTGATCAGTGAACCACAGGTTTTCCAAGATTACGAGATTGGCGCCAGTACCGTCTACCTGGAGCAGTACTTCGCAAGTCCCGATTGCTCACATAGGATCTTGGGCATCAGCATGGACACCGGCGAGATCAGTGCTTTTCCGCAGATCGAACGAATCAGAATTGAGAATTGCGTGTGCCTGGATGGTCGATTAGTACTCGACTTCCGGACCTTCGGCGCGAATGTTGATCCGATGTACAACACCAATCTGCAGATACTGGGGATCGATCTCGACGACGCGGGCTTACCGGTGCCGGGCCGGCCCGATCGGCTGGCCTTTCCCGAGAAAACGACCGACGTCGATCAGCGCTTCCTGGCCGCGGCCGATCCGCTGGCCGACGACGCGCTGATGACCGAGCTGATCGCGGCCGGCGCCGAGCCGTTCAACGAGTTGTGCAAGCGGATCGCCGACCTTTCGCCAGCGCAACTGGACGCGCTGCTGGCCGCCGGCGTCTATCACGGATGGACCTCACCGAATCACGACCTGGACGCCGAACCGGTGATCGAGCAGCTTTACGAGGTGGTCGATCCGTCCTACGCGCCGCAGGTCATCCGCTGGCTGAATGATGAGTACCTAGCCTGGTATCGCCGGGAGCTGACCGGGCTGCTGGCTGTCTGCGGCGGAGAGCAGGCGCGCGAGTATCTGGACGGAGTCTATGCCGACATTGACCGCCGGCGCCGCGAACCGCTTCAGCCGCCGTATCATTTCACCGATCCCAAGTCCGAGTCGGCAATGGCCGCCTGGTGTGAGGCGGAAGACGGTTCAGGCGCGCACTATCGCGCTTACGTTCCCATGTATGAGTATCCAGCCCTGATCAGCACCCGCGAGGTCTACCTGGCGGTCGATGCCGATGGCGACGGCGGCTTTGAGGAAGTGCTGGCGACTGGCCTGCGCGACCATTTCATGAATTTCCATCCGCCGGGCGGGCATTCGGGGCTGGACGGGCCGATCGGTCCGCTGGTCCTGGAGGTCGCGGGTGACGAAGTGCGGATCACGCATCACACGCCGGAGTTCTCGGAGGTCCAACACTGGGAGGATGTTCCTCCCCAGCGCATGCTGACCGGCGCCACCTATGGAACGTCCACGCTCAGCCTCGGTGAATTGCGGCGCGACAGCGATGCCGACGGACTGACGGACATCCTGGAACAGCAGCTCATGATCGATCCGCACAACCCGGACAGCGACGGCGACGGGATCGGTGACTTCGACGACCCGCAACCCGGCGTCGACGCCTCACGGATGGGGCGCGTGGAACGCGGGATCGCCCGTGTGGTCAGCTATATCAACCAGTCAGATCGGGATGACCGGAAGAGCCCTGCACACCCCTGGTCCGCCGAATGCCTGATTATTGCTGGCGCGGATGATGTGGCGTACAGCGAAACACCGTATTCATTTGGCATCAGCATTGCCTCCACCGAGAAACTGGCGCGATACGAGGACCTGCTGAATGGTGATTCCGGCACGGCGACAGACGTCACCGTCCTTGACTTGGACAGCCTGCGAGCGGGTGGGGACTCCACGTCCTGGGAGTATGCGTTTCTCGATTGCCGTGATGAGATCCTGGCGTCCGAGGCCGGTTTTAAATTCGCGATCCTGCTTAATTTCTATTCGAGTGGGTGCGTGGTTTATCTGGTCGACCTCGACGGCGAGCTGTATCCGGCCCTGAAGAAGGGAACCTGGATCAGCTAGCGCCTGGTGGAAGCCGGTTGCTGGCGCTGTGAACACGCCCGGCCGGCGGCGCGTTACTATTAATACCGTGAAGTTACGACGCTATCTGGGACTCTTCTTCGTGATCGCGATTGCCGGCTGGCTTTGCGCCGGACTGGCGGGTCTGGTGCTCCAGCCGCAGAAGCCGCTCCCCGAGCCCGCCGTGGTCTACTACGACGCGGCTCAATACCCGCACCTGTTCTGCCTGGAAGGGCGCGTGGTGGCGGAGACCGATCCGGCGCTGAGTGCGGGGGAGCGGCAGCGGCTGTGGACCGAGTACGGGCTGCGTCCGCGCTTCGAGTGGATCGCGGAGGAGTCGGGCTTCACCTATCACGAGCTGGCGCTCGACGCATCCTGGGCCGGGCGGGTGGCGCGCTATTTACGCAACCAGCCCGAGCCGCCGCGCGAGTTACCAGCGCTGGTCGCCCTGCTGAACGAGGATCCGCGCATCCACTGGGCCGCGCCCGACGCGCTGTTGTTCGAGTGGTGCGACGAGGAGATCACGCTGCCGCCCGGCGAGGAGCTGGTCATCGACGAGCCGGTGGAGGCCGGGGATGAGGAGCCCGACGAGGACGGCGCCGGCGAACCGGCCGACCAGCCGGCCAACATGCCCATGCTCGGCGCACTCATTGCCAGCGATCCCGCGGTGGACAAGCCCGCTCTGCCGCCCTATGGCGTGAACTTCGTCAACGAGCGGCTGCGGCCGCTGAAGGGCGGGCTGGCGGCCTGGGAAGCGGACAACGACCGGATGGAACCGCATCCCGACTTCGAATATTACCGGCTCTGCCGCCCGACCGGTACCGCCGTGGAGTGGGCGCCTGAGCTGACGGCCAGCCGGACGTTCAGTGATAACTGCACCTACGCCTTCGGCAATAACCAGGCCCAGGCGCTCAGCGATTACCACGCGGCCGGCGATCCGCCGCTGGCGCACGTGACGGTCTGCGTCGCCGACACGGGCGTGTACTACAACCACCGTGACCTGGCGGGGCGGCTCTGCCAAAGCGCGATCGACGCCAACTACGCCAGCTATCAGGTCACGGCGGCCGCGGACCGCGCGGAGATCACCGAGGAGATCACCGACCGTGAATCCGCCCGGGCGGTCGGCCTGCCGCGCGAGGCGATCCAGGGCCGGCCGGCGGCGCACGGCACGTCGGTGGCCGGCATCGTCGCGCGCTGTACGGCGGGCTTCGGCCCGGACGGCAACTGCGTGTCGATCCTGCCGGCCAGCGTGAAGAGTACGCCGACGATCGCCTTGGTCGGCTACAAACCCAAGACGCCGGTCAGCGCGTTCATCAAGCTGATCGCCTGCCTCAACCAGGAGTTCCCGACCGGCGAGCCCGGCCGCGGTTGTCCCGCCAACACCGGCGACGTGCGCGTGATGTCGATGTCCGCCTGCATCCCCAGAAGCTACTTCTCCGATGCGGAGTGGAAGATCGTGGCGTCGCTGGTGGGCAAAGCCGCCGGCAGCATCGCCGAGGATCTTCGCGAAAACGACCGGGTCTACGTGTTCGCCGCCGGCAACGACAAGCAGCCCGAGCCCAACCGGCCCGGCGAGATGGACTACGTGATCGCCGTCGCGGCTTCGATGGCGTTCGACGGTGAGACCGCCTGGCACCTGAAGGTTACCGACGAGGGCAGCAGTCTGGGTATGAAGTGCGTCAGCGCGCCGGGCTACGGCATTATCACCTCGACGCTGACACCCGAGCCGAACCTGGCTTACCTGCCCGACGAGGAATTCCGGCACGAGGTGAACGGCTTTTCCATTCCGCCGCGCGTCGTGCTCTGGAGCGACCGCACCTACCGTTTCTGCGCCACCAGCTCGGCCACGCCGCAGGTCGGCGCGCTGGCCGCGCTGCTCTATGCCCAGGCGCCGAGCCGCAACTACAAGGACGTGCGCGACCGGATCTACCAATGCGTCGGCGACCGCAAGCTGCACGCGCCCTGGGGCGACGCCCGCGGGTTGGTGGACTACGCCGCCGCGCTGGGGTTTGCGGGGGGAAGGGACTAGGAATCAGGGACGACGGACTAGTAGCGCGACCGCCCCTGGTTGCGCGTGGCTGGGTTACGATCGCTTTGCTCGTATTCAACGAGTGAAAGTGGAAAGTTGAAAGTGAAAATGGAAGAAGAGAGTAATTGGATGGCTTCGCCGAGATGTTGTTATGAGATAAGCACTGCGCAGTATCTTCCGACCTTTCCACTTGTACTTTCTTTTCACTTGTTCACGCAAGCACGGGGGCTTGCGCTACCAATTTGTGCGGCGGCGGCGGCCCTGCCAGTGAACCAGCATGGATACTGGTTGTAGCAGCCTTAGCGATACCAAGGCCGATCTGAGGCCAGCCTCTGCAACCAGGTCGCCCGCGCGCCTATGCGAAAATCTATGACCGACTTCCCGAAGGTGCACAGATGAGAATCCTCGAACTGCTAGTAATTTGTTGCGCGTTGCTGTTGGTGTCCGCCGGGCCGGGCAATCCGCTGCTGGGCGCCGATCCGGCCGCCGAGCCCGCCGCGGAAACCGACCGCTTCGAGTTTCCGCAGTACGGCATCACCCTGGAGCTGCCCGCCGGCGGGAGCATCGAGCAACCCGGCGACGAGGGCTGGGACTACGGCGAGTCCACCGTCTGCCAGTGGTTTCACGCCGACAACATCGTGCACAGCGTGCTGCTGATGGTCGAGGCCTATGAATCGCCGATCACCGCCTACGAGTTCGAGGTCCTCAGCTGGGATTACTACCACGATCTCGCCGACTACGACGAGAATTCGCGCGGTGTGGCCGAGCCGCAGCTGATCGAGTACCACGGGCGGCCCTGGTATCTCAGCGACGTGGACGTGATGGACGAGGACGGCGATTACTGCCGCGTGCGCACGCTGTCCACCTATGAGCGCAACCGGCTGTATACCATGCCCTGCTACTACTACGAAATGAACATCGACTACGAATACGGCGAACTCAGCGCGGCCGAACGGGACCGGATCGCCGACGCCGAGACGATGCAGATTCTGGCTGGGATTACGATCACCGCGGCGCCGGCGCCCGGCGACTACGAGCTGGCACCGTACGAGGTGCCCCGGCATGGACTGGCGCTTAAGCTGCCCGTTTCCGGCCGGATCGTGGCGGGCGACGATCCGGACCTGGCCGGCGCCGACATCGGGCCGATGGAGCCGTCCTTCGTCTGGTCGCAGCCCAGCGCGCCGGCGCACGCGATCGCCTGGTTCGTGTTCGCCCACCACGGAGTTTATTCCGACGAGGACTTCGCGCAATTCGGCCGCTCGCTGTTACAGGGAATCGTCGGCGCGGCCGAAACCGGGCGGATCGAGCAGTCCCGCCTGACGATCAACGGCCGGGAGTGGACCCGGGGCGAGACCGGCTATAGCAACCTCGAGAATACCGAAGAGAATGTCCTGATCTACCTGTGCCAGACGCCGGGCGGCATCCAGATGGTCACGGCCTACACCAACCGCGGCTACGAACAACCGGCCGCCGAGTTGGTGGAGCTGATCCTGGCGACGGCCGAATTCAGCGAATTTACGCTTGATATACCGGAGAGCGAATTATTCGAGATTGAGGACCTTGGCTTTTCGATCGAGCTGCCAGGCGGCGGAATTCCCGGTTATCCCGGCGATGACACCTGGGATTACGCGGCAGACTCGGGTGCCGAGTTCGATTGGCACAGCCTGGATGGGCCGCTACTCGTCGCGATCCTGGTTAAAGCCGATATCGGCGTGGAGCCGACCGCGGCCGATATTGACGAACTGCGCGCCGAAATCGTCAACAGGATCATTAAGAACAAAGGGGCCACGCACAGCGAAACCCGGCCCGATGCCACACACGCCGGATTCACCTGGATGGTCTATGAGTTCGATTTCTTCGAAGGGGATGAGACGATCAGCGAGACGCTGTACGTGGCGAGTGTTGATTCGCTGATTTACTGCCTGGGCTTCGGCTATCGGAAAACCGACCGCGAGGCCGCCCTGGTGCAGGTCGACGCGGCGCTGGAATCGCTCTCGCTGGAGTGAGAGGCGGCGGGGCTTCCAGACCAGTAGAGCATGCTCCCGCGCTTGCGCGAGCAAGTCAAAGTAGAAGGTTAAAGTCGAAAAGCCTTTGCGCAAGCCATGAGTTTCCAAGCACTTTCACTTTTCACTTGGACTTTTACTTGTTCACACAACCAGGGGCGCAGGTGTTGCTTGTGAACCTGCTATGCTAATCTGCCACCATGCGCGAGGCGATGGAACAGCTGGGGCACGCCGTGGCCGAGCAGGCGCTGGCCGATGTTTCCGGCCGCAGCTTCGGCGCGGTGACGTCGTTGGAACTGGCCCAGGTGCTCTACTCCGGCGCCGACGGCAACGGCGACGACGCGGCCAGCGGCGGCTACTGGGAGTTGATCTGGTGCGCCGACTGCACCGGCGACAGCCGCGACATCCACCTGGTGGTTCTGCCGGAGTTCTTGGAGATGGAGCCGGAGCTGCTGGTCAGCCAGCTGGCCATGCTGCTGGCCGACCGCGTGATCGAGTCCTTTGCCGGCTAGCCGCGGCGGTCGGACCATTCGTCGATGGCCAGCTTCTGCTCGATGAACTCCAGCGAGTTGCGGTAGAACAGCTCGCCGGGCCCGTCGCCGTATTCATGGGCCATCCGCAGCTTCTCGCGGGCGTGGGCCTGGGCTTCCTCGTACTTGCCGTGGGCGATCAACTCGGTGAGATAGCTGTCGCGGCTCTCAGCCGCCGGCATGTTCTTAGCCTGGTCTTCCACCGAGCGCAGCTGCTCTTCCATGAACTCGCGGACGCGCTGTTCCTCGACGGTCCCCCGAGCGTAATTCATCGAAGCATCGAAGAAGACATAGCCGAAATACACGATGACGCCGAGCAGGCCGGTGATCAGCCCGATGAAGGCCCACATCGCGCCGTTGCTGAAGCGGCGCTCGGCCAGGATGTACAACGCCGCGGCACAGCCGATGTTGACGATCAACCCCATCAACCAGAAGAAGAACAGCAACATGTCCATGATCAGCTCGATTTCATGTTAGCACGAGACTATCCCGCCTGATCCGGATCAACCCAGACGCAGCCCTCTGTGGTCACGACCAGTACGCGACCCGCGGCGTCGACCAGCGCCGCGTTGCGCCAGGTGTCGCCGGTGGCCGTGGGCAGCAGGTGCTGCGGGAAGGGCGGGGCGGCGGGATCCGGCGCGCCCGTGCCGCCGATCGGCAGCGGATTCTCCTCGCTGAACGCGCGCGCGGGCAGCGTCAGCTGGGCGGTCTCGCAGGTGCCGGCGGCCAGGTCGAACCACCAGCGTTGGGCGCTGCCTTCCGCGTTGACCACGGCCACGCCGACGCACGCGCCGTCGTAAGCGAGCGGCAGCGGGTCGTCGAACCCGCCGGGATAGGCCAGGCGCGTGGCGGGCTGGCCGACCAGCTTGAACCGCGCCGTCAGCACTCCGTCGGCGCGCCGGAACACCACGAACTCATAGGCCAGGTAGTCGTACTGCAGGCAGATCAGCCCATCCTCCGCGGTCAGCTGCCAGAGCTCCACACCCGCCACGGCGGCCAGCGGCTCCAGCGCCGTCCGCCACAATTCGCGGCCCGTGGCAGCCTCCACCGCGACCAGCCGCGGATCCTCGCCCAGCGGAAACAGCAGGTCGCCCGCGGCCAGCGCGCGGGCGTCGGGCAGCGCCAGATAAGCCACATCGGTTTCGGCGGGAGGGTCGGGCGGCCAGAGCAGCACGGCGTTGTCGTGCCGCCAGGCCACCTGGCCGCCGGTGTCGAGCAGCACGACCGGCCCCAGGTACTCGTATTCGCGCACCGGCAGCCCGGCCAGGGCCGCCAGCGGCGGCTGGACCACCAGCGGGTACATGTCGGGATAGGCGGTGCATTGTTCGCCAACCGCCCAGGTGGTGACCTCCAGCTGCTCGTTGGCGGTGGTGACCAGCGCGGGCGGGCCCGTCGTGACGATCCGATAGGGAACGGCGCCCGTGACATCATCCAAGGCGGCGACCGTTCGGCCATCGCTGTAGCTCAACGCACCGGCCTCGACCACCAGTTCGCCGCGGGCCGTATCGGGAGTGTCGCCGGCCGGCTCCGGCTGTACCGCCGGCACATCGAGGCACGTGCCCAACAAAACCGCCAGGGCCAAACACAACAACCGGTGCATGCGCTGAGTATAATCTGTGACACGGGCAGTGCCCGTTTCGCAGGGAGAAGCAATGACACTCGTAACTGATGTTGATGTCTCGATGCAACCCGACGAGTCCTTCATCGCCCTGGAGCTGCTGCCGGTGGTGGAGCAAGCGGCGATCGAGAGCGCCAAGCTGATGGGTTGCGGCGACCGCCATGCCGCCGACCAGGCCGCCACGGAAGCGATGCGCAAGGCGATGGACCACGCCGATATCGACGGCACGATCGTGATCGGCGAGGGCGAGCGCGACGAAGCGCCGATGCTCTATATCGGCGAAAAGGTCGGCCATGCGCACAGCCCGCAGAAGGTCGACATTGCCGTCGATCCGCTGGAGGGCACGAACCTCTGCGCGACCGGCGCCAACAACGCGATCGCCGTGATGGCGGTCAGCGAGCCGGGCGGGTTGCTGCACGCACCTGACATCTACATGGATAAGCTGGTGGTGGGTCCGTCGGCGGTCGGCAAGGTCGACCTGGACGCGCCGATCGCCGATACCGTCAAGATCGTGGCCGAGTGCCTGGACCGCGACGTCAACGAAACGGTGGTGACGGTGCTCGACCGCCCACGCCACGAGAAGATCATCGCCGAGCTGCGCAAGGTCGGCGCGCGAATCAAGCTGATCGGCGACGGCGACCTGAGCGCGGCGATCACCGCGGCCGTCCGCGGTACGAACGTGCATATGGTGGCCGGTACCGGCGGTGCGCCCGAGGGCGTGATCACCGCGGCGGCGATGAAGTGCCTGGGCGGCGAGATCCTGGCCCGGCTGGCGCCCAAGGATGACGCCCAGCGCAAACGCTGCGAAAGCATGGGCGTCGACCCCGACCGCCTGTTGAAAACCATCGACCTGGCGCCGGGCGAACATATCGTGTTCATCGCCACCGGAGTCACCCTGGGCGACCTGCTAGAAGGCGTGCGCTTCTTCGGCAACGGCGCGCGCGTCAGCAGCCTGGTGATGACCTACGCCAGCCAGGTCATCCGCTTCATGGACAGTATTCACCTTACCGAGCGCTCGGAAGGATTGCCGATCCGGCGCGACTAGGAGTGAAGATGCGTATCGTAACAGTGCTGGGCAGCCCGCGGCCGGGCGGCAATACGGCCACCGCGCTGGGCTGGATCGAGGACAAGCTCAAGGCCGGCGGCCACGCGCTCGAGCGGATCAATGTGATCGACTACAACATGTCGGGTTGCACCGGCTGCAACACCTGCAAACTGGAACCCCTCGAGCCCGGCTGCATCATCGACGACGACGTGGATATGCTGCTCAAGAAGCTGATCGACGCCGACCTGACCCTGCTGGCCACTCCGCTCTTTTGCTGGGGTTTCACCTCGCAGCTGAAGACGCTGATCGACCGCTGCTACAGCCTCAAGAAGCCCGGCGAGGACGGCGCGACCTCGCTGATCGCGGGTAAGAAGCTGGCGCTGCTGGTCACCTCGGCGGGGCCGTTTGAAGGGAACGCCGAAGCCCTGGACATGCCGTTCGACCGCATCTGCTGGTTTACGCAGACCGTGCCGGCGGGCAAGCTGTTTCTGACCGGCTGTACCTCGCCCGAGGAAATGGACGAGGACATGAAAGCCCAGGCATTGGCGTTCGCCCAGGAGATCACCGGCTAGCCTAGTGCACCTTGATGATATCGATCCGACCCGTGGCGTAGGGGATGAACTGCGGCTTCTCCAGCGCCGACAGCTTCTCCGTCACCTGCTGGATCCGCCGTGCGGCGTTTAACAGCTGCCCGAGCATCTCGGCGCGGTCCTCCGGCGGCATGTCCTCTTCCTGCATGATCTGGGCGATGCCGATGATGCCGGCCAACGGGTTGAAGATCTCGTGCTCGTAGGTCGCCGCCGTCTTGCGGATCGTCTCCAGCTCGGTCATCTTGAACTCGGTGGCGCGCAGCTTCTCCTCGGCGCGGAAGTGGTCGGTGATGTCCTCGATGATGATCTGCAGCCCGGTCACTGCGCCTTCGCCGTCACGCGCCGGCAGGTAGTTGATGCTGTAGTGGCGGGCGTCGCCCTCGCGGACCGGCACGTTTTCGTAGGACGTCTGCTCACCGGTCAGGGCATAGTCGATCTGGCCTTCCATCACGTCCCAGAAACCCGGGCCGACCACGTGGCGCAGGTGCCGACCCTGGGCCTCCTCGGCGCTGACGCTGAACCACAGCTCGGTGATGCCGTTGATGAACTGCACGCGCCGGCTGGTGTCGATGTAGACCAGCAAGAGCGGCAGCGAATTGGTCACCATGCGCAGCTGCTCGAGTTCGGACCGCAGTTGCTGTTCGTCCTCGGTTGTGGCCTTGATGGCGGGCAGCAGGGCCGCCCAACCGGCGGCCAGAGCGAGCAGGCCGGCCCAGTATAAGCCGGTCAGCGTCGCCACGCCCAGGCCGTCCTGCGCCCAGGCGCTGCCAAGCGCCAGAGGCAACGCGGCCCGAATAATCAGGATCAACGCCCCCGCCAGGAACAAGCCGAAGGCCCGCCGGTCCACTGACACCCGGGCCAGGCGGAGCGTCAGCGCGACCAAGGCCAGTTGCCCGGCGACAGCCAGATTCAACATTAATGTATCAGCCATCTTTCACGCTCGCTTCGGCCGGAGTACAACCCTGTTGCTTCCGCAACCCTCCGTCGGCGCAACCCGGCACCTTATATTCCCGCTATATTCTACCGCAATTATTGGTCAAATACCAATAATATTAAATTTTTAATACAGGTATAACCTATATTACCTATCGGCATATCGGCGAGTGTGCGTGTCCGTGCAGACAAAACAGGCGTACATACTATTATCCGTCAAGATTATCCGTAATACCAGCAGCTGGTGGCGAACTCGGGTCGGTTTTCTCCGCTGAGCCGCTATCGGCGTTGGCCGGGACCGGTGGATCGGGCTCCTTCACCGCGCGGAAGCCCTGGCTACCCATGCCCAGGTCCTTGGGCAGCTTCCAGCAGCTGCCGTTATAGACAATGCGCCAGGCGCTGTCCGCGTCGGGCTCGGTCGCCGTCCACCAGTAGATTGTCTCGGCGTAGCTGTCCCACAGTGGCGACTCCTTGTCCGGCTGGACGCGGTAGGTGGCGCGGCCCGTTTCCTCGTCCCAGACGCCACCGGCATTCTCGCCGCCACGGGTCAGCGAGCGCACCGCTTCGTCGACCGTCGGCAACCGCCAGATGTATTGCGGCTCGTCCATGAGCGTGGTGCCGTCCGCGTTGAGGTGGGCGCAGATCTCGGTTGCCTCGTACCAGTCGGCGGCGTGCTTCGCGTCGCGGACCCAGCCGGGCCCCGCCGGCGCCCAGACCAGGCTGACCTCGTTTCCCTCCACCAGCCGCGCCGTGCGGATGCCGTCGTCCACCCGGTGCGCGATGCGCCAGACCGGCTCGACGGCGCAGGCCAGGCTGACGACGAGCGGCAGGCCCAGGCCGAGTAGGAAGGCCAGGCGGAGTGGCCGCGGCCGGCCGAACCACCACAGGACGCCCACGGCGATCACGAGCACGGTCACCGGCAGCCAACTCAATGCGGCGAACAGGTCCAGCTGGCCCCAGCGCTTGGCGAAGATCAGTGCCGTGAACATTGCGCCGCTGCCGAAGTAGAGCACGCCGCCGAAGCGCGGCCAGCGGATCGCCAGCGCCAGCAAGAGAAGCGTGATCGCCAGCGGGATGTGGTAGGCCAGGGCCTGGATTAACCGGCCGGCCAGGTCGGGCTTCCACCAGCCCTCGTGGAAGCACTCCAGCGTGCCCCAGAACGCCCACAGCCCGGCGATCAGAATGCTGATCGCCAGCGCGATCCAGCCGGCGATGGCCTCAGTGCGGGTCGGCGGCCGGCCAATCAGCGGATCCTCCGTCATGGCGGAATTATAGCGGGAGCGCGGAGCACTGCGCGTTGACCGGCAAGCACGGGGGCTTGTGCTACCGATTGTAAGGAAGCCACTTGCGGCTCCCTGGGCGGCATCCCGCCAACGGCGGGGCTGCCCCTACGGCTTAAGCTTGCTACTTAGACAGCCCGGAAAATCATCCCCGCGATGTGCGTAAGGCCTTCGGCGTCGGTGTCGGAAAACGCGTCCGACTGTTCCGAGTCGACATCCAGCACACCGGCGAGGCGGCCGCTGGCCGCGAACAGCGGTACCACGACCTCGCTTTTGGAGCGGCTGTCGCAGGCGATATGCCCGGGGAAGGCGTGGACATCGGGGACGACGACCGGCTCGCCGCGCTTGACGCAGGCCCAGCAGACGCCCTCGCCGCGCTTGAGCACGGCGCAGGCTAAGGGCCCCTGGTAGGGCCCGACGACCAGGTCGTACTCGTCTCGCCCGTCTTCCATCTCCGCCTTATCGGCTCGCTTGAGCAGGTAGAAGCCCGTCCAGAAAAAGCGCGGCATCTTGTGGTGCAGCACCGCCGCCGCTGTCGCCATCCGCGCCACCGGATCCGTCGTCTTGGCGCACAGCTCGGCCAGCTGCGCCGCGATCCGCTCGTAACGCCCGGTCAATGTCTCCGCTGCATCCATGATGAGTATTATCGCGCTTTACAGCGGCGTTCGGGCGCCGGAGTAGCGGGTTTGGACAATGTGTAGCGGTGGGTCGGGGACCCATTGCTAAGAACGGGCTTAAGCTTGGGCTTACCACTTGCGCTGATTGGATCGCCAGCACGGGGCTTGCTCTACTGAAAACCCATCCGGCGTCAGGAATCCCACCTTTGGCGGGACTACGGGACGCAAGCGGAGACGGCTGCGCTCCTACCGCCGCGGGCTGCCGGGGGTTGGAGCCACGTGGGCGGAACCGCCGGCCGTCGAGGCGGCGGGGCGGGCCGTGGTGAGTGGCGGCGTGGAAGAGCGGACGCCGCGGAACTTCTTTCTGAGCTTGGCGTCGTGGCGGCTCAGATGCGCCAGCACGCGGGCGACGGCCTTGAACAGGTTGGCCGGCACGAAGTCGTCGAGTTCGACCTTGAACAGCGCGCGGGCCAAGTCGGGCTGCTGGTAAACCGGCAGGCCCAGCTCCTCGGCGTAGCGGATGATCCGCAGCGCCATGTAGTCCGTGCCCTTGGCCACCACCTTCGGCGCGGGCCACTCCAGCTCGTAGACCACGGCCACGGCGTAGTGCGTCGGGTTGGTGATCACCGCGTCGGCGGTCTGCAGCTGCTCGAACATCCGGCTCATCGCGATCCGCCGGCCCATCTCGCGGATGCGGCGCTTGATCTGCGGGTCGCCCTCCTGGTTCTTGTACTCGTCGCGGATCTCCTGCTTGGTCATGCGGATGCTCTTCTCGAACTCGTACTTCTGGTAGATGTAGTCGAGGATCGCCAGGATCAGCAGGAGCGCGCAGCAGAACAGCGCGATCTTCATCGCGACGCTCTGGGCGAAGTCGATCGCGGAGAACGGCGACATCGCGATGCCGCTTAAGATGCCCGGCCAGAGCTTCGAGATCACCGTGCCGGCGATGAAGGCGACCATCATCAGCTTGAGCAGGTTCTTGACCAGCTCCACCATCCCGCGCATCGAGAAGATGCGCTGGAAGCCCTTGAGCGGGTTGAGCCGGCCGAGGTCCGGCGCCAGCGGCTTGGAGGCGAAGACCAGGCCCACCTGGGCGAAGTTGACGATCAGCACGACCAGCGTGGTGATCAGCAGGTAGGGCGTGAGGATGCCCAGGACCGCGGCGACGTTGGTGCTGGCAAAGGCGTAAACCGTGCTCGGCGAGAGCTCGATCCGGTCGGCCTGGCCGGCGGTGCGCTGGAAGTAGTCGATGAACTTGTGGCCGGTGTATTCATCGAGCATGAAGAGCATCATGAAGCCGGCGAACAGCATCAGCGCGCTGACCAACTCGACGCTGCGCGCGACCTGTCCACGTTGCCGGGCCCGTTGGCGTTGTCGCGGGGTTGCCGGCTCGGTTTTTGAGCCCTGATCCATCCTGCCGCCTTTCTACCCCAACATTGTACCTTATCAACACGCGGGGATAAGCTGTGGATAGTTGCGGGGCCGGGGCGGCGGATGAGCGCGTTTTCCAGCCGGTTCACAGATTTAGCGGGTTTCGCTCGTAAACCTAGCAGTTTTGGATGTTAGGAGAGCGTAATGCGTAAGTTGTTGATGATGTTATTGGCAGTGATATTGTTGGCGGCGGTTGGCTGCGGCGGAGGGACCGAGCTTGCGGGGACAATCGGGGCGGATGACGCTGGGGTCACGGACGACGCCCTGGTAACGGTGGACGGCGGGCCGTTCCCCGGGCTGCCGGCGATTCCGGCGGACGATCCGGCGGATGCCGCCTACCGCGAGGTGAGCGCGCTGACCTACGGCGAGCGCGAGATCGATGTGCTCGACCCGTACGCCAAGTGGCGGACGTGGGAGGCCAACCTCTACGGCACCGTGCCCTGCCTTGGCCTGGCCGGAGCCGATCACTGGGAAGCCGAGGGCGGCTGGGGCGTCACGCCGCTGTTTGCCTACGCGCTGTACAAGGTGACGCACGTGGACCGGCCGGACCTGGACCGGCACTTGACGCACCTGGTGCTGGAGACCTCGGCGTACGACAACGGCAGCCCGGACGGGATGGGCGACGAGTATTGGCTGGGGCTGGCGAACTTCGACACGCACATGTGGGAATGGCTGGGCCCCGGCAACGGGATTCCGGAGTACGAGGTGGACCTGGCGGAGCTGACCTATGACTTCACCAGCGAACTGGGCAACCTGTACTTCATCGTCGTGGTGATGCCCGAGAACCTGGTTTATCTGCGCAACGCCTGCGTGCTGTATACCGAGGGCGAGGAAGAACCCGTGGAGCCGGAGTATGAGATCTGCTTCGCCGGGCTAAATGACGGTATGTGGGGAATCTATCTGACGGATGAGGCAGGGAGCTTTTTCAACAAGATATTCGAGTCGGAATCAACCATCAGCGGGATGTCCTTTTCACCTGATGGCAACATGATTGCTTTTCACATGGGAGCAACATATCAGCATTACATTTGCGTGGTTAACATCGATGGCAGCGGTTTCTCACAACTGGTTACAGCTCCATTGGGTGCCGGACATCCTACCTGGCAGGACAACGAGTTCATTCTGTATGAGTACAACGATTCCGAGGACGAGATTTACCGGATTAGGTACGATGGAACCGGCCTCGAGCAAATCTCTGAAGATAACGGCATCGACGAAAAAGAGTGTTGGATTTCTCCGGATGGTTCCCAGCTTGCATTTACCAGTAAAACAGCTGGCACCTCCGGTGGTTATCGCAAAATCTACGTTGCTGATTTCCCCTCGATGGAAAACAAGGTGCTTCTGGCCGATACCGGCGGTAATACCAGGGCCGACGTTTTCCCCTGTTGGTCGGCGGCAACGAACACTATTGCTTTTAATTCCGTTACCAGTCAGGAAAGTCTGGTATACACGGTGAATGTGGATGGAAGCGAGCTTCGGCAGATCAGTATCGACGGAGTCAAGGACTGGTATCCGCGGTTCTCACCCGACGGGTCTCGATTGGTGTTCCAGTCGATTGATGCATCTACTGGTGATTATCAGATCTTCATGATGGACTCGTCCGATGGGCAGAACCGGCAGCAGCTTACCAGTGGATTCGAGATTGCTCAGTGTCCGGATTGGTACGTACCGCGCGAGCCGGCCGGAGGCAGCCGCTTGATCTATGCGGAGGACTTCTCGAGCGATCCCGATTTTGAGTTGTCCGATGAAGTGCGGCTGGGCGACGGCGACAATCCGCGCTGGGAGGACGGCGTCTACAAGGTCTACTTGAAGGAATACGGCCCCGGCGCCAACAAGTATGCAATGACGCCGGTTTTCGCCGATCTGGATGATCATTCCTTTTCGTTCCAGTTCGACCTGCGCTATGTCAGCAGTTCCTGGGGCATGGGCATGAATATCCAGTTACTGCCGGACGATATCGAGGACAAGGGCGATCCACCGGTTTACGGCCTGGGCATGCAGCTGCGCGACCATCACAGTTGGGATAACCGTGGCGCGATATATGTGTACGACCGCCACGAAAATCGTACCGGTAATACGCCGCGCACGGATACCTCGCAGTGGTACACGGTGTACGGCGAGTACGACAATGCGGCCGGCACGTTCGACTTTGTCATGACGGAACAGGGCACGGACGTCGTGTTCTATGAGGAATACGATGTATCGATGAGCCCGGAGACATTCAACCGGATCGCCTTCGGCGCCTCGACCAAGAACTGGGACGGCACCGACGCCGAGATGCACATCGACAACATCTTCGTGTACGAGCTGTAAGCCAGTGGTAACCGCGAGGGGTGCGGTTAGGTTGTAAGCCGCCCGGTCTCACTTAGCGAGGCCGGGCAGTTTTCTATCCACTACCATCCAGCGCTGTGTAGTCGAAGTAGTTCACGTACACACGGCCGTCGGCCGTTTCCAACTCCACCCGTGCCGGAGTGTCGCCGCCGGAGTAAAGCTCGTAGATGCTGGCCACCTGCATATTCATGTGCTCGATCACGTTGCCGACTACCAAGCCCACCCCGGGTTCCAAGGCAGCATTGCGCATGTTCACGTGCCAGACCATTTCTTCCTTCTCGCCTTGCGGGCGTTTGACCTGGTAGTATTTGCTTTCCTGATATTCGCGCAGCATCGCGACGATCTCCTCCGCCGGCGGCAGGTTTTCGCCTGTCAGATTGATCCCGAACTCCAGCCAGAAGCGCTCGGTGAACACGGAGACCGTGTCGGTGAAGTGCACCAGTGCGGCCACCACAGCTTCGGCGTCTTGGTCACTGCTAGCATCAGTCCCCAAGGCCAGCGTGACGTACCAGCTGACGCTGTCGCCACAAATGAACGTCCGGTCGCTGCTGATGTAGTCGAATACCGCTTGGTCCATGCCGTCGGGCTTGTCGATTCTGGGATGCAGTTGCACATCTTCCACAAAACTGACTGATGAGCCCGTCGTTGGTGTGAAATCAGGCGAGATCCAGTTCTTGTTGCCTTCCCGCGGCGACACGAACAAGATAACCCGCAACTCGCGCAAGGGAACGCCGGCAAATTCAGCGGGTGGTTCCAGATACAGCTTAGGTCCCAACGTAGACAGCTTAAGACTGCGCCGGTCAGCCGGTGGATCGCCCGTGCACTTGTTCGACAGCAGCCACAATGAAGCCTGTTCGTCGGGCGGCTCGAGCAGTCCGGCCAGGATCGGCGAGTTGGTGGCGTTGTCGAATCCTGTGATTCGACTCGTGGCGCTACGGGCTTGGACCAGTACTTTTTGCAGCACCGTGACGTAATCGCCTTCGGCTTCTTTGAAGGTAACGCTGACGTAATGCCAGCCAGGCTCGGTTACCAGCAGGTCGCAGGTCAAACCACGGGCATCGGTTGTGCCATCCGCCAGTACGTCCCAAAGCGGCGGCCCGGACGTTGCTTCGTCGATCAGCTTTGTGTCCCCGATCAAGCGCAACGGGATAACCTCGCCCGCAAATCCCGGTTGGGCCTCGATCGAATACGTTCCGCGCGGCTCGCCGGTCGGCAAGTTGAGTATCGGCCACTCGTAAGCCTCGGTACAAGTGAAATCCAAGCGCCGCATCGCGTACCCGTAAGGATGCGGCTCGTTGCTGCCGAGTTCCGGCAGGTCGTAGCTATTTCCATTACGTGTGAAGCTGCGGACCAGAATGCGGTTAGAGATTCCGAGGAATGTGCGATTGGCCGTCCAGTAATAAACCGGGATGAAGTCGAGCAGCTTGCCATCCGGTTCAAAGACTGCGACGTCGCCTTGCCAGGGCTGGTTGTTGCGGCGATCGAGCAACTTCACGCCGGAATATAGCAGTTCCGTGCCGATTCCGCTGACTTCCACCAAGTATCCGGCGACTACTCTGCCGTCCCCGACTACCGGGCTCTTCAGGGCGAAGCGTACGCCGGCGTCGGGTTGCCAGGTCACCCAGTGGCCATCTTCATCCTCGTAGTAATCCAGCTCGTAATGTTTCAGGAAATCGAAGCCGTCCGGCATCGCGGACGTGTCATACCAGCCCCGATGGGCATAGCCCTCTTTGTCGTCCAGTTCCAAGTATTCCGGATTCTCCACCGCCAGCCGCGTTTCATCAGGCTGCATCAGGTACTGCTTCAGTTGCGCTTCGTCCAGTTTGTAATGAATGCGCGGCAAGTTGTCGGCATCCCCGCTTAAGCTGAATATACCGGCGATCACCTGCCCGTACTGGAAGTTGTTGGGCCACTTCGCATCGAGCAACAGCTCTCCGCTCCAGGGCTGGGTTGCCGTGCTGTCTAGCGCTACGTTCAGCGAATCGCTCAGCCGCTGTGATGTACCGGGCTGCAAAGCCGTGATCGGATATCGCTGCTCCGACGGAGCTTCAAGGTACAACTCGAACGAGTCCAACTCCTCCGCCGGTGGGGCGTCCACACCGCGTGTCGTCAGCTGGGCGGCTTGGTCGTACAGCGTCAGGTGCAGTTTCGCCTGGTCGCGGAATTCATCCGGTACCCAGAATTCGCCGACGGCATTAGACACCGCCAGCAATTGCGGCCGGGGCGGCCAGCTGGCGGCGTGGGCCGGCGTGCTGAAGGTAAAACCCCGGGCCTGGGCCGGCTGTTCCGGCTCGGCTTGCGCATAGATCTTCACTCCCGCCAGCGTTTGCTCGTCCGCGCTGCTGTACACCACGCCCTTGATCAGGTGTTGCTGCTCAGCCGCGGGGAACAGATCAGGCAATTCATGGACGGGCTGGTTGAGGAGCACCAGGACCGTCACCAAGCCCACCGCAAGCAGGAATGTCGCCGCGATAGCCGCCGTCTGCCGGCCTTTGTTTGCACCAAGCTTGCGCTCCTCCTCCCGAAACGCCGCGGTCCGGCGGGCGCGTCGGGCGGCTGCCAAGAAGCGCGCTTCGGCCTCGGCTTCGAAGCGCTCGCGTTCCGGCTGCTGTCGCTTGTCGCTCATATCAGCTCCATCAACTCCGCGCGATGGTGGGTTTTCAGCTTCCTCAGATAGTACCTGATCTGGTGCGACACGGCGTTGGGTTGCATGGCCAGCTTGTCTGCTATATAGCTAACGCTTTCACCCTCGATGAATCGGAGACTCAGAATCCGAAATGCAATCGAGTCGGGATCGCCGCCGGTGGCGTTGAGCAGCAGCTCGCGCAACCGCTCCTCGGTGTCGTCCGCCGGTGCCGGTTGGGCCGGCACACCACTGACCGTATCGCCCGCCGGCCGG
Source organism: bacterium (assembly GCA_016932385.1). Classification (GTDB taxonomy): domain Bacteria; phylum 4484-113; class 4484-113; order 4484-113; family JAFGCY01; genus JAFGCY01. The sequence goes on along the minus strand of JAFGCY010000081.1, from coordinate 14,858 downwards.
TCGCTGTCCAAGAGCTCCAGCTCGCCGCGGCGCTTGATCCGGCGCCAGTTGTCGATCAGCATGTTCCGGGTCATCGTGCGCACCAGCGCGCCGAAGCCGCTCGGATGGGGCTTGTTCAGGTGCCGGCGGATGTGTTTGAAATCGCCGTCGATCAGCCTGAGCACGAGATCGTGGAAGACATTGTCCAGCAACTGGGGATCGTAGTGGTCGAACTTGCGCACTTCGCCCTGGATCACCGCGCCGAACAGCTGCCAGAACCGCGGCCAGACGTCCCATCCGGCCACAAGTTCGCGCAAGCACTCCAGTTCTGCGGCCCGCTGCGACTCCAACTCGACTCCGGCGAAGGATCCAACCCGGCACGTCCCCGCAGGCCGCTGCCAGGTTGCTGGCCAATAATATAGCAGCAGGAAGCAAGCCCAGTCGCAGCTCTGTCACACTCCGGCCCTGCCGGTTCGAACCACGGGATACCGAAGGCAGGCGGTGCCGGAAGAGAGGCCGATCAACGCCGCCCGCGATGAATTGGGGATTGAAGGTGATTCAGGTTAGTCATGGCCCGTCCACCGTCGAGGCATCCTCGGCGATGGCCACGCGCACCGCGCGCGCGGGAGCCTCGTCGGCCTGGGCCGCGGATTTACCGTCCAAGATTGCACAACCGGCGGTCAGCGCCAGCGGGGCTAGTACCAACGACGGCCACAGCCTGCGCAACGTGGTCATGTGATTATTCCGCGGCATTCCGGTTTGGCGGCTCGGTTTCAGACGCGGGCGTCTCGTCCGGCGTGGCCCGGCCGCCACCGTTGCCTGCAGCATGGCCATGGTTGAGAGAATACTTGGCTTGCTTCATGCGAATTCCTCATCTTCCGGTTGCTCGGCTGGCTGCTTGGTGCGGTCCGTCGCCGCGCTTTCAAACAAGCGCCAGAGCGCTTCCGCCTCATGCTGGAGATCGACGGGATCCTCCCGCCGTGACCAGCTGCCGAATACCTGGTAGCCCAGGCCCAAGTAATAACGGGCCAGTTTGGCGGGCGTGATGTCCGCGCGGATCTGCTCAGCGGTCTGGGCCTCGGCCAGCAGGCGCGCCAGCATGGTGTGGATTTCGGTTTCGCGCGGGCGCATGACGGCCAGCCACTTGCGGGCATCGTCGGTGCCCTCCAGCAGCAAGCGGGGGATCACCGAGATATAGGGGATCAGACCGGCGCTGGCCAGCGTAAACGACCGGAGCGCGTCCAGGGGCGTCGGGCTGTTGCGCTCCGCCGCGCCCAGTTCGCCCAGCGTCATCGTGTGAATCTTCTGAAGCGCGGCATTGATCATTTCGCCGCGGCCGGTGAAATAGGCATACGGCGCGGAGGGCGCCAGCTTGAGCTTGCGGGCAACAGCGATCGCGCCGACGCCGCTGGGGCCCTCGTTGAGCAGGATCTCCAGGATCGCTTCGACCAGTTGATCGCGTTTGGCCTGATGGGAATGGCTCATGTCTTGACTTTGGTGTGCCCCGCTAGAATTCCGCTCGTTTGTCCGCAAACCGGATAAACAGGTCCCAGACGTGTTCGAACCGCTGGGCGAAATCGTTTTCGTCATACTCGTTGAGATAGCCGTGCTTGAGCTTCTGGAAGTGGTGCAGGGCCACGACTGTTTCCAACAACGCCCGGGCGGGGATGTCCCCGCGAATCTGGCCGCCGGCCTGGGCAGCCTCGGCGATCAGCACCAGCTCTGGCATCAGGGTGTTCTCGATCTCCATCATCATCATTCGCCACTTGGGCACGGATTCCGAATCCATCCGCGCCACGCTGATCAATGCGCCGGGGATGGTCGGCAGGTGGAAGATGCGATGGAAGAAGCTGCGCAGGATGGCCAGCGGATTGTCGGCGGCTACACGGGCCTGCTGGAGTACATCCAGCGAAACCGAATGGATCCGCTCGATCGCGGCCTCGACCATCTCGTCCACACTGCTGAAATGCTGGTAGAGCGAGGCCTTGGCCATGCCGACCGCCTCGGCGATCGTCTGCGCGCTGAGCGTCTTGGGGCCCTGCCGCGCCAAAAGCGACAGGACCGCGTCGGTGATCTCCTCGCGCCTGATTTCCGTAATGCTTTTAACCATGCCGGTTGTCCGTCCAAGCCACAGAGCGTTTGTCTGGCTGAGTTCCCTGATCTATGTGTTCAATAAACCCGACCGAAGTGTTCGGATTATAACACCGTGCCGGTCGATGTCAAGGTGGATCAGCAGACTCGCGGAATTGCACTGGCTGACACCGGCCAATCGCGGTGGTCGTTGAGAGGAAGCCAATGCAGATGTGGTTTAGTCAGCGAATAATGTAGTGTTTGCATTACATATAGTTATGAATATCAGACTATCAGTATTGTGAACAATACAAAAAATCTGTATATGCTGAATTCTGACGATAAGTATTGACTTCACGTAAAATTTATCATATACTACGCCTAGCGCACGGTACATTGAGTAAAGACTACATGACAGATGGGGCGTGATGAAGCTGAAAAACTTCGTCAAGATGCACCGGGCGCGGCTTGACATGACGCAGGAGGAACTCGCCAAGGCGGTGGGTGTGAGCCGGCAGACGATCCATGCCATCGAGCGTGGCAAGGCCGAACCGTCGGTGACGCTGGCCCTGAAATTGGCGAGGCTCTTCGAGCTGAAGGTGGATGAGCTCTTTGAGCTCAAGGACGGATAGGCTGCGTTCGCGTTGTATGGCTTGAGCTAGGGAGTTGAGATGGTTAAAGGCGTCAGAGCCGGCCTGCTCTATGTTGCGGCCTGCGCGGCGGCCTACATGTTACTCCGGCTTGGTATGTTCCTGACCACCGGGCTGGGGTTGGATTCGCTATCAATCAATGCCTTCCTCTTCCTCACGGGGCTGGGCGGTGCCCTCACACTACTCAGCCCCACCTTGCCTTCCCGGCGACTGCGCTGAGGGGAAACCAGCGCACAGGCATGATAGCGGATTAGCGGCCACGCGCAATCAGGGCCGATGCGCCCACGGGCGCACGACCGGTGCCGCGGGAATACCGGTTGCCTGCGAACGGGCTAAAGCGCGCGCTCGAACAGCGTATACTCGCGCGTGACTTCACCCAAGCCGCCGTCCCAGCGCTGCTCGGGACTCCAGGGATCCATCAGGCAATGCTGGACCACCTTGACGCCGTTGTCCATCGCGTCGCGGTAGAGCTTGGCGGCGATCGCCTGGCCCAGTCCGAAGCCGTACTGGTTGGGCAGCACGGCGACAGCCTTGATGTTGAGCGTATCCGCCGGTGACAGTATCCCCAGGCCCATCCCGACAATCGCTTCCTCGCGGTCCAGGACGAACAGCACGTAATTGGGCTTGATCCGCTTGAACCAACGGGAGTAAAGCGACAGGAACTGCTGCTCGGTGATGTCCGACGCCGCCCAGTAGCTCTGGAACGAGTGCAGGCAGAGGTTGAACATCTGCTGCATTTCCGCCGGCATATCATCGAAGTTGAAGCGACGGAAGTGGATGCCGCGTTTGCGGTTCTGCTCGGCGGCGGACTCCAGGCGGGACAGCACCAGCGGGAGATGCGTGATGCGCTTGGTGGAATACACGCGGATCGGGGCGAAGCCCGTCTTGGTGAACAGCTCGGGGTAATGCGCCGGCTGGCGCGGCTCGCCGGGAAAGGGCAAGGTGTCGAACCCGCGCGTCATGAAGCGCCAGCGGTGCCAGATATCGCCGGCCATCGGCCCGCGCAGCATCTCCACACCGAGGTCGGAGAGCCAGCTGGCGGCCAGCGAGACCAGGCCACGGGCGGCCTCGGGATCGTCCTCGCAGGAGAACAGCCCGACCAGCCCGTAGCGGCTGCGGTGGTCGCGGATCAGCCGGTTATAGAAGGCGGTGATGCGCCCGATGGGCTGGTCGCCGCGGTAGGCGATGAAGTTCTTGCTGCTGCCGTACTGGTAGTAATTGCTTTTGGGGTTCAACAGCGCCGTCGTGCCGGCCCGTTCGGCGTCGGCCTGTTCGTCGGTCAGGTTTTCCAGTCGGCGGGGCAGGGACAGGTAGTCCTCGAGCGGTCCGTCGTGCTGGGAGAAGGATTCGATTCTGAGGTCCATCATTTCGCCTCCTTTGGCGTTGTCATCAGTACCAGCCCGTTGTTTTTGACGGGCGAGTCTGCAATATTTTGATTATCAGTATTACAGTTTAACTGCGCCGGACTCGCGGCGCCAGCATTTAGCCCAGAGTTAAAGTAGTCAGCCCAGTGCTGATTAGGGTATATCAATAACGACAGGGCACCCGGCTAGATGCCGAGCCGCTGCGCGACCTCGGCCAGCGTCGGCAGCACGACCATGTCGTCGCCGGCGACGGGCATCTGTTCCGGTGGAGTGACGCCGGTCTCCACCAGGTAGGTATACATGCCGGCCGCGCGCGCGAAGTCGTAATCCGTCTCGGGACGGTCGCCGATCATCACCATCTCGGTGCGAGTCAGGCCGGTCTCCGCCTCGATCTGCTCCAGCAGGAACAGGCTCGGTTTGCCCAGGTAGAGCGGCTCGACCCCGCTGACGCCGGCCACCAGGCTGACGATGCTGCCGTTGCCGGGCAGCACGACCCCGCCGGGCACGGGGAAGGTGTAGTCCGGGTTGGCGCCGATCAGCCGCGCCCCGCGCTGGACGGCGACGCCGGCCAGGCCCAGCTTGAGATAGTTGACCGTCACGTCGATGCCAATCAGCACGGCATCGTAGTCCACGTCGGCCAGGAGCTTCAGGTCGTCGGGCGTGGCCGGGCGGCCGGTGGCGCCGCGCTGGGCCAGCCATTCGTCGGCACTGTCCACGGGCCGGTGCTGGCGGATCGAGCCGGTCAGCATCGGGCTGCCGATCACCAGCACGCGCGCATCGGGCCAGTTGGCCTGGAGATACGGCCCGGCCAGGTGGTTGACGCTGAAGATGTCGGTGGGGGCGAAGGCCAGGTCGAGCCGGCGGCACTTGTCGCAGTAGGCTTCGCGGTTGGGGCCGGCGTTGTTGCTGACGATCAGGGTCTTCAGGCCGGCGGCCTGGGCGCGGCGGATAAACTCGGGAGCGGGATGGATGACGTCGGCTCCGCGCCAGAGCACGCCGTCGGCGTCGAACAGGATGGCTTTGAGCGGCATGGCGGATACTTTAGCACGGTTAGCTGTGGCCGGTGATCAGTGTTAAATATTCAATCAAGGTCGCGTCGGCAACCCGCGTCAGGGCAGGTCTTAGACCCGCCCCCAGGTTGGTATCCCGCATGAATACTGGACGTAGCGGGGACAGCCGCGCTGGTTCTGACCACAGATCCGGCGCCGGGTGAGAGTATAATCGTTGATCATTACCGGAGGCAGTGTCATGTTCTCGCGTGCTTCTACGTATAACCTTGTTGCGCTATGGATTCTCGTGCTTGCTGCTTTAATGGGTTGCGGGGGCGGTACGACTGCAATCGATCTGACCAACCCTCAAACCAACCCATCCCTCGACACGGCCCTGGGCCAGCTCAACACCTGGCCCGTCGCGCTGCCCGTCGATGCCGCCCAGCCCTGGGAAGCGCTGGATGAACGCGGCAAGGTCGTAACCGGCCTGACGCCGAACAGCGAGTTTAGGCCCGGCGTCGAGCGCTTCACCGAGAGCATTACCGGCGTCACTGACAACGCCGAAGCCTCGCGCTTCACCAGCGGCGCGGCCGGCGCCTGCGGACTGAGCTGGGCGTACTACCGGCTGCCGATGAGCGGCATTCAGCCCGGCGTGATCAGCGCGGACGTGAACCTGCTAGCCATGAGTAATGGTGCGCGAAGCAGCTACTACCTCGGCCTGGCCGATTACGCCAATGCATACTGGCACTGGTCCGGACCCTTCAGCGACAGCCACGTGCGCCTGAGCACGGCGGCGGAGATCGCCGGCGGCAGCGACTACCTGTCCGAGCTGGGTAACCTGTTCGTCTGCTGCGTGGCCTACGACGGCGCGACGTTCGACGTGGTCGGCCTCGGCGCCAACCCGCTCGACACCGGCGACAGCACCACGCCCTCCGCTCCCACCGGCCTGACCGCTGCGCCGGTCGCCGGCGGCCTGGAACTGGCCTGGCACAACGTGCTGGCGGGCGACCTGGCCGGTTATCAGGTTTACTACGGCGCCGCGGACTTCAATACACCAGACGAAGCCGGCGTTCACAGCCTCGGCTACCTGGTGGGCCAGACCAGCCACGTGTTGGCCGGCCTGCATGAGTTGACCTACGTACGCGTCGCGGCGGTGGACATTTCCGGCAATCAGTCGGCGCTGAGCGATGCCGCGACCGGCACGCCGCTCGGCGGCACGGCGCCGGCGGTGCTGCTGGCCTGCGATACGCCGAGCAGCATGCTCAACGGCGCGATCCAACTGACCGCCACCGGCGCCGACGTTTACGCCTGGGACCTGGACGGCGACGGCAGCTATGACGTGACGGACGACACCACCGGCCTGCAGGCCGCCGACACCACCGCGACGGGCCTCATCCGCCCGGCGGTGCGCGGCACGACCGGCGGCGGCGAGTGCGTGGCCTGCGGCGCGGTCAGCCTGATCGTCAGCGGCAACAGCCGCCCGGCGGCCAGTGCGCTGGCGACGCCGCAGAGCGGGCCGGCCCCGCTGGAGGTGACCTTCAGCGGCACGGCGGACGACCTGGAGGACGAGGCGGCGGAGCTGAGCTACGCCTGGGACTTCGACGGCGACGGCAGCTACGAAGCCGGTACCGACACCCTGACGCCCGATCCGCATACCTATACAGCCGCCGGCCAGTACAACGCCAAGCTGCGCGTCGAGGACAGCGACGGCTCGTGGGACGTGGACACGGTGGCGGTGCAGGTCCAGCCCGCGGGTGATCCGCCCAACGTGGACCCGACCGCCGATCTGCAGGTGGACCCCGCCTACGGCGACGAGGGCCTGGCCGTTACGCTGGATGCATCCGCGTCGGACGACACCGACGGCAGCATCGTAAAGTACGAATGGGACTTCGACGGCGACGGGCAGTATGAGGCCTACGGCGAGCTGGACACTGCGTCCCACAACTACAACAACTGCGGTGTTTTCACGGCGAAGGTGCGCGTCACGGATAACGGCGGCGCAACGGCCACGGCCACGGCGGAGGTGCGGGTCAACGAGATGTTCGACCTCGACACCCCCTGGCCGGCATTCGGGCGCGATCCGCGCCATACGCGCCGCAGCCCCTACACCGGCGCTCAGACCAACAACGTAAAGTGGACGTATACTACGCAGAGTGGCGTGTTTTCATCGCCGGCGATTGGTACGGACGGAACGGTGTATGTGGGAAGCCAAGACGACAAGCTATATGCGCTCAATCCAAACGGTACGCTGAATTGGTCATACACTACAGGTGATAATGTGGATTCTTCGCCAGCCGTCGGCACGGATGGGACTGTTTATGTAGGAAGTAGTGACAATAACTTGTATGCGCTCAATCCTGACGGGACGCTGAAATGGTCATACGCTACGGGGGCTGATGTGCGATCATCACCGGCAATCGGCGCGGACGGAACAGTGTATGTAGGAAGCTTAGACAGCAATGTGTACGCGCTTAATCCTGACGGTACGCTGAAATGGTCATACCTCACGGCGGGGGGTGATTTGCATTCATCGCCGGCGATCGGCGCGGATGGGACGGTGTATATCGGCAGTGACGACCACGATTTGTATGCGCTCAATTCCGACGGGACGTTTAAATGGTCATACTCCACGCAAGGCGTTGTGCGATCATCACCGGCCATCGGCGCGGACGGCACGGTGTATGTGGGGAGCTATGACAACAAACTTTACGCTCTCAATCCTGATGGGACACTGAAGTGGTCATACACTACGGGGGGTTTTGTGCATTCATCGCCAGCGATCGGCGCGGACGGAACGGTGTATGCAGGAAGCGCTGACCTCAAGCTTCTCGCTCTCAATCCTGACGGAACACTGAAATGGTCTTACACCGTAGGGGGGATCCTGAGTAGATCATCGCCAGCGATTAGTGCAGACGGAACGGTATATTTTGGATGCGCGGACAACAAGCTGTATGCACTCAATTCCGACGGCACGCCTAAATGGTCATACACTACGGGGGGCGAAGTGCGATCTTCACCGGCCATCGGTGCGGACGGAACGGTATATGTAGGAAGCTTAGATACCAAGCTGTATGTTTTCGGTGTTGACGAAGGCAACAGTGCGCCGGTGGCGGTGCTGCATGGCTCACCCCTGACCGGCGAAGAACCGGTTGAAGTAGCCTTCAGCGCGGCGGACTCCTACGACACCGACGGGTCGGTGGTGGACTACGAGTGGGACTTCGACGGTGACGGCACCTACAACGAAACCGGCGCGGAAGCGGACAGCCAGGGCCTGGCCGCCCCGGCACTGCAGACTTACAACGCGGGGCCACCGGTGACCGCCAGAGTGCGGATCACCGACGACGGCGGGCTGACAGACACGGCCTCGCTGACGGTTACAGCCCATGGCTGGGTGTCACTCGCGGTGGACACGAACAACGATGTCGGGCAGTATACGTCGCTGGCAGTGGTGAATGGCAGGCCGGCGATCAGCTATTACCACGTCACCAACGGTAACCTGAAGTACGTGCGCGCCGCGGATGCATATGGCGATGCCTGGGACTCGCCCAGTGCCGTGGAAACAACCAGTGATGTCGGCTTATACACCTCCCTGGCCATCGTCAACGGCAATCCGGCGATCAGCTACTACGAAGCATCCAGCGACAATCTGAAGTATATCCGGGCCACCGACGCCGACGGCAGCAGCTGGGGGCTGGCCTCCGTGCCGGATGCGACGGGCGATGTCGGTTTGCACACCTCCCTGGCCGTAGTCAACGGCAATCCGGCGATCAGTTACTACGACGCCACCAACGGCGACTTGAAGTATGTCCGGGCTGCGAACGCCACCGGCAGCAGCTGGGGCACGCCCGTGGTCTTGGCGTCAACAGGCGATGCCGGCTTATACACTTCCCTGGCCGTAGTTAACGGCAACCCGGCGGTCAGCTACCTCGACGCGTCTAACCTCGACCTGAGGTATGTGCGGGGCACGGATGCCGGCGGGAGCGCCTGGGGGACCCCGCAGTCCCTGGACTCAGCAGGGCGAGGCTACTTCTGCTCACTGGCTGTGGTGGATGGTAATCCGGCGATCAGCTACCTCGACACCCTAAACCAGGACCTGAAATACGTACGGGCGACGGATGCCAGCGGGACTGCCTGGGACACCCCGGTTTCAGTTGACACCGCGGGCGATGTCGGCAGATATACCTCGCTGGCTGTGATAAGTGGCTATCCGGCAATCAGCTATTACAATTCTGCCAACGGCGACCTGAAATTCGTGTGGGCGGCGGATGCCGGTGGAAGTACCTGGGACACACCGATAGCGATTGATACAACTGGGGATGTCGGCCAGTACACGTCACTGGTGGCGATTGGCAGCTATCCGGCGATCAGCTACTACGACGTCACCAACGGCGATCTGAAGTTCGCGCGGCTGTATTAGGAGAAACCAGCGTAAGTGGTAAGCGCAGGCTTGAGCCCGGCAGGGCGGCCGTCCGGGCCGCCAGCCGCGGCTGCCTGACTTTCTCTTCCATGAACGCCTCCACAGGTCGTGAGGTGCTCTTAGCATGGCGCAGCTACTAATGTGTAATCGATGTGCAGGCACTTGTTAGTGTTATCGATGTCCTGGCACTTATCAGGTAAGTTTAAGTTTAAGGGCTTTGCTCGTTATTGAGGTGTTAGGGGTCTGCATCTGCTCTTCAGATTTCTTAAAAGAACGGAAACGAGCGTGGCAAATCATCCAGGCGCGGCAGTCATCAACGTGTTTAAACTAACGACTTAAACTTAAAATGCTTCGGTCTGCCTCGGCTTTGAAACGGCGTCGGGGACGCCTTCCACACAAGCTAGTTGTAAGTTGGCAGTTGCCAGTGGTCGGCGAGTAATCATTAGGTGCCGGTTCCCAGCTCTCAGTTCTCGCCGGCCGCGGCGTTGAGCTTTTTCACCGCGCCCAGCGACAGGCTGATGTGCTGTTGCAGGTCCTTGGCGTCGGCGGGGCTGATGATCTCGCGCACGATGCCCTGGCGGTCGATGACATAGGTGATCCGCGGGATGAGCTGGCTCGAGCCGTCCGGGTTGCCGAAGCTGTCCCGCACCTGGCCGTCGGCGTCGCAGAGCAATGGGAAGGGCAGGTCCAGCTCGTCGGCGAACAACGCGTGGGATTCCAGGTCGTCGCGGCTGACGCCGACGATCACCGCGCCGTGCTGGATAAACTCGCCGTAGGTGTCGCGGAAGGTGCAGGCCTCCGTCGTGCAGTCGGGCGTGTTGTCCTTCGGATAAAAGTAGAGCACGACGATGTGGTCCGCCAGCTGGTCGGCCAGCCGGAATTCCTGGTGCGGGTAGCCGGGCAGGGAGAAATCCGGCGCCGGATCGCCGATGGCGACATGGCCCGCGGCCGACACCGTCGAGCCGTCGCCGGCGGTATCGGCGCCCTTGGTGCAGCCGACGGTAATCAATAACAGACCGATGATTAATATCAAGCGCTTCATACCATCTCTTATACCATGCCACCTGGACTTATCGTGTACGATCTCCTGCCGGATGCGGCGGAACACCGTTCCAGCCAGGCCGCTTGTATTACTGGGGAAAGGACGCAGCAAAGCGCCCATGGTACTGCCGGTCTTTACTCACCTGCCGCAGACTACTGATGACTAGTCAATGGAGTCATAGATCGGCTCGGTAACCCAGCGGCCCTTGTCCGTTGTCACGGTATTGATCTCGTTTCCGTCAAGGTCCATCGCCACGAGCATGTAGTCCTGCTTGTCCGGAGCGGTGGTGACCAGCGACTGGTAGTAGATGACGCCGGCGGCCGAGACCGACGCGGACAGCAGGGATTCACCGTGGTGAGCCAGCCAGGTCCTTTTTACTTCTACACCGGCCGCATTGTAATGGCGCAGTTGGTTCCAATAGAAAACGTCGCGGCGGGCCGCCACTAGATTGCCGTCGGCATCGCAGCCCAGGATCGCGAAGTAGTCGCCGTCAGTCAGCGGAACTGACAGCACGGCTGTGCCGGTGGCGGCGTCGAGGGCCGCCAGCGAGTACGAATACTCGTAATGGCCATACGGCTCGGCAATATAATCGCCTTGGCGGACCACGAAGTACAGGCGACCGTCGGCGCTGACGGTGCCGCTGATGTATCCGCGGTGAATGTCCTCCGCGTTCTCCTCGAAGTGCCAGGCCAGCTCACCCGCGGCGGTGATGGCGAAGATTTCCGAGTCGTCGAACACGACCAGCAGGTTGCCCGCCGGCAGTAATTCGGCGGAATGCAGGGAGCCGATGGTGTCCGCCAGGTCCGCCGCGGTGACGGACCACTGCAGGCTGCCGTCGGCGGCCAGCGCATGAAGTTCGCCGCCCCATCCCAAGGCGTAAAGCGTGCCGTCGGCCGCCGCGTAGAGCGTCTCGGCGCCGGGCTCGCTGACCCATAGCTGTTCGCCCGCGGGGCCGATCGCCTGAGTGCGAAGCTGGCCGCAAAGGAAATGCCGGCCGTCTGCGCCGATTACCATGTCAAAGGCGTTGTAACCGACATGCGAGCTGAGGTCCGCCTGCCAGCAGATACCGCCGGTTTCATCCAGACAGGCCAGGTGGGCTTGACCGTATTCACGGGCGCTGGCGGCGGGCGACCAGATTGTCGTATAAACGCGGTAGCCCTCAGGTTCGACCGGCTGGCCGGGCAGGTTATCCCGATGGCCGATATTACCGGGTACCAGCCCCGGATCGATCTCGCTGATCAGGGTCAGGTCCTGGTTAGAGAGTTGGATCACCCCCCCGTTTTCCACCGACAGGTAGCGGCCGTCGGCTGAGAGCACCAGCTTCTCGAAACGCGGTGAATCCCAATAGGTGGGCCGATAGAGGATCTCGTCCGTGTCGCCGCCGCAGGAACCAGCAGTGAGTGCAAGCAGAATCACCAGCCAGCTGACACGCCTGAGCATAAACATTACCTCCGCATTAATACTGTCCACCAACTTGTGTCTTCGTTGTTACTATACCCGTTGGGTGAGTTTGTCGCCAACGGCGTGACCGTGGCGCCAAGACAGCGCTTCCGCAGTTGGGTCCATTCGATTCGCCGCCGCCGAATCAATGTGGACAACGAATCGGCTTGGCCGTTGCCTTCGGGGATTTTGCCCAACAAAAAGGAGATTCGACATCAGGGGCCATTTTTCCGGCGCCTTCCCCAATCCCGATATCTCCCTACTCAGTAAACCCCTGTCCACCCCTGATAAGGTGGATTATACGGATCAGGAGAATATGCGCAGGCCAGTAAACCAAAATTTTACCTTTTTGACTCAATATACTATACGCATGGCCAGTTGAATCCGATAAAAAAAGTGGAAATTGGGTGAAAATTTAACTTTCGTGCCTGCCAGGACTGATTGCCATGCCCGAATCGCCCGGTTTTCGTCAAACACCGAGATCCAAGCCTGTCACAAAACAAACCATCGGTTCTTCGCACTTTAGTGATTGAATTATCACCAAGTTTGATTATTCTGATTGGGCTATATTAAGTAGTATATGGTAATCAGGTTTTGGGTAGTGTGTAAACAGCGGATTTCGAAGTTGCAGATCGCCAAAAAATTATCGCCAACTCAATAAGTTGTATTGGTTCAATCGCCGGCAGTTCTCGGGTAGATTTCCGGAGAAAAGCGCCGAATCGATCGGCGGTTACATCCAGGGCCTGCAGCACGCAATAAAGAGGGCAGGCTTTGCCTGCCCTTTTAGCGGTGAATTAGAATGCCAATTGCTTGGCCTTTCAAGGATTGAATCCTATTTAATGTGGCACCCGGTCCCAGACCAGAAGCTCACCCAACCAACTAAAAAAGTTCCGGATCGACCAGCGGTTGCCCCCTGGCCGGCGTTTTCCGCACCTTAAGCATGTGCAAACCTGATCTTCATTGACGTGCCCGCAATAGGCACCATCGTCCAGCTTTGCCATACATACCCACATCAACTGCTCCGATAAAAACAGGGGGAATGGTGTCCCCCCCTCTCGCAGTAATTATAAGGACAAGCCTTCAGTTTTTCTACATTGAATTGAGAGATTTAATGCAATACTTGAATATTGCTATAAATATGTATAGTCATATAGCTAAAACTGGCTCTCAATCAGGCACTTTCGCCGCATGATTTAACCTTTCGGACGGTATTTCATCGATATTGCTATAATAATGTTTAGTTTTATCTTGATGAAATTCGTGTATAGTTTAACCGGGCAGCGGGTTTAAACCAATTTCCTGGGCTGTCCAATGTCACTATGCAGCAGCTCAAGCTGATCAACGATCACAATCGGGCCACGGTGACGTGGTTGTCACAGCAACTTGCGCCTGTAATGGGGGACTTCAACGTAATGTCGTCCATGATCAGCGCTGTGCTGCCTTATATGCCCAACGCCGTGGTCGACTGCGGCCTGGGCTGGTGGATGCTCAGCACCGTGTCCTACCTGGCGCAGTTCGTGGGCGGGCGCTATGTGCGTTCGATGGCCTGCCGCACCGCCTGGGCCAGCCGGCATTTGGTGGAGAGCGAGCAGGAAGAGGATCTCCTGTGCGAGTGCCTGCTCAGCGAGGACAAGCAGTACCTGCCACGCCAGGCCAGCGCGCTGATCCGGCCCGGGCTGGCGGGTTACCGCGCCGCCTGCCGCCTGGCCTACTACGCGCATAAACACGGCCACCGCGACTACCTGCGCAAGGCGATCAAACGGCTGACGGTTTACGACGAGGATGTCGCCAAGGCCGCCGGCAATCCGCTGGCCGAGTACAACCTGGCGATCGCCCGTTACGAATTGCTGACGACGGGCAAGACGGATCTGGAGCGCTGCATCCGGCTGGTGGCGAGCCTAGAGCCGGCGGAGCGCCGGATCTACGCGATCGAGCTGTGCTCCTTCGCGCCGATTACCTCGCGCGAGATCGGGATCATGATGGCTAACGGCGAGAATACCATCGACATGCAGCCCGGCGCCCCCTGGCTGACGCCGGAGGAGTAGCGCGGGTCCGGCTTTATTCCACGATCCAGTCCGCCGCCGGCGGGGAGACAACCACCCGGTTGGCGCGCGGGTCGGCGCTGCCGGGCATCAGGCCCGCGACGAGCCGGCGCCACTGGGCATCGTCGCCCTCGGCCAGGGTCTGGGGGCTGGTCGTCGCCAGCAGGTTCGCCAGGCCGATACCGTAACGTTCCCCGACGGCCTGGCCGGCAACCGATTGGCCGGCGCAGTCCGCCGGTTGAGGCGCGTTTTCAGCCCGTGGCTTGCTGACCACCTCGGTATGGCCGGCCCGGATTGCCAGTTGGCCATCAACGATGTCGGCCCGGTAGCTGACGTTGACCGCGACGACATCCTCGCCGCGGGCATGGGCCTCGTTGGTGAGTCGGTTGACGTTGGATTGTTCCTGGGCCGTGACTTGGCGGATGCTGTCGGCGGGACGTGCGCTCTTTAACAACCCGCGTTCATCGGGATCGAGCTTGTAGCGCAGCAGCGTCTTTTCGTCGACGGTCGTCTCGGGATTCGCCTGGCCGCTCCGGACATCGCGAAGCGCCTGCAGAAAGTACTTGTATTGCTGCCAGATGTTGCCTCCAACCGTGGAGAGCAGCCCCTTGATTGCATCCATTATGGCGACCTCCTTGCCGCCATCCACTTATCCCAACACCTTATTATACCGATGCCCGCCGGTTCTTGCGTTAAATACGTGTTAGGTCGCGATCCGGCGGCCGCGACGGCCGCCGCGATGGGGCTTATGCTTATCACTTACGCTTGCCGGATCGCAAGCACGGGGGCTTATGACGGCCAGGTTAAAGGGAAATGGTTAAAGGTTGGATCCAAGCCGAGGTGGTGATGTGCGTTTGGCTGTCTT
>JAFGCY010000080.1 GCA_016932385.1 bacterium | reverse complement strand
TTCCCTTTCACCTTTAACCGTTAACCTTCCTATCCGCGGCCAGCGCCCCTATTGCTCCCAGGTCCCACGGAAGCCCTCGGGTACGCGGTTGTTCGCCCGCCAAATGATCGCGATGGAGTAGGCGTAGTAGAAGACGTACCACAGCAAGGCGATGGAAGCTGGGACGTAGATATACGGGCCAAGGACTACATGTGGATCACTACTAATCCAATTGTAAGCATTCCAGTCTAGATTGTTCAATTGCTGACAGTGGCTGGCACTGCTAACGAGCTGGCTATCAAGATAATACGGATTCCAGTACAGAGGTAATGGAATTGACCAACCTGCGACGGGATTGCCCAACCAGACGCCCTTGCCCAAAGCACTCATCGCGTACACAATCCTGGATAACCAGAGGTTGGGACAACAATAGAAAATTCCCGGTAATACCAGGCTGAAGCTGATAAAGCCGAACAAACTCCACCAGCCCTTCAGGCTTGCGCTTTGAATTACTCGCGGCCACCAGGCGGCGGCAAGCACCATACCGCCCAGGGTCAACGCTACATGCGCTACGGCAATCCAGATGTCATCTGCGTTGGGAATGGGAGTGAAGCGGCCGTCTAGCGCATAGTTAGCTACATTTACCGGCAAGCCCGATTGCCAAAGCGCGTAAAAAGCCGTGTACATTATCACCGGCATTAAGAATAATGGGTAATTAGCTGCTTTGTATGGACGTCTTAGCAATAGCGCAAGCAGGCATTCAATGATAATCAGCCAGATTCCCATCTGGGCCAGGATCATACTTAGGCTACAAGCCAAGCTTGAATAACTGGCTTCATATACCCAGCACCGCAAGCTTAATTCAGTAACTTTCGCCAGCCAGATTGGGCCGATGACCAACAGCAATACAATCGTCCAGCTATGCGAGCGGCATAAGTAGAGCGTGCGTCGAAAAACCTGTTTGATACTGGCAACCGTTGCTATTTCCTTCGGTAGCAATAATCGCGGCATATAACTCGTTAGCAGTATGCTAACACAGAAAATTTTGAGATATGAAATTACGTGTAAGTAAGTACGGAAATTGCGATCGATGTATCGAAATACTTTATATACGGTCGAATCCAAAAAACCCAGAGTAACGCTATCCTCAGCATGTATAAGAAGGAAATCAGATACTTGATAAAGTATGTTCGACATCAGCGAAGTAATCGCCAGCACGGCAGTTAACACTAGCAGCCAGCGCCACTGGCGCGCCCAGGCCCGTGTTTGACGGCGAAACCACCAGTCGAGGATGGTGGGATCGCCGGACTGCCCTTGACCCACGGTGGGATTATAACGGTATCAAGGGTAATCCGCTGATGACTGCAGGGGCGATCACGCCGTGGCGTGACGTCGCCCATCAGTAGCGCAAGCCCCCGTGCTTGCGCTCGGACAGGTTATAGGTGAATGGTTAAAGGTTAAAGGGCTGGGAATCAGGCCGAAGGCCTTTCTTCAACCCCTTTTCCCTTTCACCTTTAACCGTTAACCTTTCCACAATGCGGCCGAGGCGGCCGCGCTCCAGAATCCGACGGCGTGGCCGTGGCCCACAACTACCGCTTCCGCGCGCCGCTGCCGAAGACCGCCACCAGCAGCAGGTACACGATCGCCGTGCCGATGATACAGGGCAGGCTGGAGCCCGTCGGCCAGGGTTCCGTGGGGATGCGCCAGGCCTGGGTAATGTTGATTGCGGCTTCACCGCCTTGGCTGATGGCACCGCTGGCTTTCAACCACAGGTATTGAAGCTTAGCCAGGAAGAAGTTGATACTGGCCCAGCCGCGCGCCCAGTCGTAGATCAGGAAGCCGGCCAGCCAGGCCATCAGCGCACGCCAGTTGAAGCCGCCGCGGTACCAGTAGCTGCCGCGGTGCGTGTTGATCTCCGAGGCGAAGATCTGCCGCCGGCGCACGAAGTAGAAGTCCGCCAGCACGATCGTGAAGGCCGGCAGGAAGATCGCGCCGATCGCTTCCAGGAACGGCGCATAGGCATACACATCCAGGAACAACGCGGTGACGATGCCCAGCGCGCCGATGACCACGTTGCCGAACTTCTCGGGAAAGCCCGGCCAGAGGTTTTGCGTGCTGACCACCGTCGAGAAGATGTCCAAAAACGTCGTAGTCACTGTACTGATCAGCACCAGGACGACGGCGGCGACGGCCCAGCCCAGGCCCTGCTCGCCCATCACCTGGATCACCATCTGGTCCGGCGAGTCGGTGGTCGTGGCCAGCGCGACCAGCAGGCCGACGGCGTACATCCACGTCCCGCCGATGAAATAGCCCCAGAAGGTGCCGACGGAGCCGCTGCGCTGCTTTTTCGCGTAGCGGCTGTAATCGGCGACCAGCGGCAGCCAGGAGACGCTCATCGCGATCACCAGGTCGGCGCCGCTTAAGATGCCCAGCGCGTCGCCCTGGCCGGGGTGCCAGAGCTGCGTGAAGTCGTACTGCTGCAGGACCAGCACCGTCAGCGCAATCGTCAGCAGGAACAGCAGCACGGCGCTGGTACGTTGCGCCACCTTCCAGAAGCGGCTGCCGCCCAGCGCCCAGAGCGTGCAGAGCACGCCGAGCAGGATCACCCAGACCCACTTCATGACGGGCGCTTCCGCCGCCGTCGGCAGGTTCACGTAGCCGGCGAGGATGTCCATGTAGAGGAAGCCGACGAACAGCATCCAGCCGGTCCAGCCGATCAGCTGCAGCACGTTGAACAGCGCGGGCAGGAAGCTGCCGCGGATGCCGAAGGCGGGCCGCGTCAGGACCATCGTCGGCAGGCCGGTGCCGGCGCCGATCCGCGCCATCGCGCCCATCAGCCCGTTGCCGATCAGCCGGCCGATCACGATCGCGACGAGGCCCAGCGCCAGGCCCAGGCCGGTCAGCTGCGGCAGCCCGCCGGCCCAGATTTCGGTGATCGCGATCGCCGCGCCGAACCAGATCAGCATCAGGTCCAGCGTGCCCAGCGTGCGCTGCTTCGGCGTCGTCGGTTTAATGTCGCTTACCATGCCCTTCCTCCATCGCGCGCCAGCCGGTGTCCAGGCTGTGGAGAGTCGGTAAACATCGCAGCGGACACATTCCTGCGCCGGCATTACCCGGATCAGGTTCAATGGGTCGGCTTGGACGGGATTTCCCGCTACACCCTCTCAGCCGCTACGCGGCTCCCCATGCGCAGCAAGCATCTTAGCACAGGCTCAGGCGGCCCCCGGCCGCTAGCAGGAGGCTCAAGTGCCGCCTTCGCAGCCCTCGTCGTCAGGATCGGGCGGCGGGATCTGGCTGATGGGATCATCCGTGCGCAGCGGCCATCGACCGGGCATCGGCGGCGATAGAACGAAGTTGTACCCCTCGGCCTTGATTTCCTCGATGATGTCCTTGATCTCGCGGGGATCGACGGGGCCCAGGGCTTCCAGTTCATAATCGAAGTTGAATCCGGCGACATCGGCGGATCTCCGCCAGCCCAGGGCTCAACCACCACCGATGCCGGGCTGGCCCTCCCAGCCGTACTCCACTTCGCGGATCCCACTGAATCGGTCGGTATGGCCGACAAACCACATCTCTTCGGTATCAGCATCCGGCGTTTTCGGCGCAGGTGTCAGCGTCATGTTCCAGTTTTTAAACATGGTAATCCGGTAGGGATCATGCTTGCCGAAGTAATAGTCAACTTGCGGGATGCCGCGCGCTGAACCCATCATGCTCCAATAGGGCTTGATCGTCTCGCGCGCTTCCGTATCCATACCCCAGGTAGGATCGAGCGGTACCCAGCCGATATCGGGCAGGTAGAATTCCGCCCAGGCATGTCCTCCAGCTACCAGGATGTTCGTCTTTTCATCGTATTCATCGATCAGGTGAACGATGCCCGCGACAGGCCGGGCGGGGATTCCGGCGGTTCGAAGCATGGAGCACATCACATTGGCGAACTCGTCGCAGACCCCGGTGCGATTTTCCCAGCAGCGCGTGGAATCATGCATCGCCTGACCGCCGTTATACATGACCCAGTAAGGTTGCGAAAAGTCGTACTCGAAGTTGCAGACGACATAGTTGTAGCAGCCCAGGGCCGTTGTGATGTAGTCCTCGGGATGCTCCTTGGGAATGAGATCATTCACAGCATTCCGGATGACTTTGTTGGTCGTGATCGGGTATTCGACTTTGGTGTATTCCTTGTATAATTCGCTGTCTTTGTCGTATTCGCCGATGTCCATCCCTTCCCAATACGCGTAGCGCTCGAACGTATAAAACTCCCATTGGATCGCGGCGGTGATCTCCTGGGGCAGGTTGCCGTCGGGTGCGAAGTCGTAGTAGATCATGTCGATTCCACCTTCGACCGGCGTGATTTGGGTGGGCTCCGGACTGGCATAGTTGCATTTCATTCCGCGGATCTCATCGCCGTTCCGCGGGCCGACCATCCACACCTCATAGGTGCCCGGTCCCGCCGCCGGCACGGTCGGATCGAAGGTGGACGGACGTTCGCGGATATACGGCCGGTTGGCGATGATCTCGCGGACGCGGTAGCGATAGGTCAGGCGCCACTTCAACGGCTGCATGTAGTTGAGGCCCGGCTTCAGGCCGCGCAAACCGCCGGTCGCGCCGCCTGAATTGCAGGCGGGCAACCAGAGGCCCAGTATTGCTATCCCCACAAGTACAACTGCCTTCATGATGGCAGGTCTAACGGCGTGCATATAAACCACCTTAGCTGTTCCCCAGCCACGCTCAGGCGCGGCCGCTGTCGATTTATCGACTGCCGGTATTATACGGCAGAATCGTCGACGTTTCAGATAATTGCCGTTTCTGAATTAGCCCAGGCCTATCCCGCTACCGTCGGCGGGCCTGCCGGCGGGAATTACTCGCCGTTTTCATCATGGCGCCACTCCAACTCAATGGTGTTGAACGGCCAGTTCCCGTTGATTGCCGGCACGTCAACGAAGTGATTGCCTTCAGCTTCAATTTCCTTGATAACTTCTGGAATGTCCCGCGGATCGACCGGACCGAGGATCTCCAGCTCGGGCCGGAAGTTGTAGCCGACTTGGTCGGCGGCACGTGCCCAGCCGTGTATGTTTGTATAGTAGCGACCGTAGCTGCCTTCCCAGCCGTAGGTCAGATCCTTGATGCCGGACATTCGGTCGGTATGGCCGACGAACCATGTCTCCGACGACTCGGCGTTCGGCGTTTTCGGTGCGGGATTGAGCTGGGTATTCCAGCCCTTGAACATCGTGATCCGGAAGGGGTCGTGCTTGCCGAAGAAATAATCCACGCCGGGTATGTTCCGCTGGTAACCCATATAGCTGTAATATGGGTTGATCACGCCATCAGGTATGCTCATCCCCCAGGTCGGGTCCAGCGGTATCCAGCCAACTTCTGGTATATAGAACTCGGCCCAGGCGTGGCCACCGGCCATTAAATAAACTTCCCGAGAGTCCCCTTCCTCAATCACCTGATGCACCAAACCGGCGACCGGTCGGCAGGGAATACCGGCACTGCGCAGCATCGAACATATCACATTGGCAAACTCGTCACATTGTCCGGTCTTGTTGTCCCAGCACCGGCTGGAATCGTACAGCATGGGTCTTCCCGTAAACTCGGCGAATTCTTCCTGGTGCAGGTCATACTCGAAATTGGCAAGAATGTAGTTGTAGCAGTTCATTGCCGTTGTCACGTAATCGTTGGGATATTCCTTGGGAATCAGGCTCTTGGCTTCCCGCACCAGCCCCTTATGAAAGGTGATCGGCGATTCCTCAGCCGTGTAGGTTTTAAACAACTCGCTGTTTTTGTCGTACTCAAGTTCGGGCATGCCCTTCCAGTAGGCGTAGCGCTCGAAGGTGATGAACTCCCACTGGATCGAGGCCTGGATCTCGCGCGGCAGATGGCCGTCGGGCGCGAAATCGTAGTAGTACATATTGATGTCACCCGTGCTTTTGGCGACCTCGGTCGGCTCGGGACTGGCGTAGATCTGCTTGACGCCACGGATTTCCTCCCCCTCGCGCGGGCCGACGAACCAGACTTCATACGTGCCGGGCCCGACCGTCGGGATCAGCGGGTCGTAGGAGGGCGGCGTGGTTCCGACGTATTCGCGGTCCGGATGGATCTCGCGCACGCGGTAGTGATAGGTCATGCGCCATTTGACCGGCTGCATGTAGTTGACGCCGGGATTCAATCCAGTTGCTTCGGCTTTTTCCTTGTACTTATTAGCTTCAATGCAGGACGGCGATACTAGTCCCAAGAACAACAGAGCAGCTATTACGAACAATCCCCGCATCGGAAAACCCCATGACATTTGAGCATCTCCTTCTATTTCGCCCATCGATGGGCCGGCGTTATACTCTAACGCATGTCGTGGCGCAGTTCTATCCACAGCCTGCTTTTCGCCCTGGCCGGGGTGGTCTGGCCGCTGATGATCAGCGTCTGCGCCTTGCTGTGGCCGGGGCCCGTACTGCCCGACGAGTACGCGCCGCTGGCGGCGATCGGCTTTGTCCCCGCCAACCTGCCGCCCGCCGACAAGTCCGGCAGCACGGTGCGGCTGGTGATCGTGTACGATCCGCGGACCGCCTCGACGCACGTGATGGTTGACGGCGAGGAAGCGGCGGAAGTATCCCGCATTTTCTGGGAGCTGCCCGCGGAGCCGGCCGGGGAGGAAGCCGTGGGCGGTGAGCCTGCGGACAATGGCCCGGCGGAACCGGCCGGCTAGGCTTTGTGCGGCGTGATCGCCGTCAGCTCGATCTCCACGACGGAACCTGTCCCGAACAGCTCCCGCACGGCGACACACGTCGTTGCCGGCTGGACCGCGGAGAAATATTCGCGATGCGCGCGGGTGAAGCCGTCGCTGTCCGCCAGGTCGGTCAGGTAGCAGACGACCCGCACGACATGCGACAGGTCGCTGCCCGCGGCCTGGAGCACGCCCGCCAGCTTGTCGAGGATATAGCAGCATTGCGCGTAGCAGTCCGCGCCCTGGATCACGCCCTGCTCGTCGCTGGCGACCGTGCCCGCGGTGTAGACGAACGGGCCGACACGGACGGCGCGCGAGAAGCCGATGGCCCGTTCCCACGGGTTGCCGGTCGTAAAATGCTGGCGGTCACTCATAAATCCGTTCCGTATCTGTTAATATTCAGATGATGCGTATCGGCGTCACACCATATCTTAACGCGCGACCGCTGGCGGCGGGCCTGGCCGGCCGGACCGGTATCGAGCTCGCGTTCGCCTCGCCCGCGCGGCTGGCGGACATGCTCAGGTGCGGCGCGCTCGATGCCGCGCTGACCAGCAGCAGCGAGTACTTCAACGGCAATTACGCGATCATCCCCGGCTGCGCGATCAGCTCTTGCGGCGGGGCCGATGCCCTGCTGTTCAGCAACCTGCAGCTCGAGCACCTGCGTCAGATCGCGCTGGACGCCGCCAGCCGGTCGACGAACCTGTTGTTGCGGCTGGCGCTGCACTGGCTGAGGCCCGGCGCGGCGATCAACTACCACATGCGCCCGGCCGACACCTGCCGCTCGCTCAAGGAGCTCGACGCCTGCCTGGTCGTCGGAGATCCGGCGCTGTCGGCCTGCCATGAGTCACGGTTCCGCTACGATCTGGCGGAGTATTGGCACCAAATGACCGGTCTGCCGATGGTGCTGACGCTCTGGCTGGCACCGGTGGGCGGCGATCCGCGGCTGGCCGAGATCGTCCAGGAGGCCTGCGCCTGGGCTTGCGAGCAGCGCGACACGGTGATCGCCCGCGCGACGGAGGAACTGGGCTGGGACGAGGATTTCATCCGCCGTTATCTGAACGAAAGCCTGGATTACAGCTGGACAACGGCGCATGCAGCGTCGCTGCTCAAGTTCGGTGAAGCCTTGTTCGAACTGGGACTGGTCACCTATCGCCGCGATCTGCAATATCTTAGCGAGCCGATCGCCGCCGGCAATTCCGGCCGCGGTTAGCCCTTCAGCCAGTCGACGTAATCCCTAATCCCTTCCGCGGGCAGCCATTGCGGCCGGTAGCCCAGCACCTCGTTGGCGCGCGTCAGGTCCGCCTCGGTATGGTGCTGGTAGAACGCCTCGTAGGGATTGTCGATGTACTCGGGCTCCAGGCTGGTCGCCAGCGCCGCGTTCAGGCAGCCGATCACCTCGTTGAAACTGAACGCCGCGCCGCTGCCGATATTGAAGACGCCGGGCCGGTCGCATTGCCCGGCCAACAGCGTGCCGGCCACCGCGTCCTTGACGTAGACGAAATCGCGCTTGTGCTGGCCTGCCTGGAAGACGCGCGGGCGCGCGCCGGCGGTCATCTGCCGGTACAGCTGGTAAACCATGCTGGCCATCTTGCCCTTGTGCGCCTCGCGCGGGCCGTAGACGTTGAAATAGCGCACGCCGACGATCGGCAGGTTGCTCATCGCCGCCGCCTCGCGCGCCAAGTTGTCGAGGATCATCTTGGAGAAGCCGTAGACGTTCGCCGGCGCGGGCGGCTGGTCCTCCCGCATCACGCCGTCGGCCTGGCCGTAGGTCGCGCCGCTGGAGGCGTAGACCACGCGGATCCCGCGCTTGAGCGCGAAGCGGAGCACATTGCGAAAGCCCTCCACGTTGCGTTCGACCATCTCGCGCTGGTCGGTGACCGTCGTGTCGGTGATCGAGGCCAAGTGGTAGATCGCCGAGACCTTCTGAGCCGAGTGGTCCAGCGGCCCGAACTGCGCTTCCCAGTTGACTTCCTCGCAGGGCCGCGCGAGCACGTCGCCGTTGAACCCGGTCAGGTTTTTGAAGCTGGCCGAGGAGAAGTCGTCCACCACGTGGATCTTGGCCTCCGGATGCCGCTCCAGGATCTCGAAGACAAGGTTGCTGCCGATAAAGCCGGCCCCGCCGGTCACGATTACTCGCATGCGGGCATGATAGCACGGCGGCCGGTTTACAGCACCAGGCGCAGCTCGTCCGCGCTGGCCAGCTCGACGGTCAGGGCGTCGACGCGCGTCACGCCGGGCTGCTCCAGGGCGTGCTCGGTGTATTTCTCGCTCACGAACTTGGTGCGCCAGACGAACGGCGGCTCGATCCGGTACGGCTCGATCCGGCCGATCAGCCCCATCGCGCGCTCGGCGGTCTCGCGGATCACCTGCCGCGCCTTCTCCGGCGCCAGCGTCAGCATCGGCACCGGCGCCAGCAGCGTGCGCGCGGAGGCCAGCCCCTGCTTGACCACGGCGGTCTCGATCTGGGGCACCAGCGCCCGGGCCTCGTCCGCGGCGGCGCGGTCGCCGCAGATGAATACGCCGGGCACGCCGCGGCTGCCCGCCAGGTTCAGGTTCGCCCCGATCTCGCCGATCAGCTCGCCGTTGATCCAGCAGGCCTCCACGTGAGCGGCGAAGCTGTGGGCCATCACGCCGCGCGGCGCGCTGGCCATCCCGTGGAAGCCGCAGAGGAACATCGCGGCGAACGACTCGTCCAGCCCGGCCGGGCCCCCGCCGCCGGCCCCCATCACCAGCTGGCATTCGGGGTGCAGCAGCTCCACGTCGAGCCCGCCGGGAAAGGGCCCGTGGCCGTCCCAGGCGACGATCTCCGTCGCGCCCCCGGCCAACGCCCCCTCGACCAGCGCGTTGAGCTCCAGCGTCGCCAGCCGGCGCAGCTGGTGGTAATACTCGCCGTTGAACCAGCACTGCCGCTTATGGTCGACGCCGCCGGCCACTCCTTCCAGGTCGCAGATCACGTATATCTTCATCGCCGTCCTCCGGTGGGGCTATTATGCCAGTTGCGTCTATTTTGGCTATACAGTAATATTATTAGCTTGATTAAGTTCGCGAGGCGAGACAGACGACATGACGATTAAAGAGGCGGACCTGCCGAAATACCAGGCGCTGCTCGAGGATAAGAAGGAAGAGATATCCAAGCAGCTCACGGGCTTGCGCAAGAAAGTGAAGAAGTCGCTGGACGAGGACCGCGTTTACGAACGCAACAGCGGCGATCCCGACAGCGATTTCATCACGGAGAGCAGCGAGTTGGCCAAGGACGAGCTGATGATCCGCAACCTGGAGAAGACCCTGCGCGACATTGAGGACGCGCTGGTGGCGATCGAGGAAGGTTATTACGGCATTTGCCAGAAGACGGGCAAGAGCATCGAACCCGCGCGGCTGAAGGCGATCCCCTGGGCCAAGTACTCGATCGAGGTCCAGGAAGAGATCGACATGTACGAGCGGATGGTCTAACACCGCCGGCGGGGGACGGCCGGCACTTACGGCATGGGCACTAAACAGCAGAACCGGAGCGCGATGATCCCGATGGGACCGTGCCTGACGCTGACTCTGGTGCTGGTGACTTCGCTGGCGCCCCAGCCGTTCAGCCAGGCCGCCTGCGGCCTGCTCTCCACCGCGCAACGCCCCGAGATCCGCGGCAGTGTCAGCGCCGAACTGGGGCTGAGCGCTGCGGGCGCGCCCGACGCCGGCGCGGCCATCCTGTTGCCGAGTCTGGTCGGCCTGGCGCCGGAGGTTACGGGCCGGCTGGCCGGCCGGCCGCTGAACCAGCCCCGGTCCACCGGGCCCGAAGGCGCGGTCCAGTGGACGCGCGGCCCGTAGCCAGTCCATTGCGTGGACCATTCCGCCGCTGGCGGACACCGGCCGGGGCCCGGCCGGCGTCGAACTCAGTACAATCCCCATAACGCAATGGATATTTTCGGACTATTGTTTGACTCCAACAAACGCGACCTGGCGCGCCTGCGCAAGACGGTCGCGGTCATCAACGACCTGGAACCGCGCGTCAAGGACCTGTCCAACGCCCAGATGCGCGAGCGGATCGACGAAATCCGCCGCGAAATCCAGGACACCGTCGCCAAAAACGGCAACCCGCACGAGAAAGTCGAAGCGGCGATGAAGCATCACCTGCCCGAGGTCTTCGCGCTCTGCCGCGAATCCTCGATCCGCACCACGGGCATGCGCAACTTCGACGTGCAAATGATCGCCTCGATCGCGCTGCACGAGGGCCGCATCGCCGAGCAGAAGACGGGCGAGGGCAAAACCCTGGCGGCCGTGCCCGCGCTGACCTTGAACAGCCTGACCGGCCGCGGCTCGCACCTGATCACGGTCAACGACTACCTGGCCAGCCACGGCGCGGAGTGGATGGGGCCGATCTACCGCCTGCTCGGGATCAGCGTCGGTTTCCTCGGCCATAGCGTGCGCGGCGAGAAGCGCCACGAAGTCTACAAGCAGGACGTCGTTTACGGCACGAACAACGAGTTCGGCTTCGACTACCTGCGCGACAACATGGTGATCCACGAACGCGAGATCGTCCAGGGCGAGCTGAACTTCGGCATCGTCGACGAGTGCGACAGCATCCTGATCGACGAGGCCCGCACGCCGCTGATCATCTCCGGCACCTCCAACGAGGACACCAGCCTCTACAACCGCGTCGACGGCGTGATCCGCCGGCTGCGCAGCCGGGACGTCACCGGCGAGGAGAAGCCCAAGGACCTGCTGGAGCAGCTTCGGCGCAAGAAGTACGACGACGACGCCACCAAGGAGTGGGATTACGAGTACGACCGTAAGGCGCACAGCTCGGCGCTGACCGCGCGCGGCATCGCCAAGGTCGAGCGCGAGCTGACCGACCTGCTCAAGGACGATCCCAACACCGAGGACGACGAGCCGAACCTGTTCGCCTTCGTCAACACCGAGGTCGCCCACTTCGTGCAGCAGTCGCTGAGGGCCCACGGGCTCTACCAGCGCGACACGGAGTACGTCGTCAAGGACGGCCAGGTGATCATCGTCGACGAGTTTACCGGCCGGCTGATGTTCGGGCGGCGCTACTCCGACGGCCTGCACCAGGCGATCGAGGCCAAGGAGGGGCTCAACGTCAAGCCCGAGAGCCAGACCCTGGCCAGCATCACGCTGCAGAACTTCTTCCGCATCTACCACAAGCTGGCCGGCATGACCGGCACGGCCAAGACCGAGGAAGAGGAGTTCAAGAAGATCTACGGCATGGACGTGGTCGTGGTGCCGACGAACATGCCGGTGGTAAGGAAGGACCAGGCCGACGTGGTCTACAAGACCGAAAAGGCCAAGTACAACGCGATCGCCGACGACGTGATGGAGCGCCAGCAGAAGAACCAGCCCGTGCTGGTCGGCACCGTCAGCATCGAGAAGAGCGAGCGGCTGGCCAAGATCTTCAAGGCGCGCGGCATCAACTGCGAGGTCTTGAACGCCAAGTACCACGAGAAGGAGGCCTACCTCGTCGCCCAGGCCGGCGCGCCCGGCGTGGTGACGATCGCCACCAACATGGCGGGCCGCGGCACGGACATCGTACTCGGCGGCAACGCCGACTTCGCGGCGCGTGAGCAACTGCGCGGGCGCGGGCTGAACCCCGACGAGCACGACAACGAATTCCGGACGCTGGTCGACCGGATGAAGCCGCAGTACGACCAGGCCCACGAGGACGTGGTCGCGGCCGGCGGGCTCTACGTCGTGGCCTCCGAGCGCCACGAGAGCCGCCGCATCGACAACCAGCTGCGCGGGCGCTCGGGCCGCCAGGGCGACCCCGGCGAGAGCCGTTTCTACCTCTCGCTCGAGGACGACCTGATGAAGATGTACGGCGGCGAGCGCGTGCAGCAGATCATGGACTTTCTGAAGATCGAGGAGAACATGCCGATCGAGAGCGGGATGCTCTCCAAGTCGATCGAGAACGCGCAGAAGAAGGTCGAGGGCCGCAACTTCGACATCCGCAAGCACGTGCTGCAGTACGACGACGTGATGAACAAGCAGCGCACCGTGATCTACGGCGAGCGCCGGCGGATCCTGGCGGGCGACAACCTGCTGAAGCAGACCAACGACTTCATCCTAAGCGCCGTCGAGCGCGTAGTCAGCGCCAACGTCGTCCAGGAGGGCCGCCACGTCAACATCGACTTCGAGAATCTGGTACTCGACGCCCGGGTCAACTTCCCGATCGGCGAGCTGAACGAGGACGACTTCAAGGACGCTGCGCCGAAGCAGATCACCGAGATGCTGCTGGCCAAGGTGCACAACCTCTACGAGCAGAAGGAGGCCGAGATCGGCCAGGTCGTGCTGATGTTCATCAAGAGCGTGCACGACGACCTGATGGCGGGCCGCCCGCCGTCGCAGATCAAGCTGGTCGACGCCCAGCGCCGGACGATGGGTATCGACGCCGACAACAAGGCCGTCGAGCGCTGGCTGCAGGAGAGCGTCAGCCTGCTCGAGCGCGTCAAGGCCAACCCGACCGATCAGAAACTTCACGACCAAGTGCGCGAGTTCGGCGCGCCGACGCTGAGAGAATGGGAGCGCGTGATCACCCTGCGCGCGATCGACGAGCACTGGATCGACCACCTGAACATGCTGGACCACTTAAGAAGCGGCGTCAGCCTGCGCGGCTACGGCCAACAGGACCCGGTGGTGGTCTACGCCCAGGAGGCCTTCGACGCCTTCGAGAACATGAAGGACTCGATCCAGCTCGAGGTGATCAGGAAGCTGTTCGCGCTCAGGCTGGAGGAGCCCAAGGTGGAGCGCACCAGCGCCTACAACATCCGCGGGGCCGGCCGCGCCGCGCCGGGCGTGAAGGACCCGTCGGGCAAGCCCGCCGCCGAGGCGCGCGAGGCGCCGAAGATCGGCCGCAACACCAAGTGCTACTGCGGCAGTGGCAAGAAATACAAGCAGTGCCACATGCTCCTGGACGATGGCAACCCGCCGGCGGACTGGCACGTGCAGTACGAGAAAGCTTACGGCGAAGCCCCGGTGGTGAAGTAGGAGCGCCGGCTTCCAGCCGGCATCCCCGGGCCGCCAGGATGGCGGCGCTCCCGCGAGCGGAGACGCTCGCGCTGCCCCACTTTGGC
>JAFGCY010000079.1 GCA_016932385.1 bacterium | reverse complement strand
CGTGCCTGTACCCGTGCCTGTACCCGTGCCTGTACCCGTGCCTGTACCCGTGCCTGCACCCGTGCCTGTACCCGTGCCTGTACCCGTGCCTGTACCTGTGCCTGTACCTGTGCCGGTACCAGCGCCGGTACCCGTGCCGGTACCTGTGCCTGTTCCAGCGCCGGTACCCGTCCCAGTTCCGGTCCCAGTACCTGTACCGGTTCCCGTGCCACTCGAACCAGAACCGGCGCCGCCGCTGCCACCTGTCGTCGGCTGGACATAGGTGCCGCCGCTGGTAGCATCCTGCGGGCGGCTCTCGGTCGGCGTCTGGTCGGTTTGGCTACCCGGACGGTCGGTGATATTCGTCCACTGCGACATATCCGGCGGCATCACGGTGTCGGTGCGGAATGGCACACTGATCACCGGCAGCGGCAGGACATTCTCGCCCTCGCGGTTCAGGATATACCGCGCGCTGGTGTCCAGCACCAGGGCCAGCTGGGCATCCTCGCGACTGAACAGGTCCTGCTTGGCCTTGAATTTAACATAGACCAACTCGCCGTTGCCCGCCAGGTCGCCGATGCTTTGGTTGCTGTCGACGGCCAGAAGCACCTTGCCGGCCAGCTTGTCGGGCTGCGCGTAAAACAGCGAGGCGGCCGGCACGTCGTCAAAGAACTCGCCGAGTTCGGCGTCACGGAAGCTGAGCTTGTTGGCATCGAAGGTCAGGGTGAACAGGCCCTTGTAGAAGGCCGGAATGTTCGTACCCTCGATCACGACGTAGAGAGATTCGTCCTCGCGGACGACATCGGGGAAGTCCTCGCTGAGGCTGATCTCCGGGTCGCGCAGACGAACCTCGACGGGCAGCACGCGCGGTTCGTTCTCATCGGTAACGTACTCGTCCTTATAGCGGACCTTCAGGTAGATGTTGACGCTGCCCGGCAGTCGCGGCGTCCACTGGATGTAAGGTTCGTCGGTAACGAACGTGTGCACCTCGTAGCTGTCCTCGGCGGTCAGCGATTCGGTGTAGTCCGATTCACCGTACCCGCCCAGGTTGCGGCGGCGCGGTTCGGTGGAGTCGTCCTTCCAGACCTCGTACTCGGAGCGGATACCCCGCGCGCGGCCCGGCGCCAGGCCTGGTGTTTCGCTGCCCACCCAGCTGCGGGCGCTGGAGCTGTCGCTTTCCGCGACGTTGGAATCTTCTCCTGTGCCGAAGGTGATTACGCTGTCGCCAGCCTCCGTCGCGCTCTCGGCCAGCTGCTCGGCCAGCAGCTCTACGCTGCTTTCCTCTTCGTCATCAGCTTCGTCGTCCGTCTCGTCATCCGGCCCGGCCACGACACGGTATTCGTAGACGAATCCTAACGCCTTATTAGGTAGTGCGCTGATTCTTTCCTTTTGAAGTCGGGCCTGATCCTGGAGCGCATTAAGCTCCTCGTTCAGTACACGCAAACGTTCCATATCGTCTGGATCGCATTCCGCAATCTCTTGTTGTTTCATCTTGATCTGAAACGTGATGTCCTGGAGCTCAGGATTTACTTCCTGTTCGGTATTCTGATCACCGCTCTGAGTCCCAGCGCCGCCGCCACCGGTCGTGCCTACGTTGCCTCCCGTCGTAACATTCGCGAACGGGTCGTACTCGCCGGTTGTGCCACCCTCGGTGGTTGTCGTATCGGAACCTGTCGTGTCGGATGTCCCGGTAGTCGTAGTAGTGGACTCACCCGGCAGGGCGGAGCCCTCGGGGCGCGTCCGCGTACCTTCGGGTTGCTGCTGGCCTGGTTGCTCCCCGGGCGGCGGCGTGCCCTCGGTCGGGACCTGTCCTTCCGGCTCGGTCAGCGGCAGCGGCTCCGTCGAGGGGGCCGGACCTTCCTGGGCGTTCTTGTATTCCTCTTCCACCAGCGCCAGCAAGCGGCCGCGCTCGGCCTCGGGGACCTCGCGGGTATCGCCGTCGGCCACGGACCAGACGTACTCCAGGTTGCGGCTGTCGGGATTGTCGACCACAGCCCAGACGTAGTAGTCGTCACCCGGATAGACGTCGCCCGTCTCCATCCCCATCAGCATGATCGTGATCGGCGGATCGCCGACCGGAGTCTCCGGCGTTCCGGTCTGCTGATCGGTGGCCTGGCCGCCGCCGGAAATCGAACGGTAATTGCTGTCGTAACTGCTGTTCGTATTCACCGTCGCCGACGTGTTGCTGCTCGTGCAGGACAGCACCAGCGCCACCAGCGTGACAATGCTTGAATAAACGATCCGTTTCATGTTGCTCGCCTTCCGTTCCTTTGATCCCTGAGCCGGTCCATACATATTAATGCCCCGGACGCGTCACGGGTGCCGTTTGTTCGTCAACGCACGTAGCATTTTACCAACGGATTCGTTGTAGATACAGGGCACGCCGAAACATCTTCCCAAAGAAGCGACGGCCAGGTTCAGGCTGTCGATTTCGGTTTCCCGACCGTGCAGGACATCCTCGCGCATCGAACTGCTGTTATCCGCGGTTTCCTGCAGTAACACAGCCAGGTCCGCCAGCAATTGATCCAAGCTGAATGGCCAATACTCTCCATGCTCCAGCAGCGCAACCTGGTGGACCTCATCCAGCAGGTTTAAAATCAGGGGCGCGGCAGCGCCGTGGGGTAAAGCGCCGTTATCGCAGTCCAGAAGCGCGGTCAGGGGATTGACCACGCAGTTCAGCGCCAGCTTGTGCCACATTCTAATCGTGATATTGGAGTTGCCGCCGCACTTCACCCACGGTGCGTTAAGGTAACTAACGATCGCGCCGTGGTGCGACTCCTCACCGGCCAGGCGGCCGACGAGCAGCTTGGCTTCGGCGCTGACCGAGACCCGGCCCGGCTGGTAAAGCGCGCCGCCGTAAAACAAGCCGAGATGGACATTCAGCTGTTGAAGTCCGTTGGCGACAACCAATACTTCCGGCGGCGACAGCGCGTTCGGTCTGTCAATGATCGGCAAGACCTGGTGGGCTTTGACGGCCAAGATCAGCCAGTCCAGATTTTCGGGCAGGTCGTCGACGTCCGGATAAAAACGGAAGGGGCCGAAATCCGGCGCGTAATCGCTGTCCGCGTAGGCCACGCGTAGGGAGCGGATCTCATCGCGGCGCAGTGCATTGCGCACAACCCAGTGAACGTTGAGCTTGTGATAAGCCAGCGTTGCCGCCAGCATGGTACCTACGGATCCCGCGCCGACCAGTCCAATCCTGATTTGTGCTGACATGCTTATTGCTCGCCTTTCTCCGCGTGAGCCTGTTCGCCTGTATTATTTTCCATAAAGCGCCGAGCCTGTTCAAGGCACTCCTGATAACCACCGGTAAACGTAGCCGGGTTTGGCAAGCTTTCCAGGAAAACCTTGCCGTAGTTAGCATGGGCGACGCGGCTATCCAGCAGGAACACGCAGCCGCGGTCGCTTTGCGTGCGGATCAGCCGCCCGAACCCCTGCTTGAGCTGCATTGCAGCCAGCGGCAGGCTGTAGCGCTTGAAGGAATCGCCGCCCTCCGCGTCGATGGCCCGTTGCCGGCCGGCGTGGATCGGGTCCTTGAAGTTGGCGAAAGGCAGCTTGGCCAGCACGACGCAGCTCAGCGCTTCGCCGGCGACGTCAAAGCCTTCCCAGAAGCTGCGGGTCGCCAGCAGGACCTTATCGCCGCTCTTACGGAAAAGGTCGGCGATTTCCGCCCGCGTGCCGGAGACGCCCTGGATGAGCAGGCGCTCGTCATGGTCATGGAAGCCGAGGCGCTCGGCGATGTGGTTCAGATCGCGATAGCTGTTGAACAGCACCAGGATTCCGCGTGGGAAAATCTGGCAGACACCGTGCACGACCTGTTCCAGTTGCACGAGGTATTCGTCGCGGGACGGGCCCGTCGGCGGGACCAGGTCGGTGGCGACCAGCAGCCGGGCCTGGCGCTGGTAATCGAACGGGCTCTCCAGTTTCAGCCACTGCGCGTGGCCGACCGTCGCCGGATCGAACCCGAGGCTTTCCTGCAGGTAGTCGAACCGCCCGGAGACGGTCAGCGTGGCGCTGCACATGACCACACACTCGGTGTTGTTGAGCAGTCCCTGGAAGATGGGGCCGATGTCCAGCGGCGCGGTCTTGTAATCCCAGGCCGGTTCGCCGTCCTGCTCGGCGCAGTTGAACCAGGTGATCGCTTCCGTATCCTCGGGACGCCAGTTGGACAGCGCCAGTGAAGCTTCCAGGATGTCGATCGACAGGGATTGCAGCTCCATCTGGAAGTAATCGTCGTCGATGAACAGGTCGGATTCCTGATTGACGAACACCTCGCGCAACGCCGAGGCCAGCAGCCGCCAGCGGTCGATCACGGCATGCATCCGCGCCGCCAGCTTGGCCAGCAGGTCCAGTACCTGGCGCTGGCCCGTCGTGGCCGTCGGCGGCGTGAGTTGCGAGGTGGCGCTCAGCCAGAGGTGGCCCTTGTCGGCGGCTTGCATGATCAGGCGGTTCACCTGCTCGCGGATCTCCACGCTGAGTTTGATCAGATCGGGGAGTTCCCCGGCCAGCTGGCGGATTTGCAGGAAATGCTCACGCCAGGTCTCGCTGATGCCGTGCGGGTCCAGGACCAGGCGCTTGCGGATCGCGTCGTTTTCCAGCACCGCCAGCAGGCGGTTGCCCAGGTCGACCGGCGTGGCGTGGCTCAGCTCCAGCGTATTCTGGTTCGTGATCACGCCTTCCAGGTTGTGCGCTTCGTCGAACACAATCGCCGAGCTGCGGGTGACGATGTTGTCAGTATCGGCATCCATCGGGTTGTACAGGGAGAAGACCAGCGCGTGGTTGGTGATCACGATGTTACTGGCCGAGGCCTCGGCGCGCTGGGCGAAAAAGCGGCACTGGGCCTTGTACTCGCAACGGTCGCCCAGGCAGGTCTGGAACCGGCAGTCCAAGCTGCGCAGCAGCCGGCCGCGCGTTTGCTGGCGCATGTCCGGCGGCGAAGGCACCGAACTGAAATCGATGCCGGGTTGGTTGTCATGCTGCCTGACCAGCCTGAACAAAAGCAGCAGGGCATCCTCGTTCATCAGGCCGCGGTCGAAGATCCGCTGCCGGTTGGTCGGCCGTACGCTGAACCAGGTGTCGTTCAGACGCTTGAGGCACAGGTAATGCTCGCGCCCCTTGAGCAGAGTAATCTTAAGGTCTAAAACATCGAGGATCTGTCTGAGGCGCGGAATGTCGTGCTCGACCAGCTGTTGCTGAAGGTTCAACGTATTGGTGCTGACGATGCAGAGATTGCCGGTCTGGGCCGAATAGATCGCCAGGGGCAGCAGGTAGGCAAGCGACTTACCGACACCGGTGCCGGCTTCGACGATCAGCGGTCGCGATTCCGCCAGCGCCTGCTCGACGGCCTGGGCCATTTCCACCTGCTGGGGGCGATCCTCGAAGCGCTCGAATGCCTGCTGCAGGCTCTCGCGCGCGGTGAAAACGTTCTCCAGCATGTCCGGCGCGACATCCTGACGCGTCAATTTCTCGCGTTCGCCACCGAGCGGGAAGAAGCGCGCTAGATCGACCTCGCCCGCGGCGGGAATGCTGAGCGGATCATGCCGGCGGTAGAGCTCGGCGAGGAAGAACCCCAGGCGGTAGTTGAGCGCCTGTTCCTGGACCAACAGGCAAAACTGCGCCAGCAGGTCGTCCGCGATGGCCTGCAGCAACTCGCTGGCCGCGGACCACAGCTTGGCAGCTTCGCGCAGGTTGGCCGGTTGGGGCAGGTCGAACAGGTAGGCCAGGTCGGCGGCAAACCAGAGCCCGGTGCTGTCGCCGGGCCAGTCGGCCTGGAACCGGCGTGCGGCGGCCGAACTCGGCTTGACTCCGATCAACAGCACGGCTGTTTGGTTGATTGCAGTCAGCTGGGCGGCCAGTTCCTCGCAGTCAGCGAAACTGAAGGTCTGCTCGCTACCGTAATCGAGGGCTTTCCCCTTGGCGGTGCGCCGCGAACTGAGCTGTACAATCAACAGCTTTTCCACAGCACTATTTTAGGCTAAGCCGCTTGGGGTAATCGAGGCAGCGTGGCATAATTAATGTGGATACGAACCGTACGACGCGCGACCACGCGCGGTAATTTCCTGGAGGACGCTTATGGTTGCCGACATGCAGTCTAGCGCTGAGCGCAGCACGTTGTACAAAGGGGACGCCGGATACGTTCGCCTAGAAAAAGTAATCCGCGGTACAAAATCAGGCACGCTTCTACGTTATTCCAACCCCGATCCCAAAAAGCTGCATGCCGTTGATTCCACCGGCATGGCTGAGTTGGAGCAAGCAGTCGCCATCTTGGAAGACAACAAGGAAGAACTGGACTTCTGCGTCTTCTATGGGGACTACGATCCGATCCACGCCGGCGCGGATATCACTGAGTTCAGCGGCGACTGTGATTACGCGGCGATCGACCGTCATCTGCTGCGGGGTACCGACCTGGATATCCGCGTCAAACACCTGTGGCCGTATCTGAACACGGTCTCGATCGTTTGCGGCGACCGCTATGGCGGCAGCGTCGAGTGGCCCCTGTTCGCTGAGCGCATTGTCTGTGACCAGCACACCAGGCTGCAGTTCAGCGAGGTCCACCTGGGGATCGTGCCCGGCTGGAATGGGGTGTTGAATGTATTCCTGAAATCCAATGCCGCCAATGCGGCGTATATGGGCCTGACCGGCAATCCAGTCGGCGCGCATCAACTGCGCAAGGCGAACCTGGTCCAGGCCGTGATCAATACGCCGGAACCGCCGGACCGCCGCGAGATTCCGCCGGAGACCTGGCCGGCGATGTGGGCGGCCCATGCCGGCCAATGCCAGCACATGCTGATCAACGCCGCGCTGGAGCTAGCTGTCCGTGATGAGGATCATTTAAACGGTTCCGAATTCGAGCTGGCGACGGCGGCTGAACTGGACGAATTGGTCACCGCGCGGATGAACCCCGCCGCCTACGCCGCGTTGCGTGAGGAGATCGCGGCGCAGCTGGCCGACCTGGGAGATGCGCCGGACAAGGAAGACCTGAAGGCGCTGACCAAGGAGATCAACAAGCGACTGGCGGAGCTGGGCAAACCCCTGGCGCCGGCTGCGGTCGGCGGTCTGCGGGAGCTGTTCGCCAAATGGCGGACCATGACCTTCGGCGAGCTGGTCGGCAGCTTCCCTGCGGAGGCGCATGCGGAAGCCAAGCTGTGCGGCGACCTGATGCATACCGAGCATCGCCGGCGCGGGATCAACGCTGTGCTCAGCCGCAATCCGGTTGACCGGGTACCCGTGTTCGACTGAGCAGCTGCCGCTAAATTGCCCAGGCTGCCACGGTTAGGTATAATCGCCGCTGGCTCAGGCCGCAAGTTATGGTGGGAGTAGCCCCAGCGATGCTGCGGGCGTCGGTGTAATCACACGCGACGGGTAAGTGCATGCTAGCAACGATCATCTACGTCATTGTTCTGATAGCCAGCTTGGGTTGGTTCGCGTATACGATGGGCAAACGCCTGCGCCTGTTGCGCTGGGCCGGCTCGGTGGACCGCAGCCCCCAGCCGGATCAGCGGATCGCCGGCGTCTTCAAGTATGTGCTGGGGCAGGTGCGGCTGCTACACGGCGATTTGGCCGCGGGCATCATGCACTTTTTCATTTTCTGGGGCTTCGTCGTTGTCCTGCTTAACACGCTGCATTTCCTGATCCAGGGGCCCAACGGCGACTTCCCGTTGCCGCTGTTAGGCCACGACCAGCTACTGGGGCAGGTCTATTACGTGCTGCGCGATGTCTTTGAGCTACTAGTGCTGCTGGCGGTGATCTACGCGCTGTGGCGGCGTACCGTGACCAAGCCCAAGCGCCTGGAGCTCAGTCGTGAAGCGCTGTTGATCCTGGCATTCATTGGAATTCTGATGATCACCGATTTCCTGATCGGTGGAGCCCGTACGGCGATTTCGCTCGATCACGGCTGGATCTCGCCTGCTGAAGGCATCGTCGCGCGCCTGCTCGGCCAGCTGTCCGCGGGCGATATCGCCATGATCCGCCTGGTCAGCTGGTGGATCCACCTCATCACACTGATGGTATTCCTCAACTTGCTGCCGCTGGGCAAGCACTTCCATGTGCTGTTGTCGATACCCGGCGTATACCTGCGGCGGCTGACACCGTTCGGCGAACTGAACAAGATCGATTTCGAGAATGAAGACCTGGAAGTCTACGGCGCCAGCGAGCTCAAGCACTTAAGCTGGAAGAACTGGCTCGACGCGTACAACTGCACGGAATGCGGGCGCTGCGACTACTATTGCCCGGCCAACTCGACGGGCAAGGCGCTCAGTCCACGGCACATCCTGATCGGGACGCGCGACCGGATCTACGGCAGCCAGCCGCAAATCCTTAAAGCCCTGGCCGCCAAGGCAGACGACCCGGCGCGCGAGTTCGAGTCCGAGCTGCCGGCGTTGGTGGGCGAGATCCACACCGACCAGCAGCTCTGGGCCTGCACCACCTGCGGTGCCTGCGACACGCACTGCCCGGTGCTCTTAGAGCACGTAGAACCGATCGTCAACATGCGCCGGCACCTTGTCCTGGAAGAGGAGGGGCGCTTCCCCAAAGAGCTGGTGGCGACCTTCAAGGGACTGGAAACCCAGGGGAATCCCTGGAGCATCGGCGCACACCAGCGCTTGGAATGGGCGGAAGGGCTGGAGGTACCGACACTCAGCGACAAACCCGACGCGGAGTACGTCTATTTTGTCGGTTGTTTCGCTTCCCTGGACGAGCGCAACAAGGCCACGGCGCGCGCGCTGGTCGAGTTGCTGAACCATGCCGGAGTCTGCTTTGCGGTGCTGGACGCCGAAAGTTGCTGCGGCGACCCGGCCCGCCGGTGCGGCAACGAGTACCTGGCGCAGGCGCTGATCGAGATGAATGCCGAGCAGTTCAAGGACGGCAAAGTCAAGAAAGTCTTCACTTCCTGCCCGCATTGCTTCAATACGTTGAAACACGAATACGCGCAGTTCGGCGTGGAGTTCGCTGAAGTGCTGCATCACAGCGAGCTGCTGGTTCGCCTGATGCGCGAGCGCAAGCTGGTTCCGCAGCACCAGGGCGAGGCGCGCGCGGTGGTATTCCACGACTCGTGCTATCTCGGACGCTACAACGAGATCTACAACGAACCGCGGCAGCTGTTGCAGGCAATCGGCGACATCAAGCTGCGCGAGGGCAGCTTCCACCACGACAAAGGCTATTGCTGCGGTGCGGGCGGCGGC
Organism: bacterium; assembly: GCA_016932385.1. Taxonomy (GTDB): domain Bacteria; phylum 4484-113; class 4484-113; order 4484-113; family JAFGCY01; genus JAFGCY01. Next base: position 44,272 of record JAFGCY010000079.1, on the reverse strand, counting down.
ATGATGTTCATGGAAGAACTGGAAGGCACGCGCGTCAACCAATTCCGCATCGAGCAGCTGGCCGCGGCCAAGCCGGACCTGGTCGCCGTGGCCTGTCCGTTCTGCATGACGATGCTCGACGATGCGGTAAAGGAGACCGGCCGCGAAAACCTGCCGGTCCGCGACATCGCGCTCGTCCTGCGTGACGCGGTGCTGGGCAAGGCTTAGCCTAAGGCAACAATCAGCCGCTTAGTCGGCTTACTCTTCTTCGGCAGTGTCTTCGGGCGGCTCATAGGCCATCCACTCGCTGACCACCTTGAGCGCTTCTTCCGGCACTGTATGCCCGCCGGTGAATTCGTGCAGCGTAACGTCATAGCCGAGTTCGAGCAGCTTGTCCCGGGCTTCCTCGCTATGGGAGAACTCGACGACCATGTCCTCATTACCGTGGGCCAGGAACACGCGCACATTGCTGCCGTGCGCCAGTTCGTCCGCGGTCAGCCACTCGTCCTCCAACCAGCCCCCAAAGGCGATGATGCCTTTGATCTGGTTGCGCAGCGCGATCCCGGCGGAAAGCGCCATACCCGCGCCCTGTGAGAACCCGAGCAGGTAAACATCGTCAACTTTATACAAGCCGCGGATGGTCTCGATCACGTCGCCAATGTACTCGCGCGACAGCTGCCAGGAGCGCGGTGGCAGCGGTTCGCCTTCGATCCAGCTGCCCCAGCTGTAACCGACTGCATCGATGTCGGACATGAAGGGGTAGGGGGCCTGGGGCACCACGTAAATAAAATCGACTTTCTCAAACCGCTTCCAGAGCCGCACATAGCGATCGGGCTGGCTGCCGAAACCGTGCAGGCCGACGACCAGCGGATAGGATTCGCGCGGATCGAAGTCCTCGGGCAGGTAGATCCGGCCGCGCAGGTAGACCGGCTCCTTGAAGTAGACGACATTTCCACATTCGGCTTCAGATTCTTTGAGTTGCTGCTCCATGCGCTCGAGCATTTCCTGGAAAACCGGCGTATCGCGAACCGTAGCGAAATCGGGATCCTCACGGGCATACCCGATATCTGTATAGCCGGCTGCGAACGAGCGCTCCAGAAACTCAGTGGCGAGCTCCGGCTGATCCAGTAGACCATAGCAACCGGCAAGGTTGTACAGCGTGATCTCGTTGCCCAAGTCCGCGTACAGCAGGGCCAGGTAGTACTGCGCGGCCTTTTCGTAATCTCCGTCGCCATAGGCCTCCCAGGCCGTGTTCATGATCGCGTCGAGATCGGTGTCCAGCAGGTCCAGAATGGACGGATCGTAAATATCGAGCGATTCGGGCTGCGTCCAGTCCGCCGCGAACACCGGCGTCATGGCGCCCACAATCGCGAGCGCCAGCAATGCGCTTAAAAGTTTCATCGCCTCCTCCCTGGACAGCGCGAGGTTATGGCTGATATTTTAGCTTGATCTCGCCGACCGCGCCCTCGACCGCCTCGAGGATCTCGCCGCTCTCGATCAACTCGCACATCTTTTTGATGTCGTAGTTCATCGCGCGGTCGTCCTCCATGAACGGGATATGTTGGCGGATCACCTCGTAGGCGGCGCCGGTGCCCTTGCCGGGCTTGAGCTTTTTGCCGCCTTCGGCATCGCGCGTGCGGCCCCGGGCGCGGAAGTCCATCGCCTGGGCGGCGGCGTACATCTCGATCGCCAGCACGATCCGCGTGTTCTTGATGATCTCTTTGTACTTGCGAATCGCCACCGGGCCCATGTTGACGTGGTCTTCCTGATCGGCGCTGACCGAAACGTTGTCGACCACCGCCGGGTGGCAGAGCACGCGGTTCTCGCTGCAGACCGCGGCCTGCGTATACTGCGCCACCATCAGGCCGCTGTTGAGCCCCTTGCCCTCGATCAGGAAGTCGGGCAGGCCGCTTAATGTCGGGTTGAGCAGGCGGTTCGTATGCCGCTCGGCCAGGCTGGCCACCTCGGACGTCGCGATCGCGATGAAGTCCATCGCCATCGCCAGCGGCTGGCCGTGGAAGTTACCGGCGCCGAAATACTTCTCAGCGCCGGAGAAGAACAGCGGATTATCGATCACACTGTTGATCTCCGTTTCCACTTGGCGGCGGACGAAGTGGAAGGTGTCCAGCGTGGCGCCCATCACTTGCGGGGTGCAGCGCATCGAGTAGCCGTCCTGGACCTTGCCGCTCAGGTCGGCCATGATCTCGCTGTCCGCAAACAGCTGGCGCAGCGCGGCGGCGGTTGCCTGGGCTCCGTCGTACGGGCGGACGCGATGGACCAGCTCGTTGAACGGACCGGTAACCGCCTTCAGGGCATCCAGCGCCATGGCGAAGGCGATCAAGGCGTTCTTGTACAGCCGGATCGTCTCGCAGAGCTGCAGGCTGGCTTCGCCGGCCATCATCTGCGTGCCGTTGATCATGCCCAGGCCTTCCTTGGCGGTCGGCTTAATCGGCTCGATACCGGCCAGTTTCAGTGCCTCGGCGGCGGGCATGATCCGGCCCTGGTAGAAGGCTTCGCCTTCGCCGAGCAGCACGATTGCCATCATGCTTAACGGGGACAGGTCGCCGCTGCAGCCCACGCTGCCTTTCTCGTAAACCACCGGCGTTACACCTTTGTTGAGCATTTCAACAAAGGTATCCGGCAGAACGGGGCGAACACCGGAGTATCCCTGGCAGAGCATCCGCGTGCGGCAGAGCATCGCCGCGCGCACCACGGCCTCGGGCTGGATATCGCCGGCACTGGCGCAGTGGCTGTAGATGATCCGCCGCTGCAGCTCTTCGCACTGCTCCTGCGTAATCCTGATTCGCGCCAGTTCGCCAATGCCCGTGGTGACGCCATAGATCGCGGCGCCTTCATCGATCAGCTTCAGAACAAGATCACGGCTGGCCTGCATCCGCTGGTAAGCGCCGGCGCCAATCGCGACCGGTACGCGATGGATGGCTACTTGTTCGACATCTTCAATCGTCAGATGCCCATCGTCAATCGTCAACGACATGGATTACTCCTTGAACGTAGGTGTTGCGTTGGGCTGGCAACCTGCCCGCGTAATCATGGCGCTCACTGTCCGCCGCGCACAAGTCTATACCCTGACGGCTAAGCTGTTAACCCTCGGTCAAGCTGCTGCAGAACAAGGCCGCCGTTGCGTTTGATCACGCGGCCGCGGATGATCACGTCGCGCACGATCTCGCATCCGACGTGATAGGCGATCTCCTCGTAATGCGGCACGTTGAGCACGATCACATCGGCGCGCTTGCCTTGCTCCAGGCTGCCGATCAGGCTGGCCAGACCCAGCGCGTGCGCGGCGTTGATGGTGCAGGCCGTGATGCACTCCTCGGCGCTCATCGCCATATTCAGCGCGGCTAGCGTCATCGTCAACGGCAGGCTGTAGACCAGGCTGGAGCCGGGATTCAAGTCGGACGCCAGCGCTACGGCGCAGCCCGCCTCGATCAGCTTTCGCGCCGGCGCGTATTCCCCATGCCCGCTGAAGAACATCGTGGCCGGTAGCAGTGTCGCCACCGTGTCACTGGCGGCCAGTGCGGCGATCCCTTCCGGACCGATGCCGCCCAGGTGGTCGCAGGACAGCGCGCCCTGGTTCACTCCCCACGCCGCCGTGCCATCGTCGCCGAACTCGTCGGCGTGCAGTCGCAGAGCGAGGGATGTATATTGGGCCGCGGCGACGATCTGCTCCGCTTCGTCGCGGCTGAAGGCCAGAGGATCGATGAAGATATCGTAAAAGTCGGCCAGGCTGTGATCGGCGACATGCTCCAACTGGCGGATCACTTCGGCAACGTAGCCGGCGCGGTTTTCCTTGTATTCGGGGGGGAAGAAGTGCGCGCCCAAAAAAGTGCCGAGGATCAGACCGGGTGAAACCTCGGCCAGGTGCGAGATCACCTCGAGCATTTTCAGCTCGTTCTCGAAGTCGAGTCCGTAGCCGCTCTTGATTTCGACGGTGGTGGTGCCGTTGTTGTAGAGCTGCAGCAGGCGCTGCTGCGCGGAGCGGAACAGGTCTTCGCCGCTGGTCTGTCGCGTGGCCTGGACGGTTTTATTGATCCCGCCGCCTGAACGGCTGATTTCCTGGTAGGTTTCGCCGCGCGTCCGCCGGAAGAACTCGTCGGCACGGCTACCGCCGAAGACCAGGTGCGTATGGCTGTCGACGAAACCGGGCATCACGACGCAGTTGGCGGCATCGAGCACCGGGCAGCTGGCACTGAGCAACGAGCTGTCCAAGTCGGCGACCGGGCCGACGTACTCGATGGTGCCATTGGCCACGCTGATGCCTACGGCACCATGCTCGATCAGACCCAGGTCCGACAGCGCCTGGCCCCGGCGCGGCTTGGCATTATCGCCCGCTAAGCCGACAACCTGGCGGCACGGTGAGATAAGTAGATCTATCACGATGAAGATTATACCGAGATGGTGACGCGATCGTTTGTGAACACAGTGGTTCGGCTAGAAATGGCCGTTGCCGTTGCCGTTCAGGCCGGTACAACGCTCATCGACCAGACGAATAGCCTGCTTCTCACCAAGAATCACGGGGATGTTGCGCCCATAGCTTTCGAGCTTGAGCAGCATCGCGGTGTACTTGTCTGGCGCAACGACAACAGCGTCTTCTTCCTCATTGCGCGCGGGCTCCAGCACGCGCTCCATCTCACTGCCATATGGCAGGCCGGCAAAGTTGTACCACTTCACAGCCGGCGCGTAGACCATGCGCGTTCCGCGGTAGTAATCAAAACTGATTTTGCCGTTATGCTTGGTCATTCGTTCACCCTACGTCGATACCTCGAAATTCCGCCTAAGTCGTAGCCGATCCACAGCAAACCATCACCATCGACTGTGACTGCCTCCTGCGCCGCTCCTGGAAACACCTCCCAACGCAAGACATCCATCGTTGCGATGTCCAGTACCTCGATGACATTCATCCAGGAGTGAATCACCCATAGCTCCCCGGCGGGGGAGTCATAGTGTAGCTCACCGAGATTGATCTCGGCAAGTGACCAAAGGTCAGAAATGGGGACGGGTGCGTCGGACGGCTTGGCGTCTGCTAGCAAAACCTTGACCAGCGCGTGCGGATCATCCTGGTTTAACAGCAGCAGGTATGGCTCAGCGCCAGCGATGCTGGGGATGAACTCGATGCCTTCGAAGCCATTGCCGCCAGCCTGCAGGACCTCCTTGCCCTGATAAAAGCGCGAGACCTGGAACTCACCGATTGTCTCAAGTGTGGCCGGATCCAGGATGTACACATGCTCCTCGTACTCGTTCACCACGTAGAGGTAGCCGTCGAGCGGGCAATAGCAGATGCCTTCCAGATCCGTGCCCAGCTCGCGAGAGTTGATGATCTGAGCGGACAAATCCAGTTCGAACACTGCACCGGGGCGGGTGGGATAAGCGCCGTCGTCGACCAGGAACAGCGAGCTGCGCGGCGGGCAATAGCACAAACCTGACGGCTCCGGCACGGACTCCAGCGGCCAGTAGTATTCAAACTCCCACTGGGTGAGATTCGCGGCGTCCGCGATATCCGGCGGCGCAGTCCGGGGTCCGTCGTCAGCGGCGGATCTCGCCGCGTTCGGAGCGAAGAAACAGGCCAGCAGCAGTGGTAAGATTGCCAAAAACCAGCGCATAGGCGAATTATAGCCGTAGCGGCGATTGCGCAGCGCCGGTGCTAACCGGGCCGCATTTTAAAATTCGCGTCCAATATTACATTTAGGTCTTGCACCTGCTAAGTGACAGTGCTAGCATATTTGTTCGGTTTAATTTGGCGGAGTAGCGTAATGACGAATGAATTCAATAACCTCCTGGAGGAGGACCTCGCTGGTCGGTCTCTTTCGGTAGGTCAGGTGGTGGACGGCACCGTTGTTCAGATCAGCGAAGACGGCGTGTTCGTAGATATCGGCGCGAAAAGTGAAGGTCATCTCGAACTTGACCAGATCTTCCAAGAAGAACTGGCCCGCCTGCAGGTGGGCAGCCAGCTACGCGTTCGGATCATCAAGAAAGTCGATGGCGAATACAAGCTGTCCAAGAAAAGCGTCGACTACGAAGAGGCATGGAACAAGCTGCTTGAGGACCGCAACGCAGAACGCGAAGTAGAGATTACCGTTCGCGAAAAGGTCAAGAACGGCTACATGGCGACGGCCTACGACATCCTTGAAGGCTTTATCCATCACACCAACTTCAAGGGTCGCCCCAACATGGGGCAGGGCTATCTGGCGCGTGTACTGGACTTGAACCGCAAGGCCCGCAAGCTGGTCTTCACCCGTCGGGACATTCTCAAGCGCGAGGAAGAGGAAGCGCTGGAGCGGGACTACTCGTTGCTGCAGGAAGGCATGGTCATCGAAGGCGTGGTCGAGAAACTCTCGCCCTACGGCGCTTTCGTCAAGATCACCGATCATCTGACCGGCCTGCTGCACATCAGCGAGTTCTCTTTCGACCACGTTAAAAAGCCTTCCGAAGTGCTTAAGACCGGTGACGTCGTCCAGGTCAAGATCCTGGCGATCGACCGTGATAAAAACAAGATATCCCTGTCGCGCAAGGCGACATTGAAAGATCCCCTGATCCTGCTTTTACCTGGCGAGGAGATCGACGGCCACGTGGAGAGCCTGGCCGACTTCGGTATCTTCGTCAAGCTGAACGGCGGCATCACCGGCCTCGTCCATGTCAGCGAGCTTTCCTTCCGGAAGTTCGGGCATCCGTCCGAGCTGTTCAAACCCGGCGATCCGATCCGCGTCAAGGTGCTCAGAGTGCAGCTCGAGGACCGGCGGGTCAGCTTGTCGGCCAAGGCCTGCGAGCGCGATCCGTGGGAGGACGTTTACAGCCGGTACATGGTCGACCAGCGCGTCGGTGGCGTTGTGACGCAGCTGCTGCAGAGCGGCGCTGTGATCAAGCTGGACGACTTCTTCGAGGCCTTCGTGCCGATCGGCGAGATCGCCGATGAGCGGATCAAGCATCCGGGTGACGTGCTGGAAGAGAACAAGGAAGTCGAGGGCGTGATCCTGTCCATCGACTCCGGCAAGCGGCGCATCCGCGTCAGCCTGAAGCGGACGGCCGAATCTTCCAAGGACGATACCACCGGCTACATTGCATCCGCGGATGTGGCCACGGTTAAGGATGCCACGCCGACCGCCGGCAAGGTTACGTTGGGCGATATCCTGGGCAGCAAGCTGGACCTGACATCCGCCAACATCAAGGATGACAGCGCGAGCAAGAAGAAAGAGAAGAAAGTCGAGGAGCCGGTTGCTGAGCCGGAGCCCGAGCCCGAACCGGAACCCGAGATTGAGGCGATAGCCGAAGAGACACCCGCCGAGCCCGAGGCGGTCGATCAGCCCGAGGCAGTCGATGAGCCCGAGGCGGTCGATGAGCCCGAGACGGTCGATGAGCCCGAGCCGGTCGATGAGCCCGAGGCCGAGGAACCTGTTGCCGAAGCGGAAGAAGAGCCGGTCGCCGAAATCGAGTCCGAAGTGGAAGCATCGGCGGAGGAAACGGTAACGGAGCCCGAGGAAGAGCCCGAGGAAGAGAAGGAATCCACCAGCACGGAGGCAGCTGCGCCGGAGGAATAGGATGATCCTGGGCATCACCGGGGGAATCTGTTCAGGCAAGTCGACGGCGGCTGATGTCATAGCGCGGCTGGGTTACCGAGTCATTGACGCGGATGAGATCTCGCGCTTCATCACAAGCTATCACCCGCAGGTGCTGAGCGAAATCCATCAGGCTTTCGGTCGCGAAGCGTTCTATTTGGGCGGAGCCCTGAACCGCGGAGCATTGGCGGCTCTGGTGTTCGCGGACGAGGCGCGGCGCAAGGATCTGGAAAAAATCCTGCACCCGCCGATCCTGGAGTTAACCCAGGTTAATATCGATGCGGCGCGGTTGAATGGCCAGCATCTGGTGGTGGTGGCCCCGCTGATGATCGAAGCTGGCGCCCACCAATCGGTGGATCGCCTGTGGGTGATTGCCTGCTCCAACGAACAACAGGTCCGCCGGCTGGTCCAACGCACCGGTGACACGGCGGAGGCGGCGCAGAGATGGATCGACGCGCAAATGCCGCTCGACGAGAAGAAAAGCTACGCTGACACCGTCCTAAGCAATGATGGTACGATTGAGGAATTCAAAGCGCTGGTTGCGCGCGAGTGGAACACCCTTGTCGAAACTGATTAGAACGCTGATCACGGTTGCCGCGGCAATCCTGCTGCTCGGTTTGGGGGTGGGGTCGCCGGCGGCGGCGCAAACCGAAACACCGAAGTCGCGACCCTCGGCGATCCAGGCCTACCGCGAGGTTGTGGCCTGGGGCTTGGGCGTATCGCAGGCGGAGCTGGGCTCTTATATGGCCGCGCACGCCACCGAGTTGGATGAAATCTATGCCAACATCGAGCGCGCCGCCTACCGCTACGGCATCATCCCCGAGTTCGCTTTGGCGATGGTTTCGGCTGAGAACCGCTATGGCGCTCAGATCAGCTGGGCCCGTTACGATTCCTGGGCCTACTTCGAACTGTCGACCGGTCAGAAAGTCGACTACCCGCATGCTTATAACGACCTGGCCACGGCGCTGTCCGAGCTGAATACGATTATGGCCAACAGCACGACGATGGAAGAGGTGTTCAGCGCGTACTGGTGCGGCCCGAACGGCGAATTCAACGCCAGTTCGCTGCAGCAGTTCAGCGATGCCGCCAGCAAGATCTGGAACGGCCTGGAACCATACGTCGCGGAGCGCAAGGCCGCCGAAGCGCGCAACAAGTACACGCCGCAATATCAGCCCACCGCGCCACCGGACGAGCCCAGCTGGGCGGGATTGGCGCACGGTGATCTGTCCGGTTATCGCAGTTCGATGAACTCAATGCCGGTGCTGGCCGAGCAGCTGGTCGACTTCGGCACCCACGAGGACCAGTATGCTGCCGTTATCAAAGGCATCAACAAGAAACTCAGCGACAACGAGGCGCGCATCATCGCGCGTTCGATTCTCACCTACTGCCAGCAAACTTCGTATGGCGACAAGGCCGAGTTCTGGGTCGATCCGCGCCTGATTATGGCGATCGTGCGCGCCGAGAGCGCTTTTAAACCCAGGGCCGTCAGCAAAGTCGGCGCGCTGGGACTGGGGCAGTTGATGCCGGCAACCGCCAAGAACTTCGGTATCAAGGATCCATTCGATCCGATTCAAAACCTGTACGGCTGCGTGAAATACAACGAACGCGAAATGTATCGCTGGCGCGACCATAAAAACTGGCTAGATTTGGTAATCGCGAGTTACAATGCTGGTGCTGGTGCCGTACAGAAATACGGTGGCATCCCGCCATATGACGAGACCCGTAATTTCGTGCGCATCGTTAAAAAGTACTACTACGAACTAGCTCCGGAAATGAAGTGAGGAAGGTGTCTCAATGAGCGCGATTAACAACAACCTGAAACGTACGGCTCTATACGAGAAGCATGTAGCGCTGGGCGCGCGGCTTGGTGCGTTCGCCGGATTCGAAATGCCGTTGTGGTACACGGGCATCAAGGAAGAGCATCTGGCGGTGCGCGAGAAGGTCGGTTTGTTTGACCTTTCGCACATGGGAGAGTTTTTCCTCAAGGGACGCCAGGCGTTCGACCTGGTCCAGCATCTGACCTGCAACGACGTCCGCCGCATCGGTGACGGACAATGCCAGTACACGCTGTTTCCGACTCCCGAGGGGGGCGTCGTGGACGACTTGATCGTTTACCAGTTCAACCCCGAGGAGTACATGCTGGTCGTCAACGCCAGCAACATCGAGAAGGATCTGGCCTGGGTGGTCAAGAACAATACCTTCGACTGCACCGTCACCGACCGCAGCGATGAATTGACGCTGGTCGCCGTGCAGGGGCCGAAGACGAATGACCTGCTGAAATCGTTCGGCATCAAAACCATCGCTTCGCAGAAAGCCTTTACCTTCCGCCGGCTCAAAGTCAGCGGACACCAGGTGATCGTGGCCGGTACCGGTTATACGGGCGAGCGTGGCTTCGAATTGATCGTCGACAATGCCGATGCGACCTGGCTGTGGGACTCCCTGGTCGCCGCCGGCACGGAATTCGAGGCCCAGCCGATCGGCTTGGGCGCGCGCGATACCTTGCGCCTGGAAATGGCTTACAGCCTGTATGGCCACGAGCTGAGCGACTCGATCTCGGTCCTGGAAGCCGGTCTGGACTGGACTGTACGTTTCGGGCCGGAATTCATCGGTCGCGACTACCTGCTTAAGCAAAAAGAGCAGGGGCTCGAGCGGATTGTCGCCGGACTGGTTGTTCAGGAAAAGCGCGGCGCACCTCGTCACGCGGCACCGGTTTATGCCAACGGCGGCCGGGAAATCGGAACCGTTACCAGCGGCAGCTTCAGCCCCTCATTGGACAAGGGTATCGGACTCGCGTTAATCTCGCCTGAATTCGCCGAGATCGGCTCGCAGGTCGCCGTGGATATTCGGGGCAAGCGCGTGTCTGCCACGATCGTGGAGATTCCGTTCTACAGCCCCAAAAAATAAAGCCAGCCTCGCATGTTAACAGCAGGACGCCGCGAACCCTCGGGGAGGGCGCGGTTGACTAAACGCCAATGCGGCGCGGCAGTGCGAGAACTCCCGCGACTGGATTCTGAAGCTTGCTGTGCGGTGAGTGCCTAATGCAGGAAGTGGCGGTATGGCGCAAACACCAGCGGCATCTTCAGCTTATTCGCCGCCGAGACAACCTCGGGATCACGCTTGCTGCCCGCGGGCGCGACCACGCAGCCGATCTTGGCTTTCGAAGCCAGCTCGATGCTATCCGCGAAGGGGAAGAAGCCATCGCTGACCAGAACCGCGCCCTTGCACTTGCGGCCCGCGGACTTGATTGCCAGCTCGGCGGCATCGACCCGCGACATCTGGCCCACGCCGCGGCCGACCATCACGCCATTCTTCACGATGCACAGTGAATTGCTCTTCAGGAAGCGAATGTAGGTCAGGCCCAGCAGGATGTCCTCTTTAAGCGTCTCGTCCGGCTGGATGTTGCTGACAAACTGCAACTGGTCCCAGGTTTCCTGGACAACATCATACGACTGCAGGAATACGCCGAACAGGTTGACTACGAAACGCGGTGACTGGGCCATCAACTCGCGGCACTCGTTGATATCGGCTTCGATCAGCCGCAGGTTCTTCTTGCTGGCTAAATGCTCGCGCGCTTCCTTGTCGAAACCCGGGGCGATGACAATCTCGAAGAAGGTCCGGCGCAGTTCCTGGGCCAAAGTTAGGTCGACCGGATAATTCAGGCCGACAATACCGCCGAAAGCACTCTTGGGATCCGCTTCGCGCGCCTGGACGAAGGTCTTCATCGGGTCGTCGCCGACGGCGATCCCGCACGGATTGAGGTGCTTGACGACGCAAGCGGTGTAGGGCTCCGTATACTCCGCCGCCACTGCCGCGACCGCCGCCGAGGCATCCAAGTAGTTATTGAAGCTCATGTCCTTGCCCTGCAGCACTTTGAAATTGAGCTGGGGCAAACCTTGTGTGGTATAGCGAGCGCCTGGCTGATGCGGGTTCTCGCCGTAGCGCAGTTTGTCCTGGAGGCGCAGCTGCAGGTTGAGCTTGGCTGGCAGCAGTTCGGTCTGCATCTGGCGCGGAGCGGTCGGCTGCTCGGATTGATCATCCAAAGCGGGAGCCACGGCATCGAAATAGGCGATCACCGAGGTTTCGTAGTCCGCCGTATTGCGAAATGCCTCACGAGCCAGGCTCAGGCGATAGGTTTCAGTCGTTTCACAGTCGTTTTCTTTTAGCTGCCGGATCACATCGCGGTACTGGTCAACCGATGAAACAACCGCGACATGCTTGAAATTCTTGGCCGCGGCACGCACCATGGTCGGCCCGCCGATATCGACCAACTCGATGGCGTCCATGATCGCAGTCTTGCCGACTTTTACCGTTTCACGGAAAGGATAGAAGTTGACGACCACGAGATCGAACGGCGTGATCTTACGCGAATGGAGTTCTTTGACGTGAGCGGGATTATCGCGATCGGCCAGGATAGCAGCGTGCACATCGGGATGCAGCGTTTTCACACGTCCATCGAGTATTTCCGGCGTCTTGAAGACCCGCGAAAGCTCCTTGACGGGCACTTTGGCTTCCTTGAGCTTCTTGAATGTACCGCCGGTTGAAATAAGCTCGAATCCGAGTTTCGAAAGGTCCCGGGCAAGGTTTGTAATGTAACGCTTGTCTGAGACGCTGATCAGAGCACGCTTCTTGGCTGCCATAAATCCTCTCAATCCTGTAATTAGCCGCCGATATGATACCACGCATGTCAAGCCCTATCGGCTGAATCGGGGGATTTCAATGTTAATCAGGCTTAAGCTTTGCTAGCTGTCGTCGTCAGACTCTATGTTTCCCGGTCCCCATTCATCAATGAAGCTGCCACCTTGCTTGCGTTGTGCGTTGTAGATCCGGTGTTCGAGCTCGTCGCGGATCGTCTGATAAACGCGGCGGCGCAGCATCGAGGGCAGAGCGTCATATACCTCGAATCCGGCCGCGCAGAACGGGCAGGTCAGGTTCTGTCGTTCATGCAATTGAGTAGTACGAACATGGAATTGGCGCCGGCAGGCGGGACATGTCAGTTCAACCTCACCTGGCAGATTGATATTCATCGCCGCTAGGTCTCCGGATTACCTGGCTTGAGGAAGGCGGAGAAGAAATTGCTGACTTTCTCCTTTAATTCGCCAACCTGGGAATAATGGATGATATCGTGCGCCACATAGTCGGTCAGCGGAACGGGCTGGGCGCTGTCGTTTTTAATAAGAGCGGTCTTCCGGCCGATACCGTACATGATCCCGATCAGGAACAGCGAATGGCTGGACCAATCGTCCAGGCTGTAGATCGCGTAATCGCTTTCCTGGACATTCTCGCAAACCCGGCACATTTCCTCGTCGCTGGCGATCTCCTCATCAATCCGGTACGGCTGCAGATTCAGTTCAACTAGCGCCGGTTTAATCGCGGATTTGTAGAGCTCGTTGTTGCGATCGTTGTATTTGAGGATCACGGAAGCTTTATGCCGAGTATAGACCGGCATCTTGCGGCAATGGCCTTCGGGAAACCGCCAGCAGCGGATCGGCAGCAGGGGAGGGGTTTCCTCGTCGCGAACCCCGTAATCCAGCTTGACGTCGCGGGCGATTTGCTCCACCAACTCCTCACGCAACGGGACCTGGATCTGGGCGATATCCGCGCTTTGCTTGATCTGGTCGGCCAGGCTGGGTACTTCGCTGTACAACGGGCACTCTTCGCACGTTTTCAGGTGGTACAGCTTGATGTTGAGCGCACGACAGGCCAGGGCCGTTACCAGCTTGCCTTCGCCACGGTAAGGTTTGAGCTCGGTGCCCAGGCTCAAATAGCGGCAGCGCGGCACATCGATCAGCCTGGGAACTTCGCAGTTCAGGCAGGTCAGTGGATCGACCTCGCTGACGTGGCTGTCCGTGCTGATCGTGCAGTGCGCGGTGCCGAAACTAACGCGCCTGAAAGGGCAGGCGGGCACGCTAAGGAAGTTTTCTTCCTGCTTTTGCGCCATAGTGTGTTACGACTACTATACCGCGTTTGCGGTGCGGCTAGCGCAATCCCGCTAGATGCCGGGCATAATTTGCGTCACGGCACGCCGACGCTGGGCCACGCCGGAATCATGCGCGGCGGCGACGACGTTACGCGTGACAGTCTTGGAGACATTGCGATCGAAGACGGACGGAATGATGTAATCCGGTCCCAGTTTCTTGTCGTCGACGCAACTGGCAATACCCATCGCCGCGGCGATCTTCATCTCTTCGTTGATGTCGCGGGCATGCGCATCCAAAGCGCCGCGGAAGATACCCGGGAAGCACAGGACATTGTTGATCTGGTTCGGGTAGTCGCTGCGGCCGGTGGCGATGACGGTGGCATACTTGGCGGCCGCTTCCGGCATGATTTCCGGTACCGGATTCGACATCGCGAAGATGATCGGATCCTTGGCCATTTTCTTGAGCCAATCCGCCTTGACCAGATTCGGGCCGGACAGCCCCAGGAACAGGTCGGCGCCCTCCAGGGCTTTCTGGACGTCACCTTGCACCTTCTCCGGATTCGTGTGCGCGGCGAACCATGCCTTCATCTCGTTGCCGTTCGTGTCGCGGCCATCGTAGAGAATTCCGTGACGGTCAACGCCGATAATGTTGGAGACACCGGAAGCCAACAGCATCTTGCTGCAGGCCACGCCTGCGGCGCCAACGCCCAAGACGACAACTTTTAAGTTCTTGAAATTCTTGTTCACCAGCTTGAGCGCGTTGTGCGCGGCCGCGGTTACCACCACGGCGGTACCGTGCTGGTCGTCGTGGAACACCGGAATGTCCACCAGTTCTTTCAGCTTCTCTTCAATATAGAAACAACGCGGAGCGGAAATGTCCTCCAGGTTGATCCCGCCAAAAGTCGGCGCGATCTGGCGGCAGAATTCCACGATCTTGTCCGGGTCCTTTTCCGCGATGCACAACGGGAAGGCATCGACGCCGCCGAATTCCTTGAACAGCATCGCCTTGCCTTCCATGACCGGCATAGCGCCCTCGGGCCCGAGGTCGCCCAGACCGAGTACGGCGGTACCGTCGGAGACGACCGCCACGGTGTTCTTCTTGATGGTCAGCGACCAGGCCCGGGTGGGATCTTCAGAGACATACGAGGAGACGCGTCCGACACCCGGCGTATAGGCCATGGACAGCTGGGCGCGGGTTGTCAGCGGGAATTTGCCTTCGACGGTCAGCTTGCCGCCCAGGTGCATGCGGAATGTCTCGTCCGACACCGCGATGACTTTGATATCCGCGACGGACTTGATGGCACGCGTAATCTTTTTCTCGTGCTCGGGATTCTCGCAATGGATGGTGAAGTCGCGAAGCCAGTGCTCAGCACACTGCTCGACGAGGTCGATAGCTCCAATCGATCCACCCGCGGCGGCGATCATCCCCAGGATATTGTGAACCAGGCCGATTTTACGAGGGCCCTGGATACGAACCGTTATCGTGTAACTGGTCGTGTGCGAAATCATGGTTGCCTCTCTGCAGATTGGAAACAAATTTAGGGTTGCGTAGTATAGCCCATGCGGCCAGGAATAGCGACACATTTTAGAAGATTTTTCCGTAATCCCGCTCACGGCTATAATACATGCCCTTGCGGATTCCCGAAGCCAAACGGATTGTCATTATTGACTGGTCGATGATCGGCGATTTGATCATGCTCAGCCCCTGTGTCAACGCAATTCGCGAGCAGTATCCGGATGCCCATCTGGCCATTCTCGGTCAACCGCTGAGCATCAGCACGTATAAGCATCACTCCGGTGTCAATGAGCTGATCTCTTACGACCGATCCAAAGGCGACTACGACCTCGATTCGTTCAAGCACACGGTCCGCCAGCTGCGCGCCGGCAAATTCGATCTCGCCTTTATCTTCCACAACAGCCTGGGCAGCGCGCTGATGGCCTGGCTGGGACGTGTGCGGCAACGCATCGGGTATCGCTACGAGTGTCGCGACCTGTTGCTGACGCGCCGGTTCAAGCTACCGGAAAAACGCCAGCACCTGATCGAAACCAAAGCTGATTTGCTGCGCGCCTGCGGCATCAGCCTGTCATCGCTGGCCGAAGAGGTACATATCGACGAAGCCAGCGCCAAGAAGTGGTTGCGCGAAAAACTGGGACCTAACTTCGGACGCAGCCGGCCGGTGATCGCCGTCAGCATTGGCGCAACCAAGGAATACAAGCAATGGTCGGCCGACGGGTTGAACACGTTCCTCAACCGCTTTCCGGTGAACAGCGCCGACTTCGTCTTCATCGGAGCACCATCCGAGCGCAAGCTGTACGAAGGAGTCTACAGCTACAACAACACCGTGGTGGACTTGGTCGGGCAGACCACGATCGAGGAGCTGACCTGGGTACTCGATCGGGCCGACCTGTTCGTTGGCCCCGATAGCGGACCGATGCACCTGGCGATCGGTCGCAAGACTCCCGTCGTCGCGCTGTTCGGTCCGACTGATCCGGCGCGTTGCGGGCCGTATCGCTATGAGCGCAGCGTGGTTGTGCGCGCCGAGCGGATCTGCCGCAGCTGCGAATCAAAGTCCGGGCGCAACATGCGCCAATGCCTGCACACGATCGACCCGGAGGAGTCATACTACGCCGCCGTCGGCCTGCTGGCGCAGTATTGCTCACGCTGGCGGATCGACCAGGTGTAACATTCATCGACTTGGTCAAGGGGGGTTTTAATCTAGACTCGTCCGGACGCGATGTAGATAACAACAGGCAGTATGACGCTGTTGAAGAGGGTTGATGGGAAACATGGTGACGCGATACTTGGTTGCGCTTATCGCTTTGTTGGCGATCGGCTTTACCTACACTGCCGCGCTTGCTGCCACTTGTCCCTTGGACCTGGGATCATCGGCACCCAGCCTGCTTGGTACGGATCTGGAAGGTCAGTACCAGGAATTGACTTCCTACCGCGGAAAATGGGTGTACATCGATTTCTGGGCCACCTGGTGCCAGCCGTGCATGCGCAAGCTGCCGGATGTGGTTAACCTGCACCGCCAATCGACCGAGCGAAACGACTTGGTCGTGTTGTCCGTCAGCCTCGATCAGGCCGGCAACGAGTCCCAGATCAACAACGTTGCTGAGCAGTTGGGCATCCGGTTTCCGGTTATCTATGACGGCCAAGGCTGGTTCAGCAAGAATGTCCAAGATTGGTGTGTCGAGGCTATTCCCGCCACATTCCTGGTTGCTCCGGATGGCAAGCTGATCGCTCGAAATATCGACGCCGGCAATGTCGAGCAGTTCATCAACCACGCCGCTAACAACAATTACATTCCCTTGCAGATCAAGACAGCGGAGAAGCTCAGCCGCAATTCACCAACATCCGGCCGCAGCGGATTCAAGGACTTCACCGTTTCCGTAGATATCCATCCCAACAGCCCTCCGGTCAGCCGGTACCGGATGGATATTCTCTACACTTTCAACTCCCCACACGGTCATGAAATCACCCATGTTGCCGCGTATAATATTCTAGTTTCACAGGAGCTAGCATCGTCCGAGTTTCCCTTTAGGGTATATCTGGAGAAAACAACACCAGATCTTCTAGGAAATATATGGTTACGTTTCACGGACGAGGACTTCCAGCAAATTCCGCGTCCGGACGATCTTCCGGCGCTGTCCGTAATGGTGAATCTTACTGAACGCGCCTACGATTTCACCCTGGCGCTGCCGGGTGATTGCTCCAGGATTGCCTATGGCATCAGCCTTTACGACGAGCAGATGCAGCAATACCTTTGCAACGGCATTCGGATGATGGAAAAACCGGCCCGATGAGCGTTCAAAGGCATGCGCCGCGCCCGAATTGGGTCGCCAACACACGTCTTTGGCTCGTGTTGGACCGTTATGCGGCCCAACCGCGGTCCTTGGAAGAGGTGACCGGCTTGGCTGTGGGCGGTGGGGTAGACGCCGTTTTATGCCGGATTAAGGACGTCCCGGTCGCGGAGATTAAACGACTCGCTCTACCTGTCCGGCGAATCTGCCGCGAGTTTGCAGTACCGTTCGTGATGAGCCATGAGGTTCAACTGGCACAGGAACTCCAAGCCGACGGGCTGCAGATCGGGGCAGCGGATCCGCCGATCGCCGAAATCCGCCGGGCGATCGGCGAAAAGCTTGTCTTGGGCACTTCCACGCATGGGGTAGGGGAGGCGCAACGCTGTTTCGCTGACGGTGCGGACTATGTCTTCCTGGGCCCGATCTATCCCACTCCCGCGAAACTCAAGTACGGCGCGCCGCTGGGAATCGAGACAGTTACCCGCGCTCAGTCGCTGCCCGGCCCGGTCGTTTTCATCGGGGGCATCACTCCTGAGAACTGCCGGCCGCTGGTCGAACTCGGTGCCCGCCGTTTCGCCGCCATCGCCGCGTTGCAGGCTACCGCTGATCCGGCTGCCAGCGCGCGCCGATTCATCGCTGCGCTGGATTCCCAAGCGATGGAGTAGGGCGCTTAGGTCATGTTCCGGGTGGCGAAGGCGGTGCCGTAACCACTATCGATCAGCTTCTGCATAATCGCCCGCGCTTGTTCGTAATCGGTGAATGTTTTGACCTTAACCAGGAAGTCCGGACCGGACTCAATCACCTGGCTCTGGTAGCCAAGTGCCTGCAGGTCCCGCTGCGCTTTCTCGGCGCCTTCCCGCGAGTGATAACTGCCGGCGTAGACTTTGTACACATAATCGCCCGTGGGCTGCACCTGTTCTTCTTCCGGCTTCGGACTCGGTTTCTCTTCCTCATCAGCCGGTTTGGCTGTTTCGGCCGGCTTATTCTCCTCGGTATTACTCGGGGGGGGTTCGATCACATTGCTGTTTCCCGTATTATTCGTGCCACTGTCTGAGTTGCTGGTTGGGGGGCTTGTGCTGGTCTCTGGCTGGGCGGGTGTCTCAGCGGCGCTTTCCGCTGCGGTGGCTGGCGTTTCCTCCGCCGCTTCAGCATCGACTTCCATGTCGACGGGAATTGCGGCGGGGGCATCGCTACCGACCACACCAACGTGGACATCCGGGAATGAAGGATCGTATTCGATATCCTCGAGCTCCAGGTTGACCCGTTCGTTGCCGGCCGGCGTCTCAGTTCCTTCACTGGATGTGGTGCTCGAGCGATCCGCATCAGCCAGGATCGACTGGGTTTCCAGCTGCTGGCGTTCATCAGCCAATTGCTCGGTACTCGCCGGCGGCTGGCGCTTGGGCTGAATAATATGCTTGTACATCAGGAAGCCGGCGACGCCGCCGATGATCACGAACAGCGCAGTACCAACCACGATCTGCGTGATCCGGCGGTAGCGCTGATCCCGCTGTCGCTTCTTTATATAGAAATCAGGATAATGCTGGGCCATTTCGGCCTCCCTTAGAGACTCATCTCACCCTAGGCACGCACTGTGCCAACAAAATCATAACATACGTTCCACATCACTAGTCAAATGATTCGTGTTGAGCTTGGATGGCTAGCGTTATTCAGACGCAGGTTATTACCTTGCTGTGTTCAGACGCCTGAATCAGGGAACTTATTCAATTGGCCAAACAGATCGAGGCTCAGCGCCGAATCCAGCTCAATCGATATCTAGGTTCCTATAAGCAATATTATGTTGCATTAATATCTGATGCTTGAATGTCGTTCGTTTTTCACAACATCTTCGCGGTTCGAGCAGCCCTATCGCTGTTCGTTTGCCTGTTCGGTTTCCGCCTGTTCGTCTGGCGCTCGCAGCTTACCGGCACAGGTGGTTTTGCGGTGAACGATGATATACTTCTGGCAGTATGCTGCTAGCAATGTTGATTGGAGTTGGAACGCAGGAAATTATCCTGATCGCGCTGGTCGTCGCGTTGCTGTTCGGCGCGACTCGAATTCCTCAGCTGATGAAGAACCTGGGCGTGGGAATCCGTGAGTTTAAAAGCGCAATCAAGGAAGGCGATCCGCCGGCCACGGAAAAGGATCCAGAACCTGACGACCAGGAATAACGATCCAAGCTCGATTTCATGCGATTTCCCCAAACCCCTTGACATTACCGCGAAACTCTGTAGAATAGTCGGCCCTGGTGTCAATAGCGTGAGGGTCACACCCGGTTCCATCCCGAACCCGGAAGTTAAGCCTCACAGCGCCGATGATACTGCGGAGGGAGACCCCGTGGGAAAGTAGGACGACGCCAGGATTTTTTTTACCCCCTACCCCGCCGAAGGCCAGCGCGGGCGACAAGTAGCAACATCTAGGCGGATGGTTGCTTGCGTGATGAAGGGCTCAGCGGATCGTCTTGATCATCTTCCACATTGCGAACCGAAGGCTTCAACACGTGTGAAGCTCCATTCTTCAGTAATTCAGGCAGACGCGCCACGGAAGAAATCGTATAGTCCGCCGCGTGTTCGCGGGACGGATAGTCCATGTTGGCGTATTCACCGGTCATTACACGGGCCGTTGCCATTCCCAGCTGCCGGGCGCGGATGAAATCCTTGACCGGATTGTCACCGACAAACAGCGTGCGAGAAGCCCGAGTGCCCATTCGCGACAATGCCTCGCGGTAAGGCCGCGGATCCGGCCGCCGCGAGCGGATGCCATCAATTTCATCGCTGAGGATGAACACGCTGCAGAAACTGGCCAGGCGCAGTCCGATGATCTTGGCATTCTGAGCTTCGACCAGGCCGTCGGCCATCACTGCCAGGCGGTAGCGTGAACCCAGCTGGCGTAAAGCCGCCTCGGCGCCGGGCCACAGGTTCAGGCTGCCCGAGGCCGGGCGGTAGTTATTGGCGGCGGCGACAAAGGCGCGGATGTTCAAGGCAGAATCGCTCTGACCGCAACTCAACAGCACGTGGTTGAAGATGTTGACGTCGGCAACGCCTTTGCTGTGGACATAGCTGGTCGCTGCTTCCCAGACCCGGTGTTCATCCAGGGCCATGATCCGGGCGGCATGTTCCAGGGCCGGCACAAGCCAGTCGGCCTTGTTGTAAAGGGTATCGTCCAGATCAAATATAATGCCTTCCAGATTTTCCAAAACGACGTCACCCATCTGGGGTCGAGTGCCTCCCCTGACTGAGACAACCAGATCAACTATGTATTGGACTAACTCATCCAATCCTAAAAACTACAAGCCGATATCTTCCAGAATAGCTTGAAATCAACGAAACGCCAACCGGCGCGCTGCTTAGCCCGCCTGGGCCCTGATAGCTATTATGCATTGATTGGCTGTGTTTTCAGTTACATTTACCGAAATTTCACGATATTTCTCGGCTTGGTTTCGATATACATCGCCAGACAATAGAGAACTTGGCCCGTTATCCGAGGAATATCCATGCTCAGTCAACCACTCGTACAGCCAAACCGCCGTGCGTTCAGTATCCCAGGCTGAAAGCAGCTTCAGCTCGATCTGCTCCGGCCTGACCTGCAACTGCTTGAACTCCAAGACGGTGAGGTTTTCATGCAGAGGTAGCAGCTTCGCAACCTTGCGTGGCACCTCGATCGGCGGATCCGGCGGATAAACCCGGCTGCCGGCGGCGTACTTGGCGGAGTCTTCGATCTGCTTGTCCCGCCACTGGGCGATCTGCGGGCAGCCGGCCACCAACTGACAGGCAACGAACAGGAGTATGACCCAGACCAGGCTACTCGCCGCTGATCTCACCGGCCGCCTGTTCCACATCATCTTCCGCGTCAGCAGGTTCACCCGTTTCTTCATCGGTATTACCCACGGTGCCGCCCGACATTTTCTCCGCCAGGCCAACCGCGCCGGCCCCTCCCTGTTCAACATCGTCCTTGGTTTCTCCAACCAAGTTGCAGCCAGCGTTGAGTAAGGTCAAAAACAGGATCAATCCGATTAGGATGCGCATATAACCACCTCTTCAGTTAACGCATTTTAACGCGTCCTCGAATTTCCGCAAGCCGGCAGTGATAACCGGCGACAAGAACAAAGTCGAGTTTTCTGAAAACTGTTGACAGCGAGCAAAACGGCCTGTATCTTTTACAGGCTCGAACGTCGCTGGCCGGCGTAGCTCAGTTGGCAGAGCAGCTGATTTGTAATCAGCAGGTCGTCCGTTCGAACCGGATCGCCGGCTCTGTCCTTCTAAATGGCAGGCGGCGACTGCATCCGTGGAGGGGTGTCCGAGTGGCTAAAGGAGGCAGACTGTAAATCTGTTCGGCAACGCCGTACGGTGGTTCGAATCCACCCCCCTCCATTTTCACTCCTTTTAAGGCCTTCGTCGTAAGCAAGCTGCAAATCCGTCCGTTTGCCATTTAATAAAAGAACAGCTGCAATCGGCCTGGAAACACGCCGCGCCTGGCGCTTTCCGTCCACCACCAGCGACGACGACGCGGCTTTGTGGTAAAATTCTCGCCCCATTCGCGGGAGTAGCTCAATGGTAGAGCCCCAGCCTTCCAAGCTGGTCACGCGGGTTCGATTCCCGTCTCCCGCTGATTTTTGGCGTTTTGGGGGGCTGTTGCGTTTTATCGTTTTCATGCTATACTCTTCATTCGCGCCCACATAGCTCAGTAGGCAGAGCGCGTCCTTGGTAAGGACGAGGTCACCAGTTCAACTCTGGTTGTGGGCTTGTTTCGCTAACTACAAACGTTAGGAAACCTGATCCCCTACCGGGGGGAGCCTGAAAAACAGGCGATCCGGGAGAGTAAAAACTCGAGGAGTGCCGAGATGGCAAAGGAAAAGTTTGATCGATCGAAGCCGCATGTCAACGTTGGTACGATCGGGCACGTCGACCACGGAAAGACGACCCTGACGGCCGCGATGACTAAAGTACTCGCCACGAAGAACTTCGCCACCTTTACGAGCTTTGACGAAATCGACAAGGCGCCGGAAGAGAAGGCCCGTGGCATAACCATCGCCACCGCGCACGTGGAGTATCAGAGCGACAACCGCCACTACGCCCACGTCGACTGCCCCGGTCACGCCGACTACATCAAGAACATGATCACCGGCGCGGCCCAGATGGACGGCGCGATCCTCGTGGTCGCCGCCTCCGACGGCGTGATGCCGCAGACGCGCGAGCACGTCCTGCTGGCCCGTCAGGTCGGCGTACCCTACGTCGTCGTCTTCCTGAACAAAGTCGACCTCGTTGACGATGAAGAGCTGGTCGAGCTAGTCGAGGAAGAGATCCGCGAGGTCCTCAACAAGTATGAGTTCCCCGGCGACGACATTCCGATCATCCGCGGTTCCGCCCTGAAGGCGCTGGAAACCGACGACCCCAACAGCGAAGAAGCCAAGTGCGTCCATGAGCTGATCGACGCGCTGGATAACTACATCCCCGAGCCCGAGCGCGACGTGGACAAGCCGTTCCTGATGCCCGTCGAGGACGTCTTCACGATCACCGGCCGCGGCACCGTGGCCACCGGCCGTATCGAGCGCGGCCGCGTCAAGGTCAGCGAAGAGGTCGAGATCGTGGGTATCCGTCCCGACAAGCGCAAGACGGTCTGCACCGGCGTCGAAATGTTCCGCAAGATCCTCGACGAGGGTATCGCGGGCGACAACGTCGGCCTCTTGCTGCGCGGTGTGGAGCGCACGGGTATCGAGCGCGGCCAGGTTATCTGCAAGCCGGGCAGCATCAACCCGCATACGCACTTCACGGCTCGTGTATACGTACTGAGAAAGGACGAAGGTGGACGCCACAAGCCGTTCTTCAAGGGCTATCGTCCGCAGTTTTATATGCGCACCACCGACGTGACCGGCAGCATCGAGCTCCCCGAGGGAGTCGAGATGGTGATGCCCGGTGACGAAATCGACCTGACCGCGAAGCTGATCGAGCCAATCGCGCTCGAGGACGGAATGCGCTTCGCGATCCGCGAAGGCGGTCGTACGATTGGTGCCGGCCTGGTTACCAAGATCCTTGAGTAATCGGCGGGACGAACTGTAAATCAGGGCACAATTACAATAGCTAATTGGCTCAAATGGGTTCTTGGTAGAAGGCAATGGCGAAGAAAAAGGGCGACAAGCGGATTAGGGTTACGTTGGCGTGCGAAGAGTGCAAGCAGCGCAATTACCACAGCTCGCGTAACAGGCTGAATACACCGAACAAATTAGAGCTCAAGAAGTACTGCCGTTTCTGTCGCAAGGTGACAGTACACAAAGAAACCAAGTAGAGCCAATAGGCCCATAGTTCAATGGCAGAACACTGGTCTCCAAAACCAGGAATGGGGGTTCGAATCCCTCTGGGCCTGTATAGTACTTGTGTCCGCGCGTGATCAGGTAACTCTCATGAGCAAGAAGGTCAAAAAAGCAGAACAGGAACAGCCCAGCGTCGTGCAGCGCGTGCGAGGCTACTTTACGTCGCTCAAGTACGAGTGGCAGAAAGTCACCTTCCCGACGCGCAAGGAGCTAACGCAATCCACCGTGGTTGTGTTCCTCTTCACGATCCTGCTGATGGCGATCATTTCGGTTTACGATGCCCTGGTGGGCTTCCTGTTTAACCGTTTTATCCTGCCTCCTGTTCAGTGAGTGAGTAGACCGACGAGGCGATGACATATGCGCTGGTACGTATTACATGCTTTAAGTGGCCATGAGGAAAAGGTTGCGCAAGCCATAAGGCACATGCAGGACTCCGGGCAACTGGGGGACGACATTGCCGAGGTGTTGGTACCCTATGAAACGATGCTCGAAAGCCACAAGGGCAAAAAGCGTACGGTGCAGAAGAAAATGTACCCGGGATATGTGCTGGTCCGTATGAACCTTACCAACGACAACCGGCACATCCTCCGTCAGGTGCAGGGCGTGATCGGTTTTGTCGGCTCGGCGGATACGCCGCAGCCGCTAACCGACGCGGAAATCGCCCAGATATTCAACCGGATGGACCAGGAAGAACCTGAAGTTGATCTGGCTTACGGCGTGGGCGACACGGTTAAGGTCGTCAGCGGGCCCTTTACCGAAGCGATTGGCAAGGTCAAGGAAATCGAGCTGGATCGGCGTAAGGTCAAGATTATGGTCTCACTGTTCGGGCGCGATACGCAAGTCGAACTGGACTTTGAACAGGTCGAGCCGTTCGAGCCCGAAGACAAGCAATCAGGAGCGCAGCAATAATGGCGAAGCCTGTTAAAACAGTCATTAAAGTACAGATCGAGGGTGCGCAGGCCAAACCGGCCCCACCCCTCGGTCCGGCACTGGGTCAGCACGGCGTGGCGATCATGGATTTCTGCCGTGAGTTTAACGCCCAGACCCAGGACAAGGCCGGCGAGATTTTGCCGACAGTTATTACGATTTACGAAGACCGCTCGTTCGATTTCCAGGTGAAGACCCCGCCGGCGGCTACGCTGCTGATGCGGGCCGCGGGCATGAGCCAAGGCTCATCTTACCCGCAGCGCCTGAAAGTCGCCAAGGTCACCTGGGAGCAGTGCCGCGAGATCGCCCAGGCAAAGTTGGTCGACCTGAACACGGATGACGTGGAACAGGGAGCGCACATCATCGCCGGCACGGCCCGCAGCATGGGCTATATCGTCGAAGGGCATCCCACAGGCCGCGACGATCATTTTAGTATTTGTACCAAAGCTGAACTCGATAAGATGCAGCAGGAAGTCAAGCGGTCCTCAACGGCCGGCTAATTCCTGGCTTTTATCAAGGGAGACACAATGAAACGTAGTCGCAAATACCTTGAAAAGCTGGATAAGCTTGGTGGTAAGAACGTTCAACTCGACACCGTCACCGCGCTGGAGCTGATTAAAAGCGTTTCCAAGCAATGGGAAAGCGTGGATCTCGACGTCAGGCTGGACATTAACACCAGAAAGGCGGACCAGAACATCAGAGGTACTACCATTCTGCCGAAGGGTACGGGCCGCACCCCAACCGTGCTGGTACTCTGCAAGGATGACCTGCAGGAAGTAGCCACCAGTTCCGGTGCTGACTATGTCGGCCTGGACGACATGATCGAGAAGATCCAGGGCGGCTGGCTGGAGTTCGACATGGTCATCGCCAGTCCCGACGTGATGAAAGACGTGTCCAAGGTCGCGAAGATCCTGGGTCCCCGCGGCATGATGCCGAATCCGAAGAGCGGCACCGTGACTCCGGACATCAAACATGCTATTGAAGAATGCAAGGCGGGCAAGGTGGAATATCGCGCCGATAAAACGGGCATCATCCACCTTTCGGTCGGCCGGGCTTCCTTCGAGGTCGACGACCTGAAGCAGAACGTGGAACACCTGATGGACATGCTGATCAAGGCCCGTCCGGCATCGGTCAAGGGCCAATATGTCAAGAGCGTGTTTCTGTCAACCACGCAATCGCCGAGCCTGCGTCTCGATGTCGCCGGCTTCAGCAAGTAGGTACGCTATGAATCTTAAGCAGAAAGAACAAAAGATCGACAACTACGCTGCCGCGCTGGAAAGTGCCGGTTACGCGATCATGACCGAATTCGGCAAAACCAAGGCGACGACGGTGGAAGCCTTCCGCCGTGACCTGAATGCCATCGGCTGCCAGACGATCGTGATGAAGAACACGCTGGCACGGATCGTCTTCGAACGTCACGGTGTCGAGGAAATGACCGAGTACCTGGTCGGCCCGACCATGATGTTTTACGGCGAAGAGGAAATCGCCACGGCCGCCAAGATGGTCCAGAAGCTTGGCAAAGCGCATAAGGCACTCAAGGTCAAGGCGATCCTGTTTGACGGCAAGGTTTACGCCGGCAAGGATTTTGCCAGCTTCACCGCTTTACCGACCAAGCAGGAAATCCGGGCCAAGTTCGCCGGTGTGATCAAAGCGCCGATCGCGCAGTTCGTCCGCGTGATCAACACGCCGCAACGTATCGCGACCGTGCTCAAGGCATATGCCGACAAGCGCGGTTAACCATTAGCGGGTGCGTCCCGCCTGGGACTGGCTGGGCCGGTTTCAGTGAACAAAGGCTGTTACGCTTCTAACGACAAACGAAAACAACGGAGGATACCATGACGGTAGACGAGCTCAAGACAGCGGCACTGGAGCTGTCTGAGGAGGACCTGCAGACACTGCTGCGGTCGATTCTCGAAGATATGCCGGTCGTGCGGATGAATGCGCTGGTGAAGCATCTCGAGGAGACTTGGGATGTAAGCGCCGCCGGAGCGCCCGTGATGATGGCCGGCTTCGCCGGTGGCGGTGACGAAGGTGGTGGCGAGGAAACCGTACAGACCGAATTTGACGTGATTCTCAAGGAGCTGGGTGAGAGCAAGCTCGGCGTGATCAAGGTCGTCCGCGAGGTGACCGGCTTGGGCATCAAGGAAGCCAAGGCGCTCGTTGATGAAGTTCCCAAGGCCATCAAGGAGAAAATCTCCAAGGCCGAAGCCGAGGAGATCGTGGGCAAGCTGACCGAAGCAGGAGCTGTTGCCGAATTAAAGTAATTCAGCAGACAACTGTGAAAACGAGCCACTGGGGTATACAACCCCAGTGGCACTTGTCGTCCAATATTGTGTAGGAGGAACTGGCTAACGTGGGGCATTTAATTGAAACGCGTTACGCTTTAGATCCGCAGGACGTGCGGCCGCTGCCTAACCTCCTCGAGGTGCCGATCACGGCCTTCGAGTGGTTTTGCTTCAATGGAATCCGCGAAGTTTTCGACGAAGTGTTCCCGATCATCTCCAATGACGAGAATTACGAGTTGCACTTCAACGATTACGAGATCGTGCTGCCCAGCCTGAGCATGCGGCAGTGCTTCGACAGCGACGCCAGCTATAACGCCACACTCCGCGGCATCTTTAGTTTCCATAACAATAAAACAGGTGAGATCAAGGAGCAAGAGGTCTTCATCTGTGAACTGCCGTTCCTCACACGCAACGGTACGTTTATCATCAACGGTGTTGAACGCGTGGTGGTCAATCAGCTGGTGCGTGCGCCGGGTGTGTATTTCATCAAAGGTGAAAAGCGCACGGCCAACGAAAACGCGCACATGGTCAAGCTGATCCCCTACCGTGGTGCCTGGCTGCGTTACGAATACGACGTCAAGACAGCCAGCTACCAGGTGCGCATGGACAGCCCGCGCCGCGTTCTGAAGATTCCGATGATGGACTTCCTCAAGGCGCTGGGCTTTGTCGTCGACCGCGAAAAGGAGAAGATCTTCCTTCCCGACGAGTTGTGGGAGGAGTACGGCCTGACGCGCGATATGTGGCCCGAGCCCGAGATGAAGCTGATCGAAGGTCTCGAGGGCACGCTGCAGCGGGACACCTGCACGGGTATGCGCGACGCGCAGATCGAGATCTGGCGCAAGTTGCACCCCACGGATCCCTACAGCGACGACGTCCTGTCCAAGATGCTGCCCAGCCGCTTCTTCGACACCAAGCGCTACGACCTGGCCCGGGTCGGACGCTACATCCTCAATAAGAAGCTCGATCTGGCGATTCCGCCGGAACGCACCACCCTGACGGTGGCCGATATGCTCGAAGCGTTCCGCAAGTTGTTCCTGTTGCAGGACTACAACCGCGGCCAGATGGACGACATCGACCACCTCAACCTGGAAAACCGCCGCGTCGAGCACGTCGGCGAGCAGCTGGTCAGCCAGCTGCGCAAGGGCCTGCTGCGGGTGGAGCGCATCGTGCGCGAGAAGATGATGCTCCCCGACGCGGAGAAGGAATCGCCCAAGACGCTGATCAATACACGGCCGATCATTGGTGTGATCAAGGAGTTCTTCGGCTCGAGCCAGATGAGCCAGTTCATGAACAACACCAATCCGTTGACCAGCCTGACCCACAAACGGCGCTTCAGCGCCCTGGGGCCCAAGGGCCTGACGCGCGAGGCGGCGCGGTTCGATTTCCGCGACGTCCACCACAGCCACTACGGCCGGATCTGCCCGATCGAGTCGCCGGAAGGCCCGAACATCGGTCTGATCAGCTCGTTGTCGGCTTTCGCGCGCGTCAATGAATACGGCTTTATCGAAACTCCATACTACAAGGTCGAAGGAGCGCGGATCACCAACGATTTGGTCTACCTGTCCGCCGACCAGGAACTGGACTTCGCGATCGCCCCGTCGACGACGGAACGCGACACCAGCGGCAATATCACCGAAGGCGTGCTGTTCGTTCGCCGCCAGGGTAACTTCGAGCAGGTCGCCCGCGACGAGGTCGAGTACGTCGAGATCTCGCCCAACCAGTTCATCTCGGTGACGACCTCGCTGATCCCGTTCCTGGAGCACGACGACGCCAACCGGGCGCTGATGGGTTCCAACATGCAGCGCCAGGCGGTCCCCCTGCTCCACCCGATCAGCCCGATCGTCGGCACCGGTATCGAGCGCAAGCTCGCCGAGGACGCCGGCGGTTTGGAAATCAGCCCGTTCTGCGGTGAGGTCACCTACGTGGACAGCCGCCGGATCACGCTGCGCAAGGGCATCGTCTACGACATTCAGACCGGCGAGATCCTGGACCTGCCCAACCTCGAGAAGATCGAAGGCGAGGAAGTACTCAACGCCAGCAAGTTCGACTACTTGTTCTCGCCGCCCCAGGCGCAGCAGGTACTCACGCGCAAGCTGCCGTTCGAGGATCGCGCCTTCCGCAAGCTGAAGAAGAGCAACGAACACGTCGAAACAATCTGGCTGCGGAAGTTCCAGCGCAGTAACCAGGGCACGCTGATCAATCAGCGCGTCGTGGTCCGCCAGGGTTACCCGGTCGTCAAGGGCGACCTGCTGGCCGATTCCGCCAGCACCGAACTCGGCGAACTGGCGCTGGGCCAGAACTGCCTGGTCGGCTTTATGAGCTGGCGCGGTTATAACTACGAGGACGCCATCTTGGTATCCGAGGGCCTGCTCAAGGACAACCGTTTCACCAGCATCCACATTGAGAAACACGAGTGCGAAGCGCGCCAGACCAAGCTGGGACCGGAAAAGATCACGCGTGAGATCACCGGCCTGCATGAGGAATACATCGAGCGCAACCTGGACGAGAAAGGCATCATCCGCGTCGGCGCGGAGGTCAAGAGTGGCGACGTGCTGGTCGGCAAGATCACGCCTAAGGGCGAAAGCGATCTGACCGGCGAAGAGAAGCTGATTCGCGCCGTGTTCGGCGACAAGGGCAAGGGCTTCAAGAACACGCCGCTGAAGGTGCCGCACGGCGAGGACGGCGTAATCATCGCCACTAGCTATTTCTCCCGCGACAAGGGCCATGAGCTGCCGCACAACGTGGTGGAAATGGCGCGGGTTTTCGTCGTCAAGCGTCGCCACCTGCAGGTGGGCGATAAGATGGCCGGCCGCCACGGCAACAAGGGCGTGGTCAGCAACATCCTCCCGCAGGAGGATATGCCCTTCCTACCCGACGGGACGTCGCTGGACATCATCCTCAACCCGCTGGGCGTGCCCAGCCGAATGAACATCGGCCAGGTGCTGGAGACACACCTGGGCCTGGCGTGCAGCCAGATCGACATCGATGACGAGGACTTGATCCATAAGATTCACAAGGACACGAACATCCCGGTCTATCCGAAGTACAAGATGGACCTGAGCAAGGAAGGCGCGACGATCCGTTTCAACCGGAAAAAGCGCCCGTTGAAGGTCATGTGCCCGGTCTTCATGAGCCCGTCCGAGGATAAAATCCGCAAGATGTTCGAGCGCGTCGAACTGCCGCTGGACGGCAAGACGGTCCTATTCGACGGCGTGACCGGTGACCGGTTCAAGGAACGCGTCATGGTCGGCGTGATGTACATGCTGAAGCTGGACCACCTGGTGGATGACAAGATCCACGCCCGTTCGACGGGCAGCTACGCCCTGATCACCCAGCAGCCGCTGGGCGGCAAGGCGCAGTTCGGCGGCCAGCGTTTGGGTGAGATGGAGGTTTGGGCGCTGGAGGGATACGGCGCCGCCTACCTGCTGAAGGAAATGCTCACCGTGAAGTCGGACGACGTGGTGGGCCGCAACAACACTTACAAGGCGATTGTCGATGGCCGGATTATTCCCGAGCCGGGAATTCCGGAGAGTTTCTATGTAATGGTCAATGAGCTCAAGAGCCTTGGGCTCAATGTCACGGTCATTCACAGAGGTGAGGAAATCAAGCAGTCGCTGCTGGATGGAAGCACCTTAGCTGTAACAGGAGATAGCATCCTTGAGCACTAACAGGCCGACGACCAACACAATTCAAAGTTTGCGCATCGGGCTCGCCAGCCCCGAGAAAATCATCTCGTGGAGCAACGGCGAGGTCAAAAAGCCCGAGACGTTCAACTACCGCACGTACAAGCCGGAGAAGGACGGTTTGTTCTGCGAGCGCATTTTCGGTCCCGTCAAGGACTACGAGTGCGCCTGCGGCAAGTATAAGAAGAAACGCTACAAGGGCATTGTCTGCGAGCGCTGCGGCGTGGAGGTCACCAGCAACCGTGTACGGCGCGAGCGGCTGGGCCACATTCGTCTGGCCAGTCCCGTCGCGCATATCTGGTTCACCAAGTCGATTCCCAACCGTTTCTCGGCCCTGCTCGGGATCAGCGGCAAAGAAATCGAAAAGGTGGTCTATTTCGTCTCCTGGCTGGTGATCGATGTCGACACCGAGTGGACGACGAAGAAGCTGCCGGAACTCGAGAAGCTGGTCAACAACGAGTTGACTTCGCTGGCCAACGAGGAACAGGAGCTGCGCAAGCGCGAGCCGATCAACCTGTTTGAACTGGCCAAGACCGGTGACCTGGATGCCGCGCGCAAGCGCGAGATCACGATGCTGGCGAAAGCGGTAGGCAGCATGTCGGCGGGCGAGTTCGACGAGAAGTACGAGGACAAGCTCGAATCCGTCAAGGACTCCCTGCTCAAGGAAGAGCTGCTTAAACCCTATATGGTGGCGGAGATGCTGGTCGACGAAGAGACCGGCGAAATCGTCTCCGTTCCCCGCGACCGGTTCAACTTTGCGTTGCTCAGCAAGCTGCTGTATTTGGGTATCTACGAGCTGCTGGCCGAAAACATCGAGATGGAAATCGAGGCCGCCAAGCGGATCGAGGAGATCGATGAGACCGGCAAATCACTCACGCGCGCGCTGGAACTGGTCCGCCAGATCAAGACCCTGGACCGCCTGAACGACCAGGAGCACGAAGACTACAACGCCCTGCGCATGCTCTGCCTGATGCGCGATATGGGCGATCTCGACGAGCACTTCCATATCGGCATCGGCGCCCAGGCGGTGCAGCAGACGCTGCGCAACCTGGATCTCCAGGCGTTGGAGAAGGAGCTGATCGACGATATGGACGGCGCGACCAGCCAGAAGAAGCAGAAGCTGATCAAGCGTTTGAAAGTCGTCCGCGCCTTTATCACTAGCGGCAACATGCCGGAGTGGATGATCTTGACGGTTCTGCCCGTGCTACCGCCCGAGCTGCGCCCGATGGTTGAGCTGGAAGGCGGCCGCTTTGCCAGCAGTGACCTCAACGATCTCTACCGGCGCGTGATCAATCGCAACAACCGCCTAAAGAAGCTGATCGACATCCGCGCGCCGGAGAGCATACTAAGAAACGAGCGCCGCATGCTCCAGGAGGCGGTCGACGCCTTGATCGACAACGGTCGCAAGGGCCGCGCGGCAGTCAACGTCAACAACCGGGCGCTGAAATCGCTCAGCGACATGCTCAAGGGTAAGCAGGGCCGCTTCCGCCAGAACCTGCTTGGTAAGCGCGTAGACTACTCCGGCCGGTCCGTGATCGTGGTCGGCCCGAAACTGCGCCTGCACCAGTGCGGCCTGCCGAAGTACATGGCGCTGGAATTGTTCAAGCCGTTCGTGCTGAACAAGCTGATCAATCCCGACGATCCGAACCAGAATATCGCGCAGGCGCGCCGGACCCTGGAACGCGCCGAGGACCCGCGAGTGTGGGACGCCTTGGAGGAAATCACGCGGAACCACCCGGTCCTGCTCAACCGCGCCCCCACCCTGCACCGCTTGTCGATCCAGGCGTTCGAGCCCGTACTGATCGAGGGTAAGGCGATCCAGCTGCACCCGCTGGTCTGCGCGGCGTACAACGCCGATTTCGACGGTGACCAGATGGCCGTGCACGTACCGCTGTCCACCGCCGCCCAGGCGGAGGCCCGTATTCTGATGCTGTCGGCCAACAACCTGCTGCTGCCGGCGGACGGCAAGCCAATCATCTCGCCGACCCACGACGTGGTGCTGGGCATTTTTTACCTGACCCAGATGCTGAGCACCGATGTCGAAACGGAGAAGTTGCCGGCCTTCCTGTCGGAGCGCGACGCGCTCCTGGCGTACCAGAACGACCTGATCACCCTGCAGCAGCCGATCCGCGTGTTCATTGAGTCGCCGGTCACGGACCAGGGCGATTTCTCGGAGCGGCCGGTCAAGACCGACAAACTCATCGTGACTTGCGCCGGACGCCTGATCGTCAACGACAAAATTCGCGACGTGATGGCGGACTGTTTCGACGATCCGGAAGACTATCCCCTGCCTTTCATCAACGCCGAAATCGACAAGGGCGGCCTGTCTTTGGCGATCGCCGAGGCTTACCAGCGCGGTGGCCAGCACTTCACGGTCATGCTGGCGGATGCGCTGAAGGACCTGGGCTTCGAAATGGCAACGTTGGCGGGCGTGACGATCTCCGCTTCCGACATCCTTGTGCCGAAAGAAAAGGACGCGATCCTCAACAGCGCCGAGAAGGAAGCCGACGACATTTGGTCGAAGTACAAGAAGCGCGTCATCACCGAGACTGAGAAGGACATGGCCGTCACCCGGATTTGGGACCAGGCGACCAAGGACCTGACCAAGGCGATGCGCGAAAACTTCCCGCCGCTCAACAGCGTGTTGATGATGGCGACATCCGGCGCCCGCGGCAAGATGGACCAGGTTCGCCAGCTGGCGGCCATGCGCGGCCTGCTGGTCGGCCCCTCGGGCCGCGTGCTGGACTTCCCGATCAAATCGAACTTCCGCGAGGGCCTGTCCGTGTTCGAGTACTTCATCTCCACGCACGGCGGCCGCAAGGGTTTGGTCGACACCGCGCTGAAAACCGCGGACTCCGGCTACCTGACGCGGCGTCTGATCGACGTGGCGCTGGACGTCTCGATCACCGAGCCCGATTGCGGCTCGACCAAGGGCATCGATATCGACCTGCCGCGCGAAGGCAACTCGCTCAAGCGTGTCAAGAAAGCCATCCTCGGCCGCATGTTAGCCCAGGATATCCTCGACGAGGAATCCGGCGAGAAGATCCTAGCGATGGGCCAGGAGATCGACAACAAAGCCGCGGAGATTATCTATAATCTCGACCTGCCGGTCGTGAAGGTTCGCAGCGTCTTGACCTGCGACACCCTTGGCGGCGTCTGCGCCGCCTGCTATGGCTGGGATCTCGCCAGCGGCAAGCAGGCGCAGGTCGGCGACCCGATCGGCGTCGTGGCGGCGCAGTCGATCGGCGAGCCGGGCACCCAGCTGACGATGCGGACGTTCCATACCGGCGGTATTAAGGGCCGCGACATTACGCAGGGTCTGCCGTACGTCGAAACGCTGTTCGAGGTCCGGGGCGTCAAGAACCCGTCCGTGCTCTGCGAGGAGGACGGCGAAGTGGTCGGCATCACCGAGATGGTTTATGAGCGCGTCACCATTCAGAGCCTCGACGGCGAGAAGGAGAAGACCTACGAGGTCATCCATCCCTACGACGAACGCCTGAAGATCCACTTCCGCAGCCAGGTGGCCAAGGACGATCCGCTGGACGACGTGGAGTCGACCTTCGCTGAGTTCGCCGGTATCGTGACCCAGCTGTTCACCGACACGCACAAGTCCTTCTGGCGGATCAAGGTCCGTCACGCGGACAGCACCGAGCAAGAATACGAGACGCCGCATGAGAACCGCCAGCCGCTGGTCATCGTCGGCCAGCGCGTCCTGCGCGGCGATCAGCTCTGCGAAGGCGACCTTGACCTGCGCAAGTACCACCTGTTGCTCGGAGACCTGGCCACGCAGCTGTACATCACCAACAAGATCCAGGAAATCTACGAGAGCCAGAACGTCAACACGAACTCCAAGCACATCGAGGTCGTGACCAAGCAGATGATCCGCTTCGTGGAAGTGACGGACCCGGCCAAGGAGACCGAGTTCTACGAGGGCGACCTGGTCGACCGCAACTACTTCTACCAGCTGGTCGAGCAGCGCCTGAAGGACAAGAAGCCGGCGCCCGATGGCCGCAGCCTGCTCCAAGGTATTTCCAAGAGCAGCCTGTCCACCGAGAGCTTCCTGGCGGCCGCGTCCTTCCAGGAAACCACGCGCGTGCTGACCGAGGCCGCGATCGAAGGCAAAATCGACAACCTGCGCGGTCTGAAGGAGAACGTGATCATCGGCGGTCTGATCCCCGTCGGTACGGGCCGGATGCACACGATTATCGAAGAGAAGGCGGCGGATATCATCTTCGGCGACGTGATCGAAGAGAAGGAAGAGGACCTGCCCGCCGAGACCATTTTTTAAAGCCGATTTAGACAAAAACCATGGCGCCGGAGGTTGGGCAACAAACAACCGCCGGCGCCGTTCTATAATCCCTACGTGGCGCCAGACCGAATCAGCAGCTACCAGATCACCGGCGAGCTCGGCAAGGGCTCGATGGGGGTGGTCTACGAAGGCCGGCCGGACGACGGCAGCGCGGCAGTGGCAATCAAGGTCTTCTACCCGGATACCAAGCTGACCGCCGACGAAACCTCCGTGCTGCTGGAGCGCTTCGAGCGCGAGGGCCAAGCGCTGTCCCAGCTGAACCATCGCAATGTCGTTCGCGTGCTGGAAGTTGGCAAGACCGACGAGTTCGACTACATCGTGATGGAGAAGCTGGAGGGCTTCAACCTCAAGGACCTGCTGCAGCTGGGTACCCGCTTCACGCTAGCCGATACTTTCGACATCATGCTGCAGTTGCTGGCGGGGCTGTCCGCCTGCCACCGCACTGGCCTGGTTCACCGCGACGTCAAGCCGGCCAACCTCGTCCGCTCTTCGGAAGGCGTCATCAAATTGACCGACTTCGGCATCGCGCGGATCATCACGGACGAAACGCTGTCGCGCACGGGTACGATCGTCGGCACGCCCAACTACATGAGTCCCGAGCAGATCCGCGGCGAGGAGGTCGACGCCCGTTCCGACCTGTTCTCCGCCGGTGTGCTGATGTATGAGCTGCTCAGCGGCAAGAAACCGTTCGACGGCCCGGACATGACGGCGATCATGTACAACATCACCAACATCCATCCGCCGTCACCGCGCTTTTACAACGGCGCCCTGCCCCTCGAGATCGAGGAAATCGTGTTCCAGGCCCTGGCCAAGGACCCGGCGCAACGGTTCAGTTCCGCCGACGAGCTGACCAAAGCGATCCGCGACCTGGAACAAGCCCTGCGCTATCACGAAAACTCGCAGGCGTTCCTCAGCGCACTGCCGGCCCCGCCGGATGTCGATGCCGATGCGGGTGGTCTGGCGGTACCGGCGGACCCGTCCAACCTGGCCGCCGCGGCGGGAGCAAGCGGGAAGTCCGGCCAGCACTCGATCAGCGGCTCCAGCGCGGTCTCGCTCGCCGCCGCGGGTGGCGGGATCGTCAGCGGCAAGGTCTATTGCGTCGACTGCGGCATGGATAACGACGCCGCTTCGGATTTCTGCGTGCGCTGCATGCGGCCGCTGCTGAAGCGCGATATCGTCAACCAACTGGCCGCCAAGCAGGCCAAGATGCTGTACCGGGTCGGCCGCGGCGACTATTTCTTCATGACCTGCCTGAGCGTAATAATCGTCGCGGTCGTGATCCTGATCCTCTACCTGTTCTTCCGCGGACCGACCTAGCCTTCCCGCTCATGGCGTCGGACCGGGTGCGCTTCCAGTTCCTGCTCCAGTTCCTCGACCCGCTGCTTGAGTGCGTCCGGCAGCCGCTCGTCCAGCTCTTTGAGCGGATCTTCTTCCGGCACAATCTCGTACGACTCCACCACCAGCTCGGCGAGATCGGCCTCGCGCGCCAGCGTGCTGTCGATCGGCACGCTGTCCTCCTTGGCGCTTTCGCGCAGGATCTTGGTTAGTTTACCGCGCAGGACCTGCAGCCGCTCGACTTCCGCCGGCCCGCCCAGGCTGGGATCATCCTGGGCCAGCTCGATCTGCCGGCTGAGGTAGCGTGCGTATTCCACCAGCGTGAAGCGCTCGTTCTGCTCCAACAATTGCTCGTACGCCTTGTTTTCGAGATGCGAGTTCAGCTGCCGGGTGCCGGCGGTCAAGAGGAGTAACAGGCCAATGATGCCCGGCCAGTCAAACAGGACGAAATCGAGCCCCGCGGCCAGGTTGGTCAAACCCGGCGCTCCCAGCAGCGCGTAGGTCAAGTAAGAGGCCCAGACCAGCAGCGCCGCCATTTGCGGAATCTGGAACGCGCCCCACCTGACCCGCTCTTTCTTCTTGGGCCGATACTTCTTGCCAGCGGCGCTCTTGCGCCACTTTAGATGTTCGACCAGCCGTTCGATGATCGCGTTCATGGCACCATTTTCCAGGTTGCGGGATAATCGCCGCCGTTCAGCC
Source organism: bacterium (assembly GCA_016932385.1). Classification (GTDB taxonomy): domain Bacteria; phylum 4484-113; class 4484-113; order 4484-113; family JAFGCY01; genus JAFGCY01. Next base: position 7,462 of record JAFGCY010000079.1, on the reverse strand, counting down.
AGGCCGCCAACTCGTCACGGTATTTCATCACGAGGTGGAACGCGTCACGTCGCTGCTGGTTGTACTCGCTGACATTCTCCACGCCGGGAAAAGTTAGGGGCACCTCGATCACCGAATCGAAGCCGTACTTGCGGCCGTTGTATTCCGCCACGTAAGCATGGCCCACGCCGGTTGCGTTCAGGTACGGCGTCGGATCCGCCTGGATCAGCCCGCGCGTTTCCACCACCCAGTCCAGCCAGGCCAGCTCCTGCTCGAAATACTCCAGGTAACCGCTCGGAGCGCCCATATAGGCCTGCTGGTCCTCGCGCAGGCTGCGCACGGCATGGTAGAAGAACCCGCCGATCGTCCCGTCTAGATTGCGGCTGGTAATCAGCTCGAAGCTGCCGTCGCCGTCCAGGTCGACGCAGTCGAACCAGCCGAACAGCGTCAGCGCGCCGCCGGTATCGAGCTCGGTGAAGGTTCCGTCCGGATTGACGGCCAGCGCGTAGACCGTGGCATCGTACGTGCTGCCGGTCAGCGAAAACAAAATAATCAGCTTGGCGTTCTCGCTGCGCTCCGTCGGCCAGATGCACAGGCGATTGACCATCCCGTTGCCGCCAGCACTCAGGGGTACGGGCTTGGCCTCACGCCCCGCCGCCATCAGCAGCAGATAATCGCCGCCCGGGCCGGTCGCATACTGGTTGCCGCCGCCGCTATGCGCGATGGCCAGGTAGCAGCGTTGCTCGGAGCGCGGCCAGCGGATTCCGACGATGTCGACGGACGTCGTGCTGGTGGGCAGCAACGTGGCCATCTGGTAGCCGGGCTGGCTGGTGTGATCGAGCAGCTCGATCTCCAATTGGCGCTGCGCCGCCAGGCTGAACGGCGTCCCCTGGTATTCCTGCAGGCGCTCCTCGGCCTTGGCCATGAACGGCGAAAGCACTACGATCAGCAGCGTCAGCACTACGGTTGGTTTATAATTGACGTGTAACAAAGTACTTGAATTGTACACTGGGAGTCGACCTTGTCTAACAAATCTGGCCGTGAAATCAGTCGTCGCATCGTCAGCCGCCGCGTGGTGGGCTCCGCCAATCCCTTCGCCAAATGGGGCCGGGAAAGCAAGAGCACCTGCCTGGACTCGATCGGCGGCTTTTTCTTCGGTGCGCTGTTGTTCCTCGTCACGTTCGCCCTGCCCTTCTGTGCCGCGCGCACGGAAAAGGACAGCCAGGATATCGCCAAGCTGCAGGTTACGCCCGTGGCCGAGGTCGGCTCGATCGAGGGCAAAGGCATTGTCTCCGGCGCGGTCATGGCCGGCGACGTCTTGACTCCACCCGCCGGCAGCCCCGCTGGACCGATTCTGGCCTACGACTATCTGCTGGAGCGCTACGAATACTGGGAGGAAACCCACGAGGAGACGCGGACCGAGGTCGAGAACGGCAAGGAAGTGGAATACACGGAAGAGGTAACCACGCAGCACGAGGGCTGGCGCGAGAAGGAGCATGACGTCAAATGGGCGCCGGTCAAGCTCGGTAACGTCGTGATCAACCCCCAGAAGTGCAGAATCCGCCTGCCCTGGGTCGAGATCCTCAGCAAGGAGTTCGAGGATCTGCAAACGCACGACAAGCTGCGCCATGCGGTCAAGGTTATCTACGCCGGCCAGGAGGTCCTGCTGGCCGCCGAGTTTTCGGGTGGCCAGATCAAGGGCGAACCCGACTTCTACGAACTGACCAACCAGAGCAAGGACGAGTTGGTGGCCGCCAAGCACGGCGAGGAAGAGGCCGGCCGCTGGCTCAGGATCGTCGCGGCGATCGTCCTCTGGACCATCGCTTTCAACCTGATGCTCGGACCGGCGATGGTGCTGATCAACATCTTCCCGGTCAAGGCGATCGGCGCGGGCCTGCGCTTCGTCCTGACGATCGTCTCATTCCTGATCGCCTGCCTGATCACATTCGTCACCTACACCTTCATCCGCTATTGGTGGGTGTTTGTGCTCTTGATGGTGGGCCTGGCGGTTTGGGTGATCATTAGTGCCAACCAGAAGCGCAAGGCGGAACCGGCCGAGGACATGGACTTGGACCTTGATCCCGAGCCCGAGGATACGCCTTAAGGCTCGATCAGCTCGGTTTGCGGGATCGCGCAGTACTGCTGCCGCGTATCCACCGTGACGCGCGCCAACAGCGCCGGGTCGAGCGTATACACGCGCTGGGCGGGATGCAGTTCGTCGCCCAGGGGACTGTAAACGTGGCAACCGGCCCCGTCGAACAGCTCCTGTCCGTTATCCAGCCCGGCCAGGCAGCAGCCCAGCACGAAGCAACCGTTTTCGATCGCCCGCGCTCTTAACAGCGCCGCCCAGACATGGTCGCGCTCCCAGGGCCACAGGGCCGGATACCACAGCAGGTTCACGTCGTACTCCAGCTTCAACGCGCGAGCCTGTTCGGGAAAGCGCACGTCGTTGCAGGTCAACAGCCCGATCCGCCAGTCGCCATGGGCCAGCGCCACATACTTTTCGCCACGCCGCCAGAGCTTGTCCTCGCCGTTGGGCAGGAACAGGTGCACCTTGTCGTACGACGCCACGGACCGGCCGGCCAGGTAGAGGCATTGCCGGTTGACGCCGTCCTCGCTGATCGTACCGAACAGCAGCAGCATCGCCGGGTGAGCGGCGGACAGCTCCGCCATGACCTGGCGCAGCTCAAGCGGGGAACCTGCGCCGAAATAGCCGGTCAGAAATTGCTCGGGAAAGGCGGCGCAGTCGCAACCGAGCTCGGCGGCCTGAGCCACGTCGCGTCTGAGCGCCGTCAGGTTCTCGGTCAGAGTGCGAACGTAAAAGCGGGGCATGTATACGCGCATACCTCGATTCTAGCGCGCACGGGCGGCATCCTCAACCGTTGGATGTTTGTTTGGCGCTGGTATTGGTAAGATAGAAGCGATGGAGAAGAACAGCCATTGGGCTCAGGACCTGGTCGTCACTTGGCGGACGTTGATCGACCCCGACAATCCGTTCATTCCCTGGCTGCTGATTTTCGATCTGGTGCTGATCGTGGTGCACCTGTCGATCGTCTACTGGGTCTACCGCGACGCGATGCAGCGCTACAACCGCGGCGCGCCCTGGGCGGTGCTGGCCGCGATCCTGCCGGTCGGTGGCTGGCTGTTCTACCTGCTCTACCGCAACAGCGCACTGGTCCAGTTCGACCGGATCGAAGCCGAGTTGTTCGACGAAAGCGAGCACGAATGGACCGATTACGACACCTATAAAAAGGACCAGGGGTCACGGTTTTTCCGCGAACTGGGACTGACGAAAAAGCCCGAAGCCGAGGGCTACAGCCCCTGGGTACGCCTGTCGCGGCTGCGTGAGTTAAAAAAGATCAAGACGCCCGAGGAAAAGGCGGCCATCGCCGAGGCGAAGAAGCAGAAGCGCTTGGACAAGCGCAAGCAACGCGCCGAGGCCCGGGCCGCAGCCCGTGAGAAGCAGCAGCAGCGCGCCATTGACCGGCGCGAGCGTACTACGATGACCGCCCGCCACGGCTTCCAGTTCAAGCTCAGCGAGCGCGGGCAACGGCGCCTCCAGCGCAAGCTGGAACTCGTGGAGAAGCTCAAGAAGCTGCCGCGCGAGGACGAGGCGCTGGAAGAGCTGATCTACAACATGGAATACCAAAAGGCCCAGCAGGCCGCCCGGGAAGCCCTAGCCGTGGCCGAGGAACTCAATGACGAACAGGGCCGCGTGACGTATCAGGCGTACCTGGAACGCATCGGGCGGTTGCTGGAATCTGAGTGAAACCAAAGCAGAAGCTCATCCGAGCAAGTAAAAGTAGAAAGTTAAAGTAGAAAGTCTTCATGATGCAGGTTGTAGGAGTACACAGCGCTTTCACTTTCCACTTTCACTTTCACTTGTAGTAAGTTTCGAGATGTAAGATTCGCTAGAGAATAAGACCAAAGCCGTTGTTTTGCTTATACCAGAGGTAGTTGCCCCACTCCGCTTCCGGTGATAACATCGCCGGATGCTTATTCCCGAGATCGTGGAACGGTGGCGTGCGGCGACGGCCGGGCGCGAAGGCGAACTGGCGGCCGCGGCCAGCGGTTTCAAGAACCTTTTAAGCCTGATGTCCCATCTGCGCAGCGCCGACGGCTGCCCCTGGGACCGCGAACAGAGCCTGGCCAGCCTGCGCCAGTACATCCGCGAGGAAGCGGACGAGGTCGTGGAGGCAATCGACGGCGTGCTGAAGATCGAGGCCGAGATCCGCGCTGCGCATAATACGCCACCCGCCGATCCCGAGCCGCCGGAGGGCGAGGACCGCGCCCGTACGGACAAGAAAGGCCACACCATCGCCCACCATCCGCACCGCGCGGACTTCCTGGCCGAGCATTCAGCCGCCGGCGCGCCGCTGCCCGATGTGATGACCGCCGAAGAACGCCAAGCGCTCGATGCCGCCTATGCCCACCTGCACAAGGAAATCGGCGACCTGCTGCTGCAGTCGGCGTTTTTGGGCGACATCCTCGTGGCGATGGGCCGGCCGGGCACGGACCACAGCCTGGAGCTGATCGTCGACAAGCTGATCTTCCGCCACCCGCATGTCTACGGTGACCGTGAAGTAGCCGACAGTGCCGAAGTACTGGTCAATTGGGAAGCGCTGAAAAAAGAGGAGTGACCTGCCTGTTATCAACTGGTATCAGAGCTTACTGCTGGTAAGAGGATAGCCCTTGAAACTGGCGCTGATGCCATAAAGCGCTGAAGACTGCTTATCCCATAACATGAGCACATCCGCCAGCACTTCTTCCACACTGCTTGTTTTCTGGTTTAACAAGTTGTAGTTGTCGCGATTTGAAAACATGAAGTGGCGCACCGTATCAGCAGCGATCATTTGCCCAGCATTACCCGCCAGCTCTTCCGTGTGGCCGGCCAGTTCCTCCCGATAATCGACTGTAATCGAGTAATTTTCCAACTCCTGATTGGTAAACTCCAGGATAGAGATCACTCTTCTTTGTTCGGTGATCAGCGTTTCTTGCAGCTCAATCCTGGATACTTCTGAGTTCAGCACATAGATCAAGTCCGTGAACATTTGCAGTTCATGGTCCGGAATGTCGTAGTACCGCTCAGTCTTCTCGATCGAGTAGCGATACGAATAATCCAGCGAATACTGTGATTCGGCGGCCTGCGCCAGCAGGCGGTTGAATTCGTCGTTTGGCTGCATAATCTGACTCCCGGCGCAACCCAGGCACATGATTAGCATAAACGGAATCAGCGATAAAACGCTCTGATAGCGGTTCTTTTCCATATCCCTACCCCTCGATAGAACTATTCGAATTATAACAGCTAACCGATCCAGGCAATCCCTGCGAACCGACTGGCCACTTGGAGCAGAAGCCTGTTCTGGACTGGCAATATCAGGCCCGGACCTCCGGGCACAATTATGAACGTTGGTTAGCGTTGAACGTCTTGGGATATAATTTGGTAACACCAATCAGGATGGCCTAGTTCACCATGCGTCAAAACTGGATCGCTCTCAGCGTAATCTGCCTCGCATTGATCGCGGCTACGGGTGCCGTGCCGTCTTCTTCGGATGCCGCGGATAACGCCCCCGTCGTCCGCACGACCGCCGACTTGCCGCTAAGCGAGGTCGCCGACCGCGAGATCATCATCGAACTGGACCCGTCGCGCGGGGCCAAGTCGGTCAGCGCCTTCTGCTCCAGTACCAATCTTGAGCACCGGCGCACGCGTGAGTTGAGCTATGCCACCTACGAGGTCGTCCGCGTGCCGGAGGGCCAGGACTATCACGATGTGCTTAATACGCTGGCGGCCGACCCGCGCGTCAAGGTCGCTGCACCTAACGTGATCAAGCGCGTCAGCCAGGCCGTCCCTAACGACCCGCTGTTCCTGGGCGCCGCGCCGAGTTACGCGGAAGGCCTCAGCGAACCGTACGCCACCAACAACCAGTACGCACTGATGGTCACGGGCGTGACCGAAGCCTGGGAACTGACGACCGGTGTAAGCTCGGTCATCGTGGCCATACTCGACACCGGTATCAACCTCAATCACGAGGACTTCGACGGCCGGATCTGGCACAATTCGGCTGAGACCGCGGACAACAGCGTCGACGACGACCAGAACGGTTTCATCGATGATGTCGTTGGCTGGGACTTCACCGCCGTCGGTCAGAACGCCGACGACAACGATCCCACCGATCCTTCTGGCGACTTCATCTCGCACGGCAACGCCACCGCCTCGATCATCGGTGCGCGCCGCAACAACGGCATCGGCATGGCCGGAGTCGCCGGCGGCAGCTCGGATAGCAACGGCATTCGCCTCATGCCCCTGCGCGTGGGCACCAACAGCGACATTCAGCTGGACTCCGAAATCGCCGCGATCGATTACGCGATCCTGATGGAAGCCGACATTATCTCGATGAGCTTCGGCGGAGCCAGCGGAGGTGTGGCCGAGGAGAACGCGATCAACCGCGCCTGGAACGCCGGTATCTACGTCTGCGCCGCTTCGGGCAATACAGGCCAGGGCTGGCGTCCCGACGGCAAGGACGCCGTCGACTATCCCGCGGCCTTCGATAACTGCGTCGCCGTCGGTGCAACGACGATCTTCCCCAGCCAGACGGTCTCGGCATCTTCTCCGGTGATTGATGAGGAAGTTGCCAGTTATTCCAAGACCGGTCCGGAGACCGAGTTGGTCGCGCCGGGCACTCACATCCTCTGCGCCGCCCATACCGATGACGGCTATTCCAGCTTGTCGCACCAGTTCACCGGCACCTCGGCGGCCACTCCGGTCGTGGCCGGCATCGCCGCTCTGTACAAGAGCCTGAATCCCTCCTGGACAGTCCAGCAGTTGCGCGATGCGATGAACGCCGCCGCTGAGGACCTCGGCGATTCCGGTCGCGACGAGCTCTACGGCTACGGCAGCGTTCGCGCACCTCAACCGGATCCTACCGTCGTGCGGGGCGACGCCAATAAAGATGGCAATATCGACGAGGCCGACCTGGCGATCATCGTCTCGCTGGACGGTGTAACTTCGACCTCAGGCGATTACATCGATGAGGCCGATTACGACGCGAACAACACCATCAACTCGACCGACGTGCTGGGCGTGGTCGCCAAGATCTTCGAGGATGCCGGCACCGGCGACGGCGATACCGATGGTGACGGCGACGTCGACGACGACGACGCCCAGGTGCTCAGAGACAAGTTCGGCCTCAAAGCCGGCGATACGGGCTATACCGCGCTGGCGGACGCCGACAGAAATGGCGTGATCGACGAGTTGGACCTGTTCGTCGTCGGCCGCAATTACGGGAATTAAAAACCAGTAGCGCAAGCCTCCGCGCTTGCGACCTCTGAAAAGTAGCGCAAGCCCCCGTGCTTGCGCGTAACACACAGCACAACCAGGGGCGGTCGTGCTACTAAGAAGTAGCGCAAGCCCCCGCGCTTGCGCTATTCTAAGTTGATGGGTGAGACAGGATCAGGATCATATCGCCGCAATCTTCCTCACTGG
>JAFGCY010000078.1 GCA_016932385.1 bacterium | reverse complement strand
TGGTCCTCCCGTCAGACAATCCACGGTCCAGCATACAACACGTGATGCGATTGTTTTGACCAACGAGCGGAAGATGGGTTCCGGGGAAGAGTTTAAGTTGTAAGTTCATGTTTAAGGAAGAAGCGAAAAGACTATCGGCGTCCTAAGCAGCAGGCCGGCCTGCTTAGATCAGCAAATCGTCCGGTTCGCGCGAGTTGACGAGGATCGTCGTGGGCAGGCTGGCGAAGAAGCCCTCGTACAGCGCGTGCCAGCCGGCGAGTTCGGCTTCCGCCGGAATCTCGAAGCCCAGAAATACGCAGTCGGCGTCGGCGGAGGTCCGCGCCAGTACGTCGCTGAACGGCTCGGTGCTGACGATCACCTCGGTCAAGGCGTCCACCCGCGCCTGTTCGGTCAGTGCGTCCAGCGCCGCGCGGGACGGCTCGCGGCCGGCTTCTTCGCCGATGACGCGCAGCAGGCGCAGGCGCGCGTGCGACCACTCCCAGTTGCGGCTGAGCAGGTGGGCCAGCATCAGCATCAGCGCGCCGTTCTTGCGGCCGCGCCACCAGATGTCGATCCGCGCGCGGCCCGGGCTGACGGGCAGTTCGTCGCCGCTGACCAGCGCGATGCTCATGCCGGCGGTCTCGGCGTTGCGCAGGTAACCCACGTAATCGCCCATTGTCGCGGCGTCGCTGTTCCAGCCGAACAACGCCAGGTTGGGGTGCACCGGCCCGATCGCCGCGGTCTGCAGGATCAGCTGGATACCTTCGGCGATCTCAGCGCTGACGGCGGTCACGGGGAACGCCGGCAGGTTCTTCTCGCGGCAGTAATGCACCAGCTGGCGCTCGGCGCGCATGTGCAGTTCACGGTTGATCACGGGATCGCCCTTGAGGATGTGGGCCAGCTGGGCGAAGCCGCGGCCGGCCTCCAGCCATAACGCGAAACTGATCAGCTTTTCGTGGCGGCGTTTGTCGCCGATGAAGGCCAGGATCGTCGGGCGCCAGTTCTTGCCGTCCTCGGGCATGTCGCGCAGTTGCAGCAGAAAGCCGCGCGCCTGCTGGTAGGCATAGCCGCGGCGGGCGTCGCCGAACGAGACGTGCAGGTCGCGGCGCCGGAGGTACCACCAGAGCAGCGCGATCACCAGCACCGCCACCAGCGCGGGCAGCGGGGCGATCAGCAGTGCCGCGCCGGCGCAGCCGATGAAGCCCAACAGCGCGGTGATCCAGTGGAAAGCCTTGAACCGCGGGCGGAAGCTGGGGTTGTTGCTGAAACCCTCCAGAAACGCCGCCAGGTTGAGCATGCCGTAGGTGGCCAGGAACACCATCGAGATCACGCTGGCTACGATGTTGAACGCGTTGCCGCCGCCGGCCAGCTTGGCCCAGACCAACACGCCCAGCGCCAGGATGAACGTCAGCCACAGCGCGCGGCGCGGCTCGTCGCCGACCTTGGTGCCCTGGGCGAACGGCTTGAGCCAGGGCACCAGCCGGTCGCGGGCGACGGCCTGCAGCACGCGCGGGGCGCCCAGGTAGCTGCCCAGCGCGGTGGAAAGCGTCGCGGCGAACACCCCGGCGGAGACCAGGTAGCCCAGGTTGAACAACGCGCTGCCGGTCAGCACCGCGAACGGCCGCTGGACCAGGTCGGCGCGGTGGTAAGCCCCCGCCGCCAACAGCATCGTCGCCAGGTAGATCAGCGCGCCGGTGCCGACGGCCAGGAAGGTGCCGAGCGGAATGCTTTTCATCGGCTCCTTCAGGTCGCCGCTCATGTTGACGCCGGCCAGAAAGCCCGTTACCGATGGGAAGAAGATCGCGAACACCGGCCAGAAGCCGTACCGGCTGAATTCACTCAGGGCGCCGGGCATGACGGTGTACTCCGGCGTCATATTGTCGGAGAACACGGCGGGATCGAACAGCTGGAGCGCGCCGCCCCACATCGCGGCGATCGAGAGCACCAGCACCACCATGATCACGTATTGGGTCTTGATCGACCACTCGGCGCCGACGAATGATACGCCAAACAGCGCGACGGCCGCCGTCAGCGAGATCGGCAGCGCGTAGGGCGCCAGGCCGGGCCAGGTGCCGGCCAGCGCTTCGGTGAAACCGAGCACGTTGAACGCGACATTCAGGGACAGCGCGAAGAAAAAGATGAGGCCGATCGCCCCGCCGAACTCCGGGCCGAGTACGCGGCTGATCAGGAAATACGCCCCGCCGCCGCGCACCTGCATGTTGGTGCTGACGGCACAGACGCTGACGGCGCTGAATACGGCGATCAGGTTGGCCAGCGCCAGGATGCCCAGCATCCCCAGCACGCCGGCCTCGCCGACGACGAAGGTCGCACGCATGAACAGGATCGCCGAGAGGATCGTGAGGATCGACGGCGTGAACACCCCGCCGAAGGTGCCGAACTTGTTGCGTTGCTCCGCCGCCTGATTGTCCCGTGCCATCGGCTGCGATTATAGCCGGAGCCGGTTAACTGAAGTCGGGCAGCTTGGCCGGATCCTCGTTGGTGAATTTCAGTTGGGCCGGCTCCAGGTAGCGCAGCTTGAGCACCAGGGCCTTGGTGATCTTCGTACCGCGCATCGCCAGCAACTTGTTGCCGAAGTACACGTCGGTGTCCAGCGGCTTGCCGATGCGCCGCTGCAGGACCGCCAGGGTCAGCTTGACCTTCTGCTCGTGCCGGTGCACGTAGTCTTCTTCGGCTTCGCTGACCTCGGTCGCGCCGGTGTCCTCGCCCGCGGAATCCTCCGTTTGCTCCGCGTGATTCAGCGCGTCCCGCGCACGGTCATCCGCATCCGCCTGCTTGCTGTTGTTCGAACGATCCAAACCGAAATGCTCCCTAAAAACCTGGTGCTGCTGTGCGTGGAAGGATTATAGTCCGCGCTTGAGTAAATTCTCAACGGTAACAGGATACCGCGTGACAGCGATTTCGCCAGCGATTTAACCTGGGCTTTTAGCTGAATCGTCGCCGAGCAGCTCGACAGCGTTGAACTCCGTCGTAGTGAAGTCGCGGTAGAGCACGCGCTGCGGCGTGATCTTGAGGACGATCAGCTCGGGATCGGCTGCGCCACGGGGGAAGAGCCGCGCCAGCTCGGGCCGCCAGATGGCGTCCTTGGCCGGCTGGTCGTCCAGGATCTCGGCCCGGCCGAACAGCCGGACATCGCAGCCGCTCTCGAAATAGGACAGGCAGACGCGCGGATTCACGCGGAGCTGGCCGAGTTTGTTCGAGCTGGCGAAGCTGGCGAACCACACGGTGAAATCGTCGTCGAGCCGGTTGGTATGCATCGCCCGGCACCAGGGCTGGCCGTCGGCGACGGTCGCCAGATGGCAGACCGGATGGTTGCGGATGAAGTCGCGCGCGGCTTGCCGGTAGTCGTGCTCCATGAGTCGTCACCTCGTTTGGCCAGCGCTCAGCGCAGGAACTTTTCGCGCTCCTGCTCGGCGTCGATTTCCAGGCCCTCGACCAGCGGTTCCTCGCTGAGCAGCTTGTAGCCGTGGATGAAGTCCAGGTTGCGGCTCTTGATCATCTTGTAGTAGAAGTCGCCGGCAGTGCGCGTGCGCATCTCGCGCTCGTATTCCTCCTTGAGCACCTCCAGGCGCTCGCGATCGGTGGAATAGAACACGACCTCGTCCGGCGTCTGCATAAACTTGTCGCGCAGAATCAACCAATGGTTCTTCGTGGGCAACAGGCGCTCGGCCTCGGTTTCCGGTACTTTGTCGGCGGCCTTGACGAAGCATTCCCACCGTTGATGGGCTGCCGCTTTGGGATCGAAGCCGGTCTTCGTGTAGTAGAACCACTCGTACCAGCCCCAAAGGTTGACGATTGTTTTGAAGAAGCCAACAATCCACCGCACGATGATCATGCCGCACCTCCGTGAAGATTATGACATAACATCACGGTCCGCGTCCCAGCGGAGGTAGGTGAGATCCTGGCCGGTGAACCGCGGCAGGAACCACAGCCCCCAGGGCCGCAACCCGGGTTGGGTTCCGACCCAGGCGCGCAGGCCGGAAAGGCGCAGCTTGTCCCGCAGATGCGTCAGGATCCGCGGCAGCATGGCGGCGTCCTGGCCGGCCATCACGGCGAAGGCGGCGCCCTGCGCGCTGGTGAGCGCATAGCTGATGCCCTCGCCGCTGTGCGGGCTGACCAGCCCCGCCGCTTCGCCGACCACCAACAGCCGGCCGCGGCCCCACCACTGGTCGCGCGCCCCCGCCGGCCAAGTCAGCCAGGCCCCGGCCAGCCGGCCGCGACCGGTGACCGCCAGGCCGCGCTGCTCCAGGTAGTTCAGCAGCGGCACCAGCGGCTCCCAGCAGCTCTGGCCCTCGCATTTGAGCCGGCGCAGGCGCTCGACGGGCAGGGCGGTGCCGGCCAGGCAGGTCCGCCCACCCTTGGGGATCACCCAGCTGAAGAACGGCGTGAGGCGGGTCTGGAACACGGCCCACATCGCGCGCGGCGCCGCCGCGAGCTCCAGCTCGGCCTGCAGGGCGAAGAGCCGCCGCGGCCAGGGAATGCCGAGGATCCGCCGGCTGACGGCGCGGCCGCCGCTGGCGTCGATCAGGCGCTCGGCGCGGAACGCGCGGTCGCCGCAGCGGACGACGGCCGCCGCGGTCTCCAGCCGGATCTCGCCGACGCGCGCGTGGTAGAAGATCTCGGCGCCGGCTTGCTGGGCACGGCGGCGCAGCCAGGCGTCGAACGCCGCGCGGTCGATGTTGCGGTAGCCGGCGTCATAACTGGCGCGGATGCGGTTGTCGTGATCGTGGTACTCCAGCCGCGGGAACTCCAGCCCGGGCTGGTTGGCGCCCAGGCGCACCGCGGCGGGCAGCTCGCCGAGGTCGGCCAGGATCTGCTGGGCGTTGCGGTTCAGCAGGCCGCCGCAGGTTTTGGCGCGGTCCGGCCCGGCCCCTTCCAGGACGGCCACGCGGCGGCCCTGGCCGCTGAGCAGCTCCGCCGCGCGCGCACCGGCCGGCCCGGCGCCGATGATCACCACGTCGTAGCGCGGCATGTCCATCACCTAAGGTTAGGCCCAAACGCGCCCGGGGGCAAGCCGCCGTAATCCGGTCGCTGATGATGGGCGAGCGGCGAAGCATCAAACATCGATTCGTAGGCGAACCGTTGATTATCTCGGCGCTCTGTGGGCAAACTGCTCTGGTCTCGCCCGGACAATTGACCTTTGGGGCAATTAAGTTCCGGTTTACAACTTGTGGATAACCCACAGGTAGCGTATAATGTTAAGTCCGTGTCGGGAGAAAGGCGCGGAATACCACTCTTGCCGGCGAAGCCGGACTGTAAGAGGGAGGCTGGAAATGCTGCGTAGTATTTTGATCGGGGCAATCATTGTCGTTTGCTGCGCCAATTTGGCGTGGGCGCAGGATGCGCCCGCCACCAACGGCGCCGTCAACGCGTACGGCTACACCTATGACGACGTGGCCGTGAACCAGGGCATTGTGCTGTTCTGGTATGCCCAGGGCTACACCAACTGCTTCGGTTGCCCGCCCAAGTCGTTCGCCGACATGACGGCCAAGGGCCTGCCCCTGCGCAAGTTCACGAGCCCGCACAACGGCGACGTGATCGATCCCGACGACGGCAGCCTCGATTACGACGGCGACATGCTCTTCGTGCCGGGTTCCTGCTGGGACTTCGAGGTTCACGTGCAGACGACCGCCGGCGTGGTCAAGCTGCCGGGCGCCGTCTCGGGCCACAGCAACATCGGCGTGCAGTTCGATCCGTGCTGCTGCATGTATTTCTGTCCGGGCACTGTCTGCGTCTACGTCGACAAGTACAAGTGCTGGGACGTCTGCGGGGCCGAAGGCTGCGCCTGCCAGATCGTCGAGTGGATGATGTGGAAGAGCTTCGAGACGCACGAGGCGCTCTTCGGCGGCCGGCCGGTCGATGAGCTGGCCTTCTACGCCAGCGGCCTGGCGCCGGTCGACAAGAACTACAAAGAGTACGTTCCTTACATGGATATCGAGTATATCTACAAGGACAAGAACTGCTGCTGTTTCCTGAAGAAGGCGTACGTGACCTGCTGCCAGCCGTGTGTGCCGTGCTCGCCCTGCGCCAAGCCGTGCGACCCGTGCAACCCGTGCCAGAGCAAGTGCAACAGCTGCGCCAAGCCCTGCGAGAGCAAGTGCAGCCCCTGCAAGCCGAAGTGCAGCCCGTGCGCGAAGCCGAAGTGCAGCCCCTGCAACCCGTGCGAGACCAAGTGCAACAGCTGCGCCAAGCCGTGCGAGAGCAAGTGCAACCCCTGCAAACCGAAGTGCAGCCCGTGCGAGAACAAGTGCAAACCGAAGTGCAGCCCCTGCGAAAGCAAGTGCAAGCCGTGCGAGAACAAGTGCAAGCCCAAGTGCAGCCCTTGCAAGAACAAGTGCGAGAGCAAGTGCAAGCCGGCGTGCAGCAGCTGCTAGCGTAACCGGTCGGCGATAGCCGGCATAACCAAGATGAAGTTGGGCCGGGCGCAATGCCCGGCCTTTGCTTAGCCGGCGGGCGGCAATGTAAAATCTCCCTATTATGACCACGCTAAATGCCAGGCTTGAGTTTCGTCCCGTCCACGGAATCCACATGGACGCCGCCGCGGTGCTGTTCGAGGAGGAATACCCGTCGCAGCGCTGGCCGGAGATCAGCCGGCTGGTGACGGTCTACGCCGACCACCACGGCGATGTCTACGCGTTCGTCTGCTTCCGTCCGCCAAATGCCGCGGGCAACCTCGATCTGGTGCGCTGTTACCGCGCCAACCTCGGCCCGCGCGCCGGTCTCGGCGATCCGCTGGCGGCGCTCGGTGGAGGGCCGGCCGCAGCCCAGGCGGTCGAGGACACCTACGCGGCCAAGCTGGCGATGTTCTACGGCGAGCCCGGCGCGACCGCGCCGCGTCACTGGCACGCGCACTGAAGGCCGCCGGCGGTTATGATGTGACCATGAACCAGACTGCGATCGTGGTGGGCGGCACGCGCCGCGTGGGGCGCTGGGTCAGCGAGGCGCTGTTGGTCCACGGGCTGGAAGTCCATGCCATCTACCGCGCCGATCGCCAGGCGGCCGAGCGCGCCGTGACCGAGCTCAAGGCCGCGGGCTGCCAACTGCAGACCTACCAGGCCGATGCGACCGATTACGCGGCGCTGGCGGCCGCCGTCGACGGCATCGTCGCGCAGGCCGGCCCCGTCGGCGTGCTGGTCAACTGCCTGGGCGACGGCGCGGCGGGGGCGCTGGTCGAGACGCCGTCCGACGCCTTCGAGCACCTCTGGCGCAGCAATGTGCTGGCGGTGCACAACGCGGTGCTGGCCGTCGTGCCGGCGATGCAGGAGCGCGGCGGGCGGATCGTCAACTTCCTGTCGGTCAGCGCGGACACCCACCGCGCGTTCCGGGCCGTGCCGGCTTACGCCGCCTGCAAAGCGATGCTGGCCAGCTACTCGCGCAGCCTGGCCCGCGAGCTGGCGCCGGTGAATATCACCGTCAACTGCATCTCGCCCGGCGCGACGGCGCTGCCGGCGGAGAACGTGCCGGCGGTGCCGGAGGACAAGCTGCCCAACCGGATGTACGTCGGCCCGGAGGACCTGGCCGGCGCGCTGTGGTACTTGCTGAGCCCGTCGGCCGAGCAGGTGACCGGCACGGTGCTGAATCTCAGCGGCGGCTGGGCGCTGTAACGGAGCTGCCGGCCGCAGCGGATCGGCGCGACGTAATCCCGCCGCGGCGGGACGCCCCTGCCGGACCTCGGACCCGCCGTGTGTTAGATTTAGATAGCGCCGCGGGAAGAGCCGGCGCGCTGGGAGGAGCAGTTGCGCGGGGCCGGACAGCCGACCGTGAAGCGACCATGGCCAGCCATCCTGGCAGGCATCCTGTTGCTTGCGTGCAGCCCGCTGCTGATGACGTGTGGTTCACGGAGCGCCGGCATCCTGCCGGCATCTTCGGACACACCCTTAGGGGACTCCCGCCGCGGCGGGATGGCTCCCGCGTTGCCCGGACTACAGGAAATGCTATACGCCGAGCTCGCCCGGCTGGGTAAGGACCCGTCCAGTACAACTTCATCCGCGCCCACTGGTGATGTAAACGCCGTCTTCGATCTGGCGGCCGCGATCACCGATCCCGATGGCGTAGGCGGTGATCCGCCGACGGCGATCACACTGACCTGGACGGAGCAGCTCTGCGGCGACTACAACCAGGACGGGCTGGTGACGGCCAACGACCTGACGCCGCTGGGCCAGAATTGGCTGGCAACGGTGGAGTACGACGCCCCGGAGCTGCATGGTGGCTTCGCGTATTGGCCGGTCGGAGATCCCGACGATCCCGCCGAAGGCGGGACGAACTGGCGG
>JAFGCY010000077.1 GCA_016932385.1 bacterium | reverse complement strand
CCGCCAGTTCGTCCCGCCTTCGGCGGGATCGTCGGGATCTCCGACCGGCCAATACGCGAAGCCACCATGCAGCTCCGGGGCGTCGTATTCAACCGTCGCTTCCCAGTTCTGGCCCAGCGGCGTCAGGTCGTTGGCGGTCACCAACCCGTCCTGGTTGTAGTCGCCGCAGAGTTGCTCCGTCCACGTCAGCGTGATCGCCGTGGGCGGATCGCCGCCTACGCCATCGGGATCGGTGATCGCGGCCGCCAGATCGAAGACGGCGTTTACATCACCAGTGGGCGCGGATGATGTCGTGCTGGACGGGTCCTTGCCCAATCGGGCCAGTTCGGCCAGCAGCAGGGATTCGAGATCATCGTAGGATGGGCTTTCCTGCGAGTGGGACGGGTGTCCCTGCCCGTCGTCTGCCAAATCCATCAACTGACGGCCAGAGGCGGCCGTCCCGCTCGATCCACCACAACCCGCCAACAGGCAGATCAAGACAACCAAAGCCCGGATTGCCAGCTGCCTTGAGCGTGGATGAGTTCTATCGTGTAATCCGGTTCGCGGTGTTCTATATTGCATCAATACACTTGCCGTCCCTTGTCAACTAAACCCAGACCACCGATATAAAGCCGTTGCCAGCTACCTCCCATTCGTGCCCTGGGTTTAACCAGAATATAACACACTCATGTTGCCGGTGCAAAGAGTTGCGAGGAAAGTGCCGCAAAACCGGCGAACACCGGCGACTAACGATCACTTTGTTACCAAAGCAGAACTTGCAGCAAAACAAAAGAGCCCGGGGGTGCCGGGCTCTCTTTATGGGAGGTAGGGGTTAACTGGTTAACTCAATTAAAACCCCGGATCCGGGCCGGGCCAGGGGCCGTCCCAACCGTGCGGCGGACCCACCGTCTCCGGATCGGGCAGCGGCGAATCGAACGCCACGCGCTCCAGGAGCCCTTCCATCTCATATCCCAGCTCAGGCATCCCGTCCACGTACACCTTCAGTTCGCGGATCTCGGCCATGTCGCCGTTGCTGACCACGAAGGTCAGGTAGGCGCGCTGGGCGTCGTTGACGTTGTCCATGAACCAGGCGTTGAGCGCCCAGTCCTCGCCGGCCTTGAACGGGCCGATCCACTTGTAGGTGTCGGCTTCCGGATCGCCGATGCCGACGTACAGGCCGTTCTCCTCGCCGTCGCCGAAGATGCCATCGCCCCAGATTTCCACACGGGTGATGTTCTCGCCTGCGGGCAGTTCGCGGAAGCCGTAGGTCACATAGCTGATCCCGCCGGGATCGCTGTGCAGGTCGACATGGTTCAGGTAGATGTCGTCATGGTCGATAAAAGCGTTCGCGGAATGGTACAGGAACTTGGTGACATCCACGTCGTTCTCGCCGGAGGCCAGCGGGATATGCGCCAGGTAGTACGCGAACCAGTCGAACACCTCTTCCAGTTCATCGCCCAACAGGTCGGTAGCGGGAGCCGAAGCCTGCCGGGGGGACGGCGGAGCGGCCATCGTAATCGTGCCGTCCTCCATGAACGCCGTCGCGTTACCGATCTCGTCGTAATCTGCCTCGTCGCCGAGGGGGGAGACTGCCTGGCCGCTGCAACTTGCAAACAGGAACAGGCTTACTACCACGCTCCAAGAAACCCATTTCCAATTGTTCTTCAGACTAAACATGACTTCACCTCGTCTTTAGAATTTGGGGCTTCTGAGCGAAACCATGGATATTACCCGCCTTATGGTGTTTCAAACAGAAAACGCGGAATTTCACACATATTATGTTTATGCGCCAGGGTAGCCGGCGACGGCCTGAGATATGCTTATACCTAAGCAAGCCTGGATATGGTGATGTATATGCCGAGTTTCAAGCCGTTAATCAGCTTATCGATCGCAGCTTTTTTCCTGGTTTTGCCCGCCACGTCCCAGGCGGTGGTCCCCGTGGACGCGCGCTCGGCCACCACGCTCAGCATCGACAACGACACGGCCACGCTCTCCTGGGGCTACTACATGAGCGGCGATTACAATCAGGACAGCTACGTCACGGTCAACGACCTGACCCCGCTGGGACAAAACTTTCTGGCACCTGGTCCATTTGATCAGGCCAGCGCGTTGTCCGTCGTGGACGGCAACCAGGACGGTGAGATCAACGTCAGCGATATTACGCCGATCGGCCAGAACTTCGGTGCCCACGTCCACAATTACAACATCTACACGGCGGCGGACGCGTCGGCCTGGCCCGACGGCGGCACGTTCGTGTTCGAGATTGAGTTCAACCAGTCCACCGGCGAGCCAGCCGAGCAGCGGCGGCAGTTCAGCCACACGCTGAGCGAACCGATCGCGGGCAACTATTACTGGGTACGCCCGGATGACAGCCTGCAAGACGGCATTGCCAGCAATTACGTCCAATACGAAGAGACGGCACCCAACCAGTCCGGCCGCGTCGACCTGCGGCTGGCCAGCGACGGAGCCGGGACCGGCGGCACGCTGGCGGTACGCATCTTCGCGCCCGACGCGGGTGGCGAGCACTTCCCCGACGGTGCGCCGGTGGTGGTGCACGTGCCCGGCGGCACTAGCTCCGGTTCGATCCGCACGGGCCACGAGGCGGGGCTGGAGGACTACATCGAGATCAGCTTCAGCATGCCCGGCTCCGGCGCGGTCGACGAGCACAGCGACGGCGTCTTCGACGACCGCGGCCCCCTCTGCCACGCCGCCCTGCGCGATGTACTGCGCTACGCCCTGGGCCAGACGGCGGACACCGACGGCTGGACGCTCGATCAGCGCCTGGCCGCCACTCCGCTCTACGACAACGTCGGCGTGCTAGCCGGCAGCAACGGCGGCCCCCTGAGCGTGGTCACCTTCGCGCGCCATGGCACGGAGTTTTCCGAACTGGCCTGGTACGTCGGCTTCGAGAATCCGACCTGCGGCCAGTGCGTGATGCCCGATGCCGGCCCGGGTGACAACGAGGTGGGCCTGCTCGGCCCCGAGCATCAGATCACACGCTTTATCAATCCGACTTATACCGGCCCGCAGCTGACCAGCCTGATCCTGGATTACTCCGGCCTGGCCTACGACGAATACCCGCCGGATGACGGCACCGAGATGATCTACCTGGAGCGCGGCGGGCTGGCGCGCTTCGACACCGTCGCGATCGCCACCGGCGGTTTCACTTCCGATCTGAACGGCAACGGCGTGATCGACGCGACGGAGGATTGGGGCTTCGGTTTCTGGCTGTCCGACGGCCTGCGCTATTACAGCCAGCCGGTGATCGAGGCGATCTGGGACCAGGAAGTGTTCCCGTCGAGCAGCGAACCAGCCTGGTTGCCGACCGTGGCCCAGGCGGAGGACTTCTGGTACGAGCGCGACGCCACGCTCAATTACGCCGCGGCGGCGGCGAACCTGTCGCAACTCAAGGCGATCCAGCTCGCCCGTGTGGTCGACCACGTCCAGGCCGCGCCGGACAAGCCGCACGTCTACCAGGCCTATCACGGCTGGCATGGCAACGGCGTCTGGGTCAAGCTCAATCCGGCTGCCGACTCGCTGATCGCCTTCGAACCGGTGCTGGCCGGCCGCACCGACCTGCCCAGCCTGCCGGCCAACACGGAACCGGCGGACTGGAGCGTGCTGGACTACTGCGTGCCCAACGACGTCGGCCACCTGTCGGCAGCAGGCGTGGTGGAAATCACGGAGCTGATCCATGCGGAGTAACCCGGAATAAAGCAGATCCCCCGGCTGGGGGATCCTGCTCACCTCGGAGATACGCGAACTACGATGGCTCCGCTGATTATCAGCTGCCGTCCGGATCGAACTCCAGCATCAGCATGTCGACCGTGCCGCCGCCGCCGGTATCCTGGGTACCCGAGGCGGACGAAACCGTTCCGTTCGGTACACAGACCGTCAGGGACGCGTTTGTAGCGGTTCCGCTGACTTTCTCCCAGGAGCCCGTTACGTCGCTGCTGATGTAACTGCCTTTGTTGAACACGCCGGCCTTGTTCTGGCCTGCACCACCCAGGCAAAGTGTTCCGAAGGGGCTGACGCTGAGTGCATCGGGGTAACACGGGGACGTCCCGCTCCAGACCTGATTCCATTTCATGACGCCGTTGTAGTCGGCCATCATCAGCATCTGCTGGTAGGATGGCTCGCCGGCACCGTAATAACCCGTGCAGAAGATCTGGCCGTCAAGCACGGCTACGCCGGCCAGCCAATCCACCGACGAGCATCCGTAGAGCTTGTCCCAGACCAGCACGGCCGATTGCGTAGCTGGATCCGGCGTAACCTTGGCCAGCAGCCAGTCCCGCGACTGGGCCGGCGGATGCAGGCAGTGCCCGCCCAGGATCAGGTTGCCGAACGCGTCGGCGGCCACCGACGAGAAATCCTCTTGCGACGACGTGGACCACCGGTAAGCCCAGGTTCCATCCGTGCTGGCACTGGATGCGAGATGCACCAGAACCGCGTCCCCGGCCGAAGTATCCCAGTATTTACTGTAGCCGGTAACATAGATATCGCCGGCGGGACTCACGTAGATCCCGTTGCCGGCCGTCCAGGGCTGGTCATCCGCGGAAGTCCCCCAGGTCTTGGCCCATTCCATTGTCAGGTCGGAACTGAGCTTGACCACCAGCAGGTCCTTGTTCCCGGCGCCGAAGCTGCCATAAGTTACGCCGGCCAGATAGACCTTACCGCTCGCATCGACATACATGCTGCCGGCGCGGTCGCAGTGGATTCCGCCGCCCAGCCAGTCGCAAACCCGCTCACCGTCGGCGTTGAATTTCACCACGAACATGTCGCCTTCGCCGGACTCCACCGAGTAGTTCGTGTACCCGCAGGCATAGCAGGTGCCGTCCGCCATCACCCAGCCGGCGTCGGGCAGAATATCGCCATCGGCGAACCGGTACCTTTTCACCCATTCGAAATTGCCGCCGGAGTCGTAGCTGGCGATCGCCGTGAAATACTTGACTGTTGAATCCGCCGGCAGAGCGGCAATCCCCAGCGTGTAGTACCGGCCGGCACTCGTCCGCCCAATCGCCCTGGTTTGCTCGGCATAACTGTTGCCCCAAGAGCGCTGCCAGGTCACTTCGCCGGCGGGGATAACCTTAATCGTCGCCGTGGCTGTATCCGTGGCCCCGCCCTCGTCGGTCACCAGGACCTTGCAGACATACGAATTCTCCGTATACGTGTACTCGTGAGATGCGGCGGCGCTGTGGCCGCTGTCGTAGTCGTACGAGCCGTTGTTGGTCCAATCCCACTTACAAGTCAGATTGCTGTCATTGCCATCGGGATCGCTGCTCGCCGAGGCATCGAGATTCACCAACAGCGGCCCTAGGCCGCTGACCGGATCAGCGATCAGGCTGGCCACCGGCTGCTCGTTGTAGTAATTGACCGTCAGCGTGAAGTCCTCCTTGACGTTGCCCGACGTCGCGGTGACGGTGACGGAGCACGAGTAGTAGCCGGGCGTACCGGTCAGCGTTACCGTCGGCGAGGCCAGGGCCGAGGTGTTCGGCGAGGCACCGCCGCCGAAGTTCCAGACGTAGCTTGTGGGCGTTTCCCCGGCGGTCGTCACGTAAAACGTGGTGCTGGCGTTGGTATTGCCACTCGTCGGCGTCACACCGACGATGCTCAGGCCCTGCTGGCGGTATCCGGTATCCGGCATCGAATAGTCGCCGGGCGTGCCGCTGAACAACCCGCGTACCCAGTAGGAATGGCAGAACAGGTCCGGCACGGCATCATTGTAGGAAGCCACGTCTCCGACGGTGGCCACGATATTGCCCTTGAAATCGCGGTGGATCTCGTACTCCCCGGCACCGGCGGCCTTGTTCCAGGTGATGGTCACATGCTCGGAGTGCGTGCCGTCGGAGGCCCGGACCATTGATGGCGGCGGAGTCGGATTGCCGGCCCCGCCGACGAAGTACTGGTCCACCGCCGCGCTGTAGGAATCGGTGATCGTATAACAACTCACGCTGGCGGCGGTGTTCTTGAAGGTGTCATAGCCGATCCAGCCATAGCCATCGTTGCCCCAGCCTACACTCCAGCTGTTGCGAACCTTAAAGGCCAACTTGGCATCGTCATATCCGGCGATACACATGCAATGTCCGCCGACAGGGGGACCAGTGTAATTCCATACGTAGTTGTTATCATCCGGCGGAATCGCCGAGAAGCCTAAGTCCACCAGCGTCGCCATCACGACCGGCAGGCTTTGGTTGACCAGGATTTCCTTGACCGACAAAATCCCCGCATCGGTGTTACAGGGAATACGTTCCGAATGATCCGGCTTAAGCAGAGCCGCTTCGTCCGCCGCCTTGGGAGGGAAATCGTAATCGTACCAGTTGATGTATGGCACGGTCTCCTCGGTGCAGACCCCGCCGGTCGTCAGGTAGGTAGCCACGTAGTCCGTATCGCGGCCGCCGTCCAAGGGCTGGGGCGGGCCCTCGTAGCTGCACAGATACAGGTGCTTTGGGCTGACGCGGTTGAAGTCGTCATTGAAATCCCAGCCGCTGTA
This sequence comes from bacterium, assembly GCA_016932385.1. Classification (GTDB taxonomy): domain Bacteria; phylum 4484-113; class 4484-113; order 4484-113; family JAFGCY01; genus JAFGCY01. The sequence goes on along the minus strand of JAFGCY010000077.1, from coordinate 3,138 downwards.
CAGCTGTCCCAAGATGTAGTTGTAAGCGCCGTCGCCGAAACCAAAGGCCGTGCAGGCCCCGCAGGGGTATTGGTCGCGGATCGGCGACATAGCGGGTGACAGGTCAATCGAAGCCGGCAGCGTACCGCTGGCGTAGAACGGAGGAGCGCTGCCCGTATAGGCGCCCGGCAGGATCGCGCCCAGGGGGTACATCTCGTCCTCGCCGATCGTGATCGCTTCCAGCGCCGCCTGGTCCGTGCCGACCATCATCAGCGCCATCAGCAGAATGTCGCCGGAAGCCAAGTAGTCATCGAACGACGCCACCGTGATCACGTTGTCCATCTCCCCGGCATACCAGTCCCAGTTATCCGTCTGGCGATTGCCCAGCCCGACAAAAAAGTCCGTGTGGGCCGGCGGGGTCTGCCAGGTGAATCCCATGGTTGTCTGCTCGTCGTAGCCGCTCAAGGCGAACCGGTACATGCAGTACGACAGCCCGGTGTGGCCGGTCTGGTCCGTGTAATCGGGATCGAATGTGGCATAGGGGGGAGCGCTGAATGTGACGCGGCTGTACGGCAGCGCCTGGTCGACCGCCGAGCCCTGCTTGGTCAGGTCCTCCTCGGTGTAGGACACGCCCCGCGGATAGGGCACGTCCGCCAAGGCCGGCGGCAACGCCTGCGAGAATCCGCGCACGGGCAGCTCGATCGGTTGCGCGGGGCTCATCTTGACCGGGATATGCGCTACCGCGTAATGCGGCTGCGGCTCACCGGCCAGCGTGTCCTCTCCGGCGGTCGGCGCAATCCCGACCACGCTCGAACCGGAACAGGAAACCAGCCCCGCCATCAGCATGACGTAAACGACAAACCGAAACCCGCTATGCCAGCACCGCATAAACCACCTCCGCGCATCGAGCGCATAGTCCTTGGCCTAAGTATGAGCCAGCGGACTCAAGGCGGGTTCAACGTAATTTCAAAGGTTTCTCAAGAGCCGGTCGGCATTCTCATCGTTGTGTATAACCAGCTCCGGCGCAAAGGAGTTCGCAGGATACCAATAGGTGGCGAAGGTTAGCCAAGCAGACTCTAGGCGGGTTAGCCCGCGCTGGGCTCTTTTTTCGGCTTACGGGCGGCATCCGGCTTTTCCTCGCCGGCGACACCGATCCCGCCCGTCGCGGGTGTCGGCAACGTGATGATCTTGCCCGTCAGCAGCTGGTTCACATCGTCCGCGTCGATCGTCACATCCCCGCCGGACTTGCCGCCGGGCGAGGCGTACATCAGATCGAGCAACAGCTTCTCGACGATGCTGCGCAGAGCCCGGGCGCCGGTCTTGCGCGCGCGGGCGATGCGGCTGATCTCCAGCAGGGCGGCGTCGGTGAACTTCAGGTTGACGCCGTCCTCCTTGAGCAGGTACTGGTACTGCTTGACCAGCGCGTTCTTCGGCTTGTGCAGGATCTCCACCAACGCCGTCTCGTCGAGGTCCTGCAGCCAGGCGATCACCGGCAGGCGGCCGACCAGCTCGGGAATCAGGCCGTACTTGACCAGGTCCTCCGGCTCCACGAAGCGCAGCAGTTCCTGCGTCGGCACCTCGCGCTCGGACTCGCGGCTCCGAAAACCGATCACCTGCTGGCCGAGGCGCTTGGCGATGATGTTTTCCAGGCCGGAGAAGCTGCCGCCGCAGATAAACAGGATGTTCGTCGTGTTGATGGGAATGAAGTCATCGTTGGGATGCTTGCGGCCGCCATGTGGCGGGACGTTGGCCGTCGTCCCTTCCAGGATCTTTAACAGCGCCTGCTGCACACCCTCGCCGGACACATCGCGGGTGATCGAGGGATTCTCGCTCTTGCGCGTGATCTTGTCGATCTCGTAGATATAGATAATGCCGTGTTCAGTCCGCGCCAGGACATCATCGGGGGTGGCCTTCGGGTTTCCGTGCTCCTGCGCCACCTGGTACAGCCTGAGCAGGATGTTCTCCACGTCCTCGCCGACGTAGCCGGCCTCGGTCAGCGCCGTGGCATCGGCGATCGCGAACGGCACTTCCAGCTGGCGCGCGATTGTCTGTGCGATGTAGGTTTTGCCGGAACCGGTCGGCCCGATCAGCAGGATGTTGCTCTTGCCAATCTCGACCAGCGGGTTCATCAGCGAGTTGATCCGCTTGAAATGGTTGTAGACTGCCACGGACAGCACTTTCTTGGCGTAGTCCTGGCTGATTATATAGTCGTTAAGATACTCGACGATCTCCTTGGGCATCGGCAGCCGGTCCACCTGGACCGTCGGCGCGGGCCTACGCACGTGCGGGCCGTCGAGCAGGTCCTTGCAGACGTTGATGCACTCCTCGCAGATGAAGACACCCGGCCCCTTGATCATCCGCACGTTGGGCGTTTGGCGCTCGTTGCAGAAGCTGCAGCACGGCGTTTTCTGGTCATTGCCCGTTCGATCGTTAGATGACATACGCTACTCATTATACCCCGTTGCTAAACATTGGTTAACCCTTCGTGATAGGTTGTTGGTTTGACGCTGACAAGCTAATACCAAGCATTGCTCATCTACGGAGACAGAGCTTTTCAGGCTCTGCCACCTAGCAACAGCCCGCTTCACATGCTCCACGGATTAGTTTATCGGATCAACCCAGCAGAAGCTTACCAGCCTGTTTATTAAAAATTTAAGCTTTTACCTAAATATCATGGAATAACCTATAACTTTTTCACCAAAGTGGCGTCTAATTGGTTATACTAATGCGAGGGACATTGGTACGCTGAAAATATTATTAGTAAACCGTGGACTGGTGATCCAGATCAGCGACGGATCGCCATGCTGGCGAAGCAGTAGAACGAAATGCCTGACAGGAGCGATAAGATGAGCGCCGAGCGGAAACAGAAGGATGAATGGGCTTCCGGAGCCAAGTCTCCGGCGGCGTACAACACCCGGCAGCTCGAGATCGTCATCCTGAACCAGTTCTCCACGGTATCGCCCGAGGTGGCCGACTTGAACCTGCCGCCGTTCGGGTTTGCTTATATTCCTTAGCCTTCCCATCCCAGCACCGCCAGTAGGCCCGCGCAAAGCGGGCCTACGCCTTTTTTACGGTTCATCTCCCAATTCCGGGAAAGGCGTTCATTATCTTGAGGAAGAAGTACTCATCATCACGGTAGCCGTAGGCCATTCGCTTAAT
>JAFGCY010000076.1 GCA_016932385.1 bacterium | reverse complement strand
TGGTGATGCCTAACCACCTGCATGCGATTGTCTGGATACTCCAGGCGTTCGAGCCTGATTCTACAAGGGCGAAGCATGGCTTCGCCCTTACCCAAAGGGGAGTGGATCCTTGATTCGTCAATACAAAGCGTGTCTGATCATTTGGCTGGCAGTCCTGATCGGCATCGGCATGCTGGCGGCGGGTTGTGCCGCCAAGACGATTCCCAAAAACCTGCCCGTCAAGAATTTCACGCTGCCTCCGCAGGCGGAGATTGTGCGAGTCGAGACCGGCCGGTTGAGTAGCAGCCTGATGATGAGCAACTGCAAGCGGGACTGGGTGATCAGTTTTGACTGCCCGTTTGGTGAGGAGGAAGTGCTGGATCACTTTTTGGCCCAGTTCGCCCAGTTGGACTACCGATGGGTCTTTCCTGGTGGAAGCCCGGCCGGTGAAATGTTCTGCTCAGCGGATGGAATGATAGAGGTTACGGTTAATCTGCGCTACGTCAATAGTGATTCCGACTACAGCGTGGCAGTCAAGGAGCTGGAGAATCCTTCGCCTTTCCTGAACCAGGCTGACAAGATAAACCTGGATACAAGCGATTAGTGTTACCTATGTCTTGACACTTCCCTCTTCCGCCCTTTCCCGATCCCTTTAACCTTTAACCATTTCCCTTTAACCTCGTCCATCGCGGACGGGCCGTTCGCGCTACCGGAAAAAGGGACGCAGCCGCGCCATCGCGTGGCCGTGCTACGGCCCCACCGTGCTAGAATTCATCCATGTTGCCCGTTCTGACCGCTTCGCAGATGGCCCAGCTCGACCGCTACACGATCGACCACCTGGGCCTGGACGGCAAGATCCTGATGAGCTCCGCCGCCCGTGAAACGCTGCGCGTGATCCGCCAGGTCTACCCCGACGTGCGCAAGCCGGTGATCTTCGCCGGCACCGGCAACAACGGCGGCGACGGCGTGGCGCTGGCCTATTATGCCCAGCAGGACGGCATGTCGCCGGTGCTGGTGCTCTGCCACCCGCAGTTCGCCGATCCGCCGCAGCTTTCCGAGGACAGCGCCTATTACTACCGGATCGCCGAGCGCGCCTATGTGAACATCCGGCTGCTGGACAATCCGGCGCTGGCCCCCGAGCTGGTGATGGGCCCGCAGTGCGATATCGTGGTCGACGCCCTGTTCGGCACCGGCCTGACGCGCGAGCTGGGCGATTATCACCGCCAGTTGATCGACCGGCTGAACTACGTCGAGCAGCCGCTCTTGAGCATCGACTGCCCGTCGGGGTTGAACTGCACGACGGGACAGGTGATGGGCACCGCGATCGAGGCCGACCTGACGGTGACGATGGGTTTCCCCAAACTCGGCTTTTACCATCCCGACGCGGGCCGTTATCTCGGCGACCTACATGTCGTGCGCCTGGGCTTCGCCCCGCCGTCGGAGGCGGCGATCGAGCCCGACGCGCACGCCTGGCCCGAAGCGCTCTGGGAGCCGCTGACGCAGCCGCGGGCGGCCAACACGCACAAGGGCGACTACGGCAAGCTGCTGATCGTCGCCGGCCACCGGCGCTATCCCGGCGCGCCGCGCCTGTGCGCCGCCGCCGCCGCGCGGACCGGCGCGGGACTGGTGCGGCTGGTGGTGCCCGCGGACGTCTATCCGCTGATGGCCGGGCTGCCGGCGGTGATGACCGACAGCCATCCCACCGACGGCCAGGGCGGGTTCAACGCCCAGCCCAGCGCCGAGTTGATCGAGTACCTGCACTGGGCCGACGCGCTGGTGCTGGGGCCGGGCCTGTCCGACACGCCCGGGCCGCTGGCGCTGGCGCACCGCCTGCTGACCGAGCGCGACCTGCCGGTGCTGGTCGATGCCGACGGACTCAAGGCGCTGCCCGTGGAGACCGGCGGGCACGACTGGCCGCTGGTGCTGACGCCGCACGTCGGCGAGCTGGCGCGGCTGGCGGGCCAGGGCGTCCAGGCGGTACTCGACGACTGGTTCGAGACCGGCCTGGAGACCGCCCAGCGCCATGACGCGCTGGTGCTGGCCAAATGCAACCAGTGCCTGCTGGCGACGCCCGAGGGCGCGCTGATCTTCCCGCACCACGGGCATCCGGCGCTGGCCAGCGGCGGAACCGGCGACGTGCTGAGCGGGATCGCCGGCGCGCTGTTGGCGCGTTACCACGCCACCGCGCCGCAACTGCCCGGGGCCACGCCGGCCCAGGCCGCGCGGCACCGGCTGATCGCCGCCGAGATCATCGCCACCGCCGTCAACGTCCACGCCCAGGCGGCGCGGCTGGGGGTCGGCCGGCTCAGCGAGGACGCACTGTCCGCCGCCGACCTGCCGGAGCTGATTCCGGAGGCGATCGCCAAGCTATCAGGTTGAAGGCGATAAGTTGTGTGTTACTAAACAACAATACTATCTACTAGTTTTTGAGTGTTTGCTTTTTTCAAGGCTGAGTAGCCTAGATATGTTTAAGTACATTGTTATTTGCTTTCTGGAGGTGTAATATGGGGTTTTGGGATAAAACAGCACTTGTCACAAGTTTAATTACGGCAATAGCTACATGCGGTTTAGTGATTGGTCTTTTCGTGCAGATTAACAAGTCTAATGCATATTTTAATAATCTGGTAGAGGCCAATAAACTTCAACATGAAACCATGCAGCAAGAAGATGTTCGACACAATGAGCTTAGAGAATTGGAGGCTTATTATCAAGGCTCACAGCAGTTGACACAGATTAAACAGGATTTCGTCGACAGCGCTAAGGCATGCGAGGAAGCACTTGATTCTGGTGAGGTCTTCAGGAACTGCCGGGGTTGCTTTGAAAACCAGGAGTTACACCCAGAACAACATGCGATCTCAGCAGAAACGTTCATGGTTATCTGCAAGTCTTTCCTGCATATCGAGCATATCTATCTATTAAGATCCAAGGGATTAATAAAAGAGAAAGGGAACTGGAATGCTCTTGAGAGCGGCTTTCGACCATTCCTTTCATCGCCAGCGTTCAGGCAGACTTTTTACAATCATCTATATAAGCATAATGGACTTCACGATGACTTTCGAAATGCTGTAGACGATTACTATCAAGAGGTCTCGGGTTTTGTAGATGATAGCCTTGGAGTTCCATTTGACGATCCCTACGAGCAGAAAACAGGTGGATAGCTCATAGGGTTCTGAATTTTCCTTCCTCCTATATAATCTGCGCATGAACCACCCGCATGGTACGTTCAGCGAGCACGACTACACCCCCAAGCTGGCCGGTCTCGACGACCTCGGCTCCAGCCTGATCACGCTGACCGTGGACCTGAACCAGTACCGCGAGAACCTGCGGGCGATCCGCGACTTCATTGCGCCGGCCAAGCTGATCTGCGTGGTCAAGGCCAACGCCTACGGCTTCGGCGCGGCCGGCCTGGTGCCGATCTTAAACGAGTTCAACGCCGACATCAGCTGCGGGGTGGCCACCGCCGACGAGGCGCTGGAGCTCAAGGCCGTCGGTTACCAGGGGCGGATCATCCTGCTCGGTTACACCCACCCGAAGAACTACTACCAGATCATCCAGTCGGGCTGCCAGCTCAGCGCCTACCGGCCGGAGAACATTCCGGCGCTGGCCCAGGCCTGCCGGCACCTGGACCGCCCGTTGGAGCTGCACATCAAGATCGACACGGGCATGACGCGCCTGGGCATCAGCCTCGACGAGCTGCCGGGCTTCATCCGCCAGCTGCGCGATTACCCGCAGTTCCGCGTCGTCGGGCTGTTCAGCCACCTTGTCGACAGCGGCACGCCGGACGCCCAGGTCAACGCCCAGCAGGAAGGCCAGTTCCTGCGCGCCGTCAAATACGCCGCCGAGGAGCTGGGCTATACCCCCGAGTGCCACCTGGCCAACAGCGGCGGCGTGCTCAACCTGCCGCATCTGCACCTGGACAGCGTGCGCGTCGGGATCCTCGCCTACGGCATCACGCCGCCGGGCGAATTCACCGCGCTGCCGCCGGTCCAGCCCTGCTTCCAGCTGGCCAGCGAGGTGATCGACATCCACCGCGTTTTGCCCGGCCGCGGCGTCAGCTACAGCCACAGCTGGCGCGCGGAGCAGGAGACGACGATCTGCACGCTGCCCTGCGGGTATGCCGACGGCCTGCCGCGCGCGCTCTCCAACCGGGCCAGTGTGCTGATCGGCGGCCGCGGCCATCCGCTGGTCGGCAACGTCACGATGGACTACATCATGGCCGACGTGGGCGACCAGGCCGTCAGCATCGGCGACGAAGCCGTGCTGATCGGACGCCAGGGCGCGGCGGTGATCACGCTGGACGAAGTGGCGAAGCTGGCCGGGCTGTTGCCGTATGAGATCCCCTGCGCGCTGGGCCGGCGCGTGCGCCGCGTTTACGTTGGCAAATGATCGGGCCGGGCGGCTAGACCTCGAACTCCCCGCGATAGGCGGTCACGGCCGGGCCGGTCATCAGCACGGGCTGGTCCGCGGCGGGCCAGGTGATGAACAGGTCGCCGCCGTTGAGGTGCACCGTGGTCCGGGTGTTCAGCGCGATCTGGCCGGTCAGCACGGCGGCTACCACGCTGGCGCAGGCGCCGGTGCCGCAGGCCATCGTCTCGCCGACTCCGCGCTCCCAGACGCGCATTCTGAGGCGGTCCGGCCCCAGCACGCGGACGAACTCGGCGTTGGTCTTGTGCGGAAAGACGGCGTGCGCCTCCAGCCGCGGGCCCAGCACATTGACGTGCTCGTCGGTGATCTGCTCGACGAAGCAGACGGCGTGCGGGTTGCCCAGGCTGACGCAGGTCAGCGGCAGGGTGGTGTTCTCGATGCTGAGCAATACGTTGACAGCGGGTTCGTTGGCGGGCTTGAGCGTCGTCGGCACCTCGCCGGCCAGCAGGCCGGGCACGCCCATCTCGACGGTGACGGCGGTCACTTCGCCGGCCTCGCGGTGGATCTCCAGCGGCAGCACGCCCGCGCCGGTCAGCATGCGCACGCGGATACCGACGAAACCCAGGACGTCGGCGGCGAACTTGGCGGTGCAGCGGATGCCGTTGCCGCACATCTCGGCGCGGCTGCCGTCGGCGTTGAGATAGCGCATTTCGAAATCGGCCTCACCGCCCGGCGGATGGCCGACGGCGATCAGCCCGTCGGCGCCGATCGCGAACCGGCGGCGGCAGAGCCGCGTGGCCAGCGCGGAGAGCTCGTGCCAGCCGAAGCGATCGGCGGTGTCATCGATCACGATGAAGTCGTTGCCGCAACCGTGCATTTTGAGAAACGGTATCATCGCCACGGGGATATTGTAGCGCGTGGCGGGACAGAGAAAGGTTCAAGGTTCAAGGGAGAAGGTACAAGGGTTCGCAGGGGCGTCCCGCCGTCGGAGGGACTGTGCGCCCAGTAAACATGCGTACAAAGTGTAGGGGCGACGTCACGCCATGGCGTGATCGCCCCTACAGCTGGGAACCCGCATCCAGCCTGGGCGCACGGTGGTGAATAGCTGCGGGCGGGTGCGTGCTGACATCATCGAACTAGTCCGACATTATCCGCGTCCTGGACCCAGTGACATAATTCGCAGATAGCAGGTTAGGGCATGGTAGGGGAAGCGCGTGAAACGGGCGGGGAAGCAGGCGAAGCCAGCCAGGTGGATTACGCCGCACTGGCGCGCACGGTACGGGCGCCGCTCAGGCGCTGGTGGCTGAAGGTCGGCGGCTGGTGGCTGCTGGCCTGGCTGCTGGTGGCCATCATTGCGAAAACGACAATCATGTCCATCCAGGCCTTGGGCTCCGTACCACATTCAATCGTTTCTACTTGGCTGACGTTGGAGCATTACGGTGGTAACGTCTTCGATTTTGCTGCTGGCTTTGCATTGCCGGCGTTATGGCTGTGGGCGGCGGCGGTGGCCCTGGCCGTGCCGCGCCAGCTATTCGACCAGGTCGCGGCGCCGCGGACCTGGCTGGCCCGGGCCGCCCTGTTCCGGATCGGCTTCAATGCGGGCTGGCCGCTGTTGATCGCCGCGCTGCCGATTGCCGCCTATGCCGCGCTGGTCGAACGGACGCGTTATCACGGCCCGTTCCACTTCGGCCCATCGCAGGTCAGCACCCCGGTCTATGGCGCGACTGAGTCCTGGACGATCCAGCATTTTCTCAATGGCTGTTTGGGTTCGTTGGCGGGCAGCATCGCGGCGATCATGGTGCTGCTGGCTTTATTCATCCTGACCCGCCGAATGCGCTATAGCTTAATCCTGCTGGTTTGCCTGAAGATCAATACGATTATGTACGCCCTGAGCCGGATGGGCGGATTCCAGGATTCGTTTTGTAAAATTCTGGACGGCGGACGTGTCGATTACGCCGGCTGGTTCGGCCTGATCCTGGTCGGCGCAATGCTGGCGGGCTTCGCCACGCGCCGGGCCTGGGCCGCCTGGAGCGGCTATGGGCTGGTAGTACTGGGCGGCCTGCTGGAGGAACTGGCCTGGGGCCGCCTGCCGATCAGCCAGCTCAGCCTGCCCTCAGGGTTGGCGACTACATTGAACATCCTGCTGCGCGCCGTATCGGGAGCATTCGGGTCACAGGCGTTCTTAATGCCGCTTCGGGACCAGGCCACCCATATGCTGACTGGTGTGCATAAGCTGACGGTATATCCCCTTGAAGCCGAAGTGACGATCGCCGACGGCTGGCTGGCGCTGGCCGCCGCCGTCGCGGTCAATCTGCTCTGGCTGGCGCTATTGTGGTGGCTGATCTACGGCGTGATCATGCGCCTGCCGGTACTGGGTAAGCAACCGGCAGCAGCCATTGATCAGTGATCAATGGCCAGTGAGCAGTAGAGCAAGCCCCCGCGCTTGCGTTCGGGCAAGTGAAAGTGGCAAGTAAAAGTGAAAGTGGCTTGAAACTAACTGCTTGCCCGCAGGACTTTCTACTTTCACTTTCTACTTTTGCTGTTCGCGCAGTCCCGCCACGGCGGGACTCCCCTACTGGTCCCTGATCCCTACTTCTTTTGATCCCCTTTAACCTTTCCCCATTAACCTTTTCCCTTTCTCAAAGCGGGACGGCCGTCCCTTTATCAGCCTGG
>JAFGCY010000010.1 GCA_016932385.1 bacterium | reverse complement strand
CCGTCAGCGTGCAAGGCATCCGCCCTGCACCCGCCAACATTCAGGTTAGCGAACCAGAAAGCCGCCCAGGACCACGCCGGCTTAGCCTCATTTTCTTCACCCGCCATCCGCCATCGCTGAATAGGAAATGTACTCTAAGTACAATACATCTCGCCTCGACTCGGTTCGCTGATCGGCGGTCTGGGCGGGTGCATTGAGACAGGGTCGCGCTAGCACTAATGGCAACTTCCGATTATTGCCGGCCGGCGGGTCGGGGACCCACCGTTACACATCAATTCAATAACGGTTGCCAGGAACCACCTGATTAGCTTGACGTCGACGGACTCCGGACCGCGGACGTGCTTGATGGACTTAACTGAAATCTAGCCTGGCGGCCTCCTCACGCCGCAACAAATCCCGGGATTCGGCGTCTAACTTATTGAAAACAGGGGTCGTACGCCAAGGCCGGCCAGCCGGCCGGGGAGGTGAAATGATGGGCTGGGAACTGACGAATTTCAGGCTCGATCGCCAGGGGTATGAGGCTTGCGCCTTCCATTTCGAGGTGGTGTTCACCGGTTCCTTGAACCAGCCGGAGTGCTTGTACCGCGGCGACGGCATCCTCACCCTGAACGGACGGGTCCGCGTGAACCGCGAGGATGACCTCAAGACCGCGCTCAGCGGCGTCGGGGTTGACCCGCATTCGTTTATCAAACAGCTTGTCGAATGGGTGGGCTGTCAGGCAAGTCTGCAACCGGCCTAACCGGCCTGCGGGCGGTTCAACCGCCCGGCCGGACCGGCTCGTTAACCAGCTTTGGGGTGTCAGGTGAGCGCCGGGTTAGTAAAGCGTTAATTATTCAAGAATTTCCGCTTGACCGAAACATTGGCTAACCGTCGAACGTCACATTAGTCGAGCAGTTACGAGGATAGTAACTGGACAGTATCGCCGATCGCCGAGCGATCAGGGGAGGAAATGGCTTGAAGTGGGAAATGACAGAATTTAAGTTGGACTCCAATGGCACACGGTCGCGCACCTTCCAGTTCGAGCTGGTACTGGCTAACGGCACCAATCCGGCGCGGGAGACGATCCGCGGCGACGGGGTGGTGCTGGCGGGCGGGCGCGTGCTGTTCAACCGCCAGGCCGAACTGAAGCAGGTCATGAGCAGGTCGGGTGCCGATGGGGACACGCTGCTGACGATCCTATCCGGTGAAGTGGCTAAAAAGTCGGGTAAGGCTCAGTTGCCGGCCTGAGCACCGGCCGGCGGGTTCAGCAACCCGGCGACATCCGCGGGATCCAGCCCCAGCTTAACCAGGCGTTGCTTCAGCGCGCCCGGTTGCCGCGCGCCGGCCACGGCCCGGTGATAGGCCGCCAGCGCCCGTGCGTAGTCCAGGGCCCCGACGCGGTCCGCCGCCCAGCGGTCGGCGCGAGACTCCGCCTTGAGCCGCTGGTGGTAGCCGACGCGCAGGGCGATCAGCGCGTGCACCAGCGCGGCGGCGATCAGCAGCAGCGGGGAGACGGCGCACAACAACCAGCCCACCGGCAGGGCCAGCCACCACTGCAGCTGCGCGAAGTTGCACCCCGCGCCGCGCTGCTGCTCCATACGGTGACCGTATTCGTGGGCCAGCAGCCGGGCCAGGTCAGCGCTGTCCGTGGTCCTGAGCGTATGCGTGCTGAGCCACAGCCGCGGCTGGCCCAACCCGCCCAGCGCCAGGTACGGTACCGCGCCCAGCTCGATAAGCTCCAGCGGCAGGGGTTCCAATGGGCCGGTCAGCGCCGTCGCGGATTGCTGTGCGCGCTCGTTGAACAGCGCAACCGCCTGCTCGTAAGCCAGCCGGTCGCCGTCCACGGGCGCGATCTTCCGGCGCGTAATGCCGGTCAGCCAGAAACCGAGCCAGCTGAGCCAATTCACGTCGACCAGGACCAAGACGAGCAACAGCATGAAGGCCAGGCCCTTGTTCCCCAGCAGGCTCGGGCTGGCCGGGTTGATCAGCCAGGCGACCAGGTAATACAGGGCCGCCACCACGTACGGCGGGAACAGGTAGACCCAGAAATACAACCGGCTGTAGAAGGCTCCTGGCTGGCCAGACATGCTAATCATTTTAGCCGTGTCCCGGACTTCATCGGGTGGGCCAGAATGGCTCTGCCAACGGAAAGTCCGCCCGTCGCGCGCTGAGGGGCTCGGACCCGCGGACCAGCTTATTGATAATCGAACATCGGCAGAAAACCCGATTCGGTGCCGAAATGGGATCTAATTATTGAATACCTTAGCAACAAACAAAACAGAACGAATTCCATCCTCTTATGATGTTTGATTCATATGATTTAAGGCAACGAGTAAAGCCGCCCATAAAACGTAACCTCGTTTCTAATGAAAATATGCTGATACGATACCATCAAGATGTTGAATGAATGCTTATTGATACTGATCTATCATATAATTTAGAATCGAGTTCCACGAAATAAACTATCGTTAAAACGCGTAAAGCCTGTGTTAACAATGAAATTCTTGAGGTTTTTCCAATTATACTCTGACCAAGATTAGCGGTGAATTAGTTGTAGCCTGAATCAATTGTCTAATTGCCTGAGTAAAGGAGTTGGATTAATGTGTGCCATGATCGTAAGTGGTAAACGCTTTCAGAAGGCGCAGTGGGAAATCGAGACTTTCAGCAAGGAGATTGCTGAGCTTAAAGAGGCCCTTGAGGCCAAGAACGGAGCGGACCTGAGCAATCTGTCCGGTTCGTTGCCCACCGCCGCCTTCAACACCTATAAGATGCAGACGACCCAGGCGTCCAGCCTGCAGCTGGACAGCTCGATGAGCGTCGCATCCGAGCAGGTCGATTCCGTAGTGGCGGCTTCTCAGCAGATCGCGGCCTCGATTGCCGAGGTCAACATCGGGATGGAAAACCTGATGAACGAGAACCACACGATGAGCGAGCGGCTGGGCCAGGGCCAGCAGGCCGTGACCACCGCCGTGACGGAGATGGATACGATTTTCGAACGCGTCAAGGAGCTGGAGGCCAAGGTCACCGGGCTCAAGGGCAGCATTGAGGAGATCGTCAGCGTCGTGGAGATCATCCAGGGCATCGCGGGCCAGACCAACCTGCTGGCGCTCAACGCCGCGATCGAGGCGGCGCGGGCCGGCGAGGCCGGGCGCGGGTTCGCCGTGGTGGCCGAGGAGGTCCGCAAGCTGGCCGACGAGACGCGCAAACAGTCCGAGGAGATCACCGAGACGATCAAGACCGTGCGCGGGAATATCGACGAGACGGTCGCCCTGACCGGCGAGAGCGTGACCTCGGTCGAAGCCGGCCGCGCCGCCAACCGCCAGATTCACGAGGCGCTCGATGCGATCCTGCAGGCGGCGACGGTGGTCTCGGAGATGACCACCGAGACGCAGGCGCAGATGGAGGAGCAGAAGGCCGCGATCGAGCTGATCGCCGGCAACTCGGAGCAACTCGCGCATCACATCGGCGAGTCGTCCAAGGTGGCGCATTTCCTGTCGGACACCAGCACGATCTGCACCGACAATTCCAAGCAGATCTGGGAGACGCTGGAGCGGATGGAAGAGACGGACCGCGTCTTCATCCTCGGGCGGATCATCGACCACGCGATGTGGCTGCGCAACATGGCGCTGGCGGTGACCGGCGACACGTCGGTGCAGCTGCCCGACCACCTGTCCTGCAAACTCGGCAAGTGGTACCAGAGCGCCGAGGGCCGCGAGGTACGGGAGCGGAGCCCGCAGGCCCGCCAGTGCTACGACGCGCTGGACCAGCCGCACAAGGAGCTGCACACGATCGGCCTGGAGGCGATCGCCGAGGCGCGCCGCGGCAACACCGAGCGCGCCCAGGAGCTGATGCTCGAGGCGTTCAACACCAGCGCCAGCTGCGTCCAGGCCCTGCTGGAACTGGCGGAGGCCGTGGCGGAATAACCCAGGCAAACCTTCTCATCCGGAAAGGATGGCGGTGAATTGGAACGGCGGCCACGCGGCCGCCTTTTTTTGTTCATGCGGACATGTAGGGGCCGCATTTATGCGGCCCAGGTAGCGGCGGCCTCCGCGCCGCCGGATTTGCTTTTCGGCGGCGGTGACGCCGCCACTACCGGTTTTGCATCCTTGTACTTGACCTTCTCAACGATATCGCCGCCGCCGCCTTCGTGCAGGTTCCTTGATCGCACCTTGCTCCATGGGGATTTATCATGCCGCGCGATTAGTGGGTAAGAAGGCCAGTTGCACCGTCCCCAGCCGCCCCTTACCCCTGCCACTCCCTTACTTCGGCGAAGGTGTGGCTCAGCGCGTGGCTGAACAGGTATTGCGGGTAGCCGAGGACCAGTACTGCTCACAGCTTGGCGGAGCGCTTGGATCACCTTACGGCGCCGCCTTCGGTCCATTCGCTGGGACAGCTAAACCTGCGTGTGTCAACTTGAACGACGCGTCGCATGATACTCCACTCAAGCATTTGTTCGGTAATCTCGCAGAATCCATTGGCCTCGCTGATCAAAACCTGGTTGCGAAGCTGTTCAGGAGGAAAGGCATAGTAGACTCGCTTCACGGGGTTCTTGAAGTGCTTCCTGATTAGCTCCGCAACGGGAGCCAGGTCGCTGTCGGAACTGACAATGACCAGTGAATCATACCGGTCTTGCATCGCCCCGAGTGTGGCGTACATCGCGATGTTCACGTCGGTCTTTTTTTCCCGTGGTACTTGGAGTTTGAAGTTGCACTGCTTACAGGTGACTGGCTCATTGTCGCAGTTGGGACAGCGGATTTGCTTCAATTGATAATCGCCTCGGACAACCTTGGCCTGTCCCGTGCCCTCCAGCATCTCAAGGTAATTTTTCTGTCTCCAGTGCTTGCCGGCGTCGGCGAACTTGATGTTAGCCGTGAAGTAGAGCACATGTTCGAGGACATCGTTTACAGTGTAGCCTGGTAACGCTTCCATGATACAGGCAGCGAGAATTTCGAGGTTCAACCAGTACCAGCATACGTGAGTTCTCCGGCGCAAGGCACGCAAGCCGTAATAGAAATTGAATCCGTCGAAGAAAACCGCGACTCGTCCCAAAGTACACCCCGTTAGCATCCGTTAACGCAATAATAGTTGACTCGTCAAGTGTTTCTGTTATAATTTGAATACCTAGCCGCGGAAAGCCGTACGGGAACTTTGACGTACGGTAACACCGCGGTATTTTATTTTATCACCCAATAATAATGACCAGCGACGTCCATGGACAAAAATGAGGCATGTTCGTCGAATCATTGTGTTCAATAAAGAAGCAATTCCGGGAACCCCGGCTTCCGGAGCAGGTTTATGGCCGGATTACAGTGAATTGCGAAGCCACCACACTTGGGTGTTTATCACCCCTGCCACTGCCTTACTTCGGCGAAGGTGCGGCTCAGCGCGTGGCTGAACTTGTACTTGGGGTAGCCGAAGATCAGCAGCGTGCTCAGCTTGGCCTTGGGGTCGATGCCGTACTTCGCCTTGAGCTTTTTGTCGCGCTCGATGAACGGCGTCACCGAGCCGATCATGCAGCTCCCCAGGCCCAGCGCCTCGCCCGCCAGCATCGTATACGTCGCGACGATGTGGCTGTCCAGCACATCCGAGCCCGGGCCGCTGTAGAACAGCAGCGCCAGCGGGGCGTCGTAGAGCAGCACGTCGCGGCCCGCCGCGCGGTTGGCGAGCACCTCGCGGCAGAGCGGCAGGACGAACCCGGTCAGCAGCGGGAAGTCTACCGGGCCGATCAGCGGCCGCATCAGGCTCAGCCGCCAGGGTTGGAAGAACTTCAGCGTGCCGGCCATCAGTTCAGCCGTGTCGGCGGCCAGTTCTTGCACGCGCGCGCGTCCGTTGAACACCAGCACCCCGACGTCCGAGGGCGGAATGCCGATCGGCGCCGTCGAGGCCATCGCCAGCATCCGTTCCACCACGTCCGGCTCGATCTCCCGGTCGGTGAAGTGGCGGATGCTGCGCCGCGCCAGCATCAACGCCTTGAGCTGGTCCGCCGTGGCGCGTTCGGCCACGGGCGGCAGCTTGAGCACGTCGGCCGGGCTGAGCTCGCGCCCGGTCACCGCCACGGCGCCGGGCGGGCAGATCGCCATGCACTGGCCGCAGCCGATACAGCCGAAGCCCGTGTCCGGATCGACGCGGATCGCGCCGTTGTCCGCCACCAGCGTTTGCGTGGGGCAGATCGCGGCGCAGAGCCCGCAGTTGGTGCATTTACCGGTATCGATTACCGGCCGTCCCGCTTCACTGGTCCGTCCCGTCTTGATCGCCATGACGTCGCTCCTTTCCGGCCGCGCCGGCAAAAAACGGGCGGAGGAGGTCCATCCGCCCGTTCAAGGCTTCACAAGTGTCCAATGCTCGTTATTCGTCGTTATCGTTATCGAGGTCGTCGAAGTCCTCGTCGCTGTCGTCCAGCTCGGTGACGCGGATCCCGTCGCGGCGCTTCCAGTCCAGCTTGAAGCTGGCGACGTTCTGGTGCAGCACGATCGTCACGCGGCGGTCGTTGTCCTCCCAGTCCGCGCTGGTCGCGGCGCCGTCGACGACCAAAAGCCCCAGGCTCTCCAGGTTGTCGGTCGAGAGCGTGCCCGACGGCTTGATCTTCACGGCGTGCGTGCCGGGGACCTTGAGCCGCACGTTGCCGGCGTTGTTGTTGCAGGCCACCTCCAGCCGGTCGACCTTCTCGCCCAGCACCGCGTTGACGTTGCCGGCGTTGTTCTCGATCGTCAGCTCGGTCACCGCCAGGGTTTCCAGCATCAGCCGGCTGTCGGCGGCGGAGTTGTCCAGGTGGATGTTGTGCGGCAGGTTGGTCGAAGCCCGTAGCAGGCAGCGCCCCAGGCTGTGCCTGAGCGTGATTTCGTTCTCGCCGTCGCGCACCTCGCTGATCACTACCGGCTCCTCCGGCGCGCGCTTGACCTTGCCGACGATCAGCTTCTTGTCCAGGTCCTGGCCCTTGAGCTTGAGCTTGCCCGCGCGGATGTCCAGCCGCAGCTTGGCGCGGTTGACCCCCTCGGGCCGTTCCACTGAAAGCGGGTAGTCGCGGAACTCGAAGAACTTGCCGGCGCGGCTGCGCTTGAACGTGTTCTGGGCCCGGCGCGCCCCCTCGGCGACGGTCTTCTTCAACTCCACGTAGACCTCGCCCAGGTTGCCCAGGTCCACCTTGGGCAGGCGCAGGTCGCCAACGTCAAACCCGAATTGCCGGCCCGTGGGGCGGCCGGCGCGGTCGGCTTCGCCCAGCGCCTCGATCAGCCGGACGCCCTCCTCCGGCGAGATCTTGCCCTCGGCTACCATTTCCAGAACCTTGATTTTCTCTCTGCTCATGAATCACCTCGTAAACAACACGCTTGGCTAGCCCGCCAGCCACAGGAAGGCGCCGATCTGCCCCAGGCGGACCGGGCGCCGCAGGCTGATCCGCAGGTTCAGCGGATCGCCGGTCGGCTGAGCGGGGGCCACGTACCAACCCCGCCTGTTCAGTTGCTGCATCACCTTGGGCAGTTGCCCGAAGGCTACCTTGCTTACATCCACCGTGCGGTATTCCCAAGCCAACATGGTATTTCCCCTGGCGCCCTAGCGGCGCAACCGCTGCTCGGCTTCCTCGACCGAGAGTTCGCCGCGCTCCAGCGCCTCCAAGACGCCGGCACGGTCGTCCTCGCGCTGGTCTTCCACCTCGGCGGCGGACAGCTCCAGCGCGCCGAGCAGCTGGTCCAGCCGCCCGCGGACCGTCGGATAGCTGATATTCAGCGCCGCCTCGACTTCCTTTAAGTTGCCGCGGCAAGCTAAAAACGTCCGCAGGAAGTCCAGCTTCTCCGCCGGCAGCCGCGCGAACTCGTTGGCGACAAACTCGCCCGATAGCTCCGTGCCGCAGTCGCTGCACTTCAGATGCGTCACACGCAGCTGGCCGGAGCAGACCGGGCAATCGGAAATCAGCTTGTTCGACTTACCTTTAACTGAAACCATGGTATTCCAATCATACCAAGCAAGTTTTGATATGTCAAGCTCGACTACAGAAATCTTAAAACTGACTTTTATAATCGGCGCATTTGTTTACATTTGGTAAAATGGGCGTACAGATAATTACTAGCCGCCGATGTAACCGATCGGCCGATCGGCCGTCATTAATAAAGGTATAATCAATCATCACGGAGCCCATGGCGCGATGTGGGCAGAGGGATTGGCATGATGAGGTCAAATACTCGCTTGCGCGGCGCATTCGCCGCGTTGCTTTCCACGATTATCCTGGCTGGGGCCGCGTGCGGCGGCGGGGGTACGGCCCTGCTGGCGCCCGACCTGGCCGATACGCGGGCTTGGCCCGAGCACGGCTGGTCCGGCGCGGCTACGTCCGGTGACTACGCCGTCGTGGCGGTGGATGCCACCGAGCGCAGCATCGATCCGCTGACGGAGAACCTGGAGCTGAGGGTCACGGCCGACACCGGGGTGGTGGAGATCGCCGCTACCGCGATGGCGCCGGCGGACCATGCCTACCTGCACCTGCGCTATGACGCGGCGGCGGTCCATCCGGTGGCGACCAGCGTGGCCCCGGAACTGGCCGAGCGCACCGTGTTCCTGGGCATCACCAGCAAGCCGGGCGTCGTTGTCTTAGGCCTGGCCGCGCGGGGCGGGGGCGAGGTCCTCGGCGGCGCGACTCCGCTGGCGACGGTCGAGTTCGCGCCGGGCGCCGTTAGCGCCAGCCGCGGGATCAGCGCGGTGAGCGCCACCACGGTCGACGACCTGCGCTTCAACTTCGACACCCCCTACCGCCTGGAATGGAGCTACGCCTGCAAGGGCGACTACAACCAGGACTCCGAGGTCGGCGTGGCCGACCTGACGCCGATCGGCATCCACTACCTGAAGACCAGCGAGTCCGCGGACTGGCAGGCGGCGCAGGTGGCCGACGGCAACGAGGACCTGCACGTCACGGTCAACGACCTGACGCCGATCGGCCAGAACTACCTCACGGGCGTGACGGAATACCTGGTCCAGGGCGGCGCCAGTGCCACCGGGCCCTTCGCCGGCACGGACAGCGTGGCCCAGAGCACGGGCGCGCTGCCCGCCGCGGGCGGCTACAAGCGCTATTCCTACGACCTGGCGGCGCCGGTCGAGGGCGCCTGGTACGTCGTGCGCGCCGTGCAGTTCGGCAGCGAGGCGTCCGGCTATTCCAACGCCGCGCAGTACTCGGCCACCCCGAGCTACAACCCGCCGCGGAACCTCTCGGCGGTGCGGGACGGCGACCACGTCCAACTCAACTGGGACGCGCCCAGCGGCACGATCCCCGACAGCTATACGGCCTACATCGGCTCGACGCCGAGCATGGACACGGCGATCAAGATGCACGCGGACGTGATCACCGGCACCACCTATAACGTGCCGACCCTGTTCGATCCCGACGCCGACCACTACTTCGGCGTCCGGGCGGTCTACGGCTCCGAGCTGAGCGCCTATTCCAACATCACGCTCTACCAGGCCGGCGGCTCCGACGCGCCTTCCGGCCTGACGGCGGTTCGCTCGGGCGACCACCTCGACCTGTCCTGGACCGCGCCATCCGGCCAGCTGCCCGACGGCTACAACGCCTACCGCGCCAGCGACGCCGGCATGAGCGACGCGCTGATGATCAGCAGCAGCCTGATCACCGGCACCACTTGGAGCGCGCCGGCGCTGATCAGCCCGGACAGTGCGCACTACCTGGCGGTGACGGCGCTGTACGGCACGGTCGAGAGCGCCTACAGCAACGTGTATTACTTCGATCCGGACGCCGAGACCGATCCGCCGACCTGGACCGGCGGCGGCACGGGCATCAAAGCGGTAACGCCGGGCACGGCGCAGGTGCTGGTGGAGTGGTACGAGGCGACGGACGCCGAGTCCCCGCCGGTGACCTACCTTGTATATTGGGACGAGGCGGGCGACTTCGACTGGGGTACGGCCAACGTCGAGACGGTCAACGCGCCGGCGCTGACCACGACGGTCGGCGGGCTGGTCAACAACACGGACTACATGTTCGGCGTGCGCTGCCGCGACAGCCTGGGCAACCAAGATGCCAACACCGAGACGCTGATCGCCACCCCGATCGCCGGCGGCATCCCGATCGACACCGGCGTCTGGCAGGCCAGCGAACTGGTGGATGACGGCGGCACGATGCCGAAGCAGGATGTGGGTTGGCACTCTGACATCGCGGTCAAGTCCGATGGCACGATCGGTATTGCGCATTACAACAACAGCCTGCAAGACATGATGTATTCCGAGAAAGCTTCGGGCAGTCTGAACTGGACAACCGTCACGGTTAAATCCGAGGCGGATACTGGCCTATACTGCGATCTTGAGTTTAATCCCACCACCGGCTATCCCTGTATTGCCTTCCATCACGCGGGAGCACAGACAGATGGGGACGAAGCCCTTGTTTATGCTGAATACAACGGCACAACTTGGGAGCTGACCGATGTTGATACAAACGGTGATACAGGCGTATTCCCCAGCCTGGAATTCGATCCGGCAGATGATTATCCGGCGATAGCCTATTGGAACTCCACTGCTCATGACGTAAGGTACGCAAAATTCAACGGCACGAGTTGGGATAACACCTTAGCTGTTAACGGCAATGAAGACGGATTTGGCATGAGTGGTTCGTTTACATCGCTCGAGTTCAATCCCGTTACCGGGTATCCCGGTATTAGCTTCATGAAAGGGCTTCCGGCGATCTCAATGATTCCGCAGCTTGCCGCCGCATACGCCTCATATGACGGGTCGATTTGGACACACGAAGTAGCGGACGGAGGTTCACAGGCACCGGATCTGATGTTTGCCGGCTGGGAATCCAATTTAACGATCAGTGATGATGGCAGGCCGTACATTATTCACTATGACATTGCTGCTGATATCGTGGCAGGTTTCCCCGCCGATGTCTGGGTCGCCGATAAGGGTGCTACAGACTGGGGAAGCGGTAGCGTCGGTGAATACAATCCCAATGCTGACGAACTGCAACGCCAGACCGACATTGAATGGTATGGCGGCACATTCCATTACGTTTATGCGCATGCCTCGAGTGGCGGTGTGGCCTATGGTGCTGGCTATGGCTCAGGAAGTACGATTGATGGGAGTATTGGCTCTTTACCTTCCTTGGATATCGATGGCTCGGGGAATTTACACGTTTCCTATTATGATTCGGCAAACCAAGAACTGAAATACGCGACCAGCAGCAATGGCGCTGACTGGGATACCGAGGTTGCTTGCTCGATGTCAGGTGGTAACCGCGATGTTGGCGCGATGGCCAGCCTGGGTTATCACCCGACGAGTGACTATCCGATGATGAGCTATTACGACGCGACGCAAACAGCGTTGAAATTCGCCGATAAGCAAACCGGGAATTGGCGGAAGGAAATCGTTGCCAACGATGGTTATGACGGCACGGACAGCGCCCTTGATGTGGATTCCAGTGGCACGGCCTATATTGGCTACTTCTCACTGAACGATGCCGCGGATGGCGGCGCCGTCAAGGTTGCGTTGGGTTCCTATGGTTCGTGGTCGTTTGAGGAAGTTGGTTCATATACCATTGGCATTGACGATGAGGCATTTGGCCAATACGCCACGATGGCTTTGAACAATGGTGTTCCCAGCCTTGTTTACCAGAACGGCACGAACCGCACACTGGACTTCGCGGAAGGGATCGGCGGCGGCAGTTACGATGTGAATACCATCGATAGCGTTGGCATTCCCCAGGTTTCCAGCCTGCAGTTCAATCCAACAAACTTGTTACCCGGTGTGGCCTATCAGCGATCGCTGAGTGAAGATCTGTGTTATGCCTCGCGAAGCGGCGGTGGTGCCTGGACGGTGGAAACAGTCGATACCAATTCCGGCGTTGGATACCACCCCAGCCTGTGTTATAGCACGGTTGACGGTACGCCCTGGATCAGTTATTACGACAGTACGCTTGGCCGACTCAAGGCTGTCTACTACGACAGCGTTGGCACCAACTGGGAATTCGTTACAATTGCCGCTCCGGACGGTTCAGCGGACTACGGTTTGTTCAGTTCAATGACCTGGCATCCGCAGCACAACCGGCCGGCGGTGGCGTTCTACGATTCCGACGCGGGCAAGCTGTGGTATGTGTTCATCGGCTCGCCGAGTGCGCCGCAGGCGGCGGTCGAGGTGGCCGGCGGGGTGAACCTGGAGGGCGCGCATTGCTCGCTCAGGTTCAATCCTGACACCATGCAGCCCGGCATCGCCTACCAGGACGTCACCAACGGCGACCTGCGCTACGTCGAGCGCCACGCGGAGTAAAACTAACTCGTAGCGGCGGCGGCCTCGCCGCCGGATTAATCCGGCGTGGAGCGAATCCGGCGCCGGGGACGGCGCCGCTACGTTTCATATAGGGCGCGTCCCGCCCGACGGGACAACGCCCACCTGCCGAAGGTAAACGCGAGGGCGGTCCCGAAACGGAACCGCCCTTTTTATTTGAGCACCATGCAGCGTGATCGGCGTAGGGGAGGCACTTGTGCCTCCCGCCCCGAGGATCGTAGCGGCGGGTCTAAGACCCGTCCTGATGCGGGTTACCGGCCGACCGCCGTTCGCGAATGCGGCGTTGGTGATTGCCGCGCCCACGCTGGGCTGGCGTGCCGGTTTGCCATGCCCGGACTTGTAGGGGCAACGCCTGCGTCGCCCCTGCCGTGGCTGGATGGGCACACAGCCGTGCGCCCCGCCAACTGCTCACTGACCACAGATCACAGATCACTGACCACTGACCACTGGTCCCCGACATTCGACCTCGGGTATGCCACTTCCGCCGCGGTTTGCTATTATGTAATGAGTCTGGCTGGAACTCACTGGAGGGACCTGATGGCTAATGCAAGGATTGTGTCACTGCTGACGGTGGGCCTGCTCGTCTTGGCCGGGACGCTGGCGTGGGCCGCCGACTTCACCCAGACCGAGCGCAGTTTCGACTTTAACCGCGACTGCCGGCGCCAGGACAACAAGATGAATGCCTACTTCGGCGACATCATGCAGCCCGGCGCCAGCTTCCACCATCTCGGCGCCTTCAAGGCCGTGATCCACCGCGACGGGCTGGACCGCACCTTGCAGCTGGTCCCGATCAAGTGCCTGCCGTTCGCCGACGCCGATGCGCTCAGGGCCTCGGCCCGCGGCAACCCGCTGGCCGTCGGCGCGCTGACGATCGCCTATCCGCAGACGGATGCCGACATCGCGCCCGGCACGTTCATCCTGCTGTTCGACGGCTACCGCGTGCGGATCGTCGACGTGCACGAGTACATCCTGAACAAGTACAAGGTGGACCTTCAGCCGGCGCCCGCCGACGCCCCGCTCGACGAAGCGCTGGGCACGGTGACCGGCACGGCTTACTCCCAGGCCCAGATCACGCCGGAAGGCGACCTGATCCTCTACCTGCAGCTGTCGGAGGACGGCGACGAGGCGCTGATGGACGAAAGCGGCTTCACCAAGCTGATGCTGAGCTTCCGCGTCCCCGGCATCGCCACCGACGACGACAGCCCGTACCGCGAGCTGGCCGAGCCGGAGGAAGAAGACTAGGCCGGCCGGGCGCGAGCGCTAATCGCCTTCCTCGATCTCCGGCGTCTCCGTCGTGGCGAACATCAGGCCCGGGTTGCCGTAATACAGGATCGCCGGCCGGTTGTCGATGATCGTCAGCGACGAGTAGTTGCCGGCCGAGCCCTGGGTGTCCACGGAGAAAAGGTGCCAGTCATCCGCCGTCGGTGCGGCGGTCGTGGCGATCACGCAGCGCAGGTCCGTATTGCCGTAATAGCTGATCAGCGGCTTGCCGTCCAACAGCGCCAGCGAGGGGTACTGGCAGACCGTGCCGTCCTGGTCGAGCTTGGTGATCAGCCACTGCTCCGGCAGCGTGGGATCGGCGACCAGCGCGCGCGCGAACTTGACGTTCTTGGCGCTCCAGTCGTAATAGGCGATCGCCGGTTTGCCGTCCAGGTCGATTAGCGAACTGTAGAGCCCGTCGTCACCCGCGTTGTCCACGGTATAGACGCGCCAGTCGGTCGCGGCCACGGGCAGCGTCAGCAGCGAACGCGCGTACTTCAGGCAGGTCGCGTCGTCGTCGTAATAGCTGATCGCCGGCCGGCCGTCGACGATCGCGGTCGAGGTGAACCGGCCCGTATAGTCGCCGTCGTCGACGGTGTGGATCTGCCAGTCCGCGGCCGCCTGCGGCTCCGGGCTCAGCGCGCGCGCGAACAACAGCCGCGTATTGGTGTAATCGAAGTAGCTGATCACGGGCAGGCCGTCCTGGATCGCCACCGAGCTGTGCTCGCCGACCCAGCCGTCCTTGTCGACGACGTGGATCGTCCAGTCCGCGCCGGTCATCGGCTCGGACAGCAGCGCGCGCGCGAACTTCAGGTTGCCGTTGGCGTTGTCGAAGTAGCTGATCACCGGCTTGCCATCCAGCACGGCCAGCGAGGTCAGCTCGCCGACGCTGGCGCTGAAGTCCACCGTGTGCACGCGCCAGTCGCCCTGGCCGGCGGGCTGGCTGGTAATCGCGCAGGCGTATTTCAGCCGCCCGTTGTCGTTGTCGTAATAGCTGACCGCCGGCTTGCCGTCGATCGCCGCCACCGAGCAGTAGAGCCCGACGTCGCCGCTGAGGTCCACCTGGTGGCGCTCCCAGTTGCTGCGGTAACCCGTGTCCGAATTGCTCAGCCGGCCGAGTTCGCCGTCGAACATCGCCTGGACCCAGTATTCGTAGTACTGCAGGTTGTCCGCGGTGTAGTCGTCGAAGGATTCGAAGTCGCTCTCGGCCGTGCCGATGATGTTCTCCTCGGCGTAGCCGTCGCGGTAGACCACGTAGTAATCGGGGTCGACCACCGGCGACCAGCTGATCTCGACGTGGTCGACGAACGCGCCGTCCGAGGCGATCACATCCTGCGGGGCCGGCGCGGCCAGATCCACGTACAGCGTCACCCGCTGGATCACCGCGTCCCAGCCGTCCCAGGCCACGACGGCGAAATAGACGTTGCCGGCCGGGCTGACCGTGTACGGGAAATTCGTCAGCGCGAAGGGCATGTCGAGGCCGGGATTGTTGACGCGGATCCAGTTCCACATCCCCGCCTCGTAGTCCGGAAAGCCGAAATAGAGCAGCTTGGGCCGCGGATTGGCCAGCGAGAAGTTGACCGACTGCGGCGCGTCGCCGGCAGCCAGCCCGGTGAATTCGTAGATCGCCCAGGAGATATCCTGCTGGGCGGGGAGCAGCTGCAGCGTGTGGTAGACCAGATTGGGCACCGCTGCCTCGCCGGCGGCGTAGTAATCGTCTCCGGCCAGCTCCCAGCCGAAGACCATCGATTCGCCGCGCGCCGGTCCGGGCGTGTCCCCCGCCGGCAGGACGGGCCAGCCGCCGCTCTCGGTGGTGGCCGGGGTGCCCGCGGCGGGCTCAGTGACGTCAAGCCCACTCGAGGCGCAGCTGTGGATTGCAAGGAATAAGGCGAACAGCGCCGCAGCCCCGATGCATTTTTGCCAGCCGGTCAGGTTCATGCGTTTCCCCTGCAACAGTACACATATATATTTGTACCGTAAATCCAGGGATTCTGTCTCGCGATCAGCGGGAGATCGCCGATTTTACTCGGAATTGGCGTTGGCCTCGCCGGCGCCGGATGCCCCGTCCGCCGCCTCCGGCTCGGGCTCAGGCGCGGGTTCCGGCGCGGCCAGGTCGAGCAGGAACTCGCGGCTGGCCTTGGCGTCGCGTGGGTAGATGCACTGCGCGCCGACCTTGGTGCCGGCGGGCACGCCCGGGCACTGGATCTCCGGCATCGTCGGGTCGCTGTCGTAGTAGCTGGTCACGGTGCGCGACTGGTAGCTGTCCGGCGCGTACATGTCGATGTGCTGGGCCAGGGCGATCAGCTGGTCGAGGCTGAAATTGGTCTTGACCGAGTCGTGGGCGATGCGGGCCAGCTCGGGCAGCTTGGCCAGGTTCTCGCCCTTCATCATTTCCTCGAGCAGCCGCCGCACGACCTTCTGCTGGCGCGGCATGCGGCCCAGGTCGGCCAGCTTGGGATCGCGGTAGCGCGCGTATTGCACGACCTGCTCGCCGGTCAGGTGCTGCAACCCCTTCTTCAAGTGGATGTGCAGGTTGCCGGCGTTGTCGTCGCGGTTCATGTCCATCTCGACATCGACTTCGAGCCCGCCCAGGCAGTCGACCATCTGCACCAGCCCCTCGAACTCGATCACGATGTAGAAATCGAGCGGCATGTCCAGCAGGTGCGAGACCGACTCGCGCGTGCGGTTTAGCCCGGCCAGCGGGTCGCTCAGGTTGCGCTCCTGGCCCAGGCTGTAGGTGTTGGCCAGGCGCTCGTAGCCGAAGTTCTTGTTGTTCTGCCAGTGCTGGACCCAGCCGTCGCGCGGGATGCTGACCAGGCGGATCTGCCGCGTATCGAAGTCGGTCGTGGCCACCATCACGCAGTCGCTGCGGCGGATGATGCCGGGATCGATTTTGGAGGGCGGGATGTGGTCGAGCCCGACCAAGAGCACGCTGATCTGGCGCTGATCGGAGAAGGCGGTCTCCAGCGAGATCTGCGGGTTGACCAGGGCCTGGCCGGCGCGGATCACGCGCATGCCCATGTTCTCGCGCTCGCCGGTCAGCTGGTTGGTGACCGGTATGTTCCACCAGCAGAAGCCGGCGACGGTGATCATGCTGATGATCAGCCCCAGCGGGAACATCACGCGCCGCCGCAGGTACCAGGGCAGGCGGCCGGGGTCGACGTGGAGGCCGCCGTGCCGTTTATTGCGGACGACGTCGCGCACCTGTGGAACGGGCGAACCGCTCTTGATGTCACCGGCCATCCGCGTGCCCCTGCTTCAACAACTCGTTGTAAACCTCAACCGTCACCGGATCGATGATCCGCTCCTTATACAGCGTATAGCGCAATTTATGCATCGCCACCAGCAGGCAGGCCCGCCCCAGGTCCTCGCGGGCCACGCGCCGCAACTCGTCCACGCCGTCGAACGCGCGGTCGGCGGAGGCTTGGTCGGCGGCGAACAGGATCCGGCTCAGCGTACCCATGCCGGGCCGGCCCGTCACGTGGTCGGCGATCGCCCGCCGGATGGCGGGGTCGTCGATGTTAAACCGCTCCGGCAACAGCGCCGCCGCGACCTTGCCGTGCAACAGCCCCGGGCTCTCGCGCTCGCTCGGCGTAATATCTATATCGAACCGGGCCGCCTGCGCGATTAACGCCCGGTTGCCGAGGCTCTTGGCGTGGTCGTGCAGCAGGCCCGCCAGCCGCGCCTCGTTGGCCAGGTACGGGGCATGGATCTGCGCCAACTCGTGCGCGGTTTCGGCAACATACTGCGAATGCTTGAACCGCCGCGGGCGCAGGTACTGGGCCAGTTGCTCCGCTAGGCTGTCGAAATCGGGCGCGTCCGTCACCCGCGCATTATAGCGGTTTTGCACCGGAATGCGGGGTGGACGACCAGCTCCGCCGGTGTTTTCCCCGGCCCTGCGCAAACCGGTGCGGGAATGAGTATGATAGTTGGGAAATCTCTCAAGGAAATCGACATGCTGACTGCGTGGCTGACCGCCTCACACCGGCGGATTGGCCTGAGCGGACTAGGCGTGTTGCCCGCGCGGGCCTGGACGGCTAGACCGCGGTCGTCGGCATCCGCGGGAGCTAACTCGCGGCGGAATGGCTCAAGGGCTAAGCGCAGCGTAAGCCCCGGGCAGCGCTACCCGTTTTCGTCTTCGTCCTCGTCGTCGCGACTCAGGTCCAGGCGCAGCACGCGGCCGCTGTAGCTGGCCACGCGCGGGCGGCTGATCCGCTCCAGCTTGCCGATCACGTCCTTGATCCGCCGCGCCGCGCGGTCGATGTCGGTCAGCATCTCGCGCTTGTCGGCGGACAGCGCGTCGTCGTCGAGCAAGATCGTCAGCAGCCCCAGGATACCGGTCAGCGGATTGTTGACCTCGTGCGCGTAGGTCACGGCGGTCTTCTGGATGCCGGCCAGCTCGGCGGCCTCGGCCCGCGTCTGGTGCAGCGCCTTCTCGACCAGCATCCGCGCGGTGATGTCCCAGTACATCGCCAGCACGCAGATGCGCCCGTCGGCCAGCTGGATCGGCTGCTTGTAGTTCTGGAAAAAGGCGCGCTGGCCGCCCGGCCGGTGGATCTCTTGCAGGTACTCGAAGGTCTCGCCCTCCTCGATCACCTGGCGGTCCTCCTCCAGCCAGCTTGCGATCTCGTCCGCCGGCCGGCCGAAAACGAACCAGAGCTCGCTATCGAGTTTGCCGACGACTTCTGCAGCCGACAGGTTGTAAGTACGGGCGAAAGCGGGATTGGCGAAGACGATGCGGCTGTCGCGGTCGCGGATCACGACCTCGACCGGCATGGCCGTAAAGACGAGTTGCAACAACTCAGGGTCGAGCGCCGGCATGTGTTCGTGATGCGCAGCCATGGATTACCGCTGCCATCAGCATAGCAGCAACAAGCCGGAGCGGACAAGACAGCGGACCAGATGTTAGTGGGCGGCCGGGTACCGTCCTACTCCTCCGCCTCCTGCTGCGCGGCCTGCATCGTTTCGGCGAAGTGCGTGAAGGCGGCGTCCCAGGCAGCGCGCACGTCTTGGGTGAAGGCCTCGCCCAGCAGGCGCTCCAGCGTCCAGATCAGCGCCGCGTGGAAGACGCGGTAGTCCGCGGGCCGCGCGCCGTAGCCGGCGTGGCGGCGCCCGACCGTGTGGAGCTCCGCGTCCAGCGTGGCGGGGCTGAACAGCATGTCCACCGCCGTGCCGATCATCTTCATCAGCACTTCGCCCTGCTCGCGCTCCGTGCCGGGGAACCGCTCGCGCAGCTCGGGCGCCAGCTCGAAGACGCGCCGGTAGAGCAGCTCGCCGGTCTTCTCGGCCAGCGGCCTAAGCTCCTCCCAACTGCTCTGCACCAGCATGATCTGTTCAGCGTTCATCACTTCCTCCGCGATCGCCTGCCTATCTTACTATCCCGCCAGCGCGCCGCCTAACGCAGCACGCTATACTGGGCGCAATCGTCAGGAGGTGCAGGCGCGTGCCCTGGGGTACCCTGGTCAACGTGGCGGCGGTGATCGCCGGCAGCGCGGCCGGCCTTTGGTTGCGCCGCGGCCTGCCCGACCGCCTGCGCGGCATCATCTTCCAGGGCATCGGCCTGGCCACGCTGCTGATCGGTATGCTCAACGCCTGGGCCGTTACCGCGCCCGTCCCCGACCAAGACCACGTCGCGCGGCACCTGATCGAGCTGATCATGAGCATCCTGCTGGGCGGCCTCACCGGCGAGTGGCTGAACCTGGAGAAGCGCCTGGAGGCGGCCGGCGACTGGCTCAAGGCGCGCGTGCGCTCGCGCGATTCGCGCTTCACCGAGGGACTGGTCACGGCGTTTCTGATCTACTGCATCGGGCCGATGACGCTGATGGGCGCCCTGAACGAGGGCATCCGCGGCGACGCCGGCCTGCTCTACGCCAAGTCCGTCCTCGACGGCTTCATGTCGATCGCGCTGGCCAGCACCTACGGCATCGGGGTGGCGTTCTCGATCCTGCCGCTGTTCCTGTTCCAGGTCGGGATCATGCTGCTGGGCACGGGGCTGGGCGAGGTGCTCAGCGACGTCGTGATCAACCAGCTGACGGCGGTCGGCGGGCTGCTGATCCTCGGGCTGGGGCTGAACCTGCTGGAGGTCACCAAGCTGCGCATCGCCAACCTGCTGCCGGCGCTGGTGGTTGTGGTCGGGCTGGCGCTGTTATTCGGCTAGCGGGCCGGCCTCGTCGTCGAGCACCGCGCGGACCTTCTTGAGCAGCTCCTCGAAGGCGAACGGCTTCTGCACGAAAGCGCCGATCCCGCCCGCGTCGAGGTCGGCCAGCGCCACGGCCTGGCTGTAGCCGCTGACGGCGATCGCCTTGACGTCCGGCGAGTAGTCGCGCAAGTGGCGGTAGAAGTCCGCCCCCGACATCTGCGGCATGCTCATGTCGAAGATCACCAGGTCGATCTCGTCGACGTGCTGCTGATAGAGTTCGAGGCCCTCGATGCCGTTGGCGGCCAGGATCACCGTGTAGCCGCGGTGGGCCAGCATGCGACGGGCGGTGGTGCGGACGATCTCCTCGTCGTCGATGAACAGGATCGTCTCGTCGGCGCGGGCCACGGCCGCCGGCGCGGGCGCGGGCTCCTTCTTGATCTCCTGGTCGGCCTGGGCCGGCAGATGGACGTGGAAGGTCGTGCCCTCGCCAACCGCGGAGTGGGCGTGCAGGCAGCCCTTATGCGAGGCGACAATACCGTTGGTGGCGGCCAAACCCAGCCCGCGGCCCTGGAACTTGGTCGAGAAGAACGGCTCGAAGATGCGGGGCAGCATGCCGGGCTCGATGCCGCAGCCGGTGTCCTGGATGGCCAAAAAGATGTAATCGCCTGCGGTGTGGACCTTGTGCATCGGGCAGGTCCAGGGTTTCTCGCGCCGCCGGTTCGTGGTCGTCAGGATCAGCTTGCCGCCGCCGGGCATCGCTTCGACGGCGTTGATGACCAGGTTGAGCAGCACCTGGTGCATCTGCCCCGGGTCAGCCTCGACGGGCCAGAGGTGCTCGGCCAGGTTCAGCTCGACGGTGATGCCGGCGGGCAGGCTGGCTTTCAGCATCACCAACAGGTCGTCGATCGCCTCGTTGAGGTCGACCAGCTGGGTCTGCTGGCGGCCGCCGCGCGCATAGGCCAAAAGCTTGTTGGTCAGTTCCACCATCCGTTGCGAGGCGGTGATGATCGTGCCGCACAACTCGTCCGTGTCGGAGTCGCCGCGGCTGATGTCCTTGAGCAGGGTGGCCGAACCGAGTACGCCCATCAGGATGTTGTTGAAGTCGTGGGCGATGCCGCCGGCCAGCGTCAGCATGCTTTCTTCCTTCTGCTCGCGGATCAGCTGGCCGACCAGCCGGTTGCGCTCGGTGATGTCCTCGATCAGCCCGAAGGATCCGGCGAACTCGCCGGCCTCGTCGGCCAGCGGGTTGGCGACGATCCGCACGTCGCGCTTGGTGCCGTCGGGGCGGGTAATCGAAATTTCGTAGGAGCCGGACTCGCCGTACTGGCGCCGGCGCGATTCCTCGGCCACGCTGCGGAAACCGACGGCGTCGATGAAATCGCGGAGGCTGTAGTTCAGCAGCTCGCCGGCCCGTACGCCGAACAGCTTCTCGGCGGCGGGATTGGCGAAGGTGAAGCGCTCCTCGGTGTCGACGATCACGATGCCCTCGCTCATGTTGTCGACCAGCGAACGGTATTTCTCCTCGCTGGCGCGCAGCGCCCGTTCGGCGTGCTTGACGTCGGTGATGTCGCTGAGCACGCCCTCCAGCAAGGTTCCGTCCTCGCTCAGCGTGGCCGAGAACATCACCCAGATCAGCACGTCATCTTCCAGCCGCAGCTGGGCCTCGAAGTTGGTCACCGCGCCGTGCAGCTTGAGCTGGCGGATCATCTCGCGGCGCTGCGCCTGGTCGACGTAGTGGTTGACCGCAGCGTAGTTGTTGATCACCACTTCCTTGCCGGCGAAGCCCAGGATCTGCGCGAAGCGGTCGTTGCATTCCAGCACCAGCCCGTCGCTGACGCGCGTCTTGAACATGCCGATCTGCGCGTTGTCGTAGAGCAGGCGGTACTTGGTTTCGCTGCGGCGCAGGGCGTCCTCCGCCTGCCGGCGCGTGGTGATATCGCGCAGCACCGTTACGACGCGGTCGACGCGGCCCTGTTTGATGATCGGCACCTTGCGCGTTTCGGTCACCACCACCTGGCCGTCAACCGTGGTCCTCTCCTCGGACGTCAGCGGTCGGCCGTGGGCGAACACCTGGGAGTATTCATCGAAGACCTGCGCGTCGAGGAACTTGTAGATGTCTTTCAGGTTGCGGCCTTCGACGTGCGGGATCAGGTCGAACCGGCGGTTCAGTTCGCTTAAGGCCTGGTTATGCAGCTGGATGTTGAGGTCCTCGTCCACGACGTGCACCGTGTCGCTGAGGGCGTCGATCGTGGCGCGGTACTGCTGCTCCGAACTGCGGATCGCGCCCTCGGCCTTCTTGCGCTCGGTGATGTCCACCAGCACGCCGGCCATGTAGGGCCGCTCGCCGGTGCCGCTGATCCGTACCATGCGGTCTTCCAGCCAGACATAGCTGCCGTCGGCCCGCCGGCAGCGGAACTCCATGATCAGCACGCCCTTGTCGCCGGTCTTGTGCCAGCCGTTGATCTGCTCGCCCAGCGCCACCCGTTCGTCCGGATGGATCAGCGAAGTGAAGAACGTGCGGTCGGCGTTGAACTGCTCGGCGGAATAGCCCAGCAGGTTGATCACGTTGTCCGAGACCCACTCGCGCCCGCCGCCGGTCTCGAAGAACACCACGTCGGGCATGCTGTCGAGCAGGGCCGCCATGCGCAATTGCGCTTCCTGCAGCCGGCACTCGGCGGCGCGGCTCTCCGTGACATCGCGGTAGTTGATCACGATGCCGTTGATATGCGGGTTGTCGATCTGGTTGTGGCAGGTCGCGGCCAGATGGCGCCAGTCGCCGTCGACGCCGCTGATCCGGCACTCCAGGGGCTGGGTGACGCGGGCATCTGCCAGCAGGATCTTGAACACCGCCTGCGACGGTTCGACGTCGTCGGGGTGCAGGAAATCCAGCGCGCTTTGGCCGATCAGGTCCGCCGGCGGATAGCCTAGGATCCGCAGGATGGCCGGGCTGGCGAAGCGGATCTCGCCGGACGGGGCCAGGATCAGGATGCCGTCCGGGGCGTGCTCGATCAACGCGCGGAACTGCTCTTCGCTCTGCTTCAACTCGGCGCGGGAGTGCGCCAGCTCCGCATTGGCCCGGTTCAGCTCCTCATTGGCGGCCTGCAGGGCGTCGTTGGTGGCGTGCAGCTGCTCCACCGTCGCCAGCATCTGGGCGTTGGTCGCCGCCAACTCGGTGTTGGTCGCCTGCAGCTGCTCCTCGGCCAGCTTGCGTTCGGTGATGTCCTCATAGGTGACCAGCACGCCGACGATCGTGCCCCCGGCGTCGCGCAGGGGGATCTTGTTGGTCTCCACCCAGGCGGTGCTGCCGTTGAGCTGGGTCTGGCGCTCCTGGATGCGGAGCAGCGGCCGGCCGGTGACCATCACGTGCTGGTCGTCCATCCGGTACTTGCGGGCCTCGTCCTCGGTCCAGGGCAGGTCGAAATCGGTCTTGCCCACGATCTCGGCGGGGTTGTCCAGGCCGGTCACGCGCGCGAAGTTCTCGTTGCAGCCGACCAGCACCGAGTTGACGTCCTTCCAGAGGATGAACTGCGGCACGTTGTTGATGACCAGCGCCAGCATGTCCTGCGTCAGGCGCTGGGCCTCCTCGGCCTTTTTGCGCTCGCGGATGTCGATCAGCGCGGCGAAGGCCGCCCGTTCCCCCCGGAACTGGCGGATCTCGACGTGCAACTCGACCCAGACCACTTCGCCGCTCAAGGCGACCAGCCTGAGCTCGAAGCGCTCGCGCTGTGGATTAGGCTCCAGCTGCCGCTGGCTGTAGGCGGCGTAGCGCTCGCGGTCGTCGGGGTGGATGAAATCCGCCGGGGCGTGGTCGAGGAACTGCGTGTCCTTCCGCCCGCCCATCAGCGCCACCGCGGCCTGGTTGCCGAACACGATCCGGTTGTGCTGGATGACCACCTGCGGGATCGGGTTGACGCGCATCAGGTTGTACGCGTGTTCCTCGTTGCGCTGGACCTGCAGGCTGGTCAGGCCCATCTCGCCGATCAGCCGCGCCAGCCCCTGCAGGAACTGCAGTTCGGAATGGAACTGCTGCTCGTCCACGACGGGAATCGCCTTGAGCGCCGCGAGGCAGTCATCGACGTCGAGCCCGCGCTTCCGGGCGAGCTGCTTGTATTTACCCTTCTCGGGCTTGGCGAAGAAAATCTGGCCGACGTAGAGGTGGGCCACATGCTGGTCGTTGATCACGACCGGCGTCACTCCGCGCGACAGGCCGTAGCGGCAGGTCTCGATGCGGATGCCGGAGTCCGCGGCGGTGCTGGCGGATTCCGCGTCCGCCCGCAGGCACTCGGCGGTGGACGCGCAGTCGTTGAACAGCTCGCTGCAGAGCCGGCTGCCGCCGCACTCCAGCAGCACGTTGCCGGTGGGATGCTCGATCAGCCCGACGGCGTAGCCGGTGGCCGCGCTGTAATGCTCGAAGATGCGCGTCAGCGCGGGGATGTCCAGCAGCTCGGCCAGGCGGTACTTGCCGTCAATCAGGGGTGGTTGCGGCCCCGCGGATTGCTGTGCTGGTTCACCGGCCGGGTTGTCGCTCATATTTCTCCTTCAACTTGTTTGCGATCCCCGTTTCCCCTATGCCAAGCGGCACTCAATATTATTGCACGCGCAAGCGTTTCATGGGGCGCGGAAAGCGTCTAGACCGCAGGCTTAATTTAAATAAAACCTAGGCGTGGAATCGGCGCCGGACATGTTCGAGGGGGCGTGTCATGCGCCCCGGCACCGCGTTGAGGATTGCTTGAACTGGGCTTGCCGGCGCCTGGAAACCTGCAACCGGCAATCGCAGTATTTTGTAGCACAAAACAAGCGAGGTGCAACATGCAAAAGCACAGAGCAATCATCGGTTTACTCGCCATGCTAGGGCTGCTCGTGACCGGCATGGCGGTGCAATTGGAGCCAGCCCCGGCCTGGGCCGCGGGCGGACGGGCGCAGCTGAGCGAAAGCGGCTGCTGGGTCGAGATCTACGAGGACGACTGGTACGAGGACTGCTGGGACCGGATCAGCGGGCCGGGCAACTTCTACAACATGCGCAACCTGCCCGGCGCGGACAAAGGGGACTGGGGCGATGAGGTCGACAGCCTGATCGTCGGCCCGCATGCCAAGGTCGCGGTCTACGAGGACGAGGACTTCAGCGACAAAAAAGCGGTATTCGGTCCCAACTCGCAGATTCCGGTGCTGGACCGCTACGGCCTGGGTGACGAGATCGATTCGATGAAAATCTACTACGTTCGCTGACCCGAGCTGGCGCGGACTCGAACCATTTCCGCCGGGACGGGGACCCGCCCCGTCCCGGTGCTACCGCCGGCGAGTGTCGGCAGCGTCGTCGGCGGGGCAGCCGGGGCGGCCTCCCCACCGTTCTCTGGTCCTTCAGTCCGCCCGGGTCACGATGTCGTGTATTGTACCCAGAGTACAATACATATTTCGGCTGGCCTAGGGATGCAGTGGGGGTGTGAGGAAGGGGTGATGTGTTGAGGAGAGGTGGTGTGTATGGGGAGCGGCGGGCTTCGGAGGAGATGTTAGGTAGGATGGTGTGTGCTAGTAAATGGGCGCGGATGGCTTGGTCCGGGGAGTGATGGCGGGGCGGCGGTTCCGGCCCCGGGCCACACGCTACAACTGCTCATAGAATCGCTGGACGAGTCGAGATGGCATCCGCCGGTTAATCCGGCGCAGGCCGAGCGCCGCGGCCAGCGGGACGATAGACGTGATCGTAAACAGCAGGCCGTCCGAGTAGTAATTCCAACGATATCCCAATAGCGACAGTGACCACACCAGCAAATTGACAAGCAGCGCCGGGACAAGCGCAAGGAGCAGCGGAACACTGATCACTAACGTAATGAAGCAAGGGATCAGGCGCAGGCTGGTGTAGCCCCAGATCACAAGTTGATAGGCCAGATATAAGTAACAGGAAAACGTCAGGATCAAGAGCGGGATCTGCCAGCCTGCATCACAAACGATATCGACCCAAGGTTCCAGCAGCCAGCCCGAAAC
Organism: bacterium; assembly: GCA_016932385.1. Lineage (GTDB taxonomy): Bacteria > 4484-113 > 4484-113 > 4484-113 > JAFGCY01 > JAFGCY01. The sequence goes on along the minus strand of JAFGCY010000010.1, from coordinate 24,494 downwards.
GAACGCAGCCAGCATGAGGACGCAGACCAGCATCCACTGGCGGAGCGACCGCCGCGCATGCGCCATCACTTTGCCGGCGAATCCTTCACGCGAGTAGGCCAGCAACCAGTCCTGGCCCCGCACGTCAAAGGGCAATTGGGACAAGGCGAGCAGGCAGGCAATGGTGATCAGCACGCTCGTGCTGAGCAAAGGATAGTCCTGCCAGAGAACATCTACGAGATCGTGAGCTACCGGATTACGCCAGATATGTTCATAGTAAAACGTGCTTACCACGGTCGAGTATCGGGCAATGATATTGAAGACAATCCAGAATAATGAGTCCACCGCGACGAGGATCCAGAAGAGCGCCGCGACCCACCGCCAGCGCCGCCACCATTCCTGGCGCTTGCGCTGCAGCCACACGCTGAGCACATCGGGCTCGGAAGACGGCACCGGCCCGCCGGTATTGGCGCAGTCCGTATTGTCCCCTGGCATCGTGCGCTGATTGTAGCGCAGCGCAGGCAAACACGCGGATTCAGTACACCTGGCCGGCGCAAGGTCGGGACCTTGGCAGCTGCCTCAACGTACTACATATCTCGTAGCACCCCCCCTGATCTCGTAGCACTCCCCCTGACCTCAACCGCACTGGCACCGCTTCTCCTCCCCCCTTCTTTCCTTTTCGCCAAATCCCCCTCGGCCACGAGTCAATGGACTGTACTCTAGGTACAATACAATTTATGACTGGCTTGGGGGTGAAGATGGGGATAGGGCCAAAGGTAAGCAGGGGGTTGCAGAGGTGGGGAACAAAGTGGGCGTAGAGCAGTGGTGTGCCGGTAAGATCGCGGGCACGGCGGCCCGCGCCACCGGGAAAGCAGCCTCCTTGCGGCCGAGGATGGCGGCCGGGACGGCCACCCTACCACCTGATAACTGAGAACTGAAAACTAATCCGGCGCCAGGGACGGCGCCGCTACCATTCTCAAATCGCAAGCGCGGAGGCTTGCACTACCCGCCTTTGGGCTTGGCCTAACAGGGAGGCACAAGTGCCTTTGCTGAACCGAGCCAAAGCGCAGCGGGAGGCACAAGAGCCTCTCCATGATCTGTGGAGCGACCATTTGCGTTTTTCCGAATTCGCAGCCCCACCGCCGTTTAAAGCCGGGCCAGCGGAAAGTAGCAAGTGAAAGTGGAAAGTGAATAAGATCAGCAATCAAGAGAGGTCGGCGGGTCGGGGACCCGCCGCTACAGGGGTTTTAAAATTAGGCTGTGTTGAATAATCTCGGATTAGCCTGACGTTGACGGACTCCGGACCTCGGACTCCGGACTGGTGATAGCAAGCACGGGGGCTTGCTCTACTATTGGTAGGGCGGCCGACCCCGCGCGTTGCCGCCCCCTTTCGTTCTTCCGAGGCTCCCTTGGTCATGAACCTGCGGATTGTACTCGTAGTACAATACATTCTCTGGCTGGCCTGAGGGTGAAAGGGGGAGAGATGCTGTGGGTGGTGGACGGCGGAGTGCCGGTTAAGGTCGCGGGCAAAAAATACCTGTGGAGCAACGGCAGACGGGCCGTCCGCCCCACGTTGAAGATCTACATTGCCAGGCGTCGTAGGGGCTGGTCTAAGACTAGCCCTGGCCTGACCAGCCGGCAAGCCGCACCGGGCGGGCCTGAGACTCGTCCCGGCGGCTGAACTCGCATGAATAAAAGGCGCACAGTCCTGCCATGGCGGGACGCCCCTACTTTGACTTGTTCCGCAAGCACGGGGGCTTGCTCTACTTCTTCTTCTGACAACTGGGTGCTGCTCACTGATAACTCCCCTACAGATCCCGCTGCACCAGCACGACGCGGCCCCAGATGCGGCCCTCGCGCTCGCCGCCGGCGCTCAGCATCACCGCCGGGTAGCGCGGGTTGGCCGGCACGAGAAGCGCGCCGCCGTCGGGCAGCCGCCGGTAGAGCTTGACCACGTCGCCGTCGGGCTCGATGTAGGCCGCCACGGTGCAGCCGTCGATCAAGGGCGCCGCCGGCGAGACCACCACGATGTCGCCGTCTAAAAGCTGCGGCGACATGCTGTCGCCGAACACGCGCAAGGCGTAGCTGCCGGGATCCTGCTCGTAGACGTGGCGCGGCACGGACAGCTCCATCCGCGCCGCCATGCGCTGCTCCTGGCACTCCCCGACGCCCGCCGCGACGTCGGCGTAGCAGGGCACCTGTGCCTCGTGGGCCAGCACCGCGCCGCCCGCCACCAGCCGCGCCAGCCGGCGGATCTCGTGGCTGAGCGCCAGTTCGTCCGCCTCGGGATCGTCCAGCCGCGCGGGCAGGCCGGTCAGCGCCAGCACCACCTCGGGCGCCAGCCCGTCGCGGCAGTGCTCCAGCCAGCTCTCCAGCTGCGCGCGGGGCGGCCGGATGCCGGATCCCTCCCAGCGCGAGACCGTCGGCTGCGAGACGCCCAGGCGCCCGGCCAGCTCGGTCTGGTCCAGCCCGGCCCTCAGCCGCGCCACCCGCATCAGCAGCGCCAGTTGGCGGATCGTTGTCGTACTAAGCGGCATACCATATTATAGCGCAAAATGCCCGAAATGTTAATATCGGTTAGTATATGATACACAACTTGACAATTACCAGCCATCCGGTACAATTTGCATGCGAGGTGGAATGAATATTTATGCAGAGAGAATACGTCATTATGGCAACGTTCGATTCACGGATGAAGCTGAAGGATTGGCGGGAGTCGGCGGGGCTGACCCAGCGCGAGCTGGCCAGGCTGGCGGTCGTCGCCCGCTCCGCGATTTCCCACGTCGAAACGGGGCGCGTCAGGCCCACAGCGGCCTTCGCCGGGCGGATCTGCCGCGCGCTGTCCAAACACTTGGGGCGACCGGTGGCCACCTGGGACCTTTTTCCGGAGTGCTTCAAGCCCTTGCCCAACCGCGCCACACCATTGGCCGGCAGCTTCTAACCAACCCCAACAACCCGAACCGAAAACGGAAGTGAATAAATATGCATACATCAACTGACAACAAGCCCCGTAAACGCGACCGGAAGAATCCCATATCCAATGGGCACGACGCGTCCGCCGCGACGGCCAACGGCAACGGCAACGGCAGTGGCAGCGATGCGCGGATCGAGCCCGTCCCGGACGAGGCGGCTGAGATGCTTTTCCCCGGCGCGGATGAAATGCTGGCGCCGGTGGACACGGTGGAGACCGCATTGGAGGACGACCTGGCGCGGCTGGCGGTCTGGGCCGCGGCCTGCGGGATCACCCCCGCGGGCGGCTGGTTCCGCGCCACCGGCCTGACCAAGGAGCAGCTGCGCAAGCGGCTCAAGGCCGACCAGGCCGAGTCGCGGCGGGCGCGGCTGTTCAACGCGCTGGCGCCCGAGGTCGGCCGCGAGTTGATCGTGCGCCTGGCCGGCGTGCGGCTGACCGAGTTCCTGCTGCTGGCCGAGGGGCCCAAGGAGCTGCTGGACGCCCTGCGCCTTCTGGACAAGCTGCCCGCCCCAGCCGCGGGCGATGCGCCCGTCGAGGACGACACCGCCGGCCTGAACCTGGTGCAGGTGATCGAGGAGACGCGGCGCGTGCTCGACGTGCTGGAGGACGACCCCGAGGTCCAGCGCCAGCTCGACGCCGCGCAGCCCGGGGGGTCGCAGTGAATACCACCGAGTTGGCCGGCCGGTTGAACCGGCTGATGAAAGCGATGGTGCGCGAGCGGCTGAAATTCGCGCTGCCGCTGTTGACCTTCGCCTCGCTGATGCTGGGGCACCTGCTGACCGACCCGGCCGCGGACTACCAGCGCGAGCTGTGCGCGGCGCTGGACGAGGCGATGCAGCCCGGCCGGCGGCTGATCGGCGTGCTGCCGCGCGAGCACGCCAAGACGACGCTGGGCACGGTGGCGCTGACCCTGCACGAACTGCTCCGCGGCGAGAAGAAGAACATCATGCTGATCGCCGCCAACCGCGAGGAGGCGCAGGTCAAGCTGCGCCAGATCGTCAACGAAATCGAAACCAACAAACTCCTCCCTCCGGCCTGGCGCGCTCGCCTGGGTCCCGCCCGCGACATGAAGGGCCAACAGGTGGCCTACTCGGACGGCGAGATCGTACTCGCGAACGGGGCGCGGGTGAGCGCGTCGGGTACCCTGAACAAGATCCGCGGCCAGCTCACCGCCGGGCGGCGCCTGGACCTGGTGATCCTCGACGATCCCGAGGACGACCAGGCGGTGCGCAACCCCGACCAGCGGCGCAAGCTGGCGGCCTGGCTGGACCACGTCGTGCTCAACGCGCTCGACGTCAAGCAGGGCAGCCTGGTCTGGCTGGGCACGCTCCTGCACCACGACAGCGCGCTGGCGAAATGGCTGGAACGCCACCAGGAGACGGAGTCCGCCCACTGGCGGGTGATCCGCCACAGCGCCTATACCGCCGCCGGCGAGCCGCTGTGGCCCGGGCGCTGGACCAAGGCGCGCCTGGCGGAGCGCCAGCGCGAGATCGGCGACCGCGCCTTCGCCCAGGAATTCCTGAACCAGCCGCTGAGCCTGGCGGGCCAGGTGTTCCGCGCCGGCGATTTCCTGAGCTACGACCCGGCGCAGCTGAAGCAGGCCGGCGGGCAGTGGTACCTGGGCCCGGAGCCGCTGACGGTGGCGATCGGCGTCGATCCGGCGGTGGGCGAGCAGAGCCGCCACGACTACTTCGCGGCCTGCGTGCTGGGGCTGGCCGGGTCCGCCGCCGCGCCGCGGATCTACCTGCTCGACCTGCTGCGCGACCGGCTGCGCTTCTCGGCGCAGCTTACGCAACTGGCGCGGCTCAACCGGCAGTGGCTGCCGCGGCTGATCGGCATCGAGAGCACGGCCTACCAGGCGGTGCTCAGCCAGCGGGCCTGGGAGGCGGGCCTGCCCGTCAGCGCGCTCTCCGACAACCGGCCCAAGGCGGTCAGGATCGAAGCCGCCGCGGTGCATGCCGCACGCGGGGCGATCCTGCTGCCCACCGCCGGAGCCTGGGTGGCGGAGTTCCGGAGCGAGGCGCTGGAGTATCCCGCCGGCGCCCACGACGACCAGCTCGATGCCTTCGCGCGCGGGCTGGAGACGCTTCTCGCCCTGGAGCACGGCGACCAAGGCGTGCTGGGCGTCGCGACGCGGACCGGCCACAGCGAAACCCACGCCTTCGCCGGTCGCGGAGCCACGGGCGGGTTCTGAACAAGCAACTAGTTAAACGGAGCAACATATGTGGTTTTGGCCGAGAAAACAAACCAACCGACGGGCGGCGCAGCCGGCCGCGCCAGACCAGCCGGCGCGGGGAACAGCGGCGCTGGCCCGCGAGGTGGCGGGCATCGCCACCGACCTCTACGAACCGCTGGCCGGTTGGCTGGGGGTGCGCCCCAACCGCGACCCGCTGCTGGCGAACCAGCAGCCCGACAGCGCCTACCAGTGGCCCTACGGTCTCTTCGAGGAAGCGCTGGACAAGGACGCGCATCTGGCGGCGCTGACCGCCCAGCGCAAGGCGGCCGTACTCAGCTGGGAGCGCCGCGTGGTGCCGGCGGACGAAACGTCTTCGGCCCGGCACTGCGCCGGGTTGGTGCGCCGCGCGCTTGAGCACATCGCCGGGCGGCGTCCCGGCAGCGGCGGCTTCGAGCGCGCCCTGGCGGAGCTGTTGGACGCCGTGCCCTACGGGCTGGCGGTCAGCGAAGTCCTTTGGGAAAGGTTCAAGGTTCAAGGGAGAAGGGAGAAGGGCAGCCGGGACGAAGCGCTTCTGCTGCTGCCGAAGGCGTTGTTGGCGCGGCATCCGCGGCGCTTCGTCTTCACGGCGGACTCCGAGCTGCGCCTCCTGACCGCGGCCGAGCCCGTCCGGGGCGAGCAGCTGCCGGAGCGCAAGTTCATCGTCTTCGCGCCGTACGGGCGCTACGAGAATCCCTACGGCCTGCCGCAGCTGAGAAGCGTCTGGTGGCTGGCCTACTTCAAGCGCCAGGCGCTCAGGTTCTGGCTGATGTTCGCGGAGAAATACGGCTCGCCGACGGCGGTGCTGAAGCATCCGCTGGCGGCCAGCGCCAAGGAGAAGCAGGGCTACCGCCGCATCATCGGCTCGATCCAGCAGGAGACGGGGCTCGTCGTGCCCGAGGGCGTGGAGCTTTCGCTGCTGGAGGCCCAGCGCAGCGGTTCGGCCCAGACCTATCGCGAGCTGGCGGAGTTTTTAAACCGCGAGATGAGCAAGGCGCTTCTCGGCCAGACGCTGACCACCGAGGCCGGCGAACGCGGGGCCTACGCCCTGGGGCGGGTGCACCAGGCGGTGCGCGCCGATATCGTCCGCCAGGACGCCCAGGCGCTGATGAGTGCCGTCAACGGCCAGCTGGTGCGCTGGATCGTCGACCTCAACGTGCCGGCGGCCGCGCGGCGCTATCCGACCTGGCAGCTGGCCCCGCCCGCCGACGAGGACCTCAAGCTGCAGCTGGAGATCGACCGCTTCTTTAACGAACAGGGCTTGAGCCTCGATCCCGCCGCGCTCTACGCGCGCTACGGCCGCGAACCGGCGCCGGCGGAAGCCGCGGAAACCGCGGCAATCACGACAGGAGTAAACGATGACGACGAGTAACCGAGACAACCAGGCGGCCTACCGGCGGGTGGCGATCCTGCGCCCCGGCCAGTACATCGCCGACGACGGGCAGCCGGTCAGCTTCAGCGCCGCCGACCTGGCGCGGCTGGCGGAGAACTACGACCCGCACTACCACTGCGCGCCGGTGAACATCGACCACGAAGAGCACGGGCCGGCGCTGGGGCTGGTCGGCGACCTGGTATTCGACGGCGAATACCTGGCGGCGGACCTGACGCACGTGCCGGCCGCGGTGGCCGACGCGCTGGACGCCGGACGCTATCCCGGCCGCTCGGCGGAGATCTACCAAGACCTCGACGGGCGCGGGCCGTACCTGCGAGCCGTGGCCCTCCTGGGCGCGCGGCCGCCGGCGGTAAAAGGATTGCCACCGCTGCCCCCGCGTGTCAACGATAACGAAACGGAACCGACGACGAACCAGGGCCGTGCCCTGTCCTCCCGGCAGGCCGGGCCTGCCCCGCGGCGGATGCCGCATGTAATCCATGTATTCAGTGAGGTGCGTATGCGCAACCACGACGACGCTGCCGGCGGCGCTGATCCCGCCCCGGCCCATGACGACCCGGCGGCCCGGCTGACGCGGCTGGCCGAGGACAACCGGCGCCTGGCCGACGAGAACCGGCGCCTGAAACTGGCCGAACGGCGGCGCGAGGCCGCTCTGTTCGTGGCCAGCCTGCGCGAGGCCGGGCGGCTGACGCCGGCGATGGAGCAGGCCGGGCTGGAGGAAGCGCTGGCCGCCAGCCAGGACCACCCCTCCGAACTGGAATTTCCCGACGGGCGCAAGGCCCCGCTCAACGAGGTGCTCAGGGAGATCTTCTCCGCGCTGCCGGCCTGCTGCCCGCTCGACGCGGCGCTCGACGACGAGGGCGAACCGGACTTCGAGCTGTCCGTGACGGAGAAAAGCGTGGCTCAGCAGCTGGGCCTGAGCGAGCGGGAGTACGCGGAGATAGCAAGGGAAGGTTAAAGGTTAAAGGGGAAAGGTTAAAGGGGTTGTTTGCACACCTAGCAAGAAGCACGATATTCAACTTTGATGAATGGTGGAAACAATTCACTCAAGGAAACCTAGATTAGTGCATTGCATACGAACCAGACTGAGTTGGAAACGAATCAGTCAATGCACTTATAGCTAGCCAATGCCAACAACTCAATTTAGACAGTCTTGAAATGTCATTGGTATCTCACAATTTCAGGGAAGCAACATGTTTCTTCTTTTTCCCTTTAACCTTTAACCTTTCACCTTTCACCTTTCACCTTTAACCTTTCACCTTTAGCCTTTCTCAACACTGGCAGAATTGCCGACCAACCACACAGGCCTTTGGCCTATATCCAGGAGGATCCAATGACCGCACTTACCGAAAACCGTTACACCAAGCACCGTGACGGGATCATCACCGCGCATCCGGTGAAGGCCGGGGCGCACATCTACAAGGGCTCGTTCGTCTGCGCCGACGCGACGGGCTATAGCGTACCGGGCGCCGATACCGCCGGGCTGAAGCTTCTCGGCGTAGCGATCGAGGAGGCCGACAACACGGACGGCGCCGACGCTGCGCTCAGTATCCGCGTACAGGCCGCCGGCGTGTTCAGTTTCGCCAAAACGGGCGCGATCACCCAGGCCGACCTGGGAGCCGCGCTCTTTATCAGCGACGATCAGACCGCCGCCCTGGCGGCCGACGTGACCAACGATATCCCCTGCGGCCGCTTGGAAGCGCTGGATGGCAGCGGGGCGGTATGGGTACGCATTCATTTGTAGGTTATGTAGTAGCGAAACTACGTTTGTAGTCGAATCAGCAAGTAAAAGTGGAAAGTGAAAGTGGAAAGTGGAAGAACGGTGAGTGAACTGCTGTGCCTATGCCTGGGCCCGACGTTCCGCGGACTGAATCAGACCAAAGGTAATCTTGCCCGTTTCGGAAGTCAGGTCCAGCAGCTTATCCAATTCAGCCGCAGGCATGAAGCCAAGCAGGTAGCCTATCTGCAGCTGCGTTTCGACCTCCATGAGTGAGCCATGAGCAACATTGAGAAAACGTATGAACTCCTTGGATGTTCGCCGGCCGTAGCCCTCGGCAATGTTGGACGGAACGGAAACGGCGGCGCGCCTAACCTGGCTGGTTAGACCGTATTGCTCTTCCTTAGGCCAGGTGACGGTGAGTTGGTACACCTGTTTGACCAATTCCATCGCCTTGCGCCATGCAACAAGATCACGATAGTGCTTGACTGACATACAAGTATTATTACATAAGTTATGTAATATGTGCATTCCTATTGCAACATTGGGTTTCAGGTACTTTCCACTTTAACTTTCTACTTTCACTTATTATTCAAAGGAGCACAACAATGTCTAGGCTAGTAACCCGCGACTTCTTGGAGGCCACCTTCACGGGCTTCAAGAGCTTATTTGAAAAATCGTTCTCCGCGGCCGAGCCTTTGTATCCGCGGCTGGCGACGGTGGTCGATTCCACCTCCGACAAGGAGAGTTACAACTGGCTCGGCAACGTGCCGGCGCTCAGGGAGTGGACCGACGAGCGCGTGCCCGGCGCGCTGCGCACGCATGAGTACGAGATCCCCAACCGCAAGTACGAGGCCACGATCGAGGTCGACCGCGAGACCTTCGAGGACGACCGCCTCGGCCAGGTCAAGCCGCGCATCGAGGAGCTGGCGCTCAGGGCCGCCTGCCATCCGGACGAACTGGTGGTCGGGCTGTTGAACGGCGGCTTTGCCACCGCGTGCTACGACGGGGCGTACTTCTTCGACTCCGCGCACAGCGAGGGCGACAGCGGCACGCAGTCCAACCTCTTGTCGGCGGCGCTGGATCCGGCCGGCCTGGAAGCGGCGATCACCGCGATGATGGGCTTCAAGGACGACCAGGGCAAGCCGCTGGGCGTCAAGCCGGATACGCTGTTGGTCGGGCCGGACAACTTCTTCACCGCCCGCGAGATCCTAAACAGCGTCTCGATCGTCGTGGCCGGCTCGACCGACGTCGAGAAGCCCGCCGGCAACCCGCTGTCGGGCATGCTCAACCTGGAGGTCAGCCCGTTCGTCGAGGCAGGCAAGTGGTTCGTGCTGGCGACGGGCTATCCGGTGCGGCCGCTGATCATGCAGTGGCGCATCCGCCCCGAGTTCACCGCCGTGACCGATCCCAGCGACGAGTACGTGTTCTCCACCGACGTGTTCAAGTACGGCGTCAGAAGCCGCCTCGGCGCGGGGTATGGGCTGTGGTACTTGGCGGTGGGCAGCTCCGGAGCTTAATGTAGGTTAAAGGGAAAAGGTTAAAGGTTAAAGGGCAGGTATAAGAAGAGTATGCTACAATTAGATCAACTAGTATTATATCCAATGCATATTATTATGACGATTAAATCGCATCGTGATCTGATTGTCTGGCAGAAATCGATGGACCTGGTCGACGAGATCTACACATTGACGCGGCAGTTTCCGGTAAACGAGCGATTAGGGTTGATCTCCCAGATCAGACGGGCTGCCGTTTCAGTGCCATCAAACCTTGCCGAAGGACATTCGCGTGGCTCCCGCCGGGATTACACGCAGTTCGTGTCGATTGCCAAGGGTTCACTTATGGAACTGCAAACGCAGTTGCTGATCGCGATGCGCCAGGAGTTCTGCGCTAAGTCCGATGTGCAAAACGCGCTACGATCACTTGGCGAGATCGAGCGAATGCTGACGGCGCTTCGCAAGAAACTGGCCGCCGAGTTGTAGTCCGCCGATTCCCCCCTTTAACCATTAACCTTTCACCTTTAACCTTCCTTGGAGGAAGGCAAAGATGGCCATATACACCACCCTCGATGACCTGAAGAAACGACTCGACCCGGAGGTCCTGGCCGGGCTGGCGGACGACGAGAACACCCCGCCGGACCTGGACGACCCCGAGACCCAGGCGGTGATCGCCCAGGCGATCGCCGACGGCGCTCAGCTGATCGACAGCTACCTGACGGGCCGCGCCGACTTGGCCAACCCGGCGGTGCAGGCCTCGCTGGAACGGATCAACGCCACCCTGGCGCTGTACTTCCTCTACCGGCGGCGCTATGTGGACGACGCGCTGAACCCGCTGGCCGCGGCGCGCGAGGCGGTCTCGGCGCACCTGGCGGCGGTTTCCCGCGGCGAGGAACGGCTGGCCGACGGCGATCAAGGCACGCCGGAGATGGAGGTTTATTCCACCACGGAAGATGAACCGCGCGTGTTGGATAGAGAAGCGCTGACGAATTGGTAACGGGGCAAGTGAAAGTAGAAAGTGGAAAGTCAAAGTGAATCTAGCTAACAGCTCAGTCTTCGCTTTCCCTACTTTCCACTTTCACTTTCCACTTTCACTTTCCACTTTTACTCGTCCATAGACAACAATTAGCAGCACTGCTGCTTGGAGTAACAAGGAAGCACCATGCCCACCCCCATCAACACCATCCTCACCCGCCTGGCCGACCGGCTGGCGCAGGAGACGTTTGCGCCGCCCCTGCGGCTGATCACCCTGGCGCCGGCCGGGCCGCCGGCGGCCTATCCGCACCTGGCGGTGGTGCTGGAGGGCGAACGCTTCGGCCCGGCGGCCAGCGACTGTACGGCGCAATTGAAGCTGATCGTCAGCTGCGCGGCGGGCCGGCCGCTGGCGGCGCAGGACCAGGTACGGGCGCTGGCGCACCAGCTGCGCGTCGCGCTCAACCACCTGCACGAGCTGGGGCCGTACGCCAAGCGGATCGTCACGGGCGCGATCGGTTATGCGACCGAGGAACCTTCAAGCGACCGCGGCGTCGTGGCCCGGGCGGAACTGGCGGCCGAGGTGCGCTACACGGCGCCGGCGCTGGACAAGGATTAGCCTGAGAAACTCCGCCGTCCGGCGGGGCGCATTGTAATTACGAGGAACGACATGGCGACATCGCAATTCACCTATCATCCCTACCAGACCATCGGCGCGGCCACCGCGCTGATCTGGGATCCGAGCGCCGGCGGGGCCGCGGCCGGCGGAGGCTGGCGGCACCTGGGCAAGGTGGCCGACGCCAGCGTGCTGGTCACCACGGAACAGGCCGGGCAGGACCTGACGATCAAAGGCCTGACCCAGCCGATCGCGCGGCGCAACCGTACCAAGCGCTACAGCCTGACCTTCCGCCTGCTGGAGGATGCCAATCCGCTGACGCTGGACCTGCTGTTCAGCGAAGGCAGTGCCCCGGCCCTGGGCGGAAGCGAGCTGGTCTACACCACCGAGGTAATCCGGCTGGTCGGCGGGCAGTGGCGGGAGCTGGCGCATCCCTATGGCATCGCCGCGATGCCGCCCGAGGGGGTCGGCGACGCCCAGGTGGCGATCAGCCACGGCGGCGGCTCGATTCCGGCCGGGACCTATTTCTACTGGGTCGTGCCCGTGCTGGAAGGCAGCGGCACGGACGTGTTCGAGGGTGTCTCGCAGAGCGCGGGCAGTGCCGAGGTCCAGACCGGCGACAGCGTGCAGGTCACGTTCAATCCGCCGGATTCCTGGTCGCCCGACGGCTATTACGTCTACTACAACACGGTGGACTCGATCACCGGTGCCTCGCTGGCCGGCTCCGGCACCGAGTCGCCGATCGTGCTGAACGGGCACGTCGGTTCGCTGCCGTACTCCGAGCCGAGCGGGCCGCTGGTGAGCCTGAAGAGCTACGACGGCGCGACGGAATACGAACTCACCAGCGAGTACCTGCTCAACGCCGAGAAGGGGCTCATTAAGCGCGCCGACGCAAGCCCGATCGCGGACGGCGCACAGGTGGTGGCCTGCTACGCCTACTGGCGGCCGGCCCATGTGCTGACGGTGCTGGGGGATCCGGTGGACCTGGAACGCTACCGGCGGGTGCGGCTGTTGCAGCTGGCGCCCGACGATCCGGACCCGGCGGCCTGGCGCGAGACAGGCGTGGAGTTCACCTTCTACCGCGTCAACGTTTCGCTCAACGACAGCCGCTGGCCGTTCGGCGAGGACGATTTCAGCGAGGGCGCGCCGGTGACCTGGGACTGCCTGTTCGATGGCGAAGAGGCCAAGGTGGGCGATGTGCGCAGCACCTATGGCCTGCTGGCCGAGTACGAGTAAAGGGGGACGACGATGACCAATGAGCGGATCGACGATATCGCCGCGGCCTCGGCGGCCGTGGCGCGGTTGCCGGAAACACGGGCGGTGGAACTCAGCGATGGCCGGCTGGTGAAGGTGCACCGATTGAGCTGGCTGGACTTCGAGGCGGTCTGGACGGATTGGGCCGGGCTGCTGTCCGCCCTGCTGGCGGCCGGCGAGGACCCTGACGAGCAGGAGCTGCTCGGACGCCTGGCCGCTGCGCCGCAGGCGGTGCTGCGCCTGGCCGCGCAGTGTACGCGAATGACGGACGCCGAACTGGCGCGCCGGCCGCTGGCGGACGTGCTGGCGGTGGCGGCGGCGGCCTTGCGGCTGAACTTCGTCGACAGCGCGGGGGTGCGGGATTTTTTTGGCGCGCTGGGCGGGCTGGCCGGCGCCGGGCCGGCTTCCGGCGGGACGTAACGCACCACCAGGTCCTGCTGGCGCTGGTGAAACAAGGTCTGGGCTGGCAGGCGGCGCGGCGGCTGGGCCTGGAGGAAGTGCTCTGCCTGCTGTACCACGCCGCGCTGAGTGATGAGCTGGCGGCGCTGGAGGGCGAGGCGGCGCGGGTGGCGAGCCTGAGCTTCGCCGATCCCGCCGAGCAGCAGCGTGCGCTGGCAATGCTGGGCCACCGCCGGCAGGCGGCGCTGGACCGGTTCTACCGGCCCCGGCCGCTTGAGGAGACAACGGGCGGCCGCGGATTAAAGGAGAAGAATGATGAAGACGAATGACAACCTGCAGATCCTGGCGCAGGGATTGAAGGAAGCGCGCTCGGCCACCGCTGAGTTGACCAAGCAGCTGGCGAAGCTGGGCCGCGATCGCCTGGAACTACGGCGCCGGATCACGAGCGCCTGTGTAGGTGGCAGTTGCACCGAGTCGGGTGCGAGCCCGGGAACGGCCGGGACGGGCTCGGCCGGTACCGCGCTCAGCGGCGCACTGACGCAGAGCCTGTCATCCGCGATGCGTTCGATCAGCACGGATTTTACGCAGGTCTTGCGCAATGCGCTGTCCGGGCTGGCGCGCAGCCTGGGCAACCTGCTGGGTCGGCAGCTCGGCGGCGGCGGGCTGTTCAGCGGCGTGCTGAGCAATCTGTTCGGCGGGGGGCTGAGCCTGCTGGTGAACCGGCTGTTTCGCAGCCGCCAGCGCGTCGAGGTGGCCAACACGGTGCGGACCGAAGTGCTGAACTTCCCGGCCGCGACCAACCTGACGCTGGCCGCCAATCCCGCCAGCCGGCTGTTCGGCGGCCGGGCGGTGGCGCGCGGCCCGTCGTTCACCGTCAACATCGACTACAAAAACGGCGCCGAAGAGCTGATCTCGGCCAAGGTGGCCCAGCGGCTGAGCGACCTGAACAGCTGGCAGGGCGTGCTCTGACCGACCCGTATTAAGAAAAACCCAACCAAAGCGAGGACCGATCATGGCGACAGAATCACGCATCCGCCTCTTCGCGCCCGGGCCCGAGCGGATCACGCTGAAGTACGCCCAGGCCCGGGTGAAGTACGGTGAGCAGGGCGAGCGGATCTATGACCGGCAGGGGCTCTTGCATCGGATCGGCGCCGGCTGCGCCCGGTACCCGACGGAGCTGGTCATCAGCCTGCTGCCCGAGGAGCTGACCGCGCTGAGCTCCGGCGGCACCGTGCGGACCGTGCTGGCCTGGCTGGAGTACCACTTCCGCGCCCAGTCCGAGCTGGTCGTGTTCGTCAAGGGCGACACACTGGCGGACGACGGCAGCGCGGTGGCGCGGTACCTGGCGTTCAAGGCGCGGCTGGACGAGTTGCCGGCGGAGTACTTCGGCACGCTGCCGGTGATCAGCGACGGGCCGGATGACCTCGCAGCGCGGCTGACCGTGCACGAGGACGGCACATTCAGCGACTTCGACAACCTGGGCAGCTATACGCCTTATTCACCGGCCCGACCGGGCACCGAGTAGCCCAAGGAGCAACAAGCATGGCCTTTAGTAAAACCGCCAGCGCGCACCTGGCCCAGCTGGACAAAACGGTGAATTACACCTTCGAGCTGCGCACGAACCAGCCCGAGAGCGATACCTGGCAGGAGTACCCGTTCGCCGATTTTCGGTTGACCCGCGACATCAACACGCCGGCTACGCTGACGATCGACCTGCTCAACGACGAGCTGGAGTTCAGCGACGAGCAGTCGGCCACCTGCCGGACGCAGCTGTTCGCCGAGGCGCGGCTGAGCGCCAGCGTCGCCGGCGAGAGTGCGGTGCTGTTTTTGGGCCGCGTCTATCGCGTCACCCCGCGTGACGGCCAGTTCAACCTGCTCTGCCAGGATTGGCTGGGGCTGATCCATGAGAGCGAGTGCGAAATCGACTTGGTGCCTGAGGAGACGGACGAGATTGCGCCGGCGCGGCAGCTGGCGCTGATCGGCGGGGGCGAATTCGGCTCGGCGTATGGCTTCACTTTCACCGGCGCTGGCGACCTGGCGTTCAATGCCGGCGGGACGGCCCGTCGCAGTTGGGCGGCGGGTGATATTCGGCTGTGCTACGACAGCGCGGCGAGCGTGGAAGTGCCGCCGCAGCATTATCGGATCAACCTGACCGGCGGCACTGCGACGATCCTGGAGGACACCGCTGGCAAGACATACTATGCCACCGGCGTGCGCTGCTATCTCGAGGACACGCTGGACTGGGCCGCGGTGTTCGAAGCGGCGCTGACCTACCCGGTGGCCGACGGCGGACTGGGACTGACGGCGGCGGAGCTGGACCTGCCCGATACGGGGATCGACGCGGCCGGAC
Organism: bacterium; assembly: GCA_016932385.1. Classification (GTDB taxonomy): domain Bacteria; phylum 4484-113; class 4484-113; order 4484-113; family JAFGCY01; genus JAFGCY01. Next base: position 9,138 of record JAFGCY010000010.1, on the reverse strand, counting down.
CGGTTTATTTCCGCGGCCGCACCGGCGACCTGGTCAACTCGATTCTCAAGCAGCAACAGGCCAACCTGCGGTTGTGGTTCGATCCCGACAGCGCGAAGTTCACCTTGCGCGTCGTGGAACAGGCCGCGACGGGCGGAGAGGATTGGGAACTCCTGAGCGCGCAGAGTATCACCCAACCGCGCGATATCCGCGAGCTGTACAGCCGCGTGGTGGTGACCGGACTGAGCGAACGGCCGCGTAACGCATTGACAGAGGACGCGGTGGACATCACGCCGCGCACCGGTGCCGGGACGTGGTTCAGCTGGGACGGCATCAGCGTGGGCGCGGACAGCGATTTCAGCACCGTGGGGCCACTCGTATACGATGGCGACTGGAACCTGGGGGCGGCCGTGCACAACCTGCCGGCTTGCGAGAACGGCGGTACGGACCAATACGACAGCTGGTACGACTTCGTGACGATTGACCTGGGGGCGGTGGGGCGGATCCACCGCGTGCGCGCGGTGCTGCCCGGCAGCCGCAACTACAACGCCAGCGCCGGCCACCAGGGGCTGTTCTGGCCCGGCATCCGGCTGCTGGCCAGCGATGATGGCACCGACTGGCGGCTCCTGACGGCCCAGATCTGCGGACGCTTTCCACCAGGAGAAATGCTGGAAGCCCGTAACGCGGAGATTCTCTGCCCGTGCGCACGCTACCTGCGCGTACTGCTGGGGGCGTACAAGCACGGTTTCGAGAACCAGGCGGATCCCAGTATCGGGCTGGCGGAGCTGGAGGTCTACACGGCGGAGAATTACCACGTCGCGAAGTGCATCGACGGATGCAACCCCAGTGCCGAGTACACCTACACCGATGGCACGAGTTGGAGCCGCTATCACCCCGCGCTCTGGACGCGGCTGCAGGAGCGCCACCGCAGCTGTTTCATCGACCGCAGCGGCGAGTTGAACGAATATCTGGCACATGACTACGCGCTGGACCAACTGGCGGAATGCGTGCGGCTGTTTCAGCAGGTGGCCTACCGGGCGGTCTGCGATCCGCGCATCCGGTTGTACGACACGGTGACCGTCGCGGATGACTTCAACGGGGATGTGGGCAGCATTCTGGTGGAACGAATCGTGCTCAGCCCGGCGCTGGCGGAGATCAGCGGCACGAACTACCTTGCGGCAGTTCTCGGAACATAGCTGGGCAAAGTCGGCTAGCAACCACAAAGAGAAATAAAGGAGAAATAGAATGACAGCAAGTAAGCGTCGGATTCGCGGCCGACCCGATCTGGGCATTGCGGTGGATGAGCGGCGGTCGCGATCGGCCCGGGCAATCGACCGGCGCGACAGCCTGGGGGCGGCGGCTGTGACGCCGCTGGGCGGCACGGCGCCGGTCGGCGGTGACTTACCGGCCTATCCGGAAACACTCGTGACATCGTTGAAGAAAAGCGGCGCAGCCACGGCACTCAGCGGCGCGATTGAGATCACCGGCACAGGCGGAACCAGTATCACCCAAGCCGCGACCGCTCCGCATTTCACGGTCGATACCGCGGAACCGCTCTGGCAACGCAGTTCAACGACGCTGAGTCCACAGGCCAGCGGCGATCGCGTCGAACTGAACGGTGCGCACGAGGATGGCACGCTGCAAGTCAGCGCCAGTGGTGAGAACAACCCGGCGATTTGGGCCGAAGCGACGGCGGGTTACGCTGTTAAAGCAACCGGCACTAGCCAGCTCGGGTTGCTTAGCGATGGTGTAATCGACACGGCGCAAATGAATGAAGCAAACGTCGACGCGGCCCCGGCTGGTTATGGTCGCTGGTACGTCTCCACGGCCGGCCGGCCGTATGTACTGGACAGCAGCAATCGGCGGCACGACCTGGGTGTTCAACACAAGCAGGTGGCCTGGGGCGCGCTGATCGCGGGCGGTGGGCACGAGGAAACCTGGGACGCGGCGGCCTATCCGGACACGGCGACGGCAGCGACGGTAGCGGCTACGCGGGCGTACAGCTGCGATTTCAGCACGGGCGACGTGAGTTCCTGCTATGGTCGTTGGTCGTGGCAGGCCAGCGCCTCCGGTGATCCCTTGAGCGTAACGCAATCGCAAGTGAGTGTCGGAGTACCGTTTCGCAAGTACGGCGATGGATCAAACCGAGACAACAATTGTCGCATTATCATCTCGGCCCGGCTGCGCGTCAGTGATCCGGATCATTTTGACGCCATATACTTGTTCGTAAATGATCTATCTAATAATAGATTATTGAACGATGTAGTAACAGAAGTAATAGCAAATAATTGGCTTGTATTATACCTCCCAGAGGTACACTGGATAAATGCAGCAACATGGCAGTCGTCGCTGCGGGCCGGAATCTGGGCCAGGGGAAGAACGTTGAATTCAGAAACGTCAGATAACGTGTTTCTTGATATCGAGTGGATTAGTATTGAACAGTGGGTGTATTAAACAACCTGATCTTCGTAGAAGATACCTACTAAAGGAAACTCAATATGGAACTAAATCTTGCTGAGCTGATCGCGCAATACGGAGTAATGGGCGGACTGCTTTTCGCCGTAATGTACTGGCTGGTGCGGCTGTATCTGCCGGAATACCAGCGCCAGCAGCGCGCCGACCTGGAACAGCTCCTCGCGCTGCACGAGCGCAACAACGCCCGTTTGGCAGGCGCCGTGGAGCGCAACACACGCGTCGTCCAGTTCAACAGCCAAGCGCTCTTGGTGCAAAGCCTGATCCGCGGAGGTCTGGGGCGCGAGGAAGCCGAGCAGATCGCCGACAGTATCCGCCTTTCAGCCTTGAATGGACTTAGCGGCGGATCCAACGAACGGCCGGCATCTCCGCGGCAATAGCCAGACTGCTATACTTGCCGCGGAGGATTGGCATGCGGTTCACTTGGTTTCTGATTTACGGGCTGCTCACGGCGCTGGCGGTTCCCCTTCAGGCCCTGGCGGTGCCTGAGGCCCGGCATGTACGCTTAGAATGCACGGTACTGCGCCTGAACGTGAACGACTATTCGCTTCGGCACCAGATCCGGCTCCAGGTCAGCGTCAGCGCCCCGACGGAGGCCGAGCTGAGCGGCATTGAGCTGGCGCTGCTCAGCATCACCGATTCCGCCGGCGCCACGGTCACGTTGCCGCCGCGCGATGTCCGTATCCAGCCGCGCCAGTTCAAGGCCGCCCACGCCAGCCTGCTGTTCAAAGCCATCGAGGACAGCACCGCGCCCTTTCCCCAGGAGCCCTCCAACGTGCCGGCGGGATTTTTCGGCAGCGCCGGGCCGTACACGCTGGACCTGACCTTGCGCGGCGAGTTGTACAGCGGGCAGGTCGGCTTCGGCGAGCCCTTGGGGCTCGCGGTCACGCAGGACAACCAGCCGGTCAGCCGCTTCTGCCTGGCCACGGAGAAACCGTTTATCGTCACGACCACGCCGGTGGAGTTCGGCCCGGTTTACTACAAGCGCCAGGACATGACGAACTTCTTTTTCTTGATGGCCAGCATGGAGCAAGCGCTCGAAAGCCAGGACTACCACCCGCAGCTGGAGTCGCCGCGCTACCTTTTCCAGGTCCGCATCGGCGACGCCGATGGCGGGACGGCGCACCTGGTCGATCCCGGGCGTTACATCGACGGCTACCAGCCGTTCCTGATCCGCAGCGATCTGACGACGACTCCGCTGACGTTCCAGCCCGAGGAATACCTGGCCGGCCAGGCCGTGATCATCGATTTCACGCGCTATGAGACCATGCCGGCGAACTCGGTTTTCGCGGCCGACAGCGAGCACTTCAGCAGCCAGACCGAAATCCAGGAACGCGTCGTCTATGCCTTGCATGTCGAAGAACCCCCGACGCCCGAGGAACTGGGCCAGCTGCCGCCGGCGGCCGACGACGCGGACTAGGTGGCGGTCGTCCGCAGCGCGTAATCTTCACGGTTTTTACACCTTATTTCAGATTGACGTTACCGGGCGCAGATGCTAAATTCAGAGTCCTTGTGATAGTCGCGATTGATCCCGGAACGGACAAGATTGGCTGGGCCATCGTGGACGGCGCGGGGCAAGCGCTAGCGCAGGGGATCACGTTCCTTGACAGGGGGGCCGACCGGCTGGCGGAGTCGGTTGACCCTTCAGTGGTCCGGACCGTAGTGATTGGCAACGGGACGAACCGGGTGAACATTGAGGCACAGGCCAAACGTCTGTTTCCCAGTGCGGAAATCGTGGTGGTCGATGAGACCGCCTCCACGGTGGCCGCTTGGCAATTGAAGCGCGAAGAGGAAGCGGGCCGAAGCCTTTTTCGCCGGTTCAAGTTCACCCTGGTGCAATTATTCAACCCGTCGCCGGTCGACGACTACGCCGCGCGCGTGCTGGCTCTTAGATACCTGAGCCAGCGGAGCGAGGGGCAGGCGTAGGCGGTTCCGGTGATTGCGCGTCAAGGGACCCGCTCGCCGGGCAGTGAGGCGTCCGGTGGACGGTGGGTGAACGGAAGGCGGAAGGGCGGAGTAGGCCGGAGGAGGCCGGTGACGCAGGTAACGAGGGATACTGCGTGACCGCTCCGGCCTGTTCCCATCCCCGCTTCCCCCACCTTGACAAGGCGGCTTAGGCCGCCGGGGAAGAGGAGCATGACGATTAACAAACTGCAGGCGGGCATGGCGGCGGCGCTCCTGGCGCTGTGGCTGGCGGCCCCGGCCCTGGCCTCGACGTTCTCCGACGTCGATCCCGGCCATTGGGCCTACGATGCAATCGACTACCTGCAGGATGCCGGCCTCGTCGAGGGCTACCCCGACGGCACCTTTCGCGGCGACCGCGCCTTCACGCGTTACGAAATGGCGATGGTGATCGCCCGTGTCTTCACCAAGATCCAGGACTGGCAGGCGATGTACGATGCCGGCACGCTGCCCGGCTCCGCCGCCGACGTCGACATGAGCGAGGTCTATGCGCGGCTCGACCGCCTGTCCGAGGAATTCCGCGACGAGCTCTCCGATCTCGGCGCGCGGGTCACCGCCGTCGAGGACGAGCAGGTCCGACTGCGCGGCGAGGTCGACGACCTCAAGGCGCTGATCAAGGATTCCGGCCTGTCCGGCGTGGCGCGTTTCCGCACCGGCGGTTTCTTCGCCACCGGCCGCGAGGACCTGCCCAACGAACCGGGCTACGAAAGCTACCTGCAGCTGACCTACAAGTTCCAGCCCGAGACCAACCTCGATTTCAAGTTCACCCTGACCGCCGCCGACATGGAAGGACCGGTGGGCACGGCCTGGGTCCCTGGCGCCAACAACGAGACGCTCTACACCACGGTTCCCAACCCGCCGCACGGCAACTCGGCCAACGCGGCCAGCTTCGTGATCGACGAGGCCAACTTCAAGTACTACTGGTGCAACGCACCGCGCTTTCTGGGCGAGGGCGTCACGATCACCGGCGGCCGCCAGTATTTCAGCGAGGGCGAGTTCGGCCTGGCCGGCGACAACGGCTACCGCTCCAACATCGGCGTGCGCTTCGACACCAAGTACGGGCGCAAGATGGATGCTTACGCCGGCCTCTACCGGATGGAGAGCGTCGCCAACGTCGCGGCTTTCAGCGATCCCGAGAGCCTGGCCTTCCAGTCCAGCGCGCTGACCGCCGAGGGCGACGACTTCATGCTGGCCGGCCTGGAGTACCACACCGGCGAGGGCACGGTCCGCGGCCACGACTACAAGACCGTCGTCCGCCTGGACGGCACGTTGAACGGCTACGGCAACGAGCAGTACGTCGGCGTCAGCGGCAACGTCCAGCTGCCCGAGTGGATCAGCGACCGCGTGCTGACCGGCCTCCGCGGCGAGTGGGTCTACGTGCTCAACAACGTCAGCAACTTCAACCCCGATTCCGACCTGGGCCTGACGCCCTACAGCTTCATCTTCGAGCTGGACCTGGTCACCACCGACCGCTCGCGCGTCAGCGCCGCGTTCGCGCATCTGGCGCAGATCGAGGCGCTGCCCGTGCTGGCCAACGTCGACAACGACCCCTTCAGCGAGTGGGACTTCACCGTCAACAACGCCAACGACGCCTTCAACCTCAGCCGTGAGGGGCGCAACTATTTCCCCAGCGACTTCGTCGGCTTCGGCCTGCAGGCCGAGCACCAGCTCGGCAGCACGCTGCACACGACGCTGAGCTACTACAACGGCCAGCGCATCGACTCGGCCTCGACCGACCGGCCCGGCATGGTCAAGCTGAACCTGCGCTACCCGTTCACCAACAACTCCAGCTTCGGCCTGGACGTGATCGCGGCGGGCGAGAGAAGCGGCCTCGACGACCCGATCGGCATGGTCCGCGGCGAGTTCAAGATCCACTTCTAGTAGCGCGAGCGTCCCCGCTTGCGTCCAGAATTTATGGGTTGCGCGAGCGTCTCGCGTGGCGCGGCAAGTAAAAGTAGAAAGTGAAAGTAAAAGCGCCGGGAACTCGCTGCGCCCTATTAAGAACTTATTACTTTAACTTTCTATTTTCACTTGAACGCGCGGGCATCCGGCCTTTGGGTACTGCAACCCCGCCATGACGGGGTTGCAGACATTTCAATGCCTACGGCCAGAGCCGGCCGTAGTACCCGTCCTTCCAGCCGTGCTCCCGTTATAATCTTAATTGTCATTGTTTTATTATTTGGGGTGACGTATGTACAGCAAATTCTGGGAGGTTTTTACCATCGCACTACTGGCCGCGGCCGGCTGCGTTCTGACCGCCTGCGGAGGCGGCGCATCCGGCGGCGGTCCTGCCAACGCCGATGAGCCCGCCGTCACGATTGAGCCCACCACGGGCGCCACCGACACCGGCGCGCTGCCGGAGCTGGCCGACCTGGCGGACACACTCAAGGCGCCGAGCCAGCTGGTCCGCTGGCGCACGGGCACGGACTACGAGCAGGAGTTGCCCCATCAGGGGCTGGCCTCCTCTAGCGCCACCATCGCGACGTTCGCGCCCAGCGGCGACGGTCCGGCGATCGAACCCGCCTATTGCATCTACAGCTTCAACCTGGCCGGCCTGGCCTCGGCGGCCTTTCGGGGCAAGTGGTACTACTCCGCCGGTACCGAGAACCAGTACAGCCTGTACCTGGGCGTGTCCGATTTCGCCACGGGCTGCTGGGAGTGGCATCAGATCAACCACGACGAGTACGTCAACCTGCCCGATACCGGCAACTACCAGCGCGCGGACGGCCTGTGTCTGGTGGCCGTGGTCATGCTCGGGACGTGTGAGCTGCGGCTCGGCAACCTCGGCTTCTCATCGGCCGGGCTCTACGACGAGATCGAGCCCAATAACGCGGCGGATCAGGCGCAGCCGCTGCCCCCCGCGCCGGTCTACGCCTTTCGCGGCAGCCTCGGCACCAGCGCCGCCGACAGCTCCGGCTATGACGGCGGCTGGGAGGACTACTTCGAACTCACGGCCGGCGACGGCGAACTGCTGACCGTGGTCGTCCATCCCACCGGCAACGCGGGGATCGGCGAGGAGGACAGCATGCTGATCACCAACGCCCAAGGCGTGGTATTCAGCGGCATCCTGGCGAGCAGCGGCCCGACCTTCGCCCGCGGGATCGACTACGCGGCCGACCAGGCGCCCTACCTGCTGCGGCTCTTCCACTACCGCACCGACTACGAGATCTACGTGACCACCGCGGTCGATGCGCTGGCGCCGGTCGCCGAGTTCAGTGTTAGCCCCCAGGCGGGCTCCGCGCCGTTGGAGGTCACGCTGGATGCATCCGCCAGCCATGACGAGAACGACGGCGGCGCGATCGTCCGCTACGACTGGGATTTCGAAGGCGACGGGCTGTGGGACGTCATCGGCGGCACTGAGGCGATCGTCGAGCATACCTATGCCAGCGACGGCGTGTATTACCCGCTGCTCAGGGTTGGCAACACGCTGGGCCTGGGCCATCGCGAGCGCGTGTCCTATGTCAGCCCCGGGCCCTGCACGGTGACGGTCGGCGATTCGGGCTTTGACGAGATCGAAGACAACGACGAGCTGACGCTGGATAGCGCCAATGCCCTACCGGCTGTTCCATTCAGCGGGTATACCGGCAGCGTCAGCCATTACGACAACTACGGCCCGGCCTATGACGGTGACTGGATCGACTGCTTCACGTTCTACGCCGAGGCCGGCCAGCCGTGTTCCTTCACAGACGAGTATTTCTACGACGGCCTGCTGAGCGACAACGGCCAAAACGTCATGCTGGCGATCTTCTCGCTCGATCGTTTGCAGCTGGCCGCGATCAATCCCGATCAGAAAAGCATCACCTTCGTGCCGGAGGAATCGGCCCAGTATTTCCTGCGCGTAATGGCGTGCAGCACCCGCGCGCATAACTATTCCCTCAGTGCCGTTAACAAATATCCGCCGTCAGACATCGTAATCGAGGCCGATGTCGATTGCGGCTTGGCCCCGCTGACGGTCAACCTGTCGGCCACCGCCAGCGATCCCGACAGCGCAACGCTGACTTACGGCTGGTCGGACAGCGGGTACTACCCGCTCGAGAAATACGGCTATACCAGCGAAACCACGATGACTTTTCGAACAGCCGGCACGCGGACCGCGTGCTGCATCGTCACGGACGAGACGGGCTTGCGCCTGATGAAGCTGAAGTATATCTATGTCTGGCCGTATGAATACAACGAGCGCGAGTGGAACGACTATGACTACCAGGCCCAGCTGCTGCCGGAGCTGCCGGTTAGCGGCTTCCTGGGCAGCCTGGCCGGTTACCATAACAAAGGCTATAACGGCCACTTCGCTGACTGGTTTGAACTGGCCGATGAGCTGGTGCCCGGCTTGACTCTCAGCGTCACGGCCGGCTATGAGCCCGTCGACGAAACCTTCGAGCTGGTGTTGTGCAACTCGTACGGAACCGCGCTGGCCAGTTGCGACGCGGCGACGGGCAGCGCGAGCCTGGACTACGTGGTCACGGCGGCGGACAGCCAGCCGTATCTGATCAGGCTGGAATCCGCGGAGGATTACGCGCTACCCAACATCGTCTACCAGTTGAGCGTTAGCACGGAGTAGGAAACGTAGCGGCGACCTCCGTGTTCGCCGGATTAATCCGGCGGGAAAGCAATTCGGCGGCGGGGATCAATCCGGCGCCAGGGATCCCGCCATCGGCGGGACCGCTACGGCCGGGCGCACTACGGCCCGCCGTGGCCCAGGGTACTACGGCCCGCCGTGGCCCAGGG
>JAFGCY010000075.1 GCA_016932385.1 bacterium | reverse complement strand
TTACATCGCAAACACAGTTCTTTGGGCCACCGACCCCCAGCGTCAAGGCTGGAAACTGTGAATAACGTCCTTGGAACTTACACCTAGGGAATATAACATATAGGTGTGCCTTGATTGCGGACACCTTCCGCCTAATCGGGGGTGACACTTAAGCACGGCTGAACGATACCACCGCCCCCAATCGCAGCCACGGCCTGCCGGCGGATTGGCCCGATCTGCCCCGCATCGGCGGGCGAAGCCAACTCTACCGACAGGCCGTCGCGTTTAACTCGTGTTGGCACCTGTTAGGGCATCGGTTCCAGGTCGAATGACTCCCACGGCATTACGATCTGCCTGACCGCGGGGCGTAAAACCCGGCAAGCATGTTCACCATTATGGGTTACATACACGGTGTACGTGCCGTGGTTAACTTCGAAGTTCCAGGTGCAAAGGTCGCCGTAATCACCTACGGTAAAGGATTCAACCGCCGTGTCGGGATCGCATTCTTCCGGTGTTTCAAACGCACCATTCAACAGGTAGACTGAGGCTCCCCATAGCGGCTCATCTTCAACAAACAGCAAAACTCGGATCGTGCATCTGAACGCGATCTCGAATTCGTACCTTTCAACGTAGCGGTGTCCCAGAACATCGCATGCATCCAACGTGATGTAGCCACCCTCCCCATCGGTCACGCTGTTGATATTAAGCTCAATGACCTTGTCCGTGGTTTCGGCGACAACATTTCCATACCGCAACACGCGAAACCACTCCAAGTCGCTCTGATCAACCGCCTCCGCCACCATCGTGACTTCACCCGCGCCGAAATACACGCGGCCGTAGGGATTATCCAGGTTATCCTGCAGGTCACCATCCTGCCAGTAAGAACGGCTGAGATCGAACACCGGCGCCTGGTGGTCGTTGGTGTTATCGACGGTGACGGTGGCCAGGACTTGGCTCAACTGGCCGGCGTTGTCACGGAGTACGAACATCACGGAGTACTGGCGCTCGTCGTAGCCCGTAGTATCCCAGGTGTAATCCAGGCCGGGTCCTGCGACCGTCAGCAGCTGTTCGCCGCCGATGAACAATGCCATCGCGTTGACGCCCGTCCGCGAGAAACCCACGGCTGAGAAATGCTGCTGTCCGCTGGCGGTCCCGCCGTCGCGAATGCCGGACAAAATCAACTGCGGCGGGGGACCGGGCTCCAGCACATCCGACACGCTAATCGGTGGCAGCTGGACGCTGACGCCATCGTTAAGCGGCTGGGTTCCCACCGTCGCGTCAGAGGCATCCGGGAAGATCACCACGTCATCTCCCGCATACTCGCGGAAAGTAACCAATACCGTATCTTCGGTCCGATTGCCGGAAACGTCAGTGGCGCATAGCGTTACGACATAGGGCCCAGGCTCGAAGCGCGTCGTATCCAATTGGTAGTCCAACGTCGGCACCGTGGATGTTGCGACCGATTCGTTGTTGATCAGCAGTTCCAGCTTGGCCATGCCGGAGTTATCGTTCGCCTGGGCGTGCAGATTCCGCACACCCGCGATGGTCGAGCCGCTGGTCAGCCCTGTGAAACTGATAATCCGCGGACCTTCTCCGTCCTGCGGCTGCTGGAGCGTACCGCCGGTGCCGTCATCGAGGCTGTTTTGATCAACCGCGGACGACCCGCCGCAGCCACCAACCAGCATGATCAACAAGGGGATTAGCAATAAGCCTGCAAACTTCATCACCCACCTCCCGGGAGGATGTTATTCCGTGGAAGTCATGACACGCCGTTTTCGGCTAGCAATGACCTATCCAATCTACACAGGCGTGTCCCAGGCAGTGCATCCAAAAAACCACTGCTTAACCAGCAATTTATAACACAATAACAACCAATATAAAGAGGACAGTTTACTCATTCCTGAAGTGACACTTTGGCTGTTTATCAAAGCATACCCATTGTTCACCGGCGCCTGCAGCGCCGATCCTCCGGGTCCAACCGCGAGTCACTCCGGATCAGCTTATCGGCTTGTAGACGAAACCGTTTGGATCCACCCCGTAAAGCCCCGGTCCCGCTTCGGTCACCTGGCAAGCCTCCAGGCCATCATACTGGAAATACACCGTATAGACACCTACTTGGAGATCGCGGAACCAAAAGCCCTTTTCCTCGTCTAGCACTTTAACGTCGATCGCCTGCTCCGGATCACAGTTGGCGGGATCCGGTATCGCTCCGGCCAGCAGGTAGACGTTCACGCCGTAGATCAGCTCACCGTCATGGTTCGGGCAGTCACCTGCAACTGAAATCGTTTGCTGGCGCTCCAACGTAACGTGGCGCGTCGCTTCGTTGCCATGTTCATCCCGGGCCGTCAGATAAATCTCCTGCACGGAATCGTGCGTTTCCCAGTACTCTGAATCCAGGGCGATCTCTACCTGTGGCTCGTCCGCTACTACCTTGGGATAATCACCGAAGATGACTTCGAAATAGTCGATCTCGCTGCTATCCATCACCTCGAAAATCAAGTAAGTCCGATCCGCCGCAGTAAATGCATAGGTGCCACAGCAGATTACTTCAATCGGGCCGGTGAGACCATTGCATTCCCAGTACGAGTCCTCGATGGTCAGCACCGGCGGGAGGTAATCGGTTACATTGTCGATCGTCACTTGAATTTTAAGTATGCCGAATGTCCCAGACCGGTCGCGTACTACATAGGCAACTTCGTGCAATCCGTCCGCGTAAGCTTGCGTATCCCAGGAATAGCCCAGGCTGATATCCTGCACGGCCGCCACCTGGACTTCGTCGATCAGCAGGACAATCGCGTCAATGCCGATCTCCGAGAAGCCGAATGCGGAAAAGTAATGCTGACCGTAGATGATCTGCCCTTCAACCAGATTGGAAATAATCAGTCCCGGGACACCTCCCGTAGGCGTCTCCGGATCCTCGATCTCCGGTAATTCAACGTCGATCTCGGAATCGACCGGCTCGGTCTCGATCAGTTCGGGCTGCGTCGCACCCGGAATCGGCGCCGTGATCGGATCACCCGTGTCAACCGGCGTCTGATCACCGGTCGCGCCATTGTCGTTCGTTTCCGTCTCTTCACCGCCGGTTTCGGAATCGGCCGGATCACTGGGATCATCCACCGTCTGATCATCGTCTCCGCTGGCCCCGGCCGTCACATAGACATACAGCGAATCGCGGCCCTCATTGCCCGCCGCATCGCTGGCGATCGCGGTCAGCACATACATGCCGGGATCCACCACCGTTGTATCCCAGTCATAGGCCAGTGGGCTGCCCGTCGCGGACGTGAGTTGACTGTCATTGGCCAGCAGCTTCAGCGCGACAACCCCGTTGTTGTCGTCAGCACTGACTGCCACGTGCACCAGCCCCGCTATCAGCGAGCCGTTCGCGACCCCAGTAAAGCTGGTGATCCGCGGGGCTTCCGTATCCGACAACGGCTGGATGGTGTTGTCGCCATTCCCCTCGAGGTTCGCCGCCGATGATCCACCGCAACCTGAAGCAAGCAGCAGGAGCAATAACGGTAACAGATAGACTACAGCTAGTTTCATCATCCACCTCCCGAAGAGCGCAAATACGCTGTTGCTTCTTCGGCCCGGCAACCGCTGTCCGCCCGTTGCCGGCAATCCAGGCGTGCCCTGAGCAACCGGTTTATCGCCAGCTGCTTCCAAATTTAATATACCAGAAGTCTATCAGATGCTGGTGGACACTTGTGCGCGAAAACGTGGTTGACACTTGCGGCTTCAACCCAGGCGCCAATTGCCTCCAGCCGGGTTCATTCAGCTGGCGCGTATACTATTTCGATGCGCCGCCGACGTGTTAACTGGCTTGTCCTGCTGCTACTACCGGGCCTGGTTCTGCTGGGCACGGCAGCGGACGGGACGGACGCGCTGGAGGTCGCTCCGGCCTTTCCCGAGCCGGTGCCGGCCGGCCGGCTGGAGGAAATCACGATCTGCTTTACGGGCGACAACCTACTCGGCGCGCGGATGCCGCGGTTGATCGAGCAGTACGGCGAAGCCTGGCCGTACGACGCCGTGGTCGATGTGCTTCGCGATGCCGACCTGGCCTTCGGCAACCTGGAATGCCCGATCACCGACCATACTGTGCGGACACCGGGCAAGTCCTGGGAGAGCATCCAGGCCCATCAGAACTTCGTGTTCAAGGCGCCGCCCGAGATCAGCAGCCGGATCCTGGCCGCGTCGGGCTTCGATATCATGACGCTGGCCAACAACCACATCATGGACTACTGCGCCGCCGGGGTGACCGATACGCTGGCCGAGTTGGACGGGGCCGGCATATCCTGGGTGGGCGCCGGGCACGACACCGGCGAGGCGTTCACCGCCAAGGTTGTCACGCGCAACGGCGTGCGCATCGGCTTTATCGCGCGCAGCAAGATCGTACCGGCGGCGTCGAAAGCCGGCGCAGATTCACCCGGCCTGGCCTGGCACGGCACCGAGTTCAGCGAGGAACTGGCGGCGGCGATTCGGGACCTGCGCGGGCGGGCGGATCTCGTCGTCGTGACGTTCCACTGGGGCTTCGAGGGCCACCGCCGCCATGCCGCCTACCAGCAGCAGCTGGGCCGCCAATGCATCGATGCCGGAGCGAACCTGGTGATCGGGCATCACCCGCACTGCCTGCAGGGAATCGAGCTGTACCACGGCGGAGCGATCGCCTACAGCCTGGGCAACTTCCTGTTCACCGGCAAGTCGGCGCTGGTGGAAAGTGCGATCCTGCGCGTGACCGCCAGCCGGAGCGGCGTGCAGCGGGTGGAGCTGTTACCCTGTTGGGTGCGCGGCGGCAAGCCCGAGCCGGCGCCGGACGACGCGAAGCTTCTCAAGCTGGTCCGCGAGATCTGCGCGCCCTGCGGCGTGCAACTGATCGACGGCGGGGACGGCTGGCTGGCGGTCGAGCCTAGCGCCTGAACCACTCGATGATCTTCATCACGATTAGGGCGAGAACGAGGCCACCGGCCAGCAGCGTTCCCGGTCAAATCCGGCATTGCATGGTGGACTTGATACCACCTTACCAGGCGAAACCGCTTAGTACTGCATGCAACAACCCCTAAGCAGCGCAATCCCCCGGGCTTGAGCGCACAAGTAAAAAGTAGAAAGCCCAAAGGCGGTTGCGCTTCGATTGCGCAGGAAGATAACAGCGGAAACTGCATCTTCACTTCGACTTTCCACTTTCACTTTGACTTGCTGAATGCAGGCACAACAGCGAACTAATCACGCACAAGCAGGGGCGCTTGTGCTACTTGGTATTCCTACATTTCCGTCGCGATGAAGAAGCCGTCGCTTTCCGAATTCACCAGCTCGATCAGCTTGGCGGCATCCAGCTTGGCGGCGTCGAAGTCCACCACACAGACCTGCGTCTGCGGATTGGCATAGGAACCCGCCACGCCTTCCAGACCGCCGAACAGCTTGTTGACCCAGCCCGACTTGCCGGCACAGGTCATGTTCTCGATCTTCAGCGTCACGCGCGTCATACCCGCGGGCACCTCGGCCGGGGCGTCGGTCTCGCCAGCGCCGGAAGCGCAGGAGGCGCAACCGCCGTCATCGCCGCAGCCCTCTTCCTCGGCGGCTTCATCCGCGTCGCCTTCCTCGTCCTTGGCTACGGTCGTACCCTTGTCCGCCGCTTCCTGCTCGATCAACTCGCAGTCGCCGCAGTCCTGGTCGCACTCGCCGTCGCATTCCTCGCAGACATCGGCCTCGCCCGGTTGAAGCGGCTCCTTGGCCTCATCCTTGCAGTGGCCGTCGCACTCGCCTTCACAGCTCTTGTCACAGTCGGCGCCGCATTCCTCGCACTGGGCTCCTTCTTCCGTCGCCAGCGTGCTAGCCTGGTTCGACTCGGCGCTATTATTCGTCCCCGGGTTGGCCGAGGCGATCGGCGTATCCTCCGCCGGCGCCGAGTTCGGGCAGCCGGTCAGGGCGAACAGCGTCAGCCCCATGATCAACAGCAAAGCAATCTGCATTGTAATCCGCATGGTGATCTCCGTAATTGTCGCAGTCTTCAATTCCAGTTAATGATCGGCGATTATCAGATAAAGCCTGTATTTATCCGGCCTCTACCGACTGGCAATATTAACTTATCCTCACGGTCGTGACAACCGCTATCTTGTAATCCGGCGGATTGCGCGCGCTGGCTATAATGTCCGTATGAGTGCTCCAACGGACGAATCCGCCTCCGCTGAAGTCAAACCCCCGCGTTACCTGTCCGCCACGCGCCTGAACCTGCGCGAACTGGGCGTGATGATCGGGTTCGGCTTATTCATCTTCATGTTCATCGCGCTGGTCTGGATCATGCCGGCGGCCGAGGGCTGGAAGTGGCAATACATCCTGCTGGCGATCGGCGTGGACATCGCGATCGTGCTGTTCATGTGGGGCATCTTCGCCGGCGGCATCGCGCTGGCCACCCGGCGCCCCCGCCGCGGCGTGGAGCCGATCAGCCGCGACGCCCTGCGCGAACGGTTGCTCAACCTCAACGATCCCGACAGCGTGTTCGTGCTGGAGGAGACGCGGCCCTACCACCTGACGGGCCGTTGGAAGCTGGACGTACCGGCGTTCTATTCGCTGTTCGGCAAGCACGCCATGCACGAGGTCTACCAGCTCGATATCTACCTGAAACCCAACGGCGTGGCGCACGCCCTGGAGACGCGCGGCACGATCCGCTGGGACACCACGGTCGTCCCGCCGCGCGCCAGCTATGCCTGGAACTATTTCCGCGGGATCGTCTTCTACGAGTTCAAGCTGCACAAGGAATGGGTGCTGGACCGCAGCCTGCGCTTCCGCAAGGCGATCGATTTCACCTTCAATGCGGACGAATACAAACGCCCACTCGTCGAGATCATCGTGGGCAGCGGCTGGACTTATCGCCCGATCCTGTTTAAGCCCCTGCGCTACAGCAGCGAATAGAGAAATGTGCCCGTAATCTGGCCTTGACGGGCGCGGATCCGCTTCCATCGTCTAGGATACTGCTGTATGTGCATGATCGTCGTTAACGGTGGCAAACCGCTGTCCGGCGAAGTGGGCATCTCCGGCGCCAAGAACGCCTGCCTGCCGATTCTCGCCGCCACGCTGCTCAACGAGCAGCCTGTCACGCTGCACAACGTGCCGCGGCTGGACGATGTGAAGTTCATGGGCGAACTGATCCGGATCCTCGGCGCGAGCTGCGAGGGGGCCAGCACCAGCAACACCGTGGCAATCAACGCCGCCGACGTCAACAGCACCGAGCCGCCCTATGAGGTGGTCAAGAAGATGCGCGCCAGTTTCCTGGTATTGGGACCGCTGCTGGCGCGGTTCGGCCGGGCCAGCGTGCCGCTGCCGGGCGGCTGCGCGATCGGCCAGCGGCCGGTGGGCGAGCACCTGGCGGCCCTGCGAGCGCTGGGCGCTGAGGTCAGGCAGGAGGCCGGACTGATCATCGCCCAGGCGGACCGGCTGGTCGGTACTGAAATCTATTTGAACGTCTCATCGGTCGGGGCGACGGAAAACGCGCTGATGGCCGCCGCGCTGGCGGAAGGCCAGACGACGATCCACAACGCCGCCGAGGAGCCCGAGGTCGTCGACCTCTGCCGGTTCCTGACCCGCTGCGGCGTGAAGATCGAGGACACCGGCACGAAGAGCATCACGATCCACGGGCAGTCGCGCATCGCCGCCGCCGTGGAGTACTCCGTGATCCCCGACCGGATTGAAGCCGGCACCTACCTGCTGGCGATCATCGCCACCGGCGGCAGCGGCCGAATCACCCAGGTGGTCCCCGAGCACCTGGAGGCGTTGCTGTTCAAGCTGCGCGAGTGCGGCGTGCAGATCGAAACCGGCGCTGATTGGATCAGCGTGGACAGCCCCGCTGTGCTCAAGCCGGCGACGGTGCGCACCGAGGTCTATCCGGGCTTCCCGACCGACCTGCAGCCGCAGACCACGGCCGTGCTGACCCAGGCCGACGGCGTCAGTACGGTGATCGAGACGATCTTCGAGTCGCGGATGAACACGGTGCCCGAGCTGCGCCGAATGGGAGCGAAGATGCGCGTCAGCGACGGCACGGTGGTAATCGAGGGCCGGCCGGGCTGCCTGACCGGCGTACCGGTAGAGGCCCATGACCTGCGCGGCGCGGCGACGATGGTGATCGCCGGACTGGCTGCCCAGGGCGAGACGCGGATCGAGGGTCTGGAGCACCTGCTGCGCGGCTTCGAATCGCTGCCGGAGAAAGTGGCGGCGCTGGGCGGCGACGTGACCTTCGATTACGGCAAGCACACCGCCGCCGCCAAGGAATAATTACCCCGTTGGCGCGTATAATCGGCGCATGGACTACCCCGCGGGAGTACTACTCGGTAACGACGTATTCGGCTACGCGCCGGGCCAGCTGGTGGCAATCCACTTCGCCAACGGACAGCTCGAATCGGTGGCGGCGGTGCAACCGGCGGAAGTCCCGGCGCTCTGCGAGTCCGCCGGCGACCGGCTGCTGGACGCGCGGGGCCGGCTGGTCCTGCCGGGCCTGATCGACGCGCACCTGCACGCGATCGCCACGGGCATGCTGATGCTGACTACCGACTTGCACGAAGTAACCTCGCGCGACGAATTGGCCGCGGCGATCCGCGCGGCGGCGGACGCCGGCGATGAGTTCATCCGGCTGGGCGGGCTGGATCCCTCGCGCCTGGGGGCGGAAACGGACCTGATCACCCGCGCCTGGCTGGACGACCTGGCGCCGGACCGCGCGCTGTACATCAAGAGCGTCGAAGGGCACTCGGCCTGGTTCAATACGCGCGCCTGGCAGCGCATCGGCGTGGACGCGATGTTGGAGCAATGCGGGGTGCCGCCGGCCACGCAACAGCAGATGTATGCCGCCGGGCGTGTCTATGGTCACACTTACGAGGAACTGGTAACGCCGATCTACGACAGCTACAGCTTCGAGGAACGCCGGCGCGGGATGGAGCTGGTCATCGCCGAGGCGCAACGCGTGGGCCTGACCGGCCTGCATTGTCTGGAGGGCTACGGCGAGCACCGGCGCCACGATTTCCAGATGCTGCTGGAGCTGGACCGGCGCGACGACATCGACCTGACGCTGTACTGCCGTGACGCCACGCCGCAGCTGGCGCTGGAACTGGGCGTGCCGCGGTTCGGCGGTTGCTGGTGCGTCGACGGCGCGATCGCCGCGCATTCCGCCGCGCTGGCCGAGCCGTACCGCGACCGGCCCGACACCGACGGCGAGTTGTACTTCAGCGCTGACGAGCTTCGCGGCTGGCTCGAAACGGGGCTGCGGGCCGGCCTGCAGGTCTGCCTGCACGCCATTGGCGAACGGGCGCTGGCCCAGGCGCTGGACGCTTTCGAAGCATTGGCCGGCGCCTGCGATCTGCCGGCGCTGCGGCCGCGGCTGGACCACTTTGTGATGGGTACGCCGGAGCTGGCGGCCCAGGCGGCGCGGCTGGGCGTGATCAGCTCGATGCAGCCGGCGTTCGACGCGCGTTGGGGCGGCCCGGACGGCGGGTACGCGCAACGGCTGGGCAGCGAGCGCGCCCTGCGCAGCAACCCGGTCGGCATGGTCATCGGCGCGGGCGTCCGGGTGGCGGGTGGCAGCGACTGCTATATCACGCCGCTGGATCCGCTGGGCGGGATCCGCGCGGCGCTCCGGCACCACAATCCGGCGATGCGGGTGGATTTCACGACGGCGGTCAACCTGTTCGCGTCCGAAGCCGCCTACTTTTCGTTCAATGAGAACGACCGCGGGCGGATCGCACCGGGCTGCCAAGCCGATTTCACGATTGTCCGCGGCACGCGCAAACTGGATCCCGAGGCCAGCGTGGCCCTGACGGTCAAGGGCGGACGTGTGGTTTATCGAGCGCCGTAGCGATTGGGCTATTCTGGGCCAGCTTGCCGAGTGCTATTCGCTTTCGCGGCGCGTGGGCCGGTCGACGCGGCGTTCCCGCGGATGGGAGGCCGGGCCGCGGCGGCTGCGCGCGGCGATCTCCTCGGGCGTCGGTGGTTCGCGGAGGAATACGTCGTAGCCGATCATCTGGCTGTGCCAGTTGTCCGCGTCGTCCGTGACCTGGGTCAGAACCCAGCTCATCGGCATTTCCTCGAAGCCGTTGATGTTCTGGTATTGGCCGCTCCAGCTGGTGACGCACTGGCGGTTGATGTAGTTGTTGTGCCAGACCACGATGAACCCGACCGCCAGACCGTTGCGCGACGGATCGTTGTTCATCCGGCCCGTGACCTTGTAGTCGCCGTAGCCGCCTTCGCCGCGCGTGGCATAGGTGCCGTAGATCATGTCGCCGTCGGTCTCGATGTGCAGTTCGCTGCCCATCCGATTGTACCAAACACCATGTATCGCCATGGAAACCTCGCCGAATCCTCGAAGTGGCGCCGATTATAGCGTGCGCCGCCGCTTATTGCTTGATAATCCGCTTGGTGGCCGGGCCGCGGCGGGGAGCCTGGGGCGCCTGCCTGATCCTGGTCAACTGCGCGGCCAGCATTTCGCGGATCTCGTCGTCGACCAGCCCCGTCTCCTCCAACGCCGGCCAGAGCACTTTTTCCACGTTCACCCACTGGAACATGTTCTCCAGGCGCTTGACGATCTCCTCCACGTCCTGGCGCGTGGCCTTGCCCTTGAGCACCTGATACATCAGGTTGATCCGCTGCCACAGGAAGTCCGACATGTAACCGTCGGCGTGGATCGTGTGTTCGGCCATCGCCTGTTCGACGAAATCGACGCGCTGCTTCAGGAAGGCCCAGCTGGAAACGTAATGCCAGAACTCCAGCGAGCGCATCTCGGGCAGGACGCCGGCAAAATCCCGCTCGAAATCAACGGCGGGGTAGTCCGCCTGCTCATCCCGCAGCAGAGTCGAGCGGACCTGTAACCTGATGATACAGGCCAGCGATTGTGAAATCGGCCCAGCATCGACATCGGCCAAGGCTGCCAGGATGTCGCGGTTGAGCTGCTCAGCCCGGACATGGGGATTTAGGATCCGCTCCGCCTGCCATTCCACATAGCGGATTCTCAGGGCCAGGGACTGCTTGCCGTCGGCATCCAGGTCGCTGGCGGCAAGCCGCTGCCGGACCTGGGTAATGAGTTGCTGCACCAATCGGAAATCTTGATCGTAGACGGCCTTGACGATCGGCGCGCACCACTGCTGATACCAGTCGGTTAACCGCAGCACCTTGGTTACAAGCTGCTCCTGCTGGTTAGTCCCTAGATCCATACCCTCTCGCGGATGACACTTATCACCCGGGCCCTCAACCGAGATTCATACGCTGTCGACAACCTTGCCCCTGTCGGCTTCCGACCGCCGCTTCCACCAAGAGAATATAACGGCCGCCCGGCGATCCGCAAGCTTCGCCCGCGTCAAACTCGCTGCCTAACCCAGATTTTACCTACGCCGGCGCACCCGCCGTATTAATAGAGTACGATCACGGTCGCTGGGGCTTCCTCGCTCCAGTCCTCCTTCAAGAAACCACCGTACCAGACGCGGTCGGCCTCGCGCGGCAGGCAGTAGCGCAGACGCTCGTAAGTCAGGATCAGCATCGGCGCGAAGTACTCATAAAGGGTACCATCGACTGTCAGTTTCGTGTGGAAGACGATTTTGTCCGGCTGGTTGTCGGGATCTTCCAGATCGGCGGCACGCCTAAGCAGGTACTGGCGCTCCAGTTTCAGCGCCTCGCCCGTGGCCGCCGTCTGTTCCATCAGCGGCAGGTCAAAGACCAGCCCCGGCGGCGTGTCGCGCTCGCTGACGCGGCGGTCGCTGGCGATCTGGATCCGCTCGCCGTGCTTCAGCACTCGGTCGAAGTTGGCCAGCTGCAGGACCACGGCGCCGTCCGGACGGGTGATTTCCCACATTGCTTTAATCACGCTGGCGACCTCGGCATCGCTCTTCAGGTGGGCGATACCGCCGCCGATGCAGTACGCCAGATTATACGGCCCCGTACACAGCTCCTCGATCTCCAGCATGTCGCCCGTCAGCAGGTTCGCGGCCAGCTCGGGGTGGCGGGCCAGGGCCTGGGCTTGCATGGCGGCATGCAGCTCCAGGCCGGTTACCTCATATCCGGCGCCAACCAGCGCCGCTACGTATTCGCCCGTGCCGGAACCCACGTCGAGCACCCGGACAGGCGGTATACCGGCCCGGGCCGTCAGCAGCGAAAGCTGGCCCTCACGTGCGGGAAAGAACTCGTGATAGTAAGCAGCAAGCTGGTCGTACAGGTCACCCATCACGGGGATTATACGCTAGCGCCTCGGTCGCTTGGGGGCGGTTTTGTTAGTTGGTCGTGATAAAAATCACCAGATCGGCGATGAAGTGGACAATCAACGCCGGCCAGAGGCTGCCGCGCCGGTAAACCCAGATGCCCAGCAACAAGCCCCAGACGCCGGCGAGCAGCACACCGAGCAGGCCATGCGGCGTCCCGAACCAGTGGAAGATGCCGAACACGAAGGCTTGCACTAAAACCACCCGCCACATCGGCAGCAACGGTTTCAGCGCGCCCATCAACAACCCGCGGAACCAGAACTCCTCGACCAGCGCATTGGCCAGCGCGAAGCCGATCCCGGCCAGCCAGAACAACCAGGGCGCGGTTTCGCCCGTCGTCACGCCGAACACGCTCATCGGCTGGTGGGTATCGGCGAAAAAGTACATATAACCAAGCAGTGCGCCAACGGTCAGCAGGGACAGCCCCAGGATGATCAGCAGGTCCCAAAGGTTGAATCGCCAGCGCAGGTAGAAATCGAACTTGACGCCCGGAAACCGGTGGGCCAGCCAATACACCGCCACCAGCAACACGGCCGCGGTGGTATAGGTGGTGATATCGACGACGGTCGCGTTCGCCCGGGGCAGGATCTCGGGCAGGTTCCAGGCGCTGTGACCGAAGGCCACGGTGTTGAGCAGCGGCCAGGCTCCGAAGCACGCCAAGGCAAAGACCGCCACCATCACCAGGTGGGCGCTGTATTTACGCCCGTGGCCGCCCTCGTGGCCGCCGGTCGCGACTTCCTGCTGGTATTCGCGCACAGCGTAATAGACCATGGCCAGCAGGACCCAGCCGAGGGCGATAACGATCAGGGGATGCAACCGCCACCAGAATTCCTGCAGCGCGGCGATCGGCGGTAACAGCGAAATAATCAACCCATACAACGGAGCAAGCCTAAACGGAAATCTGGCGGTCTGCATACAGCCATTTTAGAAGATAGCCGCCCGCCCATTCCGCTCTTGGAAAAATTCAGCCAAAAACCGGAACACCGGGGCGACATGGTGCATCATATATATCGTGAGTCTCACGCCCGGCGACATTGAGCTGTTCGAATCAGCCTTGACGCCTGCAATCTTGGACCTGGCTTGGCGTTACAGCTACCGCCTGTCGAAGACGAGGGAAGACGCCGAGGACCTGTTGCAGGATGCCTTGGCGCACGCCCTGACGCGGATCAGGCAGTTGCGGGATTTGACGCGGTTTCGCAGCTGGCTGATGAGCATCGTCAGAACCCGCTTCCTGATGCAGCGCCGGCGCAACACGGCCGAGGATTTTGTCATCCACGACCGCGAGCAGGATCTCAGTCAGCGGCTGGCGGACCACTCGCTGGACACCGAAAGTGACATTCTGGTGGAAACGACCCGCTACGCACTGCAGCGCCTGGCCGACGAACAACGAGAAATCTTGAGTCTGTTTTATATCGACGGGTTGAGCCTGATCGAGACCGGCGAGGTCTTGAGCATTTCGCAGAGCGCCGTCAGATCGCGGCTGTTCCGCGCCCGTGGAGCATTGCGCCGGGAGCTGAGCCAGTTGTCACCGGCTGGGCTGATCGGCTTGTTGCAGGAAGGATTGTGATATGGATATTAAACGGCAAATTATCTTGGAACGGATCAGCCGGCTCAGCCAGCTGGACGGTGCCATGCGTGACGCCGTCCAGGCCAACCCTGAGCTGGCCTCCCTCATCAGCGAAACCAACGCACTCGCCAACGCGGCATCGCCGATCCCGCCCGCGCCGGACTGGGAAGGTATCCGGCACCAAGTTCTCACCCGTGCAGCGTATTACGATTCCGCCGGCCTGAAGGGCTGGGTCCAAAATTACAGCGTGCGCCCGTGGTATGCCAAAGCAGCGGCCATCGTCATTCTCGTCGCAATTGTTTGCATTATCGCCATGATTCTGCCCCACGAGCGCCCGTTCTCGGTCCAGCAGGCCAGTGCCCCCACCAAGCACGCGCAGATCTACTACTCGGACACGCGCGCGGTCTACGGCAACAACATCAATCCCTAGCTGAACGCGACGGATCCTGAAGCGGCGTATCCAACGCCTTGCGAATCATCGTAGCCAGCCGCTGCCTGGTCAGGGGCTTGAGCAGGTACTCCCGGATCCCCAGCCGGCAGGCGTCCATCGCCGTAAAGGTATGGCTGAAGCCAGTGCACAACACCACCGGCAGGTCCGCCCGAATCGCCATCGCGCGCTGGGCGAGTTCACTGCCGGTCAGGCCCGGCATGGTTTGGTCGGTCAGCAGCAGGTCGTAATCGTGCGGTGCCCGGCTAAAGGCCGCCAAGGCTTCCTCGCTGTCCGTGAACACCGCAACCTCGTAGCCCAGATTACTCAGCATCGACCGGGCCATGCGAGCGATCGAGGGTTCGTCGTCGACGATCATCAATCGCTCCGTGCCACCTGGAATGGCGGCAAACTCCGTCACCGCCAAGGTTTCCTGCTCGGTCGACAACGGCAGAAAAACACTGAACACCGCACCGGATCCCAACTCGCTTTCCACCTCGATCGCGCCGCCCAGGCCGGTAACGACGCTATGCGCAACGGCCAAGCCCATTCCCGTTCCGGAGCCGACCTCCTTGGTGGTGAAAAACGGCTCGAAGATCCGCGACAGGTTCTTCGCGCTGATGCCGGGACCTGTGTCGGCGACCCGCAGGCGGGCGTAGGCGCCCGGCTCGATCACCTTGGCCAAGGGCTCGCGCTGGCCATCGACCTGGATCGTGTCCAACCCGACCACAATCCGGCCGCCCGTTTCGAGCATGGCCTGGCCGGCGTTGGTGCACAGGTTCATCAAGACCTGGTGGATCTCCGTGGGATCAGCCACCACCGCCACATCCTCAACGACATTGTGCTCGACGCTGATCGTCGCCGGGAGAGTTGAGCCCAGCAGGCGGCAGACCTCCTTGATGATCGGTGAAAGCTTCAGCGGCTGGCGCTGGCGCTCGGTCTGACGGGCAAAGGACAGGATCTGCTTGACCAGTTCGGCGGCACGCTGCCCGGCGGAGACGATCTGCTGCAGGTTGTCGTACTCCGGCGTCTTTTCCTCCAGGCTGTCCAGCGCCAGATCGGCGTTACCGCGAATCGCAAACAACAGGTTATTGAAGTCGTGGGCGATCCCGCCGGCCAGTACGCCGATCGCTTCCATCTTCTGCGCCTGCTGCAGTTGCACCTCCAATTGCCGGCGCTCGGTCACATCCTGGATCGTACCGATGACTTTCAGCGGTTCCTGCGGATCATCCTTGATCAATCTCGCGCGGGAGTGGACCGTCCGCTTTTGGCCGTCCACCCGGCGGTGAATGGTGAACTCGACATCGTAAGGTTGGTTTTGCTCGATCAGGGCGCGCATCGCCTGATCCAGCCGAGGCCGGTCCGCCGGATCGACCAATGCTTCGGCCAGCCGCAAGTCGATTGTGTCATCCTCGGAATTGAAGCCGTAGATCCGAAAAGCCTCCGGCGAAGCCCAGATTTTCAAGGAGGAAAGGTCCAGTTCCCAACTACCGATATGTCCCACCCGTTGCGCGGCATGCAGACGTGCTTCGCTGCTGGCCAACCGGGCATCCGCCTGTTTGCGCTCGGTAATATCGCGGTGCACGCCGGTCATCCGCGTAGGCCGTCCCATTTCGTCCCACTGCACCACCCGGCCACGCGTGATCGCCCATTTGATGACGCCGTTGGTGTCGTGGATCCGGAACTCGACCATCAGCTCGGGCGTGCGGTCGGCGATATGCGCGTCGCGCGCCGCCACCAACCGGTCCAGGTCGTCGTTGTGCACGTAGGGCAGCCAGGCGTCCATTTCCGGCGGCAGATCCGCCGGAGCCAGGCCAAACAGCGCCGCGAAATTATCGTCATACACCGCCGTGCGGTTGATCAGATCCCAGTCCCAGATCCCCAGATCGGCGCCGATGACCGCCAACTGCAACCGCTCCTCGCTGATCCGCAGGGCTTCCTCCGCCCGGGCCCGGGCCCGGATATCGCGCATCGTACCGCAGATCTTCCAGGGAGCGCCCAGCTGGTTATACAGTAACCGGGCCGTCACGGCGCAGGGAACTTCAGTCCCATCCTTGTCGCGCAAGATCACTTGGTAGTCATTGATTATCCTTTTATCCGCCAGATCCGCCAAAAACACCTGGCGATCATCGGGACTGGCGTAGAGGTCAGCCAGCTGAGTGCCCAGCAACTCCTCCCGCGTGAACTGCGAAACGCGCTCCACCGACGGGCTCAGTTCGATAATCCGCCCCGCCATGTCGACTTCGTAATACACATCCTGCAGGTTTTCAAAGATCGTCCGCAGCCGGTCTTCCCTGATACTCACCTCGAAGGCGGCCCGTAAAGCGCGCAGCGTTTCACAGGCATGCGACGCGATGATCAACGCGATCTGGCAATCCTGGTCGGTGAAGGGCGGATCCTCGCGGCTGTGCAGGGAGACGATGGCCGGCACCTCGCCGGACTCGTTTAAAAGCGGCATCACCAGCAGCGACCGGCCTTTATATCCCTGCCAGCCACTCTGCCGGTAGCCGTGCTCCTGTTCAATGTCGTGAATCATGATCGGGCGCTTTTCCCGCAAGGCTCGGCGGAATACGCTGTCCTCGGGCAGCGGTCGCTCGATGTGGCCGGGAGCGTGGCCGGGATCGAGCGAATGCAGAAGAATCAGCGCATCGTCATGTACCATGTAAATACTGCCGCCCTCCGCCGCCATATGCGTGCCGAGTTCCCGCAAGACGGTTTCCGCCATCTCCGCCAAGTGCGTGCAGACCACCAGCCCCTCGGCCGATTTGACGATATCGCTCAAGCGCAGATTGAGGTTGCGCAGGTCCCGCTCGCGGTGCTCCAATTCACGCGCTATGCTGGCCAGGTCCAGCCGCAAGCGCCGATTGTCGATAACGGCGCGCACCGCGGACAGCAGCGTAGCATCCTGGATCGGCGGATTCAGTTGGAAGTGCGCAGAAACCGCCGCAGGTCCGGTGCCGGTGACGGCGTCGACCAGCTGGATGATCTTCAGTTCCGGAAACAGCTCCACCAGCTTTTCAACATCGGCGGCAGAAAACGCACCCGACAACTGATCGACAATGGCCACGGGGGTCACGACCAAGTTCAGGTGTTCCAAGGCGGCGCCGATGGCGCTGAGCTGGACGGCGTGGTATCCGGCCGGCGTTAAAATCCCGCGTAGCTGTCCAGCCCGAGTCTCATCAGAAGTAATGATCAGCACCGGTATTCTGGCTTCGGCGTCCGGTGGTTGCCCATCCTGCTTCTGCATCACATCACCGATACATACTTAAATTAATGGCTCTAACGTCTTTACGCAGAACCGAGGCCCATAAGTACATTATGACGCAGTCTCAGCTGCCTAAGAAGCGGTTAATCCAAGTTTTAGCTCCCTCATGGTGCTTGACGAGAATAACCGGAATCGGGCAGAAGCGCGCGATCTGTTCGGGGATTTTTCCGAACATCGCCCGTTTGAAATAGGCAACCTTGGTCGCGCCGACCAGCACGGCATCATAGCCGCCCTGTTTGGCCTCGTTGATTACGGCCACGGGCACGCTCTTGCCCGTCAGCAGCTTGCGGTCGGTTTCGACCTCGAACGGGATTTCGGCGATCGTGTCCGCCACCCCTTCGCGCACACGCGCCAGCGAGCTTTCGTCCGCTTTCTCCCGCGCCACGCCGGCCAGGGTTACGCGGCCGTCCTCGGCAAGGAGGTCGCCGGCGATCCGCGCGGCGAAGCGCGCACTCGGCCCGCCCGCCGTCGGCAACAGCAGGTGATTGTAAGGTACCTGCAACTGCGGATCGAATTTCACGACGAGCAGATCGCACGGCGCATGGTCGACCATCACGTCCACCACGCTGCCGAACACCGTATCGCGCTTGCCCGAAAAACCGCGCCAGCCGAGGATCAGGACATCGGCGTGCTCGGCCCGGGCCATGCGCAGCAGGGCCTGCGAGGTTTTATGCGCAACGCGGACCTCGGTGCGCAGCCGGACGCCGCGCCGGGCGCCTTCCAACTCGGCCAGCCGCAGGACCGACTCGCGCTGGCTGACGAACTTCAGGCCTTCGCTGATATCCAGCTGGACGGGCACTTCCACCACGCTGACTACCACGACCTCGCCGTCGTCGCCGTGCGGCTCCACCATCCGGCAGGCCATGCCGACCAGCGTGCGGACGTTGTCCGGGTTGTAAACCGGCACCAGCACGCGGAACTGCGCCGGATCGACCTCGCCGGCCTGCTCCGGGTAAGGCGTGATCACCTGCGGCTGGGCCTTGACGGCCTCGCGATGGAAGAAGGCGAAGTACACCGCCAGACCGATGACCATCCAGCCCAGGCTGACGGCCCAGCTGCGGAGACCCTCCGGCCCCAGGTTGAGCTGGTAAACGGCCAGGAAGACACTGGTCACGACGCCCAGCAGCGGCGGCCACGGGTAGAACGGGATGAAGTAGCGGCGCTTGATCGAACGGTCGGTGCGCAGGACCAGCACCGACAGGTTCACCAGCGTAAAGGTCAGCAGGAACATCACCGATGCCGCCGAGCCAACCACCGTCACATCCAGGCTGACGGCCAGCGCCAGCAGGATTACGCCCGTGACGATGATGGCGATATGCGGCGTGCGGGACTTGGGATGGATGCTCGCCAGGATCGGCGGCAGCAGGCGGTCGCGCCCCATCGTGAAGGCCACGCGGCTGGAAGCCAGGATCGTGGCGTTCAGCGCGCTCAATGTCGATAGCAGCCCGCCGAATACGATCAACGCCACGCCGAACGCCGGCATGAACGCCTGGGCCGCTTCCACGATCGCGGTCTCCCCCTTTTCGCCCAGTAGCTGCCAGCTCGGTACGTCACCGCTGGGCATCGCGCCGATCGCCACGAAAAGGATCAGCAGATAGATGACCATCGTGATCGTCAGCGCGATGAAGATCGCCCGCGGGATGTTCTTCTCCGGCTCCTGGACTTCCTCGGAAACCGTGGCGATCAGGTCGTAGCCCTCGAAGGCGATGAACGTCAGGCCCATCGCCACCAGTACGCCGCCAAAGCCGTTGGCCAGAAACGGCGAAAAGGCGCTGACCACCAGCTCCGGATGAGCGATCGCCTGCCACAGGCCAAAGCCGATAAACACGGTGAGGATGACGATCTTGGAGACCGTGAAGATGTTCTCGGCTTTACCGGTGACCTCGGCGCCGCGGTAGTTCAGGGCCAGCAGGCTGATGCCGATGATTACCGTGATTATAGCGATATGGCTGTTGGGCCAGAAGGTCAGCAGTTCCTTGAGCGTCTGCGACTGCTGCGGCGTGTATTTGTGGAAAAACTCCCAGAAATAGCTGCCGAAGCCCAAGGCGTACAATGCGCAGGCCACCGTATAGGCAAACCAGAGCATCCAGCCGGACAAAAAGCCCACCCAGGACGGGAAAGCGCGTTTGATATAGGAATAGCCGCCGCCGGCCTCGGGAATCGCCGAGGCCAGTTCCGCGTAGCTGAAGGCGGTGAACAGCGTGACCACGCCGTTTAGCGCGAAGGCCAGGATCGCCGCCGGTCCCGCGACGCCCGCGGCCAAGCCGGTAAGCACGAAGATGCCCGCGCCAATCATCGCGCCGACGCCGATCATCGTCGCGTCGAACAGGCTCAGGTTGCGCGCAAAGGTTACCTGCGTCTTAGTAGCGGGTGGCTGTTTGTTATCCATGCTTCCTCAGCTGGATAGCATTGTAGCGGGCGTTTTTTCCGTCAGGTATAAACCCACGCAGCTAGAGCTGACCGAGCAGGCGTAAACCGCGCGCGTATTTCGGCTGGGCCGCGGCGCGGCCGTTGAGTTCCTTGATCACCCAGTCCGCCGCTTTCAGGATTACCTCCGCCGACGCCCCGTGGCTTTCCAGCTCGAACACGACCTCCTCGGCGCCGGGCTCCTCCGCGCCGGGCCGGTAATAGCTGGACTGGTCCACGCTGATGTTGACGCGGTCGCCCTTCGGCCCCAGATTGGCCTCGCGGGCCAACTCGCGGATTTCAAGGACGGTTTTCAGCTCATGGCCGCTGACGCCCCGGGCCAGGTTGGAAAAGACGCTGAGTACGGGTTCATACTCCGGCTCCGCCAGCTTGAGCTTCTGCTCATCGCGGATGAACAGGCGATCATGTTCGCGCAACGGCAGCTTGTATGTCAGACGGAATTCACCGCCACCGTACATGTTGTCGAGCTTCTGGCGCACGCGCAGCGAGTGTTCCTGGCTGAGCAGGGCCAGGTCTTCCGTGTCCACCATTCGGTCGTATGTGGATGTCATGCCGAGGCTTTCGGGCTCCAGCTTCAAATACTGGGCCAAGCCTTCCACGGCTCGCGGTACATCCGGCAATTTCGGTATGATGATTTCAATCTCAAGTTCTTCCACGACTGTCTCCTCGCACTGCCGGCTGACTGCCGGCCGGAGCTGGATTATAGCGGGGATAAGTTAAAGGGAAAAGAGGAAGCGGTTAAGGCTCGCTTTCATCGGTATCCACTTCAAGCCTCCGGTCGGTATGTCCAACTGGTTCAGCCATATCCTGGTGCGGCAAGCCACCGGCATTCGAGGGGATTAACTCACCGGTCGCATCCGGCATACCCGGTCCATGAGCGCCTTTCACCAACCCGCGGAAATGGTGCCGCAGAGCGTCAAGATACACTTGCTGGCGATGGTAGCCGCTGCCATAGAGCGCCGCCGCGCCACACCACACCGTATTCAACATTGTGAAGAACACGACAACCGAGATGATTGTCAATGCAGTGGCGGACGTACCGACCAGCAAGGCCGTTATCGCGGCGCAGAGCACCAGGCTCGCGGCCGCCGCACCGGCCACGGCCCGCCATTCCCGGCGGAGCAGCGGTCGTGGCGGCTCCAGATACCAGTCCAGGTTCAACGCGACCAGCCGCGCGATGCTCTCGATACTCTTCGGCTTGGATGCCAGAAAAACCGAGTGCCAAGGCTCCGGCACATAATCGAAGATCTTCAACGCTTCCTCTGGCCCGGCAGTGAACAACTGCTCGATATTGGCCCGACCTACCTGATCGATCACGTCCTCCGCTTTCGGTAACGCCGGAACCAGGCGGCGCACCAAGACTGAATTACGGGCCGGCAGGCTGGTATTGCAGCGCGCGGACACCCGCTGATAAAGCGCCTCCAAAGCAAGGTTCATCCGCAAGAGGTACTTGCCGCGCAATAACTCGGGCAGAGGCTGTTTCATCGGACGGAGTATAGTCGACGATACTAAGCGTCCAGCGTTTCGCGAATCGCCCGGGCCAGCGTGCTTCTGGTCAACGGCTTGAGCAGGAAGCGGCGGATTCCGATTCCTTTGGCCTGCTGCTCATCGATCGTTTTGGAAAACCCGGTACAAAGGACGATCCGCGCCTCGGGGTGGATCGCCAGCATCCGCTGGGACAGCTGGCTGCCGGTCATTTCCGGCATTGACTGGTCGGTGAGTACGATATCGAATCTCACGCCATTGCGTTCAAACTCCGCCAGGGCTTCCCGGCTGCTGTTGTAAGCCGTCACCCGATAACCCAGGGAGCAGAGCATTGCCGACAGCATCTGCGTCAGCGCCGGCTCGTCATCGACGACCAATACATGTTCCGTCCCGCGCGGCAGCTTGCTGACCATCAGCGGTTTTTCCATCCGGTCCACCGGTGACTCGGGAATATAGACGTTGAACGTCGTGCCCTGGCCCGGCTCGCTGTAAACCGTAATCGTCCCACCCAGGTCCACGATGATCCCGTGGACTACGGCCAGCCCCATGCCGGTGCCTTCGCCGCGCTCCTTGGTGGTGTAGAACGGCTCGAAGATCCGTTCCAGGATCTCAGCCGCGATGCCGTGCCCAGTATCGCTGACGGAGAGCATGGTGTAATTACCGGGGCAGAGACCGTGATGCAGGCTGGCCATATCAGCGTCAACCTCGATCAGGCGCAGGCCGAGTGTCAGTGTCCCGCCGTTTTCCTCCATGGAATGGGCCGCGTTGGTGCACAGGTTCATCAACACCTGGTGAATCTCGGTCGGGTCCGCGACGACAACCGCCTGCTCGGTCTGCAACTGCTGCTCGATGTTGATATTCGCCGGCAGAGTCGAGCGCACCAGTTTGAAGGCCTCCTTCAGGAGCGGCACCAGGTCGATCGGCGCGAGGATCCGCTCCTGGCGCCGCGCAAACGTCAAAATCTGCTTGACGAGATCGGAAGCGCGCTTGCCGGCGGTGATGATCTCGCGCAGGTAGTCGGTGGCCTGGTGGTCGGGCGGCAAGGATTCCAACGCCAGATCGCTGTAGCCCAATATGCCGAACAGCACGTTATTGAAATCGTGGGCAACCCCGCCCGCCAGCACGCCGATCGCCTCCAGTTTCTGGGCCTGGCGCAACTGGCTCTCCAGCTTGCGCTGTTCGGCCTGGGCGCGTTTTTGCCTAGTTACGTCGCGAATGAAAACCAGCAGGAGCTTTTCCTCAGCCAGCTCGAATGAATTCAGGCTGATTTCGGCGTCGAAGACGCTGCCGTCCAGCCGCTGGTGCTGCCATTCGAACCTTTGCGGCTGGCCCGTCCATGCGTTGGCCAGGATCCGGTCTGCTTTGGTTCGGGAGCTGCTGCCATCGGGCTGGAGCTCCGGTGACAACTCGAAAGGGGACCTGCCGACGATTTCATCCCGGGTTCCGGCGAACAGGGCCAGCGCTTGTTGATTGCAGTCAATAAAAACATCGGCACAGAGAATCAGCACCGCATCGTTGGCGTTCTCGAATATCGCCTGGTAACGTTGCTCGGTCGACCGCAGCACCTGCTCGTCCAGTTGCGCCCGGCGGCGCAGCACGAGGAGCTCGTGCTCGACGGACGGGGATTTAAAGATCGCCAGCGGCGACCGGACTTCAAACCGGTGGCCATAGCGCTTGCGCTCATACTGGAAGTACACCCAGATCACCGCCGCGGCAAATACCGAGATCACCAGCCGGCTGACCAGATTCCCTTCCAGGATGCTGCCGAACGCTGGATTGCCCCAGAACGCACCGGGCACGAAAACGAGCACATCGAGCCACATTACCCCGAGCAAAGTTACGAACACGCGCCCTCCGAGGCCGATCCAGCGCTGGATCCTGCCCATGTACTCCCAGGCAATTCCCAGGAAAGCAAGATCGACCAGCAGGGCGAACATTGACGCCAGGAACATGCGTAAGCTGGGCTGGTAGAGCACGGGCTCAGTCAGGGGATCAACCAGGTTGAAGTGATAGCCCACGACCGCCTGTACTACGTGCAAAATGGTGGACATAATCACAACCACGGCGATGGCCATCCGGCCCACCGCCGGCCCGTCGATCACATACACGATAAACGCGCCCAGCAAAACCGAAGTGAAGAACACTGCGGAGCCGACTAGGAAGCTGATACCCGCCACCTCGACGCGCAAACCGGTGTAGGTCACGAGCCACATAATCGCCGTGGCAAAACCCAGACATGCGAAGAAGGGAACCAATCCGAAACGCCGGCGGATGATGTGCGCACCCAATACCAACGCCAGCCCGCAGATTGCCTCAAATCCCAGCAATATCACCGACAGCACCATTTCCACCCCTGAAAAAACCAGCATCCTGTACCTTGAGTATACCTGATTAGCAATAAGCTTGCGCGGACTGCTGCCGTTAATTAAGTGCCGGTTCAAAATGGCCCAGCAGAATGATCTAATGGTATCGTAACTGTATTCCCCCTGGAGGTTTTCATTTGAAAGCACAAACAACCGCGCTGATTGCCTGCTGCATTGCACTGCTGTTGGCTCTGCCATTTTGCGCCCATGCCGCTGCCGACGATATCATCGGCGCCTGGGAATGCCTGGACAAGGATGCCGGTCAGTTCATCAACATCGAGTTCGGCGAAGACGGCGTTTTCTACATTGATATGTTCAAGGTCGAATATGGTCGGTACAAGATCAATGAGAAACGGCATCAGGTGGCCGTGATCGAAAACGGGCGCGACGAACAGACTTGGGTGGCTTATGAGTTCATCGAAGGTGCATTGGCGCTGGCCGAGGGTAGTGAGCGCGTGTTGTTCGACCCGGTCGACGCACCGTCCGAGCCTGCCAACGAGCTGGTCGGTCGCTGGTCGATGCAGGAGCAGGTCTACGAAGACGAGGTAATCGTACCCGCCGGCGGCCTGTTCTTCGAATTCGGCAACGATATGTCCTTCATGCTGGCCGAGCTTGACGAAACCCTGGAGGGAACCTACTTCATCGATCCCCGGACCGGAACCTTCACGGGCACGGTGGAGGGCGACGAGCAATCCGGCAACTACGAGATTGCCGGCGATACGTTGTCGCTCACGGTGGATGGAGAAACTAAGGTTTTTGACCGCGTGATCTGATCGGTTTTAACGTCAACAGACGCCCGTCAACAGCCCGGTCCAAACCCTCTGCAGTCGTGCTGCGCGTAGCCGCGCGCGCAAAAAAAAGGTTCATCTCCCAATTCCGGGAAAGGCGTTCATTATCTTGAGGAAGAAGTACTCATCATCACGGTAGCCGTAGGCCATTCGCTTAAT
>JAFGCY010000074.1 GCA_016932385.1 bacterium | reverse complement strand
CCGATTATGATGGCATGGCGCTTGCCGGGAGCGAAACGAGGTGCTAAGCTGATGTTTCACGCCCGTGGGCGTGGGGGATGGTTCTTGGAGGAAGGCGGAGACGGTAAATTGGCCGTTTCCGCGCTAGGGCGGATGGCGACGGTGGAGGACCGACCATCAGAAGCGAATATAACGGGTTGAGATTGGCGGCCGGCCTGCTGGCTGCCTTAATGGTGTCATTGGGCATCAGCGTTGGCGCGCGTGCCGCCGATGGGCCGTACTACATCCATGCCACGGAAGTAAACCTGCGCGAAAGCCCCAATGGCGAGATCATCCTGGTCTTCGACGTGAACGACAAAGTTTTCATCGTCGAAAAGCAAGGCAACTGGTGCTACGTCAGCGCGCCGGGCCGCGAGGCCAAGGGCTGGTGCTGGAGCGAGTTTATCGGCGAGGGCCGGGTCGATGGGCCGGAGAGCGAAGCCGCGGCCACGCCCGCCGGCGAGCAGGTCTGCGCCCAGCCGGAAGACGATTCCGTGACGCTGATCCAGGCACCGCCTGCGCCGCACGAGGCCGCCGCGGTGCCGGCGCTTACGCAGACCGGCGGCGACGTGCTGATCGAGGATGCCCAGGTGGCCGACGGCGCGCCGATCTCGGTGCTGGAAGCCAAGCCCGGCGAAGCGCCGCAGCTGCTCAATACCACCATCGACGACGTGCCGCGGACCGAGCCGGCGACGGCAACTGCAGCCGCCGATCCGGGCAACGCGCAGCTGAGCGTGTTCAGCTATGACCCGCAAGGCGAGTTCGGCACGATCTCGCAGGCCAGCGTGGCGGCCAGTCCGGGCTTTATCCCCGACGAGCAGGGAGAGGACTGGCGTCCGCCGGCCCAGCCGGCCACGGACCAGGAAACCGGCGCGCCGTTCTACCAGCCGTTCGAATCCAATCCGCGCGTGACCACGCCGGGTATGCTGGAAAGCGCGTTCTACAAGCCCGTCGGCGGCCACGACCTGGCGCTGATCAAGGGCGACAACGTCAACGTGCGCGACGACAAGTCGCTGAAAAGCAAGGTGATCGGCAGTGTTGACACCGGCGACAAGCTGTACGTGCTCGGCCACGAAGACCCTTGGTACCACGTCAGCATTCCCGCCAAGAACCTCAAGGGCTATGTCTACGGGCAGTACGTCGACCAGCTTAAGCGCGTCGAGATCACCGGCGACCAGGTGCGCCTGCGTGAGAAGCCCAGCCTCGACGGCCGGATCAAGACCGAGCTGGACCACGGCGAGGTGTTCTTCGAGTTCGACCGCCAGGGCAGTTGGGTGCTGGTGGCCTCCTCGGCTTCGGGCATCAAGGGCTGGGTGCACAGCGACTACCTGTGCTCGACGGAGCGTTCGGCCAGCCGGCCCTACGTCGTCCGGGGCGATGCGATCAACTTCCGCGCCAGCCCGAACGTCGACGCCGACATCATTACCGCGCTCAACGACGGTACCCCGGTGCAGGTCAGCGGGCGCAACGAGAAGTGGAGCTTTATCGAGTTCAACGGCCAGCAGGGCTGGATGTACAGCCAGTACCTCGTGCCGGCGGAAGGCAGCCGGGGCCTGGTGGTGCCGGCCAGCCCGGTCGGCGAGCGGCTGATCGCCCGCGCCAAGGCGATGAGCGGCACGCCCTACGTCTGGGGCGGCGAGAGCGACAGCGGCGTGGACTGCTCGGGGCTGATCTACAAGCTCCTGCTGGACGAGGGCGCCGATGCCCGCGGCCTGCCGCGCCGCGCCAGCACGCAGATGGCCCAGCTGGGCGCGGTGGTGGACAAGGAGGACCTCGCCCCCGGCGACCTGGTGTTCTTCACCACCTACAAGGCTGGAGCCAGCCATGTCGGGATCTACCTCGGCGACGGCGACTTCATCCACGCCAGCTCGGCGCAGGGCAAGGTGACGATCAGCAACATGAGCGACGGCTATTACAAGCGCCGCTTCGTCGGCGCGCGCCGTATCAGCGAAGCGGAGCTGCGCGGGCTGCAATAGAGAAGTCCGAAGTCCGGAGTCCGAAGTCCGGAGTCCGGAGTCAAGGATCAGAGATTAGTGGTAGGGCGGCCGTCCCGGCCGCCGTTCCCGGCGCCCCGCCCGTGGCAGGTTCAAGGTTCAAGGGTGAAGGGCCAAGGGCTTGGCGAATCCGCAGTTGTGCTAGATCTTATAAGGCCAAAGGCCAAAGTCAAGAAAGCACGTGTGGAGGCGTCCCCGACGCCGTTAAAATCGGCGTTTCTATCGATGTGATCTAATACTGAAACTGCTGCAAACACGCGCGTGCGATTTCGTCCTGTTCGTCCAGCCGCCACAGCTCGGTTTTCAGGTCGCGGATCTGCTGGCGCAACACTGCGGAAGGCGACAGCCTGGCGGTGTTGTCCAGCCCGATTGCCGCCAGTTGGTGCTCCAGGGCGGTGGCGGCGGCTTCGGTGTCGCAGGCCGGTGCCACTACGATCCAACCGCCGTAATTATCTTGTTGCACTGAAAGCGCGAGGCCGTGTTTACCCGCTTGCATCGCGGCCAGTTCGGCCTGCTCACGATCGCGATAGCTGCCGAGATAGACCGTGAACGGCCGGCGCGCCTGCCGGCCCTGGATGTCGCTCAATTCCTGCCTGAATTGGCGGCGCTTTTCGGCGTTGGTCTGCAGCAGCCCGTGGCTTTCCCGCTCCGTCATCAGCAGGCAGCCGGGATCGTCCAGCTGCTCGGCCCATAACTGCGGATCGCGGGCCTGTGTATCCTCCGGCAACAGGATCGGATTGTCCGCTTTCGCCACATCCGTCAGCGGCAGGATTTCGCGCTGCTCGCTGAATGGAGTTTCGCTGTGGGTTTCGAGGTCCATCGCGTCGTCTACCGCTGCACGTGCTTCGGCATTGGTGGCGGTTGGGTTTTCTGCTGGTGCCGGTTCATCCTGCTTTGATCTGGTGCAAAACGCGTTGGTGAAGCCGGCATCGATCAGTTGCTGCTTGAGGTCCAACGCGCTTACGTCATTGTCGGCCTTGGCAATTCGGACAAGATAATCTTGCTCACATTCAACTACTTCAGTCGTGTAACCGTGCCGTTGCAGCTTTTCGGCGACGGCCTCCGCTTCGCTTTTATCCGAGTAGGCGCCGGCATAGGTCATGAACCAGTACTCGGTGTCCTGCGGTTCCTGGGATGGGGATTGAGATTCTTGCGAAATGGAGGCTGTTGGCTCGGCTGCCGGGGATGTTGGAGTTACATCCTGGGTCTTGTCGCAGGCCACAAGGCCGATAATCGCGAGAAGCAACGTGAAGGCAGTCCAGCGGAATAACATCTCCCATCCCTTGATGCGCTTACATAGCTATTATCGAGCCCGTGGGTGGTGAAGTTAATGGGGAATTGGGCGAGGACGCCCGTGCTCCGGGGAAAGCCACCAGGATGGCGGCGCTCCGAATCCGGCGACACGGAGGTCGCCGCTACGCATAGCGAGCGCAGAGGGGAGCCACAAGTGGCTCCCCTACATAGATTAATCCCGCCGCGCCCGTAGTAAAATAGACCGTATACCTTTGATCCATTGACGCGGCGGGGCACAGACCCGGCGCCTACTGCAAACGTGTATAAGCGAGGTGATTCGATGGGCGATAGCGTGGCAACCAAGATACTGAAGGCGCATCTGGTGGAAGGCGAACTGACGCCGGGCGAGGAAATTGCCCTGCGCATCGACCAGACGCTAACCCAGGACGCGACGGGTACGCTGGCTTTCCTGCAATTCGAGGCGATGGGCATTCCGCGCGTCAAGACCGAGCTGTCGGTTAGCTACGTCGATCACAACATGCTGCAAAGCGACTTTAGAAACGCCGACGACCACATGTACCTGCAAAGCGTCGCGGCCAAGCACGGCGTTTACTTCAGCCGGCCCGGCAACGGCATCTGCCACCAGGTGCACCTGGAGCGCTTCGGCGCGCCGGGCAAGACGCTTTTAGGCAGCGACAGCCACACGCCCACCGGCGGCGGCCTGGGCATGGTGGCGATGGGCGCCGGCGGACTGGACGTGGCGGTGGCAATGGGCGGCGGGCCGTTCTATACGCCCTGCCCGAAGATCGTCGGCGTCAAGCTGACCGGCTGCCTCAAGCCCTGGGTGGCCAGCAAGGACATCATCCTCGAGATGCTCAAGCGCCTGACCGCCAAGGGCGGCTTCGGCAAGATCATCGAGTACTACGGTCCAGGCATCGACTGCCTCGACGTGCCGGCGCGCGCGACGGTCTGCAACATGGGCGCTGAGTTGGGCGCGACCTGCAGCCTGTTCCCCTCCGACCACCATACCAAGGAGTTCCTGGAGGCGATGGGCCGCGGCGAGTGCTGGACCGAGCTGTTGCCTGACGCCGACGCGCATTACGACGAGCACATCGAGATCAACCTCAGCGAGTTGGTACCGCTGGTGGCCCAGCCGCACAACCCGGACAAGGTGGTGCCGGTCAGCGAGGTGGCCGGGCTGAAACTGAACCAGGTCTGCGTCGGCAGTTGCACCAACTCCAGTTATCACGACCTGGCGCTCTGCGCGCTGGTGCTGCGTGACCAGGTGGTGGCGCCCAACGTCAGCATGACGCTGACGCCGGGTTCGAAAAACGTCTTCAACCAGATCGCCGCCGACGGGATGCTGACCGACATCATCGCCGCCGGCGCCCGTGTGCTGGAGAGCGCCTGCGGGCCCTGCATCGGCATGGGCCAGGCGCCGCCGAGTCAGGGCGTCAGCTTGCGCACCTTCAACCGCAACTTCGTCGGCCGCAGCGGTACCAAGGATGCGCTGGTCTACCTGTGCAGCCCCGAGGTCGCCGTGGTCAGCGCGATCCGCGGCGTGTTGACCGATCCGCGCGAGTTCGGCGCAATGCCCGAAGTCAAGATGCCGGCCCAGTACATCGTCGACGACCGGATGATCATCCCGCCGGCGGACGACCCAGCCGGCGTGGAAGTGGTGCGCGGGCCGAACATCATTCCGCTCGAGCCGTTGACGGCGATGCCCGACCGGCTGGAATGCGAGGTGATCCTGAAAACCGAGGACAATATCTCCACCGACCACATCATGCCCGCCGGCGCCAAGGTGCTGCCGTTCAGAAGCAACATTCCCAAGATCAGCGAGTTCGTCTACGCGACGGTGGACGAGACCTTCCACGACCGCGCGCTGAAGCTCCGTGAGACCGGCGGTTCCGCGATCATCGGCGGCAGCAATTACGGCCAGGGCTCCAGCCGTGAACACGCCGGCCTGGCGCCGCGATTCTTGGGAACGAAGTTTAAAATCGTCAAGGACTTCGCGCGCATTCACAAGGCGAACCTGATAAACTTTGGCATTCTGCCGCTGTTGTTCAAGGATCCCGCGGATTATGACAAAATCAGCCAGGGTGACCGGCTGGTGATTGACAATGTTCGGGCACAGTTGAAGGATCAGGACGAAATCACCGTCCAGAATCTGACACAGGGCACCGCGATCACGGCCTTGTTGCAGCTGAGCGCTCGGGACCGGGCGATCTTGCTGGCCGGCGGCAAGCTGAATTACACGAGGGAGCAGGCGCAGGGATAACCGGCGCCGATCGAAGCATGAGCAAACTATTCGCAACAATGGCGGGGGCCGCGGTCCTGGCCGGCTTTCTGATGTTATTGGGCGGCTGCCCGCAGGCCGATAGCGCCGCGGACGAGACGGACTCGACCGCGTCAAAACCGGCGATGGTGGATACGACGGCGCCGGGCATCGATTTCCGCAAGGCCAGCGTCGGCCTGCCGTCCTATACGCTCGATTACATCACAAACTACCCGACGGGTCTGGCCGGCGCGCGGGGCGGGGCGAAGATCTTTTTCTCCGCGAATGACGAAGGCCTGTCGCGCGTCTATTGCCGTGAACTGCAGACGCGCCAGCGGACGCTTGTGGCGGAATTGCGCGACATGGTCCAGGGCTCCTTGGTGGCCAGCGTGGACGGGCGTTACATCGCCTACAGCCGCCAGCGCCCGATCGAGCGCTTTATCGACGACCCGCTCTACAAGTTTCCGGATGAGATCTCCGTGCTTTACCGGCGGGACGTGGAGACCGGCGAGGAGATCGAGCTGTTTTCGTTCCGCGATGAACCCTACCGGGCCTTCCGCGGCGACCGGCATTCACCGTTTATTACGGCCGACGGCTCAAGCGTCTACGTGCTGGCTTACAACGTAGACCGGCTGACGCTGGCCCAAGAGCTGTCGGACTGGCTGGCGATCGAGGCGGATTACCGCGAGCGCGCCGCGGACATGAGCGATGAGGAGCGGCTGCGGGTGGAAGAACGCCTTTGCCAGCTGCTTAGCGCGCACAATGTCAAACCGCACCTGGGAAGCGAATCCGTGACAACCGCGGGCGCACCCACCGACGAGGAGCGCGACGCCATGGAAGAGCTGTACCTGGAGGTCAGCCGGCCCGAGGCATCGCTGTTGATCTGGCATGACGGCGAAACCAGCATTCTGCCGTTGGTTATCGGCGAAGACTCGTATTACAGGTATCACTACATCCTCGCCGCCGGCCAAGAGACCGTGCTGCTGATCGCACCGGACCAGCAGGCTGACCCGGTGTTGCCCCAGACCGCCTATCGCGTCGACCTGGCTACCGGCGAGCTGGATCCCTGTCTCGAATTCAACGGCCAGCCCAGTGTCATCGAGCTGACGCCGGACGAGCAGGCGCTGATGCTGGCGGTCAACCCGGTGGATGTCGAGGCCCGTGAAGTTCAGAACTTCACGCAACTGGAAATACTGCCGCTGGACGGTTCCGAGCCGACGATTACGGTCGTGCCCGGCGATTATATGGGCCTGGCCAATGTGACCAGCGACGGGAAGTTGATGGTCGGCCAGGACATGCTTGACCAGGATATTTACATGGTGGATATCGCCGCCGGCGAACGGACGCTGCTGCTCAAGTGCATGACCTCGTTGGACAGCCTGTTTGTCTCCGATGACGGCAAACATGTGGTGTATTCCGAAGCCGGAATCCTGTACCAGGTTGACGTGCCGGAGGTGCCGGCGGACGATCCCAGTTGGATCGGCCCCGAGTATGGCGCGGAGGCCGTGGCCGCGGTGGTGGATTTCTTTACCACCGCTGGATTCGACGTGCCCGACGATTTAGTGACAGACTGGGAGGAACGCGAGGGCCTGAGCGCTCACGAGTTCTCGGTGGAGCTGGACAACCCGGCCAGGCCGGAATCGTTGGGCCTGGTGCGCTATCGCGCCGATATCGGCAGCGTGGCCTCGATCTGGTTCCCGATGGGCTATCCCTTCGAGATCGCCGCGGACCTGCAGGGCAGCGACATGGACTATTACGATGTTGAGGACCTGGTGGAGCGGATGCTCGATCGCCTGGGCTGGCTCAATCCCGAAACGCGCACGGTCTACCAGCCCGGCCCCAGCCCGATCTACGACGGCCGTTCGGACTCGTATTGGGTGGTGTTCCGCGACGGTTATTGGATCGGCGAGGGCGACGACGCGGTGTGGGCGATTAACAAAGAAGCCTCGATGCGCGTGGTGGCCGGCACCGGCGAGATCACCGAGATGACCCTGTCGGAGTTCAAGGAGGTCAAGAACCAGCCGCGCACGATCACGCTCGAGAAGGCCGTGTTCAACATCCGCAACCGCGAGGGCCAGGCGATTCCCGAGGACGCGCCGGTGCGCTTCGACACCGAGGGTTACCGGCTGGTGGTGCACCAGAACAGCCTGGATCATTGGACTGATCAGGGCTTCGAGTTGGCGCTGGTCGACCGGCTCTGCTATGAGATCGATGCCTTCATCATGCCGGAGGACGCGCTGTTCATGACCTGTCTGGTCGATACCGAAACCGGCAAGGTGCTGGGCCAGATGGACTTCCATCCCACCGGAGTACATTAAGGACTATTACCGATGTTACGTGTGCTGCTGGCCAACGACGACGGAATCGCCAACCCGGGATTACGCGCCTTGGCCAGCCAGTTAGCGCCGCGGGCCGAGATGCTGGTGGTAGCGCCGGATGGCAACAAAGGAGCGAAGAGCCACAGCGTGACATTGCATAAGCCGGTACGGTTGCGTCCGGTGGCGGGCTATGCCGCCGTCGCGGACACCAGCCGGTTCTCCGCCTATGCCTGCAGCGGTACGCCGGCGGATTGCGTGATGCTCGGCGCGCTGCACCTGTGGAAGGACAATCCGCCCGACCTGGTGATCAGCGGGATCAACGACGGCGAAAATGTCGCCCAGGACCTGAGCTACAGCGGCACGGTCGGAGCGGCGCTGGAGGGTGTCTGCTGCGAGGTGCCCAGTATCGCGCTGAGTACCGAGGGTTATGACACCGTCAGCCCGCAGGACACCGCACGGGCCGCGGAGCTGGTGATCGCGCTGCTCGTCTACGGCCGCGTGTTTGCGCATCAGGCGGAGCTGGCGGCGGCCTGGCGCGCCAACGGCGCCAGCGACAACAACGGACTCTGGCGGATACCGAAGCTCGACGGCGCGCCGGCGGACGCGCCCTACCCACGGCCCGGCGAGTGGTATCCGGCCGGGCTCGATACGCTACCCTGCCTGAACATCAACCTGCCGGCCAGGCCGATCACGGAGATTCGCGGCGTGCTCTGGACGCGCGCCGGCCACCGCAAGTACTACGACGTGGTCAAGCCGGGCACGGACCCGCGCGGCCGCGATTATTTCTGGGTGGCCGGCGACAAAGTGCTTCTCGAGGATGAACACGTGGGTACCGATACATTCGCGCTGGCCCACGGCTATGTTTCGGTGACACCCTTAAGCTACGATAGAACCAATCAAGTCGACCTGGACCGGCTGCGGGACTGGCGGGTGGAACGCAACCATTAAGCCGGCAGTCAAAGGAAACGGCATGAACGACGACAGTACACGTGTCTGGAGTGATGGAACGGACGACTATCCCCTCGATCCCCAGCAGGCCGCGGACATCGAGCCCTGCCCGTATTGCCAGGCGCAGATTCCCGTCGGCGAGCAGTTTTGCCCGCAGTGCGGTTATCAGCGCGGCACCTGGCAGGAGGGCGCGGCGGCGGAGCCCGTGGCGGACGAACCGGCCGACGTCGAGCTGAGCGACGCCCGGTTCGCGCTGGTCAGCAATGAGGGGCGGAGCTACCCGCTGGTCGACGGGGAAAGCGTAGTCGGCCGCAGTGGCGAGGCGGACGTGACGATCGCCGATGGCTATATCAGCCGGCTGCATGCGCGCTTTCTGGTCGAAGACGACTCGATCACGATTACCGACCTGGGTAGCGCCAACGGTACGTTTATCGGCGAGGACCGGCTGGCCGCGGACGAGCCGGTCGAGTTAATGGTGGGCACCGAGTTGAAACTGGGCCAGACCATGCTGCAACTCACGCGCGTCGAATCCCTCGCGGCCAGCGGACAAACCGCCGTGCCGGACGAGGATCGCATCCCCGGCGACCTGGCCGAAGCCAACCTGGAGATCAAGCCGGTGGGGTCGCCGTGGTCGCTGAAGCGCACCGGTACCGACGAAGTGCTGTACCTGCCCTATGGCGAGACCAAGCTGGGCCGCAAGCCGGAGCGCTGCGACCTGGTCGTGCGCGGGGACAGCTATATTTCGGGCCTGCATTGCCGCGTAATCGCCAGCCTGGAGCACCTGGAAATCGCCGACATGGGCAGCACGAACGGCACATATGTTCGAGGCGAGCATTGCGCGCCGGACCAGATTATCGAGCTCAACGCGGGGGATGAGTTGCGCGTCGGCGCAACGGACTTCACCGTGGCCTACGAGGAGCCGGCGGAGGATGCCCAGATTATGGCGAATGATCTGACGATGGACGACGTAGCGCCCGGGGAGCCTGAGGCAGCTGGCGAAACAACGCCGGACGCCTGAGTTTTCTGGGAAATGGAGGGACATGCGATGCGGAGGATCAGCGAATGCCGCCAGTAATGCGCCGAATACTGACCTGGGCAGGCAGGATCCTGGGCGGGATCGCCGGCTTGGGCTCGGCCGCGCTGGTCACGGGCTGCCCGGGCGTGGTGGCGCCGACGATCTGCCCGCACCCCACGGTCAAACTCAATCGCGCGGCCATCGTCTCGCCGGCCAAGACCACAGCCGCTGTACCGGTTGCGGTGCAGGCCGTTACCAATCAGCCGGTCGACACGGCCACGATGCAGGTTAACCTGTATGACGCCAATCACGAGCTGCTGCGCCGGTTCCCGCTTAATGACGATGGCCTGGACGGAGACGCGGTCGCCGGCGACGGTATCTGGAACGGCCAGTATGGATGGGCAGCGGGCAGCCAGGGAGTGTATCAGTTCGAGGTTGTCCTGACGTTCGACTTCGAGGATAACATCTTATACGAACCGCAAAGGCTGGATTTGCCGGATGTGGTGATCACGCCGGAAGCGGCGGCGGGGGATACACAAGATGAATAAGCCGGCCGCGTTTCCGTCAGGAATAATGATGCGTGGAGGTGTGTCATGATCTATCGCCGTGTGATGATCTGGTGGGCGGGCGTGCTGGCACTGGTCGCCGCGCTGGGCGGGGCCTATGCGCTCTATGCGGGACAGCAGGCCAATAACACTCCCGTTCCCTGCATGGGGATCGTCGCGCCGCCGACCATCCCGCACCCGACGACCAAGCTGGTGGCGGCGACGGCCGATCCAGCCAAGTACCTGGTGCCCGGCCAGCCGCTGAAGGTGACGGCGGAGACCAACGAGCCGACGGACGAAGCGGCGATAACCGTGCAGCTGCTGACTACCACGGAGCCCGTCAAATACGAGGGCTTCTGGCTGGCCGATGACGGCGAGGAGCCGGACGAGGAGGCCGGTGACGGGATCTGGACCGGCGAGCATGTCTGGACCAGTACCGAGGAAGGCCCGTTGAAGATCACGGTGGTTCT
Organism: bacterium; assembly: GCA_016932385.1. GTDB lineage: Bacteria > 4484-113 > 4484-113 > 4484-113 > JAFGCY01 > JAFGCY01. The sequence continues at coordinate 29,697 of JAFGCY010000074.1, read as the reverse complement.
CAACTTCGAGCCCGGGCCCAATGGCGAATTCTATACCAACCAGCTGCGGGAACTGCCGGAGCTGACGATCACCGACAATCCGCCGCCGGAGGAAGAGACTGAGCCGCCGGTGCAAGCGGAGGAGCCCGAGGATGGCTAGCGTCCGCCGCGTCGGCTGGGCGACTGACTCAGCGGGAGGCGGCGCATGAGCTTCCGCCGGATCCTGGCCTGGTGGGCGGGGCTCTTGGCCCTGGTGGCCGGCTTCGGCGGTTTCTACGCGGTCTACGCCAACCAGCAACGAGCCTACACGGGACTGAACATTACATCGAACCAGCCCATCCCCCATCCAACCACCAAGCTGCAGACGGCGACGGCCAGCCCGGCGCGCGAGCTGGCCGTCGGCCAGGTGCTGCACGTCACGGCCCACACCAACGAGCCGGCACCGGACGCCTTCATGTACCTTAAGCTGGAAGCGCTGGGCTATCCGTATGAGCAACAAGGATTTATGCTGACGGACGACGGCCGGGCTGCCGATGATATCGCGGCGGACGGGATCTGGCACGGCGAAGGCTCCTGGCGTGGCGACAGCGAGGTTACCTTGTCGGTCCAGGCTATTTTGCATTTCAAGCCGGACGCCCAACGCGCCATCTATGAAAACCAGACGTTTGACTTGTCGCCGATCAAGGTCGTTCCCGAACAAAGCGAGGGCCATGACTGATGCGGCGGCTGTTCGATCCGATCCGGCGGGCGGCCTGGCGCGGTTACATGAACACCGCGGCGCGGTTGCACGAGCTGAAACTCGTCAGCTGGGAGGCGACCAACCGCTGCAACCTGGCCTGCCTACACTGCGCCAATCAGAGCGGCCCGCAGGCGGACACCGTCGGCGAATTGAGCACCGGGGAAGTTATCGCGCTCTTTGAGTCGATCGCCGCCGACTTCGACGCCAAGCAGGTCGGCGTGTCGGTCGGCGGTGGCGAGCCGCTGCTGAGGCCCGACCTGTTCACGATCACCGCGCGGCTTTCCGAACTGGGCTTCAGCTGGAGCATGGTCACCAATGGCATGCGGCTGGACCGGCGCGCGCTGGCGCAGTGCATCGAGACCGGCATCAGCGCGTTTTCGTTCTCGCTGGACGGCCTGCCGCGGCATCACGAGCGCCTGCGCGGCAAGGGCACCTTCCAGCCGGCGGCCGCGGCGATTGAGCGCGTGCTGGCGGCCGAGTGGGGCGGGGTGGTGGAAGCCAGCACGATCCTGGCGCGCGGGGTGGCGGACGAACTCGACGCGATCTACCGGCAGATGCAGAATTTGGGCGTACAGCGCTGGCGGCTCCTGCCGCTGGCCGCGGTGGGCCGGGCGGCGGAGCATCCCGAACTGGCGCTGACCGGCCCGGAATTGCGCCGGGCACTGGACTGGCTCCTGGCGCAGCGCGCAACGGGCGGCAGCCCGGAGGTGACCTTCGACGAGTCGGGCTATCTCGGTGAGCCTTATGAAGAGCGCGTGCGCGGGGGCAAGTTCATGTGCTCGGCCGGGATAAACACGGCGCAGGTCTGCTGGGACGGCGCGGTGACGGGCTGCGCGTTCATCGGCCGCGGCTTCGCCCAGGGCAATGTGCGCGAGCGGCGCTTCAGCGAGATCTGGGAGGACGGCTTTCGCGAGCTGCGCGACCGGCGCTGGACGAGGCAGGGCCAATGTGCCGCGTGCAAGAGCTACGCCGACTGCCGCGGGGGCTGCCTGCTGCAATGGGGCTCGCCCCAGGGCACCGGCCCGGCCTGCTGCTGGGCCAGACTACTGGAGGACAGCGATGAGTGAGGAGCGGCCGGCGGCCCGGCATTCCCGCTACGAGCGCCGCGTGCTCGACGAACTGGAGCGGCTGATGCAGCAAACACGTCCCGGCTGTACTTCGGTTCACCGGTTGACCAGAACTAAGAAGGACCGGCTAATCAAACGGATCGACCGGGCCGGCATCGCGGTGCTGCTGGCAGCCGATCCCAACACGGCCTGTCGGATCTATGATCACGTGCCGGTTCAACTGCGCGGCCTGTTGCTGGGGCCCCGGCCGAAGACGATCGAGGAGGTGACGCGGCTGGTTGCCAGCAACCTGGGCTGGTATCTAGAGCCAACGCGAACGCTGTTGCGCGCGGAATGGTGGCAGATGATCTTGTCCGCGCTGGTGTTGCTGTTTTGCACGGTCTGGCTGCTGTTGCTGTTCATGGGCATCGTCGCATTCAATTCATTCGTGTTGTTGATTATCCCGATTGCGCTGGGGATCTGGTATTTCGCCTTCGCCGACACAACGCGCGCCGCCTGGGTCGAAGCGCTCCACGCGCACCTATGCGCCGTGTACTATCCCGACTTCGCGGAACATCCCGCCGCAGGCAGCGCCAAGCAGCGGGAGGGTGATCAGCCGGGCGACACAACAACGGGCACGTCGGCATGTGCTGAGCAGGCCGATCAGGGCCGGCAGTGCGGTGAGATGGAATAAACGTATCATGCAGTGGTTACAGCCGCCGGCTCTGGACATCCCGCCGCAGCAGGAAGATCAGCCAGAGCGCCAGGAATAGCTGCACATAGAACGCCGCCCAGGTCAGGATTGTGAACTCGAAGCCCGGTGTCATCGGCTGCTGCGCGGGCGGAGCGCCGATCGGCCGGGTTGGGCTGGCCGACGGACAGGGGCTGGGGCGCGATGGAGAGCAGGCTGAGCAGCACCAGCCAGCCGGCCATGAACAGGCCGGCGAACCAGGCCAGTCCGATCTGCGCCCAGTCCCGGTCGGTATCGAGCGCCCAGCGGATGAAGAAGATCAGCGCGATCACCGGCCCGACCCTGATGAAGATTAGGCTTAACCGGCAACAACATCAAGCCGGATGGGTGCATCAGTAGTGGTATGGACAGCGCTGTCCGCGGGAGGACCGGCAATCCGGCCAGCAATTCCAGAGGCAACAGGTGGATCTCCGTACGGTATGAAAAGAATAAGCTGCCAGCAACGGGTGCTAAACGAGCTGAAGCTGATGCAAAAGCGCGTACGGCCCGCGCGCAATGTCCGCGGCAAGCAGGCCAAGCTGGTTCGCGCGACGCTGAAGAGGCAGATCGACCGGGCCGGCATCGCCGTGCTGCTGGCCTCCGATCCGAGTGAGGCCAGCCGGATTTACGAGTACGTCGACTACCCGTTCAACCAGCTGATGCTGGGCCCCAAGCCCAAGACGCTGGAGGAGGTGACGCGGCTGGTCGCCCAGAACCTGGACTGGTACATCGGGCCGCCGCGCCGGCTGTTCCGTCCGGAATGGGTGCTGCTGCCCGGCATCATCCTGGTGATGCTGCTGGTCACGATTACGTTGATTGCGCTGGCGGGCGGCGTGGTGACGAACATCGGCCTGCCGGTCGCGATCGTGCCCCTGCTGTGGGTCACCTGGTATTACGTCTGCCGGGAAAATATCCGCGGGGACTGGGTGCTGGCGCTTTTCGAGTACCTGGACGACCTGTACGCCGACAATGCGGGGGAGGCCCAGGCGATCCGCCCGATCAAGGCGGCCTGGTACCGCCGGCCATAAAAAAATGCCACCGGGTTACATTACCCCGGTGGCATTTGAATCAGGCTGTTCAACTACCTTGACTATCCTACCCCGCCAGAGCCTCGACCATCAGTTTTTTCAGCTCCGGCACGACCTGGAACAGGTCGTCAACGATTCCGTAATCCGCCAACTTGAAGATCGGCGCATCGGGATTATTATTGATCGCCACAATGACCTTGCTGGTCTGCATGCCCGCCAGGTGCTGGATCGCGCCGCTGATACCGCAGGCGATATAGAGCTGCGGGTTGACCACCTTGCCGGTCTGTCCGACCTGGTGGCTGTGGGCAATCCAGCCCGCGTCCACCGCCGCGCGGCTGGCGCCGAGCGCGGCGCCGATCGCCTGGGCGAAGTCGCGCAACGGTTCGAAACCGTCCGGTCCGCCGACGCCGCGGCCGCCGCTGACGATGATGTCCGCTTCCTTGACGTCGATCATGCCCGTCGCCTTGGGCTCGACATGGGTTACTTGGCACTTCAGTTCCGCCGGCAGCTCCAGCGGCTTGGTCTCGACTGTCGCCGCCTGGTCGGCCGCGGCCGGCGTGAAGTTCTTCGGGCGCAGCGTGATCACCTTCGGGCCCTTGCCGGTGAAGGCCAGCTTGCCGATCACCTTGCCGGCGTAGAGCGGCTTGGTCGCGACCACCTGGCCGTCCTCGACCGCCAGCGCCGTCACGTCGTTGATGAACGGCGTGCCCAGCCGCGCGGCCAAACGCGCGCCGAGATCGCGACCGAAGAAGCTCTGCATCAGGACGATGTAGTTCACTTCGCACTCCGCGATCACCGGTGCCAGTGCCGCCGCGAAACCGTCGCTGGAATAGGCCACGTCGGTGTCCAGCACGCGGACCGTATCGACGCCGTAGGCACCGAAGGCCGCCGCGGCTTGGCTCGCGCCCGGGCCCAGCACCGCTGCGCGGATCGTGTCGCCCAGCACCCGCGCCGCCGCCACCAGTTCGCCGGCGTTGGCTTTCAGTTCACCCTGCCTGTGTTCGCCAATTATCAGTACTTTAGTCATCTCACCCGCTCCTAGATCACCTTCGCTTCTTCGCGCAGGGCCTTTACCAGTGCCGCCGCCTTCTCGGCCGCGGTCTCGCCTGCGATCACCCGGCCCGCTTCCTTGCGCGGGGGATAGTTGCAGTTGATCAGCTTGAGGCCCGCCGCCGCTCCTCCGACCGCTGCCGCATCCAGGCCCAAGTCCGCCAACGTCTTGGTTTCCAGCGGCTTTTTCTTGGCCTGCATGATGCCCTTGAGCGACGGATAACGCGGCTCGTTGAGCGACTTATCGGCCGTGAACACCGCCGGCAGGCTGCCCTCGAAGGTCAGCAGCCCGTCGTCGCCTTCGGTTTCAGCTTTGAAGGCAGAACCGGTGATCTCCAGCTTGGCGATCAGGCCGACGTGGCCCCAGCCCAATAACTCGGCCAGCGCCAGCGGGGCCAGACCCCAGTCGTAATCCACGCCCTGGCGTCCGGCCAGGACGAACGCGGGCTCCAACGGCTCGATCGCCGCCTTGAGCACCTGGGCGATCTGCAGCGGATCAGCGCCGGCCAGTGCCTCATCGTCGATCAGCACGGCTTCACCGACGCCCATCGCCAGGATCTTGCGCAGATTCTCCTTGCTTTTCTCGCGGCCGACCATGACAGCCGTCACCGTGCAATCGCCGAGTTTGTCGGCTTGCTGCAGCGCTTCCTCGACCGCATACTCGTCGTACGGGTTGTTGACCATCGCCGTCGCGGACAGGTCCGGCAGTCCGTCCTTCAGAGAAATCACCGCCTCCGTATCCGCCACTTCCTTAACGATTACGACAATTCGCATCTTCCACCTCGAGTGCATGTTCCCGAGCGGCCCAGCCCGCCCGGCGCAGTAAACCCCAGCACATTCCGCTATGGGGGCGAAACCTGATTCTAGCATAATCTGGCAGTCCGGTGGGCGCCGATTGGGTGGACTGCCGGGCGCGGTTTGACAGACCCGCGCCCGGTCTGTTATCTTAGTAATACTATACATCTGTGAGGCTTGTGGATGGCAGACCGGATCGGTTACTTCGAGTTGTTCGCCGCGGATCTCAAGCAGTCCGCGCAGTTCTACCACGAGCTGTTCGATTGGCAGTTGACGGAGTCCGGACCGGAATACATGATGATCAAGATCGACGGCGGCATCGGCGGCGGGCTGTTTTCCGGAAACGAGCCCGGGGAGCGCATACACTGCTACATCGAGGTCGCCGACATTGAGGCCCGGCTGGCGCAGATCACCGCGGCCGGGGGCACGGTGGTCACTGGTAAAACGTTGATCAGCGAGAAATACGGTTACTACGCGCTGTTCCGCGATCCGGCGGGCAACTTACTGGGGCTGGTAAGCGCCAACTGAGCGGCGGCTGCCAGCCAGGATAATTACCAGCGAAAAGAACCAAACTGGCCACGTAGCAGATATGCTACCGGTAGTTAATCACTCAGACCCGAAGTAGCTTTCCAGGATGGTGAACAACTGGACCGGCGCCTGAAATCCGCCCCGGTTGATCCGTAACGTGCCTGTCAGACTGGACAAGCGTTACAATAAAGTGATGAAGAGCCGACATCCCCGGCGTAAAATGGACAGCATTCTGGGCCTGCTCAACATCCACAAGAGCGGCCAGCTGTTCTGGCGCTTGATGCTCGATACCCGCGTCTCCTGGCTGCTCAAGATCTACGCCTGGTGCGGCTTTATCTACTTCTTCTCGCCGCTGGACGTCGTGCCGCATGATTTTACGGGTATCGGCCTGGTCGACGACATTATCGTGGCGCTGGTGATCATGCAGGCGCTAATCGAAATGGCGCCGCCCAAGGTGCTGGACGAGCATTGCGAGAAATTGGATATTGATATCGACAAAGTGTTCGTGCCCGTACCGGTGCTCGTCCGCGACGCGATGGAAATGTTCTACAGCACCGGTGGCGGCCGCGGCCGAGGCTGGATGGCGCGGGGACCGGAGCAGGAAACTGAACAGGCACCGGCGGAACCGCCGCCCTACGCGCGTTACAGCGCTTATCGGGAGGATCAATAGCCTTTGTGCGAGTAGCGTTTTTCGGCAGCACGGAGTTCAGTTGCCTGATCTTCAAGGCACTGCTGGAGAGCGCTCACCAGGTCGTCGCAGTGACGACCCAGCCCGACCATCCCGCCGGCCGCAAGCTGACGCTGTGCCCGACACCCGTCTGCCTTGATGCTGGTGACCTGGGTATCCCCGTTTTCAAACCGGAGCGCGTGAGAAATAATCCCGACTATCGCGCGCAATTGAGCGCCTGCCGGCCGGAAGCGTTTCTGCTGGCCAGCTACGGCCAAATCATCCCGAAGAAAATCCTGGCCCTGACCGAGTGGCCGTTGAATGTTCATCCCTCACCCCTGCCGCTGTTACGCGGTCCCTCGCCCGTCCGCAACACGCTGCTCAACGGCTGGACCGACACGGAATGCTGCATCATGCGGATGACGCCGCGCGTCGACGACGGTGACGTAATGCTGCGCCGGCCGCTGGCCGTGCCGGCGACCTGGAATTACCTGGAGCTGAAAACCGCGCTGGGCGCGCTGGGCGGACGGCTGGCGGTCGAAGCACTCGATCAGGTGGCTGCCGGCGTCTATACGCTGACGCCCCAGAATCACGCGCGCGCGACCTACAGCCGGATGTATGACCGCAGCGATACGCTGATCGACTGGAAGCGACCGGCGCCCGAGCTGGAGAATTTCGTTCGGGCCTGGGATCCGGACATCGGGGCGCTGACCACGCTGCCCGACGGGCGACGGCTGAAAGTCTGGCGAGCGCGCGCCGAACTGGTGATGTCCGATCCGGCGGGGGATGAGATCGAGCCGGGCACGGTGCTGATGACGACCAAGAAAGCCGCCTGGATTGAAACGGGTGAGCTGGCCCTGCGCCTGCTGGAGGTACAGCCGGAGAATAAGCCGCGCATGCCGATCGATAGCTTCCTGGCCGGTAACGTGTTGAACGCCGGTGAGTGCCTGGGTGTCCACACTAACTGAGATGCAACCATTGACGCACGCAAGGTGTTCCGGTCTGCTAGGCCTGGTGCTGCTCGGCCTGTGCCTGGCGGCTCCTGGGCCGGTTCGGGCCGCTGCTACGCAGTCGCAGCTGACGATGCTGATCAACGAGCGCGGCACCGTGGAGGTTGTCGACCGCTGGAGCGGCCTGAAACTGGAGGCCGGCGTATTCGACTATTTCAGCGCCGCGCGTGAACTCGGCGTAATTCCGGTCAAGGTGCGCGACTTCGGTTTCACGATCAACTTCACCACCAGCAGCTACCTGCGCTACGAGGAAGGACGGTACTTTTTCGTCACGCCGGACTTCTATTACGAGGAGGGGCCGCTGGACGTCGAGCTGTCCCTGACCTACCCGCCAAACCTCGTACTGCTCGAGTCCACGCCCGAGCCGGATTATGCGGGCGACGGCGTGCTGCATTGGAGCCTTGCGGATGTCTCGCACCAGGTTGTGATGGCCCAGTTCGAACGCGTGGGGCCGTTCGTCGATCCCAACCGCGTCGGTCCCGATTGGCAGGTCGACCCGACGGTGATCGAGCAGCTCGGCGCAGACGAGTTGCCGGGCAGCGCGGACGAAGTGCTGAAGGAACTGGAAAACATCATCCAGGTCGCGCGGGCCAGCGAGGCCACCGATCCGGATTTTTTGAATGTGATGGACAAGCTGTTGGCCAAGTTCTATTACGTCCTGTCCAGCAACGGGCTGTTACTCGACTATGTCTATAGCCCGCCAGGCGCGGAGGAGGCCACGGAAGCTGACGCAGCTCAGCCGCCGTCCGACGAACCGCCCGAGGGCACGCTGAGCGTCAGCGGTACGGCAGTCAACCGCGCGGAGCAGGAGTCCCATGGCGACTGAGCGGACCGGCAGCGCCAGGCAACGCCGGGTCGCGATCGCCACGCACGGTGGCTGGCTGCGCGGATTGCGGCTGGTCTCCCGCGCGGAATCCTGGCTGGCGGTTAGTTGTGCTGTCGGCGCCCTGCTCGTAATGATCATCGCCGTGCCGGCGGGAGGAGCCGCGACCGAGCGGCTGATGCTGGCCCTGGCCGCGCTGAGCCACCTGCTCTGGGGACTGGCCATTGCGCTGCTTGCTCCGCGGACGCGGACGGCGGCGCTGCTGGCGCTGACGGGATTGTCGGTCTTGAACCTGCTGGTGGCGCTGCTGGCCCAGATCCCCGGCCTGGCGGCGATTGCCCGGGCGTATGGCGTCAGCGGAATCGCCGCGCTGGGGCTGGGCCTGTGGGGCTGGGGCCGGCTGGCGCAGCAGTGGTGGCGGTTGGGGGCTTACCGCGCGCAGGATGACTTCCGCTGGCTCATCACGCGCGGGCCGCTGGCGTTGCGCTGGCGCGTGGCGGAGACGGTCCGGAACCTGCCGCGCCACAGCTGACCTGCCCGGATTGGAGACAACGGGCGGCGACCCGTAATGAGACAACCGGTCCGACTATTGCGTTGCTCCCGGATCGGTGACGCAATGAGTTGACACACCGCAGCCCGTAAGGTAGACTTCCGGCGCGGGGTGGAGCGGCTGGTAGCTCGTCGGGCTCATAACCCGAAGGTCGCAGGTTCAAATCCTGCCCCCGCAACTTACCAAACCAACCAAACCACGGCTTCCCGGCCATGCCATTAAGCCTGGGCTCTGCCGGCTGCTACACGATCAGGTGCCGGTCGCTAAGCGCCGGTGCGGCTACGAAAAGAACGCCGGCAGTCCTCTTCCTTCCGTTCGTCCGCCTCGGATTCCTCAGCGTGTTCGGGCTCGGGTTCGGCTTGTGATTCCGATTCAGGTTCCGGCTCCGGCTCCGGCTCCGCCGCCTGATCCGATTCAGATTTTGAAGCGGACTCCGTGGCGTTGGGTGCGGGTGTTTGCAGCGCAAGGTGATTGGCGATTTTCTCAGCGGTCAGGCCCAGGTCCCAGCGGGGACCGAGCAGGATTGGATCAAACTCGTAGACCGCGATCGGCGGGATGCGTTTGGGGAAGTCGGCGGAGAACTCGACCAGGGCGGCGCCGAATGTCCGCATCTTCTTCTTGCTGAGGCGTTTGTCGAAGACCACCACGATGAACGAGCGGTCGCCGCAGTTGAAGATCCCGCCGTCGGTCACCACGTAATCGTTGTTGCCGGTCTTGTGCATGAAGCAGATGCTCTCCGCGACGTCGCGGTTGAGCCGGTCGTTGTGGTGCGGATCGTTATTCGATTCGTTGTGACAGGAGAGCAGTTTGCGCGCCAGGGCCAGGCCTTCCGAGGACAGGAAGCCATCCACGTCGTCTTCCTGCGCGATCAGGAAAAACAGCTTGGCCATCCCCGCGGCGGTCGAACGGTTGGTGCCCAGCCGCCCGCGATTGGCGTTACCGGCGGGCAGCAGGTAGTGCCCGATGAACAGCTCGTCCTCGCTGAAGCCAAGTTCGCGCAGCCAGGCGTTGATCTTCTCAAAGCCGAGATAATGCGTCAGTGCATTGTAGGCCTCGTTGCTGGAGACCTTGATCATCCGGTAAACCAGGCTTTCCACGCTGCAGCCCTCGATAACGGATTCCCACTCCAGCCGGCCGGCTTCGATTTCATGCAGCACCGCCACCAAGGTTACGACCTTGATGATGCTGGCGCTGGAGTGTTTCTCCGTGCCCATGCGGAATTCCAGGAACTCCAGGCGGGCATGCAGCTTGGTGTCAGTCAGCACCGCCACGTACAGCCGCGAATCCAACTCGGTGATGTCCTCCGCGGCATAGGCCTCCTGGAGCAGCGCGACAAACTCGTCGCGCAAGGCGCAGTCAGTGGGATGCTCACGGCAGCGTTTGATCACCGCGTCAACCTGGGCCAGGATCTCGCAGGCCGGCTGGGCTCCCGCCGGCGCCGTCAGAGCCAACCAACAGGCCATGGCCGCGCATAGCGCGCCGCCCCGCCTTACTATCACCCGTAACCTCACCAACATCTTTCCCCCAATTTCGATCTGACTATTCGGCGATAAACTCGCTGGTCCACTCGGGCCGCGCGGGCTGTTCGTCATTGCACAGCATCTCGCGCCATTTTTCGTCGGTCAGCCGGTCCGCCAGCGGCCAGGGAAACTCGTAATAGCTGAAAACGCCGCCGTAGGAAATCTGCACGCCACCATCCCAGGCCGGCGTGGCCACGAGGATTTCGAAGATCCGGCCGGTGGCTTCCTCCAGCACGAAACCGCTGGGATCGGTGGCGACATCGGTGACCAGCGCCGCCTCGTCCGCGTCGACATAGAAGCCCGCATTCTCGCCTTCCTCGATCACGTCGGCGGACGACATCGTCATCCACTCCAGCCAGCCGCCGGCGTAGAGCAACCGGTCGTTCTCATCCGTCGTAAACTCACCGCCGGTCAACTCGCGCAAGGCGATGTCGCGGAAGAAGCCGACCTCCTCGGTGAGTGAATTCAGAATGTCTTCGATATCGGGTGTCAGCAAATCCTGCGCCTCCAGACCGGAGCGCGTCAAGGCGGCCAGCTCCAGCAGCGCGTTGAAGGTGCGCGGCACCGGTTCGACGTGGTTCAACGGCGGCACGTATTCTTCACCGCCGTCACCCATCTCGGCCATCACCTGTTTGGCATAAAGGATCGTGTCGTGCTTCAACTCGGTCCAACTGCCCAGTGATGAGTGCAGGTCTTTGCGGGCCCAGGCCGGCGTCTGCATGTAGGCCGGGTAGGCGGCCGCCTTCTCCTCGGCCAGGATCAGGAGCATCTGCAGCCATTTGGCATAGAGCGTCTCATCCCAGTACTCGGATGGCTGGGCGGCCACTGCTGTGCGCAGCTTCACCATTTGCGTCGCATAATGCTCGTAATCGGTCTCGCCCAGTTCAGCCAGGATGGCCAGAGCCTCGTCGTTGCCGAAGGCGGCGAAGACGTCCAAAGCGCGGGGCAGCATGCGTGGTGACTCCGGTGTACCGACCTTGCGCCAGATCAGATTCTCGAAGATGAACGCGTCCAGTACGAAGCGCTGACCCATGAAGCGGAAGCCGCGCGTGACCTCTTCTTCGTCCTCCCAGATGTTCACCCACATCGAGTTGATCTGCGGCGGCGGCAGGAGCCGCGCCGCGGCCAGAAACTCATCCAGCAGCGCCGGATTGGCCAGCTGATCCAGCGCCGGCGCGGCGGAGCCGTAGATCGGCTCGGCGACGGAGACGATGTCGAAATAGCCCAGGTCGTCGGAGTTGCCGACCAGGAATGCCGTGGGCTCGTAGATCGATGCCCAGACCGCCAGCGCCGATTTGTCGCCGACCGCGGTTGTATCCAGCAGGCGTGTCACCAGCAGGGCCTGCATCGCCTCATGGGGATTGATCAGCCGGTAGTTGACGCGCCCGTACCACATCATCGCCTGGAAGTAGCGTGAGCGCGTTGGCGTGCGCGTGTAATGCCCACGCGGCGTGTACTGGCTGTAGTCCTCGGCGTAGTATAGCGTGGAGTCGTCGAGCGGCGCGGTGGGATCCACCTTCTCGCCCTCGTCGAACAGCCCCGGCAGCGATAGGAGTGGCGACATGTAGATCGCGTCGTGCTGGCGGATCAGATCCAACTCGGCGTTCACCAGCACCGCGATTTCGTCGGGCACCGGCGGCGGCTCGGCCAGCAGTAATTGCTCGGCGATGGCGAAATAAGCCCAGACGCGGCGGCAGGATTCCTCCAGCTCGGTGCCGCGGGATTCCGCGTACTGCCGCTGGGCCGCGGCGGTCAGCGCGACGGTGAGATCGGTAACCGCGGGAATCAGCTTGTCTTCCTCCAATTCGCGCAGCAGCTTGTTGAAGAGCAGGTGGTAGACGTGCAGTACGGAGTCCGTCGTGATGTAGACCGGCCAACCCGAGTAGCGCAGATCCTCGTAAAGGTGCGAGAACTCGTAACAGTTGAGCGGTCGTACGACAAAGCCGTTGTCGCGGAGCAGCTCGAGCTGTGCATCGGATAGCTCGATCTCGAGATACTGCATTCCGTCAACGTCGCAGGGCAAGCTGATCTCCTGTCCTTCATAAACGTCCGGTAATTCATACGAACTGTAGGTGTCCTGGCCGAATGCGGATGAGGTGATCAGCAGCACGAAGAGAAATCCACTCAATCCGTTGATTAACAGCGTTTTTGAATACATCACGTTTAGCCCCCGTGTTTTATTCTCGTCTCGAACTAATCCCCGAGTCGTTATATGTTTGCCGCGAAGCTATAGACAATTCTACTACTATCTGACCAGGATTTCGGCGGTGCCGTCTCCGTTTAGGTCAATCGCGCGCAAATCCCGGTAGCTACCCGGCTCGCTGCGCCAGAGCAGGGAGAAACCAAAGCCGTTCCATTGCCAGACGGACAGGCAGTCCGCCGGTACTTCGCGCCCAGCCAGATAGCTGCTCTCCAGTGCGAGCAGTTCCGTGCCGGGCTGGTCGTCCAGTTCCGCGACGGCGATCGCCGTCAGCGGCCGGGCCAGGGCCGAGCCCGCCCAGACCAGGTCGTAGCTATGGTCAGCCTGGTGCTCGGTATCCCGGCCGGCGGGATTGAGCAAAATGAGATGGCAGCTGTTGCCGTCAGCATCCTGGTGCCCGGCGATCGGACTGGCGCGGCCGGTCCAACTCATGATCGGCCAGTCGAGCCACGGCCGCCAAACGAGCAGCGCGTATTCCGGCTCCCCGTCGCCCGTCAGGTCCGCTCGTTCGGCAGCGAGTACTTCCCAGTCGACTGGCAACGGGCACGCAACGGGCCAGACGCAGTCAGCGCTCGGAGGGATCGCCGCGACGGGAGTGGTATCAGTGGATAGCAGCCGGCCATCCTGGAATTCGTAGATGGTCCAGGCCGGGGTCGCATCCGGTGTGTCGGGGGCCGAAACGGGCGGCGCGTCCGCGCAACCGGGTTGTGGAATGATCCAGCAATAAAATCCAACCAGACCAGCGATCACAAAGGTTAACACGGCCGATATAATCCAAGCGGGTTCGACGAAGTATTAAACCATACTCACACGCCGGAGGATAAATGCGCCGCATTGTATGCCTAGCTTGCCTCGTGGTGTTGGGCGGGTTGGCGGCGCCTGGTTCCAGTCGGGCCGAGGACGATTACGGTTTCCCCGACAGTCGCGAGATAACGATCGCCTTCGCCGGCGACTTGTTGATGCATCTGCCGTTGACGAATGCCGCCCAGACGGCTACCGGCGAATACGACTTTGATCCGTTGTTTCAGTACATCGCACCGTATCTGGCCGGCGCGGATTACGCGATCGCCAATCTGGAAACCCGGCTGGCGGGCGCCGAGCGCGGCTACTCCGGTTACCCCTGCTTCAATACACCGGCGACATTAGCCGCCAGCCTGCACAAAGCCGGCATCGATCTGCTGGGCACGGCCAATAACCACAGCCTGGACAAAGGCTACAGCGGTCTTGTCGCCACGCTGGACAACCTGGACCAGGCGGGACTTGCGCATACCGGAACCTATCGCGATAGCGCCGCGCAAGCTAAGCCGTGCATTGTCAATGTCCAGGGGCTGAACCTGGCGTTCCTGAATTACACCTATGGAACGAATGGCATTCCGATTCCGCGCGACCAGCCATCCTGCGTGAATGTGATCGACGCGGAACTGCTCAGCGCGGCAGCCGCGGCGGCGCGGCAGGCGGGCGCGGACTATGTGATTGCGTTCCTGCATTTCGGTGTGGAGTACGAACGCCATCCCAACAAAGCTCAGCAGCAACTGGCACGTACGCTGCTGGATCACGGCGTCGATGCCGTAGTCGGCGCTCATCCGCACGTCGTGCAGCCCTGCGAGTGGTACGAGCCGCAGGCCGGAGGACCGGCGCGGCCGATTGCCTACTCGTTGGGCAACTTCGCCTCCAACCAGCGCAGCCGGTACCGGGACAGCGGCATGATCTTCTATCTGACGCTGAGCTTTGACGCGGGGCGGGTCGCAAGCGTGGAAATGAGCTACCTGCCGGTCTACGTGCGCAAATACACAGCCGAAGGCAGCCTGCAGTACCGCGTTCTACCGGTGCATCCGGACATCAGGCTGACGCTGGAGAAGCCGCTGTCGGAGGCCGAAGGCCGGAGGATGGATGCGGTCTGGGACGAGTTGTACTCGCACCTGGCACTGGCCGACGGGGGCGGCTGCCCACCGTTGGAGTTGTCGACGCTGCGGGGCATTGAACCGGCGCGCTAGTCCAGGGGCCGGATGACGACGGTGCCGCTGACGCGCAGGTTGTCCTTGTCCGGCTCAGTCCAGTCGAACTTAACGGGAACGTCCAGGTTGTTGCGGTCGATCACCAGGTTGGCTTGCATCGCCGCCATCGACGGAACGGCGTAATAGGCGCCGGTGTGTTGTGGAAAAGAGAAAACCCCTTCGCAATTGAGCCGCAGCTGGCCGTTTTCGACGGTAACCAGCAAGCTGGCGTCCCGGTTCAACTCGGCCTGGATCCGCCCGTCGGGCCCGTGAAGTTCCAACTCCTGCGTCGAGATGTTCGTCACCGCACCGATCACCCGCGGCATGCCGAGTTGTTCCATCACGGCATCGTGGTCCTCGCCCAGGTCCACGCCGGCCGAGCCGAGGGCCGCGGCGATCGCCGCCAGCGGCGAGTGCGGCGTTATAAGCACCGGCGCCAGCTCGAGCGCAAACGTCACCAGGGCATCCACCTTGTACGGATGGCCTTCCACTCGGGCGGTCAGCTGAATCGCCAGCTCGACCTCGTGGTCGGGCTCCATTTCCTCGGCGGCGATGTCGCCAGCCTGGTGCATCGCTTCCAAGCCTTCCGCGAAGGCATCCTTAAGGTTCTCGGCCAAGTTACCGAGCGCCTTGAACGCGTCACTGTCGAAAATATCGTCTGCTGGCATGTCTTGAAGCTCCTTTGCAGCGGGGGCTAATTTAGCATATGTCCGTGGCCTGTCCACACGAACGGAGCTTAGTCGGTGATCATGTGCCTGGTGCGCTTTTCGGGACGGGTGGTGGTTTCATCCTGCGGTTGGAGTTTGGCGATCCGCTCGGCCAGGGCTGCTGCTACTTCCGGCGTCACCAAGCCGAGTTCGACTACCTCCGGCCAGGCGGTTTTTTCCAGAAAGTGCCAGTGGCGGGGATGCCCCAGCGCTTTGATCATTTCCAGCACATCTCGCACGGCGGCCTTCTCTGTCAGTAGTTGGTACATGAAGTTGATCACCTGCCAGACGAAACGGGCCTGATAGTGCCCGGGATTCAGCGTATACTCACCAAATACCTTGGCGAGTACTTCCTGATCCTTGGCCAAATAAGCCCAGCAGGCGATATATAGGTCGAGTTCGCTTGTGTACAGCTCCGCGGGGATCTGGTCGTAATGCGCGTGGAATTCAGCAACGGGATAAGCTACGCCTTCATCACGCAGCATCTGAGTGCGCAGTTGAATTAGATACGATGAGCGGACCGCGGCCGCCAGCTGGTTGGCTTCGGGCTGCGCCAGGAATTCCAGCAATTCGCCGCGCAGCTGTAAAAACTCCGCCGCATCGCACGTTAGCCGTCTGATTTGGAACTCCACATAGCGCAGGCGAATGATAAGCATTGCGATCAGCTCAGCGCCCAGGTTGCTTTCCGCCAGCTCCCGGCGCGCCTTGCCCAGATCGGCCAGCGCACTGTCCGACTCGAAGTTGTTCATGGCCTGAAAGGTTGACAGCAGGTGTTCGTTAAACCAGTTGTGGGCGCGCAGGGTTTTATCGGCAGTTGTCTCGGCGGCTGACGACTCAGTATCCATTGACGCTTATATATTATCGTAAATGACCAGTCTTGGTGCGGTCTGAAGCGTGCTCGGAAGTTAAGTTCCCGTATAATTTCGATTGCCGCGTAAAATCAGGAGCCCGAGCAGGCTGGCGTGCCGGCCAGCTGCTGCAGCTGTCACGCCGTCCTCGCGAGCTCAGTCCGAGCTAGTCCGGATAGCTGACGCGGGCCAGTGTGCCGTTGGCCATGCCGGTCGGGGCGTCCACAATGCCTGTGATGTCCTGCAGCGCGCCGGTGACCTCGGCGGGAGTTCCCACGGGCGTGGCCGCGGTCGGCGTGATGGTGCTGTTCGTACCAGTCACGTCTGTGGCGGCGACGGACATTTCCGCCCACGTGCCGAGGTTGCTCCAGCCCTGGCCGCTAACGTTTATCGCATCTCCGCTGCTGAAGGCGACATTGTAGAAAATGTCGTCATCGAATGCTGTGCGCAGGACGCGGCCCCAGTCGACGGCCCCGCTTGTATCACCCATGAGGATAAACGGATCGAAATTGTAATGCACCCCATCGACGGCGCCACCAACCACGGTCAGGCGGTTGCCCCTGACGGCGATACCGGCGCCGAGATAGGGGACCGCGCTCCACTGACGCGACCAGACCAGGTTGCCCAGCGGATCATACTTCAAGATCGACGGCTGATATCCGCAGATGTAGCTGTTGCCGGCGGAATCAACGGCGATAAAGCAGAGCCGCTCATCCGGTTCGGAGTCAAACCGCCGGGCCCAGTTCAACGTACCTGTGCCGTCGAAGTAGAGGACGAAGGGATCAGATACATCCGTGGGGTAGTCGTAGACCGTACCCGTAGCCAGGATGTTGCCCGCAGAATCCGTTGTCATATCGGTGATCCATTCATCGAGTGGCAGATCCCAGGCGGTTGCGGATATAAAATCACCTGAGGCGGTGTAGTGCAGAACCAGGGCGCCGTAAACGCCGCCGGGATGAGAACCTCTGGTGTCACCGCCCAGCCAGATCGTACCGTCAGCGCCGAGGGTGATCCCTTTCGTGTCATCGTCGTGCGTGTTATCCCAGCTACGCGCGAAGGCCAACTCACCATCGGCATCGAAAACGAGCAGCAGTGCGTCATCAAGGTTATCCGGCTCACAGCTTCCCGCGATGTAGAGATTGTCCTCGTCGTCAATCGCGATCGCTTTGCCTTCGTCCCAGCCCGCAGTACCCCAGGTGCGAGCAGAGATCAGGTTGCCGTTGGCGTCGTATTCCACCAGGAGTACATCCAGGTCTCCCGCGCCGTAAGTATACGTATAACCGACAGCATGGATGTGACCATGGGAATCGACGACCAGATCGGTCAGCCCCTCCTCGTCGCTTCCGCCCCAGCTGTGCAGCCAATCACCCGGTACTGACGGAACCGGATGGACATAGAGCTGGAAGTCAACGGTTGCCGCTGGATCGTAGGAGTTGCTGGCAGTGACGCTGGCCGCGTAGATACCGGGGGGACCGAGCGTCACCGTCGGATTGGCGCCGGTCGGCGTATTGGGCTCGGCTCCGCCACCCAAGTTCCAGGTGATCGTGAAGGGCGGCGAACCCTGCGGCGTGACGGCCAGGGCTACCTCAGCGCCAGTGGTGCCTTCCATCGGTAGCAGGTAGTCCAACGTGGCCGGCGTGCCGGTGTCACCACCGCCGAAGGCGAACAGACTGCCGTTGTCGCCGCCAACATACAGCGTGCCGTCATTGCCGAGGGCCATCCCTGAGGCGGCTGCCGCATTCGTTTGGTAGGTCCACAGCAGGCTGCCATCCTGGTTCAAGGCGTAAACCGTCCGCCACCGGTCGCCGAAATACACCAAGCCGTCCGCGCCAATCGCCGGACTGGTTTCGATGCTGTCCTGGGCCTCAAACCGCCAGCGGACACTGCCGTCCGGACTGAGCGCCGTCAGGTAGCGACCGCGGCTGCCGATGTAGATCGAACCGTCGGCGCCGATAGCCGGTCCGGCGATGATCTGGCCGCCGGCGTCGTAGCGCCAGCGTTCCTGGCCGGCACTGTCGATCGCGTAAAGGTGCTGGTCCATGCTGCCGGCGTAAACCGTCCCGTCGGGTCCCAGCGCTACGCCGCAGCGGATCTGGCCGCCGGTGGTGAAGGACCAGCGCTGGCTGCCTTCGCCGTTGATGGCATATACATTGTTGTCGTAGCTGCCCACGTAAACCGTTCCGTCGGAACCGATGGCCGGGCAGGCGTGAATACCCGCCCCGGTCGGGAAACCCCAGTCGATCGTCATATCGGGCTGGATCGCGTACAGGCTGTCGTCGTTGCAGCCGACATAAATGGTGCCGTCGGGTCCGATCGCCGGGCTGAACCAGGCCTCCGTGGTGGGGGCATAAGCCCAGTTGAGCGTGCCGTCGGGGTGCAGCGAATAGAAGCTGCCATCCCAACCGCCGAAATAGAGCGTGCCGTCCGGCGCGATGGCAGGCGTCGCATCGATATTGCCGCCGGTGGGGAAGGTCCAGAGGCCGCCGCCGTCCGGGTTGATTGCGTGCAAGCTGTCGTCCTGGGAGCCGATAATGATCACGCCGTCGGCGCGGACGACCGGTGCTCCGTAGATTTCGTCACCGGTGGCATAGGTCCAGGCCAGATTGTTGGCCCGTGGGCCGAAGGCCAGGCTGCGGCCGTTCAAGGTTGGCTCGCGGTTTTGCATCCACCAGTCACCGCGACCGGTTTCGCTGGCCAGGTTGCTGGGCGGGCCGTCGGTCTCGCCATCCGTCGGGCGCACCCAGTAGAAGGCACCGGCGACAGGCGTTTCCACAACCGAGTTGAATACCAGTTGCTCTCCGAGCCCCGTGGTTGCCTCGGTGAAAGCCGCCGTGCCGACCAGCTCCGCGCCAGCGCCGTTGGGCGCGCCAGCTTCCGATGGATAGTCCGCCTGATCGGCGCTTGCATAGACGTGATACGCGGTCGTGCGCGCCTGGTAATTCTGGCCGATCGGCGTGATGTCCGCGACACCGACCAACCCGTTGCGGTCGCCGTCCGCCCGTTGCGCCGTGCCCCAGGTGACCCAGTCCGGGCGTGCGCCGAAGTTGACGCCGATCGGTGTCAGGTCGCTGACGTTGACCTCGCTGTTCAGGTCGTAGTCGCCGGCACAGACATAGCTCCAAACCAGCCGGAACTCGCCGCCGCCTTGCTCGATGTGCAGGTCGGCGACGCGATTGCGATCCCCGGACGGTGGCGCAGTGGCCAGCTTGCCAACGTGTGTTTCCGCGATGACGCGTGCCAACTCGCTGGTCAGTTCATTCCACAGCTCAGGGGCGATGGTGTCGGGTGCCGGTGCGGCCTTGACCGCGGCAACGGCATCGGGAAGCGTGATGGCTCGATTCGCCATGACGGGAGCGCTGGCGTCCGCGGGGGGATTGGCGGATTGCCCACCACATCCGGGCAACTGCAGCAAGGACAAACTGGCGATCAGGCAAACGTAAAGCAGTTGGACTGCATATCGCATACCACCAACCTCCGGTGGATCGTCACTTACCAGAATAATACCAGCCCAACGCCTGGCCAGTCGCGTGTGCGTACAGCGAGCTCGATCTCAGGCTTGTCATCGCAGGCACAGCAGGTCGGTAAAGCATGGCACGAACAACTCGCCCTCATTGCCGATTACGATCGGCGAGCTATAGCCCTTATAGGTCATGCCCTGCGACCACGTCCACAGCGCTTCTCCGGTCAGCGGATCGAAGGCCGCGACGCGCAGGTTGTCGCCGGTACTCGACTTGTACTGGCAGTAGATCGTGTCGTTGCGACCAATGGCAATCGTCGCGCTTTTCAGTTCATCGCTGGTCCAAAGCTCGGTCGCGCTGTCGTCGTTGTCCACCAATGCCAACATGTAATTGTCGTAACGGGCGATGATGAGGCCGTCGCTGGTCAGACCGGCATCCCAGTAATGGCCCCAACTGGCGGCGGTGGTGCTTTGCCAACGCTCGGTGCCGTCACTGTTATAGGCGGTTAGTTTTTTATCGTAAGTACCCGCCAGCAAGATGTTGTCCGGCGTTACGCACAGGACTTCGCTTTCGGCGTTGGCTGGACCCGGTGGAGTCCGGTAGTCCTCGGTCGCATGGTCGCCGTTATCGATGACGCAGATCTGCTGGGCATTGGAATAGCTGTCATCCATGACGGCAAGATAGATCCGGCCGTCGGCGCCTACCAGGGGAATGTCGTTGATCGTCAGGCGACCGGTGGGAAACTCCCAGTCGATCGTATAGCCAGTGCCCGTATCGGTAATCGCGTACAATACGGCCTCGGTACCCGCGGTATTGCGTCCACCGACGTAGATGGTGCCGTCCGCCCCGAGGGTGGGGCCTTCGATCGTGCCCGGTGACAGGGCGGCGGTGGTCCACTTCGGCGTGCCATCAGGATTGTAGGCGTACAGGTAACAGCTGGCCGTAGCCTGCCAGGAAATGGCATAAACGGTACCGTCGGTACCGATAGTCAGCCCGCGCACGTTGTTGGTCAGATTGGCGCTCCAACGCTCGTCGCCGGTATCCGGGTCCAGGCATTGCAGCAGGCCGTCGTAACGCCCGCAATACAGCGCGCCGTCGGCGCCGATGACGATTTTGAAGTCCGCGCCGTTGGGAATATCCGTCACGAAGACCGACTCACCGGGCTTAGACTGGGGTCCATTTTGCGTGCTGTAACAGGAGTTGCCACGGTCGTGGCCCAGCGCGTACCAGTCACCCGCTCCCGGGGTCGTGCGGTAGCCGGTATCGGGACTGCTGAGCGGACTGAGCATTTCGCCATTGACGCTCCGTACCCAGTAAGTATGACGCATCAAGTCCGTGATGCCCGTGTCGATCCAGCTATACTCGGCGCCCACACTGGCGACTGGATCGCCCATGGGATCGTCGCGGAATATGTCGTAGCCGGTGGCTTGAGTCACCTCGTCCCAGGTGACACGGATATGCTCGTAACTGCGGCCGTCGCTGGCCCGCACCGCCGCCGGTGGCTGCAATGCCGGTTGTTGGCCACAGAATCGCTCGGCGACCGCCTGGCTGTAGCTGTCGTGGAGAACGAAGGCAATCGTGTACTCACTCGGATTAGCAAAGGTGTCATAGCCGATCCAGCAGTATCCCTCATCACCCCAGTCTGTGCCCCAGCTGTTGCGCACCTTGAACGCCTGTTTGGCGTCGTCGTAGCCCACAATCAGCATGGCATGAGCACCGGCCTGCGGGCCGACGTAGTTCCAGACAGTGCCGGGCTCGTATCCACCGAAGTTCGAATCCAGCAGGGCGCCGATGACCAGTGGCAGCCGGTGCACGGCCAAGATGACCTTAGCGCTGACCAGGCCTTCCGCGGATTGGGTCGGGATGTATTCCCAGCTGTCGATGGTCAGCACGGCGGCATCGTTTTCCGCTTCGGGATCCCAGTTGTTGTTGTAATGCATGTCATACGGCGCGTGCCATTCCATGGCCTGGCCGAAGTCCCATAAAGGCTGCATATCGTAATCGAACCAGCGGCCGTGATAGGGCGGTGGAGCGGGAGGATGCCAGCCCTGGAACTCGCCGCTGATCACATACATGTACTTGGGGCTGATCCGGTTCAGCGGATTGCTGAAATCCCAACCGTAGTCCCCATAAATGCGATTGAGTTCATAGTTGTAAGCGCTATCGCCGATCGAAAAGCAGGTGCAGCTGGGCCACCATTTCTGGTCGTTGATCGGCGCACAGCCGGGACTGAGGTCGATGCTGGCGGGCAGTCCGCCCGTCGGTTCGGCCAGCGGTGGTACCACGGGCGGCGTGGTGTCGGGTAGGTCGGCCCCCGTGCCGCGGATCTCCTCTTGGCCGATCGTGATCCGGGCCAACTCGGGCGTTTCTCCGGTACCGGTCAGCAGTACCAGAACCAGCAAGTCGCCGTTCTCGTAATAATAGCCATCAAAGGTGTCGACGGTCAGGACCAGGTCATCCGGTCCGCTATACCATTGCCACGTATCATGGGAGTGATCGGCGATGCCGACCCAGACATTCGACCAGGCAGCCGGTTCCACTGCCCACTCGAAACCGATGGTGGTCAGGTTGTCGGGACTGGCGTCGTAGCCGTCCAGGGCGAAGCGATAGGTGCAATAGGCCAGGCCGGCAGCGCTGGTCGAGGAAGCGCCGTCCCAATCGGGAGCAAACCGCGCGTTGGTGTCGTTGATGGTCACCAGATTGCTCGGCGACGTGACCTCATAGCCGTCACCCGTCTTGGTCAGGTCAGCCGGGTCGTAACTCACCTTACGGGTGGAGGTACCGACTGGAAACTGCACAGGGCCGAAGCTGGCGCTGATCCCTCGCGGTGGGGCGACGGGTTGCTGGGGACGCATTGTCACGGTTACGGCTTGGCCAGATTGGGCCAGCCGCGCAAAGGTGACTGAAGTTGATGTCAGGGCTTGACCGGTCTGGTCGATTGCCAACGGGCTGTGACTCGAGCAGCCCAGGAGCGCAACATTGGCGAAGAGCAAGATAATGATCACGGCAACCCAGCGTGTTCCAACAGCGTGCTGATTAGGCATGGCCATCCTCCAGTGCAGAATATTCTAATTACTCGAGAGGATTCCGCCAAGCACGTAAATCCTAAAATTCACACTGGTCGGTCACCGCCCGATAGCCTTAGCCAGCCAACAAGAAATCGATTGGGCTAAGCACGGATCTCCTTCGTCCACATCCAACCGGTCTGGATGATCTTGAAGCCACAGGCTTCGTAGAACTTATTAGCGGCCATGCCGATCCCCGTGCCCACATAGCAGTGTTCAGCGCCAAGCAGGCGGACGCGCCGGTAGCCTTCGGCCAGCAGTGCGCCGGTCAATCCCAGTGGTCGCGGGCCCCGGGTGGCGCAGACCGGTTCGAATAAACCGAAACGGTTGTCCGCGTCGTAAATCATGCCGGTCAACGCGGCGAAGCTGCCATCCGGCGCGGCGGCGACAAGTTCCAGATCCGAGCGGAAGGACGGTGAATGCAGCGTGAAATTGACCAATTCCTGCGCCTTGTGAAAATCGCAACGGAAGCCATCGTTGAGTAACCGAGCATAACACCCACAATCCTCGAGATTTCCCGGCCTGATCGTCTGCAGCGCGTATCCCTCCGGCATGCGCGGCGACGGCGGTTCGGTGCTTGTATAGGGTTTTTCGCGCATCACTTCGCCAACCGCGGTTTGCCGGTAACCCCGACTGATCAGCAGCTCTCGCCGCAGCTGATCGAACTCCCAACAGAAGACACTGAGCCGCCGGCACCCATGCTTATCGGGGTGGGGCAGGTGGGCCTCGGCCCAGTCCAGCATTTCTGGTTCCAGGCGGCGGTAGGCGGGATCGATGTTGATCCAGGCACTGCCCTTGTTCTCGGGATGGATCGCTCCGGCCAGCCGCCCGTCCGCGGTTTCCCAGAGGCCGACGGATCGGCCGCCGTTCCAGCGCGCATCGAAACCGGATTGCTCATTGTGGTGGTAGGAGCCATCCCAGCGACGGATCTCCCAGTTGAAAAACGGCGGGGCCTGGTGCCAGCAGTCGATCAGCAACTGGCGGACCAGCCAGAAGTCATCTTCGGACCGGGCGGTGCGCATCGTGATTTGTTCTGTACTTGCGTTGGCAGGCTTCATAACTTGCTCCTGATTTACCGGGCGCCGAGAGAACTCGGTGCTGTCAAACCTGCCGGCCTGTCGTGGATGAGTTGGGCAGTCGCGTAGTCGTCACAACCAGGTTCAGGCGGGCAGGTGCGGCCGAGGACGCGCTGACGCCCCGTCAGCCGCCGGTTCCTGAACCTGGATGCTCATTGCGTTGCTCCCAATGGGTTTGCTAGTACTATACCCAGGATCTCAGCTGCCGGCAAACCAGCCGTTGCCAGATCCGGCAAGCCGCTATTTCTCAGCGATCCGCTTACGCACCTTGTTCCAGGACTCGGTGATCAGGAAACTCTCGTCCATGTATCCAACCATGCTCTCCAGCTTGGCCAGCGGGATGGTCAGGGTCAGCACGTTGGCCGGTACGCAGGGTCGGGCGCTGACATCGAACATCCCGAGCACGGGCCGGTTGCTGCCCGTCGTCGCCTCGATATAGGGATAATGGACGATCGAGCCGCAGCCGGCGCTGAAAGGCGTGTAAATGGCTTCCAAGGCGGACTGGTCGAACCCAGCCAGCGTGAACAGGCCGGATAGGACATCCGGCGTCGCGAAGAAGATCGCCGCGATGGGCTGGTCCTCATCCGCCAACTGGTCCCAGCGCTTGAAGATAATGTATTTCGAAGGTGCAGCGAATTCGGGCAGGATCGTCAACAGCTCCTTGACCAGTTCCGGTGAGCGCTTGTAACGCTCACCTTCCAGTTCCCCTGCGATCCCGCAGGAAAGGAAGTACTCGAAGCGCGGCGCCAGATCGCGTGAAAAGCCGAAATAGCGCCGGCCGCCGGCACAGCCAAGCCGTTCGTAGTTGAAAGCCAAGGGGCTGCCGCGCCGGACCTTCGCCAGATCGCAAATCACGCAACGGTGTTTGTCGGCGTTGTCAGCAAGCGTAACCTCGCCAGGTTCTGCGGCGTAATAGAATCCCAGTGGCAGCTCTGCCCCGGGGAAGTACTTATTCCACTGATCGATGAAGTGCTGGCTGTCCATTTCGATCTCCCGTCGCCGTCTGGAGAGATTATTACAGATGTCGCGGCCTGTGGCGAGAATGTTCGAGCCGACGGCGGTTTTAGTGGTAAAACGCGCTAAGGTTCAGGCAAGGCCTGGCGGATGGCTTTGGCCAGGTTCTGTTTGGACACCGGTTTGAGCAGGTAGTCGCGAATACCCTTCAGATGCGCTTCCTCCGGAGACAGCCGCTGGCTGTAACCGGTCATGAGCACGACTGGCAGATCCGGCCGCAGGGACAGCAGCTGCTCGGCCAACTCGGCACCAGTCAGATCCGGCATTGTCTGATCAGTCAGCACCAAGTCGTAGGCTTGCTGGTCGGCCTTGAATAACTCCAGAGCTTTGCGGCTGTCCGTGCAGGCTGTGACTTGATAGCCTAACAGCACGAGCAACTCCTTAACGATCTCCACGATGCGCGGGTCGTCGTCGACAAGCAAGATGTGTTCGGTGCCGCCGAGGGTAACCGTGCGCGGTACGAGCTCTTCCCAGAGCGCTTCATCGCAGCGCGGCAGGTAAATATGGAAAGTGGTGCCTTGGCCCAGGTGGCTTTCGACGGTGATCGCGCCGTCCAGGGATGAGACAATCCCGTGCACCACCGCCAATCCCATGCCGGAACCCTCGCCGATATCGCGTGTTGTAAAGAACGGCTCGAACACGCGCTGCATCGTGTTCTCGTCCATGCCCATGCCGTTATCGCTGACGCTGAGCAGTACGTATTCAGTGGTGGTCAACTCCGGCAGGCTTTCCAGCAGCGCGGTGTCCGGGACAATGCAGTCCAGCATGACAGTGAGTACTCCGTTACTGCCGGTCATCGCCTGATTGGCATTAGTGAACAGATTTAGTAGAACTTGGTGCAATTCCGTGCTGTCGGCCAGCACCAGTGCTTCCGGCGCGTAGATGTGCTTCTCGATGCGCACCGTAGTCGGCAGCGTGGCACGGACCATTTTCAGCGTTTCGTCCAGGATTGTGTTCAGGCTGACGGGACGGCGCTTGTCGCGCGTTGGCCGGGCGAAGGCCAGTAACTGGCGAATCAGTTTGGACGCGCGGACGGACGCAGCCAGGATATTCTTGATGTTATGGTGGGAGAAACCGTATTCCTTGGCGGTTTCAAGAATCAGTTCAGCGTTGCCCATGATCGTGAAGAGGATGTTGTTGAAGTCATGGGCGATACCGCCGGCCAGCGTGCCAATAGCCTCCAGTTTTTGTTTCTGGCGTAGTTGGTCCTCCAGGATTTTGTTCTCGGTAATATCGCGGATAATGCCGATTCCGCCCTGGAATTCGCCATCGCCGTCGAAACTGGGACTGCCGGTGATGCGCAACACGCGTTGCTGGCCGTCTGGCCGTGTGATCGGCAATTCATAGTTCGTCGTCTGGCCGGCGCGGCGAATGTGCGTCATGTTTTGCATGCGCTTGAAGTTCTCGGTCGTGAGGAACTCATTTATGCTGCGGCCGACCAGTGTTCCTTCGGGAACACCGAAGATTCGTTCCGCCGCCGGATTGGCAAAGATGAAAAAGTCGTTGACGTCGGCGGTCGCCAGGCCTTCGCCCATACTGCTGATCAGGTGCTCGTAGAGCTCTTTGCGCGCCTGCTGGTCGCGCTGGGCGCGCCTGATCGCCGTCACATCCTGGGAAATGATTGACACAGCCTGGATCTCGTCCTCGAGGTAAACCGGCCCCACGTTGCTTTCCAGCCAAGCATCGGTGCCATCCGGCGCTTTGATCAAGGCGGTAAAAACGGCCGGCTGTCCGGTGGCCAACACGCTGTTGATGGCTTGCCGGGCCTGATCGTGAAATCGTGGCTCGATGAAGTCAAAGATGCTGCTGGCCAGCACCTGATCGATCCGAGCGCCGCCGGCGACATGGTTTATGTAAACTATTTTGTAATCGGAATCGACGATCGTGATGAAACACGGCGAGTTGCTGATCAACGAGCGCCACCAGGCCGCATCCTTACTGAGCACATCGAATGCCTGTCTCAGTTGCTGGACCTTCCCGGTGGTTTCTTCGGCCACGCTGTTTCTCCTGTGCAGTAACCAGTTTAGCCGCTTCTAGCTGGTCCTAACACTATAGCAGTTCAACCGCGCGCTTTGGAGTTCCAGTACGGCAGACCGGCAGCTTGACCGCGGGAGCCGGCCATGCGCCGAACCGGTTAGCGAGCCGCTGCTTCGCGGCAGCCTTGCCTGAGCCAGTCACTCCAGGCGTCCAAACCCTCACCGGTATTCACACTGGTGGTGATGACCGGAGCCTTGGTGTTCAACGCCGCCAGTTTCGCCGCGACGCGATCCAGGTCGAAATTGACATGCGGGGCCAGGTCGGCCTTGGTCAGCAGATTGATATCGCTGATCGAGAACAGCTTGGGATACTTGTCGACTTTGTCCTCGCCTTCGGCCGTCGACAGGCAGGCCACGCGGCGGTGCTCGCCCAGATCGTAGCTGGTCGGGCAGATCAGGTTGCCGATGTTCTCGATGGCCAGAATGTCGATACCGTCCAGGTTCAGCCTGGGTAGAACTTCGAGGATCATGTGCGCCGTCAGGTGGCAGCTGCCTTCGGTATTGAGCTGGATAACCTCGACGCCGTGCCGGGCGATCCGCTCGGCGTCCATCGCCGTGAACACATCGCCCTCGATCACGGCGAAACGCAGCTCGCCGGTCAGCCGCTTGATCGTTTCCTCCAGCAGCGAGGTTTTGCCGCTGCCCGGGCTGGACATGAAGTTCAGTCCCAGGATGCCGCGTTCGGTAAGTTGCGTGCGGA
Source organism: bacterium (assembly GCA_016932385.1). Taxonomy (GTDB): domain Bacteria; phylum 4484-113; class 4484-113; order 4484-113; family JAFGCY01; genus JAFGCY01. The sequence continues at coordinate 2,134 of JAFGCY010000074.1, read as the reverse complement.
CCTCGCGGGCACGGGCATCGTTCTCCGCGTTCACGGCCTTCATTACGACGATATCGATGGGCATCACTTGCTCCCGCCTGGCCGCGACATGGTCGGGACGGCGGCCTGGGTTCCTGGCAGTATTATAGTTGCGTGCACGAGTTTTCGCTGGCGCAGAATATCCTCGAGATCGTGATCGACTCCGCGCGGGAGCACGGGTTGACGGCGGTCGGGGAAGTGCGCCTCGACGTCGGCCAGGCGGCGGGCGTGCACCTGGAAGCGCTGGAGTTCGCCTGGAAGCACCTTAAGACGACCAGTGAGCTGACGACGGGCGCAGCACTCCTGATCAACTCAATCCCAGCCCATGCCGCTTGCGCCAATTGCGGCTTCAGCGGCCCCGTCACCGACTACATCCGCATCTGCCCGGCCTGCCAGGCCCTGGGCCTGCGCATCATGGGCGGCCTGGAGTTTATGGTGACGAGTATCAGCGGGGAGTAGCCGTTTGGCCGTGCGCGGCGCGCTCCGGTATCATATACCCCATGTGCTTAGCCATACCGGGGCGTGTACTGGAGTTGAACGGCGCGTTCGCGACGGTCGATTTCGGCGGGGTGAAGCGGCGGATCGGCACCGCGCTGACGCCGCAGGTGGCCGTTGACGAGTACGTGCTGGTTCATGCCGGCATGGCCATCCAGGTGATCGACGTGGCAGAGGCCGAGCGCACGCTGGAACTGATCCGCGAGGTTTACGCGGACCTGGCCGACGAGGAGATCGGGCCCGAGGGGGCGGGGCTTGACTGAGGCCGGCTGGCAGGACAGTTTTGGTGATCCCGTACTGGTGCGGCGTTTGCTGGCGCGGCTGGAAAGCATAGTCACGCAACCGCTGCGGTTGATGGAAGTCTGCGGTACCCACACGATGGCCCTGTTCGAGACCGGCCTCAGGCCGCTGTTGAGCGAGTGCGGCGTGGAACTGGTCAGCGGACCGGGCTGTCCGGTCTGCGTGACGGCCCAGGCCGACCTGGACCACGCTTTCGCCGTGGCGGCGGAACCGGACGTGACGCTGGCGACCTTCGGCGACATGATCCGCGTGCCGGGCACCAAGACCAGCCTGGGACGGCTGAAGGCCGAAGGGGCCGATGTGCGCATTGTCTATTCGGCGCTGGACGCCGTGAAGCTGGCGCAGCTGCAGCCGGACCGCCGCGTGGTGTTCCTGGCCGTCGGCTTCGAGACCACCGTGCCCTCGATCGCATATGCCCTGCAGACGGCCGAGGAATCCGGTTTCGCCAACTTCTTCATCTTCCCGCTGCACAAGACGATTCCGGTACCACTGATGTGGCTGGCGGGGCATCCCGAGTTGCGGCTCGATGGTTTCCTATGCCCGGGACACGTCAGCGTGGTGATCGGCGCGCGAGCCTACGAGCCGGTTGCCAGCCAACGGGGCAAGCCCTGCGCGATCACGGGTTTCGAGCCGGTGGACATCCTGCGCGGCGTAGTGGAGTTGGCCGAGCAGGTGGCCGGTGGCCGCAGTGAAGTTGCCAACATGTACGAGCGTGTTGTGAAGCCCGATGGCAATCCCGCGGCGTTGCAACTGATCGACCGGTATTTCGAGCCGGCCACGGCGCGCTGGCGCGGCATCGGCGAACTGCCGGACAGCGGCCTGGAGTTGCGCCGGCAGTGGCACCAGCGCGATATCCGCGCGCAACTGCCGGAGTTCACGCCGCCGGTGGCGGATCCGGCGCTGGCGGCCTGTCGTTGTGGCGAGGTGCTGATCGGCAAGCTCCAGCCGCCGGCGTGCGCCTGTTTCGGCACATCCTGTACGCCGGCCCATCCGCTGGGAGCCTGCATGGTCAGCCAGGAGGGCTCCTGCCGCGCATACCACAAATATCATGGCATGGGAGGGGGCGATGGCTGAGATCATCGGCCTGGGAGCCGGCGGCGGCGGCGGCGAGCAGCGTGACCTGATTGAGCAGGTGCGTGCGCGATTGAGCAATCCGCTCCTGGATTGCCTGGAGGATGCGGCGCTGCTGCCTGATGCCCTGGCCGAGCCCGGCGCGCAGCTGGTGTTCACCACGGACAGCTACGTAGTGCATCCCTGGCGCTTTCCGGGCGGAGATGTCGGCAAGCTGGCGGTTTGCGGCACGGTTAACGATCTGGCGGTG
>JAFGCY010000073.1 GCA_016932385.1 bacterium | reverse complement strand
GACGGCCAGATCTACCAGTACGACATCACGCCGATCGGGGTGCATTGGCAGGAGCGGCTGTCGGGCTACCGCGTCTACCGCAAGGGCCCGGCGGACCTGGGCTTTCGCTTCCTAACTGGCTCCGGTGAAGAACAGCTCAGCGCTGGACGTCCCGCCGTGGACAACACCGCGCCTGTCCGCTATGCGTTCAGTGACGACAACGAGGGCGGCGGATCGATGGCGGAGGGGATCTACGCCTATTACATCGCGCCTTACGATACGGCCAGCGGCAAGGAAGGGCCGGCCTCGGCGATCTATGTGGTCAGCACGACGGGCGTCGAGCCCCAGGCGCCGGTAGCCGCGCTGACGGTTTCACCGGAGTTCGCCGGCGCGCCGGCCGAGATCACGCTGGACGCGACGGCTAGCTATGACCCCGACGGCACGATCGCCGCCTACCACTGGGACTTTGATGCCGATGGCGTTGTCGATTGGATCAGCACGGACGCGGTGCCGGAGACAAGCAGCGCGGGCACTGTGGATGCAATCACGCCGGGCGCCGACGGCGTCGTTACCGTCAGCTACAACCATGGCAGCGCCGACTGGTACTTCCCCAGCGTGGTGACGGAGGACGACCTGGGGCTGACGTCGCTGCCGGCCTTCGCGCAGCTGGGGATCAGCGGCTGGATCGGCGAGGTGGTGGGGGACGAGCACGGCACGGCGGACGTGATGATCGACATGATCGCGATCAGCGAGGACCCGCTGACGGGCGAGGCGCTGGCCTTCGGCAAGTCGGAGGGGGGTAATGAGTACCCGCCGCATCCGTGGGTGGACATCCTGCCGGCGGGATTCTACGTGGCGCGGCGCCACGGGCCGGGTGACTGGGAGCATGAGCTGGTGGCGTTGGAGGACACGGCCGCCTGGCATAACTACTACGAGAAATACGAGTGGGTGAACCTGGACTGGGCGGAGTTCTTCTGGCAGGAGAACGGTGAACCGGGTGTGGTGATGCATACTTATCCGACTTCACCGAACTTCGACGGGCGGTTGTATGTAGCACTGCGGCAGGCTGACGGGACATGGGAAGTCAGTTGTATCTACGAAGGCCAGTTGCCGCTGAACTACTCCAAGAGAGGGGTTTACGACCAGGAGATCGAAATACTCGGCCCCGAGAAGTTCGCTATCTTGTTTGACGAGTTCGTCGAAACAACCAGCAGTCAAAGCGTTTTTCATTCTTATGTACTGACCTACGATCAAGGCACGATCATCTTGGACGACACCGGAGCGGAGCATACGGGGCCGGTGCCCGCGTCGACGCACTGGATGCTGGCGGACATAGCGGTGGACAGCAATGGCGAGATGGTCTGTCTGCTCGATAAGTCGTTCCAGATCTATCCCAACGAGCTGTGGGTCCTGCGGCGGCTGGGCCCGGACAACTGGGTGGACGAGCGGCTTGACAACGGCAACCTGGAACCAGCCGACGGCACGTTTATGTTCCGCTACTGCTTCTATGACGAGAATGACCGGTTGTTGATCCTTGCCCATGTAGGCGATTACGCGGGCGAAGTAAGAACGGCGGACTACCGCTTGTACTCCTGGAATGGCAGCCAGGTGTCAGTGGAAAGCACGTGCGATGTACTTGATATGAATGGCTGTCTGTACAAGCTGGGTGAGGATGGAAGCTGCGCATATTACAGCATGGACCCGGGAAATCCCCTGCAGTATGTGAAGTTGGAGGAGGACTGTCTGATTATTGAAAACCTCCCAACTGAATCCAGTTACTTTGTTTGTCATGGTGTGGTAAATATTTATAACGCATATGCAGAGGTTGAATACGATACGTATCCCGGGCCAGGCATTGAATTGGCCAACGAATTTGTCTTTAGAGTTGACCCACGTGAGTAGCAAACCAATGAGTAAACAAACCAGTATTGATTGGCCCGGATAGCGGCCAAACAGAAAAGCCGGGGCGGCAACCCCGGCCAAGTTACACACCATTTGGGATGTAGGAGGTAACAGTAATGTTATACCGTAGATTAGCGGCGCGGATTCAGCTTGGAAGCGCAAAACTATGTCTGATGCAGCGGAATACCTGATACGAGACTAATCGCGAAGTCTGACGCAAGGCCCGGTACCGTCGCTCTGCCGCTAGGCTGGCCGCACGCGGGTTTTTTCGGCCTGCTGGCGCAGCATCAGCTGCGAGATGTGGTCGTCGACGAGGTCTTGCTCTTCGGGCGGCAGGCGGTCGAGCAGCTCGTGGAAGTCTTCGCGGTTCAGCCGCTCGCTACCCTGGTAATGCGCCAGGATGCGCAGTTGCTGCAAAAAGCGCCGCTGGATCAGCAAGACAAATCTGATTTCCTGTCCAAAGGAGGGGGTCCACTTCAGTCCCATTTCCTGTGGTCCAGGACTTGTCTCTTTCCCAAGTGTGCCCTGCTCCAAATTAGCAGTTGGACCAATTTCCGGGTGGATGGTCACGTCTGCATGAGGGTTTGCTAGCATCCTCAAACGTAGAAGCTTCTCCTAAATATTACAGGCCGCTCAATGTGATAGGATTGAACTGAAATGGCAATGTTGGCATTCCCGTTCGGTATTATTCAAGTAAAAACCCGCTGCTATTGCCGATTTATTCCCGTACGGGAATATTTACTCGCTTTTTGCGATAATCCAAGTTAATATTACCGAACGGTAACGTTGGACGAGGTGCGTGATGACCCCTGAGCAGATCGGCAATATAGTCCGCGAGACGCGCAAGCGGCTTGGCGTGACACAAAAGACCCTAGCGCTGACATCGGGCACAGGCCTGCGCTTTATCAGCGACCTGGAAAAGGGCAAGCCCAGTTGTCAGATCGGCAAGGCGCTGACCGTATTGCAAACGCTCGGTATCAAGCTCAATATCACCTCGCCAAACGGAGGGGAATAACATGGCCCGTACGCTCGACGTTTACCTGCATCAGGAGTTGGTCGGCCAGTTGATCCAGGACGACCACGGCCAGCTGCTGTTCGACTATGCCGGAGGCTGGCTGGAGAATCCAAAGGCCGTGCCGTTGTCTCATTCCCTGCCGCTACGCCCGGAGCGTTTCAGTCCCAACGAGTGCCGGGGTTTTTTTGCTGGTATCCTGCCCGAAGCAGGCAAGCGCGAGATGATAGCCCGTAATCTCGGCATCAGCGCTCGAAATGATTTTGCCATGTTGGAGCGGATCGGCGGCGAATGTGCCGGAGCCGTCACCTTCATACCGGAAGGTGAAGCGCTGCCCGTATTGGATTATCATTACCGCGAGCTTACCGAAAAGGAACTTGCCGACATCCTGCTCAAGCTGCCGCGTCGGCCGTTGATGGCCGGTGAGGAAGGCGTGCGCCTGTCGCTCGCCGGCGCACAGGACAAAATTGCCGTGCATGTTGCGGACGGGAAATTCTCTGTTCCGCTTGGGGGCGCACCCAGCACGCATATCCTTAAACCTGCAATCGAGCGTTTTGAAGGGGTGGTATTTAACGAAGCCTATTGTCTGCAGCTTGCCGCTGCCGTTGACATTCCGGTCGCGGTCACCGGCATTCACCAAGTCGAGAGTATCGACTGCCTGCTGGTGGAGCGCTATGACCGCACGCATGACGATGCAGGTAATGTGCATAGACTGCACCAGGAGGATTTTTGCCAGGCACTGGGAATCGTCTCGGAAATCAAATATCAAAGCGAAGGTGGCCCCGGGCTCAGCCAGAGTATGGGGCTGCTGAGGGCCGTGTCCACCACACCCGTAATCGACCTGCAACGGCTGTTGGATGCAGTGATTTTCAATTTCTTGATTGGCAACAACGACGCGCACGGCAAGAATTTCTCGCTGCTTTATCGCGGCAAGGAGACCCGGCTGGCACCGCTTTATGATGTACTAAGCACGGCCTATTATCCGGAGCTGGCAACGAGAATGGCGATGCCGATCGGCGGCGAGTATGCGGCCAATAGAATTTTCCCGCGACACTTTGAAAGGCTGGCCGCAGAAGCCGGTTTGGGCAAAGCCTTGGTCAAGGGCCGCGTGCCGGAGCTGGCCGAATCGGTCCTAGACTCCCTGGATAAGGTGGACAAGCAACACCCGGTAGCAGAGAAACTGGCTGAAATGATCGGCGGGCACTGCCGGTCGGTACTGGAGCGCTTTGGCAAAGCATAAGAAACTGATGTATATCCCTGAATTCAGCCCTCAAGTGCAACCGAGCGATCCTCATTAATGCATGCCACGATGTGATGAGCGTGGATCATTGGTGCGACAGGATAACAAAGGTCAGGAAACGGATTCTTCACGCCACCTACTGAGAGTGAACTGCATGCGAACGGAAGCCCGGTACCGTCGCTCCCCCGCTAGGCCGGGCGGACGCGGGTTTTTTCGGCCTGCTGGCGCAGCATCAGCTGCGAGATGTGGTCGTCGACGAGGTTCTGTGCCTCGAACGCCGGCCAGAGGATCACGCGGATCTCGTTTAGGTCCTGCTCGTCGGACGCGGCCTCGATCAACAGCGCCAGGTCCAGCTTGGTGGCCCGCCGGCCCAACAGCTTGTGCATCACCTCCAGCCGCCGCCAGAGGAACTGGGTGTTGCGCGGGTAGCGGTAGTTCAAAAACACCTCGTAGGCCTCGGCGATGCAGCGCGCGTCGTTCTGCTGGAAGGCGAAGGTGGTCAGGAAATGCCACTGCTCGGTGTGCCGCTCGTCGGGCGGCAGGCGGTCGAGCAGTTCGTGGAAATCCTCGCGGTTCAGGCGCTCGATGCCCTGGTAATGCGCCAGGATCCGCAGCTGCAATAAAAAGCGCCGCTGGATCAACGAGCTCAGCTTGCCCGCCGGCGGATCGGTGAACTGGCGCAGGGCCTCGGCGTAGACCACGTGGTAGCGCTTCTGGTCCTTCTCGAACAGGACACGCTGCAGCGCGTAATAGGCCATCATCAACTGCAGCGCCTGGGCGTCGTCCGGGTCGACGCCACCCGCCGTCAGGACGTCGGTGATCTCCTGCTCGGCCGTGTCCACCTCGACCGGGTCGCTGTGGTAGATCTTGTGGACGTAAGGCCTGATCCACTGACTGAACAGTTCCGAAAGTTGCATAGCCCCGCTTGGTTTTAAGAATGTTTCTCCGCAAAAACAGGATATCTCAGAAGACGTGAGAATGGGCCAATTGAACGCAAATTGCACTAATCTTTAACCAGTTTAAGTTAGGTTATTCAGAAGCGGGAACAGCGGCTTTTGTTGAGGCGGCGTTCAAGCGATCAGCCGGGTTGATCGCCGGCGCGGTCGCCGGATGCGAAAACGAGCCGCCGGAGCTCCTCCTTGGCCAGGCGCAAGCTGCACGGCCCGGTTTCGTTGAGGATCAGCATTCCGGCCGCGGCTTCCGGAGCCTGGCCGGCGCCGAGTTGCCCAAGCAGGTCCAGGCAGGGCAGCAGCTGCTCCCGGAGCTCAGCTCCCTGGTCCTGTACTGCGGCGGCCAGGCGATCCAGTCCGGCGCGGTCCCCCCGGCGGCAGTAATACACGCCGAGCGCCAGCCAGTGTTCGGCGGTGCGGTCGGCGGGGGGCAGGTCCGCCAGCAGCGTCTCCAGTTCCGCCACCGGCAGGTCCGCAAGGCCGGCGGTATGACCCCGCAGGCGGGTCAGCAGCAGGTACCTGCGCCGCGCCAGCGAATCGATCTCGCAATGTGCCGGCTGGGCCAGCACAGCCACCGCCTCGTTGAAGGTCAGCACCTGCTCCAGCTGCGAGCCGGTCAGGTCGTAATGGGCATATTTGTAGTAAGCCAGGGCGTAGCCCAACGCGGCGGCGGTCGCTTCATCGACCGAGCCGTCAAGCTGGGCGTCCAGCAGGCGCTGGCGGGCCTGGTGGAAAGCGATGTTATCCCGTTGCAGCGTGGCCGCCGCGAGTGGCTCAACCCAGGCTTCAAACCAAGTAGGCCTTATTGATTGCTCCATATCATCATTATGACACGCGCATCACGGCGGCCGGGACCGGCCGGCGCGGAACGCCTGGAGCCGGCTAGATGTTCAGGCCGCGGACCTCGTCGCGGTCGATGCCGACCTGTTCGTAGAGCGGGAAGGCCAGCCAGAACAGCCAGCAGGTGATCAGCGCCCAGACCGTGGAGAAGATGCCCGCCGGCCAGACCGTGTGGTCGTTGCTGTAGACGAACACCGCGTAGAGGATGCCGAGCAGCAGGCTCAGCCCGCCCAGGATCCAGAGCAGGCGCGCGGTGCCCAGGCCTTCCAGGGTGAACTGCCAGCGCTTGGACTCCGAGGTGTCCATGTCCCAGTAGAGAATGCCGAGCATGACCTGATAGGCCCCGCCGACAAGGAGCATCCAGGTGACCATGTAGCTGAAGCCGATCATCCCGTCCTTGAAGCCGCGGAAGAGGCCGACCGGCTCGAAGGCCTCGTGCTCGATGAAGAACAGGCGCGGGCCGTTGCTGAGCTCGATGATCACGGCGACGATGGCGGCGATGAGATAGGCGGTGCGCACGGCTATATTTTAACGCGAATGGGCCGCGGGTGGATACCGAGGAGTCCGAGGTCCGGAGCGCTGGCTTCCAGCCGGCATCTCCCGGAGCGCGGCCGCCCCGGCCGCATCCCTATTTCGGTAGCACAGGCGCCTGCCTGTAACTGGGCTGTTAAGCCCGAAGCCTGGAGTCATCCGCCATTGTGACACAGTCTCAATACATTCCCTCGACCTATCCCGCTCGTTTCCCATCCGAGCAGGCAGAAGGGAAATGTATTGAACCCAGGGTACGATTTGGGGATTCAGGAGGTGAAGGATGAAAGGAAGATGAGGGGGGTGTGGTCACCAGGCGGGTAGTCTGCACTGCTGGGATGGAGCGGATGATTGGATCACGGGCGCGTAGTCCGTTGTACGTGTCGGCTTTGAGACGGCGTCGGGTACGCCTTCCACATGTGCTTGCTTGACTTTGGCCTTTGCCCTTTGGCCTTTTAAGGCGAAGCACGGCATCAGCCTCGCCAAGTTCGTGAACCTGACTGCCGCCAGGATGGCGGCGCTCCGACGGACTCCGGGCTGTGCCAGCCTACACCGTCGTCCAGCTGGTGCCGTAGGCGGTCTGCTCGGCGGTGATGTTCACGGCGGCGCCGTCATTCTGGTAGTCGAAGGTCCAGTTGATGACGAACGTCCGGCCCGCGTCGCTGATCGCCGCCTGGGCCTGGCTGAGGCTGTAGACCCCCGTCAGCGTTACGTCCGAGAGCAGCGTGTCGTTGCTGGCCACCGTCAGCGTGACCGTGACGATGTCGCCCGCCACCGTCTGCGTGCCGGTGCCGTTGCCGAACAGCGGATCGGCGGAGGCGAAGGCGGACGTTACATTACCGCTGGCGATCGCGAACCCGTTGTTGACGAGGTCGTACTCGCGGCCGATGCCCAGGTCGCGGGCCACCGCGCGCGCGTCGGCATCGGCGGCGTTGTTCCCGCCGAAGTTGACCAGCGCGCCGCCCGCAAACGCCGTCGCCCGTTGGATCACCGTCGTGCCTCCGTCGCTGCTGCACGCCGCCAGCACCAGCACCACGGCCAGTCCCGTTACCACGTTAATGCTCAGTCTGATCATGCGCTTAAGCATATCGTAAGGACGCCCGTCGCGCACCCGCGTTCGATCCCCTAGGGGGCCGGCACCTCCGCCGGTTCCAGCCAGTCGTGCGCGTCCGGATCGACGGCCCAGTTGGCGAACACCTGGGTGAAATAGACGTAATAGCTGGACGGGTCACCGGTGTGGTAATAGACGCCGACGCCCAGGTGCGTCACGTTCGGATTGAGGATGTTCTCGCGGTGCGGCGGGCTGTTCATCCAGCCGTCGACCGCCGCCGCGGCGCAGTCCTCGACCGGCACGGCCCGGCCGGCATAGATGTTTTCGCCGGCGATGCTCGAGCCGACGGAATAAGCCGGGCGGTTGACCGCCAACAGCCGGTCGTCGAAGCGCATGCCGTAGGGGTTTTCGTGCGCGAAGAACTGCTGGAGCGCCATGTCGCGCGAGTGGGCTTGGGCCACCAGCTCCAGGTGCACGTCATGGATCAACGCGGGCAGGCCGTTGTTGGCGCGCTCTTGGTTGGTCAGCGCCAGCACCTCATCGGCCCAGGCTCTGAGAGTGTCGTTCTGGAAGACGCGGTCGCCGTCCTGCCAGGCGGGCAGGGGCCGGTAGCAGTTGAGCAGCCAGCGCCGCGCGGCGGTGTCGCCGGCCTGGCTGTAGTCGACGAACGTCTCGGTCGGCGGTTCGACGAACCCGCCGCCGCCGGTGATCGTCAGGTCGAGCGTGTAGTCCGAATAGCCGCTGTAGGCCTTCAGTGCGATCAGGAACGTCCCGCCGCTGGTGACGTTGGCCTGGATGTTCTCGGTGTCGGTCCCCTCGCCGAGGCTGGACAACAGCGTGCCGCCGGAGGAGTTGAGCAGGTAGAGGTCGATGTCGCCCGTGGCGCCGTTGAAGCTGACGTCGATCGCGAGATGGTCGCCGGACGCGGCGGTGAAGCTGAACAGGTCGTCGCTGTCACCATCGTAGCCGGTATAGCCGCTGCCGCTGCCGAGGCTGCCGGTAAAGCCGGTGACGCTGCCGGCGGGCAGTATGTTGGGCGTGGTGTAGGTGTCGTTGTTTTCCACCTCGTCATAGGTGGCGGGATTGGTCCCGCCGCCGGTGGAACTGGTCTGCGGGGTGGCGCGGAAGCTGTTGGTCGCCGTCTGGCCGGCCAGCTGGACGGTGAACTGCCGGAAGGCTTGGCCCGCGGGGATCGTGCTCTGGCTGAACGTAACGGTGGTCTGGGCGGCCCAGCTGCCGGCGTCGCCCGGCGTCGCCGTGCTTTCGACGACATAGCCCTGGACGATGCTGCCGAAGTTCTGGCCGATCGGCGTCAGGTCGGAGGCCAGCACCTGGCCATTGCTGTCGCCGTCGGCCACCTGCGCCATGTTCCAGTCGGCGCCGGCGTTGGTCTTGCCGAAGTGCACCCCGATCGGGCTGATGTCGCTGACGTTGACCTCGCCGTTCTGGTCGTAGTCGCCGCGGTGCCGGTAGGTCCAGCTCAACTCGATCGTGCCGCCGCCCAGGTTGGTGATCGTCAGGTCGTTGATCTCCGTGCCCAGGCCCGCGCTGGTTTGCTTTGATGGATCGGCGACCAGGCCGTCGTCGAGCATGTCCGCGAACGTGCGCTTGAGCGCGGCGAAGGCCGCCGCGTCGGCGCCGGCGGGCACGGGCAGTGCGTCGAGCTCGGCCCGTACGTCCGCGCGCGGAGCGCCGGACTGCGGGACCGGCTGCCCGCCGCCGGTGCAGCCCGTCAGCATGACGACGAGCGCGGCGGCCGCCGCGCGATACAGCGATACTCTCAGCACCTTGTGAAACATGAAGCCTCCCCGGCCGCGTGGTAGCAAGATTATACCGGCCCCGGCCCCTCCGCTCGGGACGGGCGGCCGGCCTTAACCGGTATTAAACACGGACGGACGGCTGGCCATCCTGCACCGCCCGTCAAGCCTTCGCGTAATCTGCCCTATGGCTATTCCGCCGCGCCGAACCAGGCGTGCTCGTCGCGCGCCAGCAACTCCGCGAGGTAGGCCTCAACCTCGTCGGCGGCCGCGTCGTTACCTGCCGCGCGCGCCTTGGCGATGATCTCGCGTACCTCGGGCACGAACTTGGTGTAGAACGCCTTGGCCACGTCGTACATACCGTGCCAGTGGGCGAAATCCGGCCCCATCATGCTGGCGCCGTGCCGCGCCCGCCGGCCTTCGTGGTGCCAGAGCTCCCACCATGTCCACTCGATCGGGTCGTCGAAGTCCGGCTTCGTGATCAGGCCGGCCTCCTTCAGCAGGCCCATCAATTCTGCGCCCGGCCGCGCGAACTTTTCGTTGTAGAGCACGATGAACTCGTCGTACTGCTCGTAGAACGACTCCACGTACGGCTTGCTATGGCAGTGCGTGCAGACGTCCTGCATCCGCGCGCGCTTATCCCAGGCGGAGCCCACCGTCTGCGCCGCGCGCTCGTCCGGATCGGTCGTCGTGACGATGTTGCCGTAGGCGTCCGTGTCGTACCAGCGACTCAGCGCGGCCTTGTTGTTCCAGCTGAGGCGCTGGCCGACGTCGTGGCTGACCTTGCCGCCGGTCTTGGTGTTGGGGCTCATATGGCAGGTGGCGCAAGTCGGCGCGGCGGTGTAGTCCCGGCCGAGGATCCAGCTGCCCGAGTCGAGCGCCATCGCGTCCTCCGCGTCGTGGAAGGCGATGCCGTGCTTGGACTCCTCGTAGACCTCCTCCTGCGGATGGTCCGGCCCCTGGTGGCATTTGCCGCAGTTGTTGGGCTGGCGGGCGCGCCTGGTCGAGAAGTCGTGGCGGCTGTGGCAGGCCGAGCAACTGCCCGGCGAGCCGTCGAGGTTCAGCCGGCCGATGCCCGTGTTGGGCCAGGTCGCGGGATCGAGCCGCGGCCGGCCGTCGGCGTCACGGGCGATGCGCGCCACGGCGTCGGGGTTGGTCGGCTGTCCGTCAGGCCCCGGCGCCAGATCGCTGACCGTCACCACCCCGCCGTCGGTGGCGAGGAGCGCCAGCTTGCTGCCGTGGCACTGGGCGCAGCCGGAAACGGCACTGGCACCGCCCGCGACGGTGTCGAGGTCCGCGCGGCCGGGCACGAGCCCGTAGGCGTCGAACTCGCCGCGCGCCCCCTCGACCGTCTCAGCCAGGAAGTTGTCCAGCGAGGCCAGGATGTTGCCGCCGCTGGCGTGGTGGCTCATGGTGAATTCCTCGTATTCCACCGGGTGGCAGCGCTTGCAGTCGAGCGGCGTGACGATCACGCTGATCGTGAAGCCGTTGTGCTCCCAGGCATCGGCGTCGCCTGTGTCGGCCTGGTGGCACTCATAACAGCCGATGCCCGCGGCGCGATGCCGGCTGTCCTGCCACTGCGCAACCAGGCCCGGGTGCGTGCCGCTGTGGCATATTACGCAGGTGGCGGTGGCATCGGACGGAGCGGTGGCGTCCGGCTGCGCGGCCGTGACGAGGATCAGCGCGGCGGCGGTGGCGGTTAAGGCGGCGGCGGGCCAGATCAGCACCGGCGCTAAACGAAAACGCGAAGTTCTTTCCTTCACAGCTTCCTCCCGAATATGTCAGGCTGGCCTTTGCGACTTTGTGCTTAAATCATAGCATAAAACACATTAATGGTAGTTGATTTATCCGGAATAGTTTGATTCTCAGTTGTGATGTGGCCGGGGCGGCGGTTGCCAAGGCTTGGTCTAGGCGGCGGTTGTGCTGCCGGCCATTCCGGCGGGCTGGGATGCGCTTTAGCTCTCGGGCTCAAGACGGTATAATCCGACTTTCCCGGGCGAGTGGCGGAATGGCAGACGCGCCAGATTTAGGATCTGGTACCTTACGGTGTGGGGGTTCGAGTCCCCCCTCGCCCACCAGCTTCCCGCTAATCCCATGCCCGGCGACGTCCGTCTTGCAGCCGAGGCGGGGGCGGGTCGGCGGGCTACGGTGATGCCGCGCCGGGCGGTGGAAAGCCGTTCGTGATGCCGGGCACCGGCTGGTTGTAGACGACGCCCAGCTGGTTCCAGCTGGGGCCGTCGAGCCGCGGTTTCTTGATGATACCGGCTTGGTATCGCAACGCCACCGAGGCGTGAATGCGGTCGCCGTCCCGGATATACCGGTAGCGCCAGAAGTTGGGCCAGTAGCTCCGGAACGGTTTGGCCGGCTTCGCCGAAGTACTGGTGCCGGCCCGCCTGGCTTGGCCGCTTTCGCGGCCCGAGAAGTTACGTGGATTGAAACGAATCTGAGGCACGATGCCGGCGATCAGCCAGTACCACTTCATCGAACGACCGCACTCGCCCTGGGGATCGCGGCCTTTCAGCACGGCCTGGACCTTGGCCGGATCGACGCGGACGCCCAGCGCCGCGGCCTCGCCGAGCATCCACTCCAAGGAAACCTTGGCCAGTTGCGATTGGTCCTCGGCCCGTCCGCCGCCGACGTCGGTATGCACGCCCGAGAACCAGACTTCGATGTGGTTGGGGTTCTGGCCGCCGATGTGGTTGCAGGGGAAGAACGCGCGGTATTCATCCAGGGCGATGGCGTGGCGGACCTGTTTGGCGTTGGGCAGGCTGGACGTGTAGGGTAGCCAGCGGAACAGGACCGCGAAGCTCAAGATGAAGCCGACGAGATACACCGCCGCCTGTATCAGCCAGTGCGGGTGCCAGAACCAGCAGGTCGCCGCCCAGGCGAGCACCCAGAACGGATGCCAGACGGTGCTCAGGTACGAACTGACCGTATCGAACACGCCGACCAGTTCGATCTCGACCTTCTCGCCGGCGGCGAACAGGTTCTTGTAGCGGCGGGCGTTGGCGAAGAATTCGCGGCGGGCCGCCAGCGAGCTTTTCTGCTTGAGGATGTTGCTGCGGAACCACTGCCACAGGTAGGTGACCAGGTTCTCGTTGGCCCGCTGCAGCAGGCCGAACATGTTGAGCATGCCGACCATCGCCCGCGCGGCGTACGAACCGCGGCTGAAGCCGAAGACGAAAACCTTGTCCCCCGGCCGGTAATTGCGCACCAGAAAGGCATAGCCGGCACAGGCGCTTTCCCCGAGCGAGAAGCCCGTGGCCAGGTCCCATAGTTTGCGGAACCACTTTTTCGCATCGGTGATCGCCTGCGGGTCCATCAGAGTGCCGACGCCGGGCGTGTAATAGACGATCTGCTGCTCGTCCTTGACCAGGCAACGGCAGAGCCGCAGCACGTTGGTCGGGGTCGAGACAACTTCGTTGCTGGTTCCATCAAAACAGAGAACGATATTGCGTGATTGCGTATCCATAATAGCTATCCAAAGTAAACGCTATGCGATTATACCGACCGGACGGGCCGGTTGCATTCCTTTTAGCGAAAGTGATAGGCGTAAGCTTAAGCCCGGGGAAGTCCGGAGTCCGGAGTCCGAAGTCCGCGAGAAGTAGAGCAAGCCCCCGTGCTTGCGATCGCCAGCGTAAGTAGTAAGCGTAAGCTCAAGCAGTGGCGCGGGCCGCCGTGCCCGTGATCAGCTGTCGGTGGTCAGACTTGGATAGGGTCGAAGCCATGCTTCGCCCTGTATTCATGCGGGCTGACGGGTGAGAGAGGCGAGAGGAGACAGGAGTGAGGAGATCTCCGATCTCGATCGAAACAAGCTCCTCGCTTCGCTCTTGGGGGATACGGGTGAAGGTGTCCGAGCTTCAGGATACATGCACTCTGAGTTACGCTGACTCCTTAATAGCGGGAGGGCGGACGTCCCTATCCGCTTTTTGCTGGCAGGATATGGTTGGCTGATACGAATGCTTCATGAGCGGCCACGGAGGGTCACCCTCCCGTCGAATCGATGTTATTGCCATACCCGGCGTGAAAAGCATTACGCATCCGCCCCACGCCCGCGTCCTTTCTCGAAGCGCGGCGTTCAACCGATCACGCGCCGCATTTGCTATATTGGCCCGATGAAGCTGCTGCTCACTTCCGGCGGGATCCGCAACCCGGCGTTGGCCGACGCGTTGTTCGAGCTGGCCCAGGCGCCGGCGGCCGGGCTCAGCCTGGCGTTCATTCCGACGGCGG
>JAFGCY010000072.1 GCA_016932385.1 bacterium | reverse complement strand
TTACATCTCTTCCACGGGCACGTCCGGGTCGACGGACTCCACCAGCTCGGGATACTCGTCCGGCCAGTTGCCGACGGCGTCCTCCACGTCGAACCCATCACCCTCGCTGGCTCCGCTCTACTCCTCCGCAGACTGCAAATTGATCGTTTTAGTGATTGAGTAAACTAATTCGCCATCCCAGAACGTTGCGCGCGCCTGAGGGTAGTAGACACCATTCTCGGTATATGTATGAGGTATCAGGTTATTGATGGGCTGTGACAGGTATTCGGCGGTAACATCCAACCATCCGCTTTTATCACCTGGATTAAGCTCAACCTTGGTAACCAGATTCTCGCGCCCGCCATCGGCCTGCCCACGTTCCACAACAATACTAAAGCTGATTTCTACGGGTAAACTCAGGGTTTTCTCATTTGAATTATCCCCAGTTAAAACTGATCCAAACAATATACCTCGAGTAAGTACTAGCGGGTCGAACTCCCCAGACGACTTACCACATCCCTGCAATGGTATCAAGAGAATGAATAAGCAAATGATCCAGCTTATTACGTTTGAATCTTTCATTGCGCACCCCACATTATGGCAGCATATGCGTCAACCCGGCCAATTTCCACGGAATTAGTCCATTCCATGGGATTAGGCAGTGGCTGGCTCGAATCAATCAACCGCTCCTGCAATTGCGCAGGCGTTAAGGAAGGCTCTGTATCAAGAACAATAGCGGCAACAGCAGCCACTATCGGACTACTATAAGATGTTCCATTCGCGTAGACGTGTTCCCATGGGAAATCTTCTGGATCGGCACGTCCTTTGTAATAGCCATTGCTGGTGTAACCGACCATGTCGGTTGTTCGTATCTCTACTCCCGGTGCCGACAGACGAACATAGTCCTGGAAATTGCTGAAGTCAGCTTTATGGCCATCCGCCTGATGTGCACCCACTGCAAGAACAGGCTCGTGGCACGCTGGCCACTTGTTATCATGCCCATTGTTGTCGTTTCCCGCCGATGCGCAAAACAACACATAATGGCCAAGTATATCCAGGTGCCTGTTGCCCACGGAGTTTCCACTGCCCCAATAGCTCATTGAAATGTTGACGACCTCAACGTTGTAGTAAAGTCAAGCGCCCGTAACTGGATCTTCAAACAGGCTTTCCTCGTAAATCCCCATAACACCACCAAGAGCCGTGAAAGCATTCAACAAGGCTGACATTGAGCAAGTCGCGTGAAAGCCATCTTCTTCATTGCCATAGCCTTTGGCCTTGATCGCGAATGGGAAGTATTTAGCACCGGGGGCTACACCAAGTACATCGTATGGATCAGCCACGCTGCTTTCGTCATCATCCGCTTCGGCACAGGCAGTGCCAGCGACCAAGGTTCCATGTCCCAGACCCGAAGCATACGCCTGGCTTCGTTCCATCAATTCGTCCCAAGGCTCGCCGCCACCCAGCGTACGTAACATCGCCGTAGTGTATTGCGCTTTATCATATGTATTGATTCCATGGAATGCTGAAGTGCCCTGCAGTCCTGGGTTGGCGTAATCAACGCCAGTGTCGAATATGCCAATGTGAATACCTCCCCCCAAGGCGGCAAGCGAAGAACCCCAAGCAGAGGAAGCGTCGCAGGAATAAGGGCTGATAGACTGTTCATCGGGAGGGATCCACCAATCAGGTGCGGTTGCGAGATTGTCGGAAAACAGATGCCAGCAACTTTTGGAAAAGTCATAGATATCGTCATTGGGCATGCTCTCGGGAAAATCGCAACACTCAAGCACTGCGTCCGGATCGGCGCAGGCAATCAGATCAGAATATTCACTTGGCCAGTTCTGAACTGCATCTAACACTGTCCCGCCAGCCGGAAGCAGTACGCCCATTCCGCCGACTGCCGGCCACTCGCTATAGACTTCCAGATTCTCCGCCGTTAAGAACGCGGCGACTTCCGGGTCGATACATTGCCCGTTTGCATCGATCATGCAAGAGTAGTCAGTCATCAGGTAGTATGGATCATTGAGTGGTCGTTGTGTATCGAAATAGTTAGGATCTACTACGGGAATAATGGGCTGGTCGACAAACGCGATAATCACGCGTCCGTCGATAATGTCGTATACACTTCCGTCACGCGGATCAGTAAAAGAAACAATATCCCATTCCGCTGTTTCAAATGAGTCGTTTGCTGGATCGGAAACTCCGCCCTGAGAACCTCAGCCTCCCACAAGCAATGGATCGCCGCCCGAGCCGGCGAAGTCCGGCCCGCCGCTGGAGCCCACGCCGGCCGCCGTATTGCCGCCGTCCTTGACGGGCGTACCGGCCGCACAGGAGCTAAGTAGCAACACCGCTAGCAGGGCCAGGATACATGCCGCAATTCCCCCCCCCAGTGACCAGGAACCGCTTTGACTTTCCAATAGTTAACTTCAGCATATTACCGTCCTCCAGCATCATGTCAGTATTCCCGACGGATTTCACCGGCGGTTCATTCTAACGGACAAAGCACATCCGCGCAACGGTACACTCGGCATGCATATACATGAGAACAGGGGACAGCCCGCGCTTGCCAAGCGCAACCAGGGGCGGTTGTGCTACTTCTCGCTGTGTAGCGGTGGGTCCCCGACCCACCGTCCTTAAGGTCAACAACCCCGCCTGGGCGGGCCGTTGTACGTATCGGCTTTGAAACGGGCTCGGGGAGCCCTTCCACATAGCAGTATTCAGTTCTCGGTTGCCAGTGTTCAGAACACAGCTCGGCTGTCTCTATAATACGATCAACTGCTGAGGAGACATGCATGCGAGCTTTAGTGCAAATTCTATTGGTCCTGCTCATCATCCCGGCGATCATCTTCACTGGATGTCCAAAGCAGCAACTAACAACCCAGCAGGCGCAAGTCTCCACGACCGCGGCCGTATTGCCGGCAAGCTGGCCCATTCCCGAGCTGCAGTTGCCCCCAAACTCGACTCGAGCTTTGCTGCCTCCACATATGAGACTGGCGCCAACTGATTATCAGTTCGAAAACGTTGAAATCATCGGGCCACCGGACAATGCAGGCCGGACCTGGGTGCTTGCCTTCAATGCTTCACTCAACTGGTTGGAGCTCGTCGAGTTCACTGACCGCTGCCTGCTGGCAAACGGCTACATCGCCGATGAAGAAAGACGCAACAGGCAAATTACATCCTCGACCGTGATGTCGGGAAAAACCTATTTCTCAACCGATAAAACAAAGATTGTTGAGGTTACTCACGAAAAGCACGCAGGCAATCTCATCGAAGATCCGTATGATGCGTATTTCATTCAGATAAAGGTCTGGGAAAAGCCCATCGCCCATTAAACGCTACGAGCATTCCCAACCAGGGCAACAACAGTCCGTTTGACGAGCTAACCATGTATCCACGTTATACTTATTACGAGCTTAGTCAGAGGGGACAGCGATGTATAGCATGTTTTACTACGCCTGGCCGTTCCTGGCCATTGTGATTGGCCCGTTGTTCGTGTGGAACTGCGTCAAGGC
Source organism: bacterium (assembly GCA_016932385.1). Lineage (GTDB taxonomy): Bacteria > 4484-113 > 4484-113 > 4484-113 > JAFGCY01 > JAFGCY01. The sequence goes on along the minus strand of JAFGCY010000072.1, from coordinate 27,682 downwards.
GCTGGCCGGCCGCGAGGGGATGTACGACGAAGGCAACACCAGCTACATGATCATCATGAATTACCTGGGCATCATCCTTGGCATCGGCGCGTTCGGCTGGGGCGTCTGGCGCCTGTACCAGATTATCGCGATAGTGCTCTGGTGAGTAGAGCGCAGGTTCTGTGCGTGTGAGCCAGTTCAAGTAGTAAGTTTAAGTTTAAGGGCTTTGTTCAATACCGAACCATTTGGGTCTACATCCGCTATTTCGTATTCCTAAGAAAAAGAAACGAATACGGAAATCCTCTCGGCGCGATAACCATCAACGCGCTTAAACTTACGACTTGAACTTAAACTTGTTCACGCAACCAGAGGCGGCCGCGCTAGCTAATTCACGCGGCTGATCGTCGCGTAACTCGCCGTGAACTGCTTGCCGCCGATCTCGCCCGCGGCCTGCCAGGAGACCGGCACCGCCAGCCGGTCGGCGGGTTCCACATACACGAACTCATGGATTTCGTCCGGCGGGTATTGCTGGTCCAGGGCGGCCTGGGCCAGGTCGATCCGGAAGGTGCCGGTCAGCTCCAGCGAGTCCAGCTCGCCGATGTAATCCGTCAGCGCGTAACGGACCGTGGCCTGCTGGGCATCCAGCGTAACATCGTCGCGGTACCAGTTATTCGAAGCCTCGGACTGCGAGTAGTAGTCCACCAGGTCCGCCTCGTGCCAGGGGTCCTTGTGACACGAAGGGTCGTGCCAGTAGCCGACGACAATGCCCGAGGACCACTCCCCGATCGCGCTGGCCACGGCGGCGTATTCCTCGGCTGTCAGGCCGCCCGTCACCGCGGATTCCTCCAGCGTGCTTTCGGACGTGCCGAGCGTAATAGCACGGGAATTATCGATGCCAGCACACATGGTGCAGCCATTCAGGCCAGCCATGAGCAGTGATCCGATTGCGGTGATCAACACCAGTAACGCGGCAGACCGCCGCAGCTTGAACAATACTCCCATAGCTCCTTTATACCTTATGGAAGCCCGTTTCGGGTTCAAATGGCTCGCTCGGGCTCAGCGGCGGATTGACGGGGCGATCAGCTCTGGCTCCACAGGCCCAGCACCGTACCGCCGGGATCCTTAAACAATGCGTAGAAGCCGAACTCGTCGCTGATCTTGGTCTTCGGCTTGACCATTGCGCCGCCCAGCTCACCGATCTTGGCCAGCGTTACCTCGATATCCTCGACCTTGACAAAGGCGACCGTGCGCTGGCCGCCGCCCGCCGAGGGATCATCCAGCGAAAAGCCGCCGCCGGGCCCGTCGCCCGCGTCCCACAGGGCGTCGCGCCCGCCGATCGGGATCGTCCTCCAACCGAATACATCCCCATAAAACGCGCTCGCCGCGGCCAGGTCGGCGACGGCCAGCTCAATATGGCAGATCGAATTACTCATCTCGCGCTCCTTTTTAAGCGAAAGGCCGCCGTCATCTTAGATGGCGGCGGCCGATGCTATCGTTACCAGCTGATCGCTAGTCTTTCATCTCGATGCACTCGACGGGGCACTCGCTGACGCAGGCCTCGCAGCCCGTGCACTCGTCCGCGTTGACGAACGCGGCATCGTCCACCATCGAAATTGCTTCCACCGGGCAGCTGTCGATGCAGGCCTCACACGCGGTGCAATCTCCCTTGTTCACGAACGCAACAGCCATCGCTAACTCCTTGTATCCGGTCATTAATAGGCTTGCCGCCGGTGCGGCATGGGTTCAAACCGCATTTTACCACCGCCTCCGGCGCATCACAAGACAAGCCCAGCGGCCCACCGCCCGGCATCGCCGCTGGCTATAATCCTGGTATGGACAACGCCAAATTCGACAAGCCGCGGATCGAGGCCGCGGTTCGTGAAATCCTGCTCGCGATCGGCGAGGACGTCGAGCGCGACGGGCTGTACCAGACGCCGGAGCGGGTCGCTCGCATGTACGAGGAGATCTTCGCCGGCCAGAACGGCAACGCCGGCGATTACCTGGAAACGCAGTTCGACGTCGACCACCGCGAGCTGATCCTGTTCCGCGACGTGAAGTTCCATTCGATGTGCGAGCACCACCTGATGCCCTTCATCGGCGTGGCGCATATCGCCTACATTCCCGACGGCAAGGTCACCGGCCTGAGCAAGGTCGTGCGTGCCTTCAAGCATCTCGCCGCCCGGCCGCAGGTCCAGGAGCGCCTGACCACGCAGATGGCCAACCTGATGATGGACAAGCTCGACCCCCTTGGCGCGGCGGTGATCATCGAGGCGCGGCACCTGTGCATGGAACTGCGCGGCGTGCGCACGCCAGGCAGCGTGATCACCACCTCGGCCCTGCGCGGCGCCTTCGAGGCTCGCGAATCGACCCGCATGGAGCTGTTCACGCTGATCAAACGGGACGAGCGCGTCGTATGAGCGGTTACTGGCAACTCGGCGCGAAGCTGATCGATCTGAGCACCCCGCGGATCATGGCGATCGTCAACGCGACGCCGGACAGCTTCTACGCCGCCAGCCGCCTGGGCTCGCACCGCAAGGACGCGCTGTACGCCCTGATCAAGGCCGGCGCGGACATGCTCGACGTCGGCGGCCAGAGCACGCGGCCGGGCAGCGCGCGCGTCGGACCGGAGCAAGAGGCCGAGCGCGTCGTGCCGGTGGTCGAGGAACTGCGCCAGCTCAGCGAAGACATACCGGTGACGGTGGACACCTATCACAGCTCTGTGGCCCGGGCGGCGCTCGATGCCGGCGCGGATGGCATCAACGACATCTCCGGCGGGCGCTTCGACGCCGGCCTGCTGCCGCTGATCGCCGAGCGCCGCTGCGGCTACGTGTTGATGCACATGCTCGGCACGCCGGAGACGATGCAGGCCGACCCGCACTACACGGACTGCGTCGCGGAGGTTGCTGAGTTCTTCCGTGAGCGGCTGGCGGCACTGAAGGAACTGGGTATCGACCTCAGGCGCGTCGTGCTGGACCCGGGCATCGGCTTCGGCAAGCGCCTGGAGGACAACCTGGCGCTGATGACGCACGCCGCCGAACTGGGCCGGCTCAGGCAGCCGTTGTTGCTCGGTGTCTCCAGAAAGAGCTTTATCGCCTCGATCAGCGGCGAACAGGACGCCGGCAACCGGCTGGCGGGCACCCTGGGCGCGACCTGGGGGCTTCTCGACCAGGGCGTGATGCTCCATCGCGTCCACGACCCGCGCGCGATCCGGCAGCTGATGGACGTCTGGCTGGCCTGGCGCGCGGCGCGCGAATCCTGATTCGGGATTTTCAGGAAATTTGCCGGATTTCTGGGAACCTATCCGCCGGGCCGGGGTCTATCTAACCGGTTGTATTGTATGCAGCCGACCAGCAATTATTCCCCCTACGGCGGCCTCCGTAAGGAGGCCTTTTTTTGGGCCGATTTAATTAGATGCACGGATTCCTTGGATTGTCGTCACAGTACAAATGGACTGGACATGGTTCAGGACCTTCTGGATCCCAGATGTAACCTTGGCCGTCGAAGAATCGACAATTCGCGTCATTGTAATACTCAGGCTCCTCTGGATTCAGTGTCCAGGTTGGGATAATGTCACAGGCGTTTCCACCATGCTGCTGGTCCGGCAAGCACAGACAACTAGTGACTATATGCCCCGTGTATCCGCCTTGGTGTACTCTTACATACATATCCAGACGGTCCAGATGAACGTACGCAACATTGTGATGAGTACTGTATAGCACCACAGACACGCTATTACAGCACTGCCCACCAGATTGATCCGCAAGTGCTATTGAAGCGTAGGTTATCATAATAGTCAACACAATACATACGCAAATGGCTATTCGCAACATTGCTTCCTCCAACATTCTCGGTATTTGCTCGGTACGCGCAATAAATCTATTCGGTACGTGTAGTAAAGTTGAAACTAACCGCAGCCAAGCATATAGACCGCGCCCTCTGGAACCGTCGCCCAGTCTTCGTGCCCTTCCATCAGCTCCGCTTGACCATATGACGAATAGTAAGGATCCGGCCCGTAGATACCGAGATCAAATGTCATTCTTGCGCGAATGCTACCATCTCCAGAGGATGGCTGCTGCCAGAAGAGCTCGCCCGCGGCGAAGCCATCATCAATCGATAGTATTTGAATCGGCTCCCAATCATTATGTGGGTTTACCGGCCAATGCTGGATATAGCCATGTTCGACGAGTGACTCAAGTTCGGCCGGTGGTTCCCAGTTGCCGTCAAACATATAAGCCAGCGTTCCAGCATAGACGACCCAGAGGGCGAATTGCTCATATTCCAGTATTTCATTCGTCGTCCATTCTGCCTGCGGCTTATCGCGCAGAACCTGCTCGGCGGTAATCATGGTTAGCTCAGCTTGACGTGTATCCTTGCGATAGCGGTCTACCAAGTGATCATCACCGCTGCCGCATTGCGCCAACACAAACCCGGGCACAACCAGACACATTAGCAGCGCGGCAGCTACTATCAGCATTCCATGGTTTCTCATCATGTTCCTCCCTTCTTCGTGGTTTAACTTCACATTTTATCTCAATAAGGGCAAAAAAAAATTACCTTCGCTCAAATTTAACTTAAATTACCAGAAAATCGAATTTTACATAATATATGATAAGTTAATTCACTGCAAATAACTGTGTGGTCTACGATATTTAACCTGTGTATCTCTCTGTTCTATACAGGCATGTAGTATTAACTCCCCGTGCTTTCATACGCGCGCAGGCCGCGGTAAAACAAAAACACCCCCAGGGCGAAGAACAGCGCGGCGATCAGCGGCATTGCCATCAGCCAGCCCAGCCAGTGGCCCGGGTCGACGAAATACACCGCCGGATAGAACGCGCAGAAGCCGAAGGGGATCACCAGGCTGAAGAAGACCTGCACGCCGGGGTGATAGATCGTGATCGGATAACGCGCCGCCTCGCTGATCGAAAACAGCGGCGAGGTGAAACCCAGCCGGTCCTTGAACCAGAAGCTCAGGCTGGTCACGCACATGAACACGCCGGCGTAAATGGTCCCGCCGAGGAGGCCCAGCCCCTGCATCGCGATAAACACCGTCAGCGTCACCGGCACCGGCGGGTCGACGTGCGTCAGCGCCCACCAACTGATCAGCGTGCCCTTGAGGATGATCACCCCCTCGCGCAGGCTGATGTTTTCCATCACGACCTGCAGCAGGGGGCTGAGCGGCCTGAGGAGCGGGCGGTCCAGGTTGCCCTCGATGATGTAGTAATCCGCGAACCCGATTGCCGTATCGAAGAAACCCACGGCGAAATAGCCGAAAGTCAGCTGGCCGAAGCCGAAGATCAGCACGACCTCCTCGAAATTCCAGCCGGCGATAGTGGGGACGTGGTAGAACAGCGCCCAGATGAAAAAGATCTGGATGATGCTGTAGAGGACATTGATGCCGACGTTGATCAGGAAATCGCTGCGGTAGGCCATCTCCACCTTCTGGCGCTGCAGGGCGTAATGCCAGCAGATGGCCAGGGCGGAACCGGCGGTTTTCAGCAGGCGGATCACGCCAGCATTTTACCCCGGCCGGGTCCGGCGATTCGGTCTTTCCGGTATTTACGGGTATGATTATGGTCATCGGATACTGCGGTGTGCGATGAGTTAATCGAGAAGTACAAGGCCCTGTCTTCGCGGATGCGCGATTGGATCATGCCGGTGATCAAAGCCCACCGCCGCCGCGACAAGGCGGCGGCCCAGGCGGCGCTGGACGAGGCGCTGGCCGGTGCCGCGGCGGCCGGCCTGGACGAGGACGAACTGGCCGCGGTCCGCCTGAACGTGCTCTACCTGGATTACCACTCCGTCCGGCAGATCGACAGCGATACCTGGCAGCGCCCGTACTTCGAGGAGTTGTCTGCCAAGCTGCAACAGCCGCAACCCGGTCCGCTCAGCGAATCCGCGCGCCTGACCCGGCTCCTGATGCTGCAGGTCGAAGCGGAACGCGACGGACTGATCGAGTTTTCGCCCGAGCAGTTCGAGGAGCTCTTCGGCCAGATCGATCCGCGGATGATCAACCCGGCGCTCTACCATTTCATCGGCAGCTGGGCGTTTGAGCACCGGCAGCCGGAATGCCTGGCCACCGCCCTCGAGCAACTGACCGCCAGCGGCGGCCAGACCATGTCGGATTACCTCTGGCACCGCCTGCACCTGATGCACCGGTTACTGCAGGGGGTGGCGGAGAAGCGCGACGTCCAGGAAATGCTGCAATGGATCAGCCATCCGTACAACCTGACGGAATTCGAACACACGCTATTGGAGCCGTGCCGGCGGGCGGGCCTGATCGATGCTGAGATCGAGAAGGAGCTCAAGCGCAAGGCGGACGTGCTCAAGTATACGGATTCCGGCCTGGTCTAACTCCGGGCAAGGCCCGGCCCGACGCGGCGCTCCGGTCGTCAAGTTTTCCGGCGTTTCGGCGGAGCAGGTTCCGGCGGGTATGATGAGCACCATCGGATACTGTGGTGCATGACGACGTAATCGCAAAATACCAGGCGCTGACGAAGCGCCTCCATGAGTGGATCAAGCCCCTGATCAGGGCCCACTATCGCCGCGACCAAGCGGCGGCGGAAGCGGCGCTCAAAGCGGCGCACGCCGAGGTCGACGCGGCCGGGCTGGACGCAGACGAGCTGGCCGCGGTCCGCCTGCACCTGCTGTATATCGAATACCACACGGTCCTGCAGGTCACCGTCGACAAATGGCAGCGGCCGCAGTACGAAGCGCTGTATACCAAGCTGCAGGAACCGCAGCCGGGCCCCATTAGCGAGTTCGTGCGCCAGACCAGGCTGTTGATCCTGCAGATCGAGGCCGAACACGACGGGCTGATCGTCTTCGCACCCGAGGACTTCGAGCGGCTGTACAACAGCATTCAGCCGCGCAAATTCAACCGCGTAGTCAACCATTACATCGGGACCTGGGCCTTCATGCATAACCGGCTCGACATTCTGACGGAGACCTTGGAACACCTGGTCACGGCCGGAGGCAAGCCGCTGGCCGACTACATCTGGCACCGCCTGCACCTGATGCAGCGCTTGCTGACCCAGACCGCGGAAAAGCGCGACGTGCAGGAGCTGCTGAACTGGATCAACCACCCGTATGTCCTGATCGAGTTTCGCCATCTGCTGCTGGAGCCCTGCCGGCGGGCGGGCCTGATCGACGCCGCCATCGAAGAGGAGCTCGCGCGCAAGGAACGTGTCCTCAAATACACCGATTCGGGCATGGTCTGACCCGGTCAAGCGGCAAATATCCCAGGCTGAGTTTCGGCTAATACCGTTATTAAACCTGATCGGCACCGGTATGACTGGTGCAACCGGTCGGGCCGGGTTAATGGCGAGGTAGCGCAGGCCATGCGCCGCCGGGTTGCCGAGTTGGAGTACCGCGACACGGACATGGCTTAATCCGCTGCTGTCCGGCTGTTAGAATTATCCTGGTGCGCAAGGCAGGAACTGTGGTGGGCTTCCTGGCGCTGGCATTGCTGCTGGGATTGGTGCATCCCGCGCTGGCCGGCGATTCCACGGAGATCAAAGTGCTCAAGGGCGTCAGCCGCCCCGGCACGGTCGCGATCGTGACAAGCGCCGTGATCCTGCCCCTGGTCAACAACGAGGGCCACAACGAGGCGCTGCGCGTGGTGGACGCCGTCGGCACCGCCTCGCTGATCAGCATCGGCATCAAGCAGCTGGTCGATGCTCCGCGCCCCGACGGCACCGGCCACGACGCCTTCCCCTCCAGCCACGCCACCGCCGCTTTCGCCGCCGCGACGATGGCCGCCGACAACCACCCCGACCAGGCGCCGTACTGGTACGGCGCGGCGACGCTGATCGCCTACTCGCGGGTGCGCCTGGACCGCCACCGCACGCGCGATGTACTGGCCGGCGCGTTTTTGGGCTTCAGTATCGCCAAGCTGGAGCAGTCCCTGCCCGACGGGATGCTCTTGGCCCCGCTGATCGAGTCCGAGGACGGCTGCACCGGCGTCGAAGTGATCTGGGAGTTCTGACGCCTCGGTTCCATGCCACGGTCTTTCCGGAGCGCGCATAAAACAACTGGCCGCCGGACGCGGTTTCATCCATCACGTACATCACGGCCCGGTGATAGTATTGATCGGAGCCCTGGATGAGCTTGGATGATCGGGAAGCCCAAGGTGATTTAGCTAGGTTTGCCCAACGGGCCAGCTCACGGTTGTTTTTTCCCACCATCGCCCGGCTTACCGCAACCTGGCTTCTCCTTGTCAGCTTCACCTGCACCGGCTGCGGCGAACGGCTGATCAACCTTAACGCCTTTTTCCCGATCCAGAACGTCACGATGCTGACGACATCGCACCCCGATTCGCTGGCGGACTCGTTCGCCTATGTCTCCGCGCAGCAGCAGGCCATCCACGAGACCACCGGCGTGCTGCTGACGAACCAGCCGTCGATGCTGCCCGCCTTGAGCTTCTACTACACCGAGGCGCAAGGGATCAGCAACTCGGAGCTGAAGCAGCGTGTCACCGAACTGGCCCCTCAGTTCGAGCTCTATCCGGATAACTTCTTCCAGACCATCGGCCTGCGCTATATCTTCCTGGCCGATAACATCAGCATCGTCGACCGGCCCGTCGGCGGACTGGCCACCTTTGCCGACGTAATCCTGCTCGACAACATCAACGCGTTCGTCCACGAGGTGCACCACATCGCTGACATGGCCGACGGCAATATCCACAACGACAACCGCAACTGGCAGGACCAGGCCTTCGCCGCCGAGAAAGCCGCCGGCTACGACGCCGACGCAGCGCCGGATTCCGGGTCCTACTGGCTGACGCGGGGCTTTATCAACTGGTACGGCGCCACCGGTATCGACGAGGACCAGGCGACCTACGGTGAGCTGTACATCGGCTCCCGCTTCGACGACCTGCTGATCCTGGTCACCGGCGTGGGCGAGTACACATGGGGAAACGCGGCTAAGCAAGAAGCGCTGGCCAAGCTCAAAGAGATGTCCGAGAACTGCGAGATCTCGCCGGCGGTGGCGATCAAGCTGCAGCTGACCGAGGACCTCTACGACCATCTGTTCACGCTGGCGGCGGGGGAGGAGTAGGTACTTGGATCGGTTGTACTCATTCGCGCAGGCACGGTGCGCAACAAAGTGGTAGGGCCTACGCCCGCGTAGGCCGCAGCAGTGGCGGGATCTCGATGTTGGGCGAAGCATGGGTACTACGGCCGGCTCTGGCCGTAGACACCAATAACGTACCACCGGCGGCCGCGCCTGTGGACATCTGACAACAGCCGGGCCGGCTGTTGTACCTGTTGTTTTAGTTTACGTTGGCAGCTGGGGAGGAGTAGCGGGTTGCTTGGATCGGAGCATTCATCAGCCTCAAGCACATTGCGCATTAAAGTGGTAGGGCCTACGCCCGCGTACGTTTGAACATATAAAAACATCAAGGACTAGCAGTGGCGCGGGCATCCCTGCCTGCGACCTTAAAACATGGCAGCCAGGATGGCTGCCCCACTGTTAGTCTCTGATCAACATCTCGCTTCCAATCAGCGCGGGCGAAGCATGGCTTCGCCCCTACGCTGGTCGGAAGTGCTGTAGTTAGCTGACCTCAAACGAGGAAGCCTGCTAGATTGTGGCGGACTCCGGACCGCGCCCCGCGAGCGGCGACGCTCGCGCTAACCTTGGCCCTTTTCCCTTGAACCTTGAACCTGCCAAAGCGGGCGGGCGCCCGCGCTCCCCTACATATTCCCACTCACCTTCGCGCCGTGCAAGCAACTTTGCCGCTTGCCCAAATAACAGTATTTATGTTATCATGGACAAATGCAAGACATTGAATTTAAGTATAATTACGCTGTTGACATTCCCGAACAGCACGCTGATGCCGTAGAACGCGCTTTTAAAATCAATGGGTTTGAATTTATTCCATCGGTAGATGATAACAGTCCCGAGGGCATGACACGATTCAATACACTGATTTGCATAGCTGTATCAGAAGAATACATTGTTGCGATTAACAATCTGAAGCGAGTTCTAGACGGACTGATTGAAACCGCTTCAGAACTTAGTGATTCACCTATTAGTCCGTTAGAAAATGACGTAATTGATGAGATAACACTAAGCCCTTTGCGGAGTAATATGCGTATTCTTGTTATACGTCTAATAGACTCCATTATTCGGACAGCCTTACCTGATGGTGTTGAATTTAATTCGAAGGAAATCAATAATACTGAGTAAAGTACGATATACAATTTAATTCAGCAGCTACTTAGAATTGAATCACGCAGATAATGCACAGCTATTCTGTTAGTAGTCCTCACTATGATATCGATATCTAGTGTTTTGATTGAATATATTTATTCTGTAATCAAATAATCCAGCCACTCAGTTCAGTTGCGATTGCTGGATTTCTATTCCAATTGATTCTCTCGATATATGGCAGTCCCCATTTTAACGGGAGCGATTTGTTAACCTTAGCAAGCTTGCGAAGAAATCTAATGTATTGCAAGTGAGGTACAGTGTGAAGCCTGGAGCAAATCACGTCACCAATCATCGTTAACGCACTCAATGGATCCGAAGAAAACGAAACAATCTTACTCATCTGCGTATTTGTTAATGTCAATATACTTGTGCTGCTGGCTAATAATACATCAGATATCCAATTCTGCCAATAGCGCGACAGATTAAACTCCTTGATTTTGTTTAGTGCAAGTTTTAATGCTGTATGTGATCTACCAAAACCCTCACAATTATGAATTTTACGTAATTCACGAAGTCCGTCCTCAACAGATTCCACACAGCTAAGCTTAACAAGTAAATCGAATCTCCAGTAGCTCTCAAATTCCGCTTTTGTATACTGTTTAACTTTCCCAGTATTGATGTTCAAGCCTATTTCATATAGACGGTCAGACGCAGCGAATACGCAGTTCTCTAAATTCTCACCCGCTTTTCCAATCACCATCATATCGTCCGACCATCTAAGATAATGCAGTGAATTAGCATGACAATATTTTGTCATATCCTTATCGTATTCGTATAAATAGAAATTTGCCAATATTCTTGAACAATCGCCAACAATATCCTGGGGTACACCTTTACTAGAAGGTGCATACTTGTTTATCTCTCTATTCCAGTATGCTAAGAAGAACATAAGAATCTCGATCACTATTGGATGCTCTGTGCATGTCCTTCTCAGATAACGTTCTAGTCTAGGTAGTTCTACTGAATCATAAAAGTTAGCCACATCGAAAGCAATACAACTGTAATCACCTAGCTGTCCAGTAATAGCATGAGTTACTTTCCAGTATTGATTCCAATATTTTAACCACGCATATTTGTTGAATGATGATATACTGCCGTAAATGTAGTCTTCTTCATCATAATTAAGTTCTTCCGTTAATTCTTGGACTTGTTGCTCTTCTTCGCCCTTATACGTTCCGCTAAGCGTCCATCCACCGAAAGTGTTAGGTTGTCTGAAACCTGACAGTTGCTCATCGATAGCTTTTACGCACCCAAAGAAGACTGCATAATCTCGAGGAGTAAAAACCGGAACAAAACGTGCGACACCTGAAGCTTTTGGGAATGAAAGGGTCGCATATAAAGCACCTGGGCTATACCTGCCTTGTTCCACTTCCTGTTCAAGCTCTACAAGGATCTCCTTTCTTTGCGTGTATTGTTCAGCAGATGCAATCTGAGGGATAGACTTATATCTTAAATGCTCCCAGAATGACTTCTGAGTATCAGAGTCAAGCTTAAGCCCAGTACGCATTTCATTATCCCCACATATTCCCACTACACTTCACGACAAACTCCTTGACGCAGTCCAGTACTTCTTCGTCTCTGATCAACATCTCACTTCCAATCAGCACGGGTGACGCATGCGTCGCCCCTACGGCAGGGAACCCGTATCCAGCCTAGTCTGACAGGGAGCCATCCCGCCCTCGGCGGGACTCCCCTGCTAGTCCCTGGTCCCTGGTCTCTTTCCCTCCCCTTTAACCATTCACCTTTCACCTTTAACCTTTCCCGACCGGCCGCCAGGACGGCGGCGCTCCTACATATTCCCGCTCACCTTCACGCCGTGCTCCTTGGCGCAGTCCAGCGCTTCTTCGTAGCCCGCGTCGGTATGGCGCATCACGCCCGTGCCGGGGTCGGTGGTCAGCACGCGCGCCAGCTTCTTAGCCTGCAGCTCCGTGCCGTCGGCGACCACCACCATGCCGGCGTGCAGGCTGTAGCCGATGCCTACCCCGCCGCCGTGGTGCACGCTGACCCAGCTCGCGCCGGAGCACGTATTCACCAGCGCGTTTAACACCGGCCAGTCGGCGATCGCATCACTGCCGTCCTTCATCCCCTCCGTCTCGCGGTTGGGGCTGGCGACCGAGCCGGCGTCCAGGTGGTCGCGGCCGATCACGATCGGCGCCTTGACCTTGCCGTCGCGCACCAGGTTGTTGAACAGGATGCCCGCCAGGTCGCGCTCGCCGTAGCCCAGCCAGCAGATCCGGCTCGGCAGGCCCTGGAACTTGACCTTTTCGCCCGCCATGTCCAGCCAGCGGTGCAGCGCGCGCTTCTCGGGGAACAGCTCTTTGAGCGCCGCGTCCGTGGTGTAGATGTCCTGCGGGTCGCCCGACAGCGCTACCCAGCGGAACGGGCCGGTGCCGGTGCAGAACAGCGGCCGGATGTAGGCGGGCACGAAGCCGGGGTAGCTGAAGGCGGTCTGTTCGTCCAGGCCGCCGTTGACCGCCTGGCCGCGCAGGTTGTTGCCGTAGTCGAAGGCCTGGCTGCCGGCTTGTTGCAGGTCGACGATCGCCTGGCAATGCGCGACCATGCTTTCCAGCGCGCGCTTCTTATAGTCCGCCGGATCGCGTTCGCGCAGCTGGTTGGCCTCGTCGAAGCTCAGCCCGGCCGGGTAGTAGCCGTTCAATTCATCGTGCGCGCTGGTCTGGTCGGTCACGATGTCGATCTGCTCGCCGCGGCGCACCAGCTCGGGGAACACTTCGGCGGCGTTGCCCAGCAGGCCGACGCTCAACGGCTCGCGCTTGTCCTGGGCTGCGCGGCACCATTTCAGTGCTTCGTCCAGGTTGTTAGTGGACTTGTCCAGGTAGGCCGTCTCCAGCCGGCGCTGGATGCGGTGCGGGTCGATCTCGACGATCAGCGCCACGCCCTCGTTGAAGGTCACCGCCAGTGGCTGGGCCCCGCCCATGCCGCCCAGGCCCGCCGTCAGCGTCAGCGTGCCCGCCAGCGTACCGCCGAAGTGGCGTTCGCCGCAGGCCGCCAGCGTCTCGTAAGTGCCCTGCAGGATGCCCTGGGTGCCGATGTAGATCCAGCTGCCCGCGGTCATCTGCCCGTACATTGTCAGCCCCAGCCGCTCGTATTCGCGGAAATGCTCCCAGTCCGCCCAGTGCGGCACGACCAGGCTGTTGGCGATCAGCACGCGCGGCGCCCACTCGTGGGTGGTGAACACGCCGACGGCCTTGCCGGACTGCACTAAAAGCGTCTCGTCGTCGCCGAGGTTCTTCAGCGCCGCCAGGATGCCGTCGAAGGCCGGCCAGTTGCGCGCGGCGCGGCCCGTGCCGCCGTAGACGATCAACTCGGCGGGCTTCTCGGCGACGTCGGGATCCAGGTTGTGCTGGATCATGCGGTAGGCGGCTTCCTGCACCCAGCCCCGGCAGCTCAGCTTGGTGCCCGTCGGCGGGTGCACGGTCCGCGGTTTCCCCAGATTGCTGTTTGCGCTCATGCGCTGATTCTAGCGCGCGAAACGCGGTTGCCCTAGGGCTAGATATCGCCGCCGCCGCCGCCGTCGTGCGCGGCCACGTATCCGGTGTCGCTGGCGCTGAAGACGCTGCCGCCGGCGTCGTTGACCGCGCGTACCCAGTAGGTATGCTCGGAGAAATCGTTCACCGCGCTGACCGCGGCCGTCTCGCTGGGCTCGACGTACATGTCGTCATAGCTGCTGACGTTGCCGAGGATCGCGATGCGGTTGCTCTGGGTGTCCTGGTAGACCCAATAGCTCTCCGCGCCGTTCACGGCGGTCCAAGTGATGCGGATGCGGTCGGTGTAGGTGCCGTCGCTGGCGGCGACATCCGCCGGCGCCGCGGGCGGCTGCAGGACCTGGTTGTCCGTCCCGACGATGAAATAGCCGAAGCTGGAGGTTTCGTACTTGACAATGCCGTTTTTCGACGAGGTTGTGATGACCCGCTTCCACTCACCCACCTGCGAGGTGGCCGGCGGAATATACTGGTATACGCTGACCACGCTGTCCTCGACATTCGCGGCGATATTCAGCGAAACGAATCGATCGAACTCGGCGTCGGCCGGCAAGAACGCGGCGGAGCCATAGGCGGTGCCGAGGAACACCGACAGCGCGGAGAGCGGAATCTCGCCCACGCTGAAGGCGATGTTCTTCTGCGCATCGACGCTGGCGGAAGTGACGATCGTGCCGCCGGGAATGGTGTAGGTTCCCAGGCCGTCGGCCCCGCCGGTCTGGGTTGTCGTTACACGGGCCTGATTGGCGTCCAGATCGTCAATGAGATCGTCGTCGTCACCGCTGCAACCCGCGGCGCTAAGCAACACGTTGAGGGTTAAAAAGCACAGGGCGATCCAACGTAAATACAACATAGACTATCTCCCTTGCCCAATCGGGCCGCGATAAGACCAATAGATTCTAGCAGCATGGGGCCGAAGCTGCAGCCGGCCCCCCGCGGGCTAGCCGCGCCGGCAGAAAAAGGTGACAATCACACCACTGATGTTAAGCACTTAATTTTGTGCAAAAAAGAGGGACATAACGTCCCGCTTTTATAGGTGGCACCGCCTAGCTTCAACAAGCCAGGCGGAGTTCACTCCAGATTGTTGATGCCTGATGGCCTAGACGTCGCCGCCAACGCCCTCATTGTGCTGGCCCGGCAGGTTCTGGTCGATGTCGTCATCGTCCAGGCCGCCCGTGCAGCAGCAGCCGATCGAGAAGAGCAGGCTCACGAGAGCGATACCCATCAGGATGTTGTGAACTAAGCGCATTCCGTCCTCCACAACTGGTAATAATGAACTATTATAGGGCATAACCCCTAAGTTGAAAAGGCCTAGCTCTCAGATTCCGGACGCTTGGTCTTTCCAAGAGCGGATTATACCATATCTCCCGCTTGTCAAGCGCGTTACCGACTACAGTATACCTGGATAACGCGAATTCGAATCTAATAGGACAGCTCGTCCTCGTCGCTGAACTGCGAAAGATCGGTCAGCGCGCGGTTGCCCGCCTTCAGATTAGTCTGCGTGACCTTGATCTTGTAGAACCGTCCGGCACCCGCGTACGGGTTGTCGGCGGAGAGGTAGTCCAACCGGCATTGGTAGTCCGGAATAACGTGCTTTAAAGCGTCCCGCACACTGTCCAGCGGCTCGAAGGTCACGGAAGCCAGTTCGTTGGCGTCGGGCTGCTCGATCCAGGCCTGCATCCGGGCCGTCAACTGCGGATCGTAGCGGCCGCTCGTGTCGTAGACATAGACCACGATCGGCAGCCAGTTGGTGGCCGCATCGACGAGGTTCGAGGCGTCGCGGTTGATATTCAGGGTCGTCAGATACTCCCGGGTGCGTTCGCGGATCTCGGTCTGCTCGCTGTCCGTCAGGTTCTGGTAGTGGCGGACGGACAAGCCGATGTCCTCGGGCCAGCAGGCGATCGTGAAGTCGTAGCCCGCCCGCTCACCGGCGTCCCGGCCGGTGAAACCGAAGTCCTCCAGCTGATAGCCCAGCTGGCGCAGCTGGGCGCGCAAGCCTTCCGCATAGACGCTTTCCCGGCGCATGATCGACCGGGCCAAGTCGCTGTTCGACAGCCGGCGGCCGTCCGTGCGCGCCGCGACGAAGTCGACGACCTGCTCGGCCGGGCTCTTCCAGGTGGTCCGGTTGATCTGCCCGTCGAGGATCTGATAGGGCAGCTCGTAGCCGGCGGAGCTCAGCGCCGCTTCCACCGTCCGGCGCAGGTCCACCGAGGTGTGGTACGCGCTGCTGGCCCTCAGCGTCAGGTGGCCGGTTTTGCCGGACGCGCCGCCGCTGTAGTCGACGCCGGTCAGCACGTTGACGGGCATCTCGCGCGTGTAGTGGCTGACCAGGTCTTGGGCGTCATATTGGTTGAAAGTCTGCTCAAACGTAATCCGAACCAGGCTGAAGCTGGCGCGCTGCGGCAGCCAGGGCATGAAGATCAAGAGCCCGGCCGCCACGGCAATGCCGACGGTCTTCGCCAGCCGCTGCCACGGCCTGACGGGCGCCATCGGCACCATCGTCTGGGCCTTGAAGAGGATCTCCTTGCTGCTGGGGGCCTGGGTGGCAATCGCGGCAAAATCCAGCTGCCTTCTGGCCAGCTCCAGCGGATCCTTGCCGTGTCTTACCGTTTCCATTAGTCACTCACCTCGAAATCATCCCCCAAAAACTCCATCAGCTTTTTGCGGGCGCGGTGGATTCTCACCTTGACCGTGCCTTGGCCGATACCCATGATTTCGCTGATCTCCTTGACGCTGTAACCCTCCAGCGCCGAGAGCACCAGCGGCAGGCGCAGGCTCTCGGGCAAGCGGTCCAGCGCGCGAAAGACCGTGCGCACTTCGGTCCGCCGCTGCGGGCCGCTGATCGTCGGATAACGCCCCAGGCGCTCCCAGACAATCTGGTCGCCGCCGAAATCGGCCACGTCCAGCTGCCGCTTGCGCCGGCGCAGATGGTCGATGTGCAGATTGCGCATCAGCCTGAGAAACCAGGGGCGGAACCTCGTTGAATCGCGCAGCTTGTCAATGTTGCGAATCGCCTGGGCGATCGCCTCGGCCAGCAGGTCCTCCGCATCCTCGCGACGGCCGCAGAGATATAGGGCCAGACGCCAGGCCTGCAAGTGCACCTCCTCGTAGTGCGCGACGAACTCCGCATTGCGGACCGCCACAGCTTCACCTCGAGTTAGTGCCATTGCTATCACATAATACCCAGACGCGCCCGACTTGGCCAAGTTACACGATGGGCCTATTTTCGCAAAATTCACATGACCGGTTGGTCATGTAATTCCCGGCGCCGGATTACGTTAAATGGTTACTAAGCCCGGATCGGGCTGAACGGCCCTGGGGTAAACTAGAGCATGCCGCGCAGTAATAAAGATAAGGGCTCCGAGCCGGTCACCCCTGGCGATCCGGTCAACGAGCCCATCCAGGCCTCGGCCAAGAAGGCCAAGCCCCGGCGGGATGGCACGGAGAAAGAGCGCAAGAAGAAAGCCGCCGCCGCCGCCGGTGCCGAGCATCCGGCGAACCTGTCGTCGAGCAAGGGCACCTATACGCTGATCACCGACCTGTCGGCGACGGTTCCCGTCGTGATCGCGCCGGGCGCGCGTTCGCCGGTGGACGACATCCTCGAGGTTCTGCACCATGAAGTCATCGGCCAGGAGCGCGCGATCCAGGCGATCGGCCGCGCCCTGTTGCGCAGCCAGGAAGGCTTCCGCACGCCCGGCCGACCGATCAGCGTGATGTTCTTCGCCGGCCCGACCGGCGTCGGCAAAACGGAAACCGTCCGCGCGCTGGCCCGGGCCCTGCACAAGGACTGGCGGGCGATCCTGAAAATCGACTGCAGCGAGTACTCCGAGCCGCATGCCGTGGCACGGCTCCTGGGAGCGCCGCCCGGCTATATCGGCAGCGACCTGCCGGCCGTCTTCAGCCGCGAGAACGTCGAGGGCGTCAAAAACCGGCTGATCCTGTTCGACGAGATCGAGAAGGCCCATCCGCGGCTGCACAACATCCTGCTGCAGATCATGGACGAAGGCCGCGTGACCCTCGCCAAGCGCACCAAGGACGACGACGGCATCGTCAGCTTCGAGGATTGCATCATCATCCTGACCAGCAACGTCGGCGCCCACGACATCGACAATATCCTGCACGCTAACCGCATCGGCTTCCGCAACGAGCCGACGATCGACTTCGTCAAGACCGACCAGCAGATCTACATGGCGGCCAAGGAGGCGATGAAAAAGATGTTCGCCCCCGAGTTCCGCAACCGGATCACCGAGTTCATCGTCTTCCGCGCGCTGGAGCGGCCCAGCCTCTACAAGATCCTGCAGAAGCTGTTGAACATCAGCGCCGAGCGCTTCGCCAGCCTCGGCTTCAAGCTGATGCTGTCGGACGAGGCCCGCGACTGGCTGGTCGACCACGGCCTAGACCAGGAGTTGGGAGTGCGCCCGCTGGTGCGCGCCGTGGAACGCCACATCGACACCAAGGTCGCCGAGTTGCACGCCTACGGGCTGATCCAGCCCGGCGACATCTTGGAAGCGCGGGTGATGCCGGTGGTGGGCGAAAACGGCGAGCCGGAAACGGACACCAACGGCCGGCCGCGCAACGAGATGGCGTTCTACCGCATCCCGCGCGAAAACGAACTGAAGGACCATAAACGGCACCGGGGCAAGAAACGCCTGAAAACCGAGATGAGCGTACGTTACTAGCAGTCCAATCGCGACCTGCCTGATCTGACGCACACTTCGCGGGACATAATTGTCCACAGCGATTCACAGCTATTCCCCACAGTTATCCACTGTGTGCGCTAAAATAGCAACGAGGCAGAGGAAGTGAAGTATTTGATCGCCATTCTCGAGTTCGTCGGGGGCGTGACGATCTTGACGGGGCGCGTGCTCCGGCTGTTGTTACGCGGACGTCTCAATTTAAACCTGCTGGTCCAGCAGATGGGACAACTCGGCGTAAATTCGATCCCGATCTCTGTGATCGTCCTCTGTTTCATCAGCGCCGTATTCACCTACATCATCGCCGACGACCTGGCCGAGCGCGGGGCCGCCGGGCTGATGGGCGGGCTGCTGCTGTTGGTCCTGTTGCGCGAGTTCATCCCGGCCTTCTGCGGCGTGGTGCTGGCCGGCAAGATCGGCGCCTCGATCACCAGCGAGGTCGGCTCGATGAAGATCACCGAGCAGATCGATGCCTTGAAAGCGCTCAGCGTCGACCCGGACTGGTACCTGACGCTGCCGCGCGTGCTGGGCGGCATGCTGATGATGCCGGTGATCGCGGTCTTCGCGGGCTACGGCGGCTGGCTGGCGGGTTATTACACGGCGTACAAACTCACCAACATGAGCTACTCGATGTTCGAGTCCAGCGTGCCCTCGCTGGTCGACCACTGGGACTACCTCGCCTGCGCCGTGAAGTGCATCGTCTTCTGCGCGATGATCGTACTGACCGCCTGCTGGATGGGCTACCGCACGAAGGGCGGCGCGGCGGGCGTCGGGCGCCAGGTGACCAACGGCGTGGTGATCAACATCGTGCTCTTATTCGCGATGGACCTGCTGTTAACGATGGTATTAAAGCAATGATCAGGATCGAGGACCTCTGGCTGAGTTTCGGCGCGCAGCAGGTGTTGCGCGGCGTCAGCCTGGAGGTGGCGCCCAAGTCGATTACGGTGCTGGCGGGCGAATCCGGCTCCGGCAAGTCGACGATCCTGCGGCTGCTGATGGGCTTTTTACGCGCCGACAGCGGCCTGATCACGATCGACGGGCGCAATGTCACCGACCTAACGGAGCGCCAGTGGGTCGAGATCCGCAGCCAGATGGGCATGGTTTTCCAGAGCAGCGCGCTGTTCGACAGCCTGACGGTCTGCCAGAACGTCGGTTTCTATCCGCATTTCGTCGAGCGCAAGCCCTGGTCCAAGGTACGGGCCGAGGTGATGGAACTGCTGGAAGAACTCGACCTGGAGATGCACGCCAACAAGATGCCCGGCGAGCTGTCGGGCGGCATGCAGCGCCGCGTCGCGCTGGCGCGCAGCCTGATCTACCGGCCGAAGATCCTGCTTTACGACGAGCCGACGACCGGCCTGGATCCGACGATGATCCAGATCGTCAACGAGCTGATCCTGGAAATGCGCGAGAAATACGACGTCACCAGCGTGGTGGTGACGCACGATATGGAATGTATCTATCAGGTCGCCGACCATGTGGTGCTGTTGGTCGGGGGCGAGGCGACCACGATCGGCCCGCCGCGGAATCTGTTGATCAGCGATGAGCCCGCCGTGATCGAGTTCACGAGAGCCTGGCGCGAGCAGCTGCAAAATCTCAAGCAGCAGCTGACGGGGGTGGCCGGCTTGGATCCGGGCGCAAGGGGTGAGAGCAATGGATAGTGCAAGCAATGCAATCAAGGTCGGCTTGACGGTGATCGCGGCGGTGATCATGGCGATCGTCGGCTACATGATGCTGAACAACATCTCCTTGATGCGCGATACGCGTGAATACTCGGGGTACTTCGACAACGCCCTGGGCGTGAAGAAGGGCATGCCGGTGCGCAAGGCGGGCGTGGACGTGGGGTTCGTTACCAGCCTGCAGCCCGACGAACTTCGAAATATGGAGGCCGGCGTGCCGGTGGACGAGAACTCCGAGGGCGCCTGGCTGACGATGAAGATCAACAAGCACGTCCAGCTGTACTCCGACTACCGGCTCGTAATCCGCCAGGACGGCCTGTTCGGCGACCGCTTTATTTCGATCGACGTGCCGCTGCCCGAGAACCGCGATCCTCACCGCACCAGGCTCGAACCGGGCAGCACGCTCGTTGGCCATAGCGAGGCTTCGATCAATACGATGATCAGCTCCGCCGACGAGGTGCTCAACCGCATCGACGACGTCGTTTCCAGCGACTTCATCGAGGAGAGCGTCGGGACGCTGACCGCCAGCCTGGAGACCACGCTGGAGAACGTCAACGAGCTGGTGCTCCTTGTCAAGGGCATGCTGGCCGGCGAGGAGGGCAACCTGTCCGGCTCGATGCAGAACGTGCATGCGATTACCGAGAACTTCCTGGCGATGAGCCAGACGCTCAACGAAACCGCCCAGCAGCTGGCGGAGATGACGACCGACCCCGAGCAGCAGGCGCGGATGGAGACGATCCTCGCCAACCTCGAATCGATCAGCACCAACCTGAACTCGATCACCGAGGACGTCGGCGGCTTGACCTCCGACCCGCAGCTCACGCAGGACATCAAGGACAGCGTGCGGCTGACCAAGGAGACGCTTGAGGAGACCAAGAACACCGTCGTGCAGTTCCAGGGCACGCTCGAGCACGCCGAAGGTCTGATGGACGACGCCTCGGGCCTGATGAGCAACGCCGACGACGCGATCGGCGAGGCGCGCGACAAGCTGGAGATGATCGACCGCGCCGGCGACGCGATCGAGATCAAGATGGGGCTGAACATCCGCGCCGTCGACAAGAACGACGACCAGAACCTAGATAACGAAGACGTCTACGTCGGCGACCTCAACGCCGCCGTCGGCTACGAGGACACCTATGTGTACTTCGGCGCCGACGACATCGGCGAGGAGAACAACTTCAACCTGATGATGGGCTACGGCAGCCTGAGCGGCTTCAGCTTCCGCGGCGGGGTCTACCGCGGCGAGCTGGGCCTGGGCGCGGCGTATTACGGCGACTTCGGCGCCGAGGTGACGATGTACGACACCGAGGACCCCAAGGTCAACGCCTACGGCTATATCCCGATCACCGACCAGCTGAACATCGTGGTCGGCGGCGAGGACCTGGGCAACGACCCGGTCGCCAGCGTCGGCATCGGCGTGGATTTGGAGTAGAGGTAAAGCGCCCATCTTACCGGTAGAAAAGCAAGTCCCCGTGCTTAGTAAAGCAAGCCCCCGTGCTTGCGATCCTGCCAGCGTAAGTAGTAAGCGTAAGCTTAAGCCGCGGCACGGGCCGCCGTGCCCGTGATCAGTTGTCGGTGGTCAGACTTGGGTAGGGGCGAAGCCATGCTTCGCCCTAGAGTGGAAAATTGCTCTAAGTTCGGCGGAGCAGGCGCAGTGTTGATTTATCCAGAGGATTGCTGGCTTCGCTCGGTACCAAGCCGCTATGGCAGGAAGGGCGAAGCATGGCTTCGCCCCTACGCCTTGATGCCGCTTCAGTACTGACAAAACACTGGTTCGCTCTTGCCCAGCTTACGAAGCTGGATCGGCCTCATTATTGTGACCCGCTCGATGATCGCGGACTCCGGACTTCGGACTTCGGACTGCTGCATGCGGGTGAGGGCGCCCGCGCTCCAGCTGACCACTGACCACTGATAACTGATAACTAATCCGGCGCCAGGGACGGCGCCGCTACGACCCTACAGCCCGCAGCCGACCAGCACCACCGTGATGTTGTCCTTGCCGCCGGCCTCATTGGCCGCCGCCACCAGCGCGCAGGCAATCGCGTCGAGGTCCTCGCCACCGGTCTCGCCGACGACGCGCCAAATGTCGTGGTCGTGCAGCATGTCCGTCAGCCCGTCGCTACAGAGCAGCACGATCTCGCCCAGGCCGGGGGTGAACTCGTGGATCTCCGGCTCGCTGGAGGAATTACCGCCACCCAGGCAGCGCGTGATCACGTTTTTGCGGGGATGGTTGAAGGCCTCGAACTCGCTGATCTCGCCGCTGTCCAGCAGTTCCTGCACAAAGCTGTGGTCGCTGGTCAGGCGCCGCGGTCCGGACGGCATCAGCAGGTAGGCGCGGCTGTCGCCGACGTGGAAGACCACCGAGCACTCCGCGCCGCCGGCCGCCGGCTGCGTGCTTTGCGCCCGTAGCTGGGCCAGGCCGACGAGTGTCGTTCCCATGCCGGTCAGGTCCGGCTCCAGCTGGGCCCGTTCGCCCAGCGCGCGGTCGATCGCCGGAATGATCGTCTCCAGGTGCGGCTTCAACTGGTGCGCCTCGATCAGCTTGCTGCGCGGGGCCAAGAGCGACTGGCCGAGCTGTTGGCGCAGCAGGTCCAGCGCCAGGGTCGCGGCCACCTCGCCGCCCTTGTGCCCGCCCATCCCGTCAGCCACAGCCGCCAGCAGCAGCCGCTTGCCGGCCAGGCTGGACTGGTCGAGATTGAACAACAGGCCGGCGTCCTGGTTATTGGTGCGCACCTGGCCTGTGTCGGTGCAGCTGCCGAGTGTATGCCGCGGCTTGAGTGCCGCCAGTTCGTCCGCCAATTCGTCATAGCTGATCCGCGCCCGCTGCTCCAGGTCGCTGAGCAGGCCGGCCAGCGCGTCGAACTGCTTGACGGCGAAATCGAAGCCGGCGTGCTCGGCCTGCTCGCGCAACAGCATCAGCGTCGAAGCCATCAGCGCGACCAGCGCCGCCGGATCACCTTGGGCGCCGTTGAGCGTATCCCAGCCGGCGAATACCAGCCGGTAGCGGCGCAGGCCCGCCGGCACGGCCGGGCCCTCGTACATCACGCCGATCTGCCCCGCCGTCGGCGTGGGCCAGTCCAGGCCGAGCCGCGTGGCCGCGCCCAGCAGCCGCGCCAGCCCGGCGATGCCCGTGACCAGGCTCGACAGCCGCGGGACCAGCTCGGGCGGACCGTCGCCTAGGCAGGCCGTGGACAGCGAGGTATCGGGCAACTCCAGCGCCGCCGCCAGCCCGGCCGCCGGATTGACCAGCAGGTCGCGGAAGCCGGTGACGTGCTCCGGAGCGTTCAACAGCAACTCGCGGATCGCCGCGGCGCGCGGACCGGGCTCCTCGACGATCAGCCGCATGAACGTGTCGGACAACCCGCCATGGCCCCAGACCTCCACCTGCTCCAGGCGGATGCCGTTGTTCCGGCGCAGCAGGCTGACGCGCTCCTCGATCCGCGGGGCCGCCCCCAGCGGATCCGTGGCGTCGTCGCCGTTGCCATCGTCCAGCGAAGCGGTTGCCGCGGGCACGCGAGCCGGCTCGGTGACGTCGTCCACCGGCGCGGACGGTTGCTCCGGCTCCTTCTTCTTAAACGGGTTCCAGCTCATAGGCGTGCGTGTTCCCAGCATTTTACCGGGTCACCTCTGGAAAGCATAGCACCGGTTATACTTGCGCTGTGTCCTTCGGTGTGTATCTGACAGTGTGGTTGCTCGCTGGGTTCCTGGCCGGCAGCGTCCCGTTCGGCTGGATCGTCACGCGGGCCAAAGGCATCGACATCCGCCAGGTCGGCAGCGGCAATATCGGCGCGACCAACGTGCTCCGCGCGCTGGGCTGGGGCTGGGGGGGCCTGGTGCTTGTGCTCGACATGCTCAAGGGCCTGCTGCCATTGATCGGCCTTCGGCTCTGCCTGCTGCAGCTGCCGGAAGGCTTGGTCCCCGTGGGCGGCGTGCCCGGGCTGGTGATGGGCGTCGGCGTGGCGGCGATCCTCGGGCACACTTTCACCCCCTGGCTGCGCTTCAAGGGCGGCAAGGGCATCGCCACCGGGCTGGGCGTGATCATCGCGGTGATGGGCTGGTGGGCGCTGGCGCCGCTGGCGGCCTTCACGCTGATCGTCGTCACGACGCGGATGGTCAGCCTGGGCAGCCTGTTCGCGGCGACGCTCGTCACGGCGACGATCTTTACCGTTCCGACGCTCCGCGCCTACTGGCCGCTGGGCGTGATCACGTTGATCATCGTGCTCTGGACGCACCGCGGAAACATCGAGCGCATCCTGGACGGCACGGAGAACCGCCTCGGCCAGAAGAAACCACCGGCGGAAGCGGATTCAGCCGCCGAAGATCAGCCAGAAAACCAGGGCGGTGACGGCTAGGAGAACGACCGGCCAGGAACAGCACGTCAGGCATTGGATGTTATCCGCCAGCCAGTTGGCAAAGTTATCCGGGTCTGGACCGCCGTGAGGTTCGCGCAGCTTGTGCCTGTCCCGATTCCAGCTGCCCGGCATTACCAGATTCTAGCAGCGCGGCGGTTAATCCTCCAGTTCGTCCTGCTCCAGCATGTCGGTGTCGAAGCCGGGCAGGTCCTCCAGGCCGCCGGGCGCCTCGTCATCCGCCGAGCGCGTGCCCAGGTCGATGCCCCTGGCCTTTTCCAGGCTGGGCGGGCGCGGCGGCAGGTCGTCGAGGCTGGCCAGCCCGAAGACCTCCAGGAAATGCGCCGTGGTCTTGTAAATGAACGGGCGGCCGGGCGACTCGGCGCGGCCCGCGACGGTGATCAGCCGCTTGTCCAACAGCGAGCGCACGGTGCTCTCGGAGTTGACCTGGCGCAGCTCGTCGACGCGCGAGCGCGTCACCGGCTGCTCGTAGGCGATCACGGCGAGGATCTCCAGCGCGCTCTTGCTGAGCTTCGCTTTTCTGACCTTGCGGTGGAAGCTGCTGAGGTAGCTGTCCCACTGGGCGGCGGTGACCAGCTTGTAGCCGCCGGCGGCGCCGATGATATCGAGCCCCTGCGGCCGCAGGCTGCCCGCGGTCTCGTCGACCAGGACCGACAGCTCATCGGGCTCCAGGCGGAAGTACTCCATCAGCCGGTCGGCGGCGACCGTCTCGCCGGCGGCGAACAACAGCGCCACGAGGAGCGCGCCCTGCTCCGCCGGCGACAGGCCGACGGGATCGAACAGGTCCTCGCCCAGCTCCGGCCGCTCGTCGTCGGCATCCGCCTCCGCGTCGTCCGGCTCCGCCGCCACCGGCTCGTCCGCCGCTTTGTCGTCGGGCGGCAACAGCGCTTCGGCTCCGTTCAGGCCGATCGGGTCATCCTCAGGTGTAACTTCGACATCCGTCATCGCAGGGGCGATTTTAGCGCACTCGGCGGCCAAAGGGGGCTAATGCTGCGCCTGGTATTCACGATACAGCTCCTCGTGCTCCTGGACGGCTTCCGCCACCTGCGGACGGAAAGGCAGCGGCAGCTCGGGATCGTCGTCGACCACCGGCTTGCGGCTGAAGTAATACTGCACGGGCCGGTCGCCGCCGTCGGCGTAGTACAGGTGGCAGACGCCGACTTCGCGACCGCCGGCCGCGAGCGCGGGCAGCAGCACGGGGCCCTGCTCCGTCACCTCGCCGTAGCCGTCGACGGCCGCCAATCGCGAGGCCGCGCCGATCACGACGGTGAAGCGCGAATCCTCTGCCAGCTCCTGGTAGACCGACGGACCGCCGTCGGCCAACAGCAGGATGCCGAAGCGGCAGCCGGTCTCCTTCAGTACTTCCGCGGCCTGGTTGATGAAGGCTTGCTGCACCGCGATGGGGTCGGCCGTGTCCTCGCCGGGGGACGGCACCGCCACCACGCCCCACAGGTCGCCGTGCACCTCGCGGGTGACGATGTCGACGCGGGGCAGGGCCTGCGGGTGGACGTCGCCGACGCTGACCAGCACGCTGAAGCCCTCCGGCGCGCGCTGGCGGTAGGCCTCCCAGCGCTCCGGCGGCAGCCGGTTGTAGAGCGTGCAACCGACGGCGGTGTACTTCAGCGCCGTGAACATCCGCAGGTACAGCCCGACGTAGGGCGCGCCGACGTAGTCGTGGGGCCGGCTCCAACCGCCGTAGTCCAGCAGCATGAATGGATGCTCGCCGAGAAAGCCGTTTTCCAGGTCGGTCTGGATATGGTCGGCATTGCCTCCCGCGTTTAAGATCCGCCGCCGGTTGTATTCGACGATCTGCGCCTCGTAGTCGATGATCGTCGCCATCAGCGCCGAGAGCCCACCCTCGGGCGGGTCGAAGTCCGCCGAGGCCTGGACCCGTGACAGCGTATGACCCGTGTAGATCAGCACGAGCTGCTTGGGCGGCGCCAGCTCCGGTACTTCGGCCTGGGCCTTTTGGATCTCGGCGACGAGTTGGGCGGGATCGACCGGAGCGGGCGCTTGCGGCTCGCCGGTCCCGCCGGCCGCGGACGCCGCGGGTTGGCCGGCGGGCTGGGCTGTGTCGGGTTCAGCCGCCGGGCAGCCGGCGATAAACAGGATCGCGACCAACGTGGCAAAGAAGTATCTCACGCCAGCATTGTACCCACCGGCGCGCCGGACGGGCCAGTTTCAGCCCGGTACGCCGCGGTCGATAAATATGGCGGGGCGGCTTTACCCAACCGCCGGGCCCAGGTATGCTTATTAAAGATGTTTAGGGCGTATTACACACTGTCGGAACTGGCGCGGATGCTCCGCCGTAGCGAGGAGTCGCTCAAGCGCGACATCGACGCCGGCATCTTCAAGATCACCTCGGGCGATCCGATGCGCCGGCGCGGCGGCGACCAGGGCCGCCGCTACGAGATCTCCCAGCAGGATCTGGAAGCCTACATCGGCCGCGAGAAGACCGCCGAGTTGCTCGGTAAAAAGGACAAGAAGGGCAAGCGCAAGGTGCGCTTCGAGCGCGTACCGGTCGAAGGCCGCGTCAAGCAGTGCGCCTCCTGCGGGCGGCTCAGGCCCGTCAACGAGTTCACGCGCGACCTGCGCTACAAGGACGGCTACAATCCGATCTGCGTGAAATGCCTGCGCGACACCGGCCAGCGCGGCTAGCCCGGACTTAACCCAGGTTTTTCTTTAAAACCGGCCCGGCTGGGTAAAAAAGCCGGTATGTCCTTTCATCACTGCAAGTACTCGCTCGACGACCTGGCCAAAGTCCTCGGCCGCAGCCCCCGTTCCCTGCGCCTCGACGTGCGGACGGCGCGCCTGAGCTGCCACGCCACCGTGCCCAGTTACGTGTTCACCCTCCGCGAGCTGGAGCGCTACCTGGGCGCGCGACGGGCACGCGAGTTGTTCGGCCGGCGCTACCACGAGCCGGACGTGATCGAGCCGATCACGCGGCGGATGAAGCAGTGCAACACCTGCCACCGGCTGCTGCCCGAAGCGGAGTTCGAGCGTGACCTGCTCTGCCGCGACGGCCTGCGCCCGAGCTGCCGCAGCTGCGCCAACCAGGGCCGGCGCCGCCTGAGCCGGCGGAATTGAGGGGAAGGGTAAAGGTGAACGGTTAAAGGTTAAAGGGGGCAGGTTTAAGGGGAGCGCCGCCATCCTGGCGGCCCGGGGGTGCCGGCTGGCAGCCGGCGCTCCAATCCGGCGGCGGGGACGCCGCCGCTATATTAACTGTAGAAGCGCAAGCCCCCGTGCTTGCGTCC
>JAFGCY010000009.1 GCA_016932385.1 bacterium | reverse complement strand
GAAAGGGTTCAAGCCTGCCTCTAGCTCAGCCATGGCGGAATCGATTTCGCCTGCCATCTCGTTGGCCCCCTCTATTCAGTCTCTAGTGCCCGCGATTGCCCGAACCGCGATCCATCGCAAGGCGGCTATATGAACAGCATCCCGTCACAATTTTAGCGGAAAAAATGTGGGCTGTTCTGGCGGTATCGGCAGAATTGGGGCGCAGCCCTTGTCATGGCGCGCTGGATGGCCTTTCTTTCGGGCGGAATCTCAATCCATCTCGGGTAATACGACGTGCGGTCCTGCTTTCACTTTCTCTGCCTGGCGATTCTCACCCTGGCGCCCCTCGCGCTTTCCACCGGTCCGGCGCAAGCGGTCGGCAGCCTCTACGAGGTCGACAAGATCGATGTCGACGTGACGGCGGCCAACGCTGTCGCTGCGCAGAAGAAGGCAATGGCGGAGGCTCAAGCCAAGGGCGTGGACATCCTGTTCCGCCGGCTCGTGCCGCCACAGGCCCACGATCGGCTGCCGAAGCTTAGCGCCGCGGAGGTGGAAGCCCTGGTGACCGGCGTTTCCATCGGCAAGGAGCGCTACTCGACCACGCGGTATATCGCCTCGCTCGGTATCAGCTATAGCGAGCCCGGCGTGCAGCAGCTTCTCGCCAGCTATGGGTTGACCATCGACGATTCCCGCGCCGCGGAGATCAAGCTCCTACCGATCGCCGTCGATCAGTCGGGCGCGCCGCAGCAAGAGGGCGAGCTGGCGAAGGCCTGGATTGAGGGGTGGGAGAGCGTCGATCTTCAGCACGCCGTGGCGCCCGCCGATCTGGTGAAGCGCCAGGGCGTTCTCGATCAACAGCGTCTTTCGGAGATTCTGAACGGCAATATCGATGCCTACGAGTTCCTGCAGAACGAAGTCGGCGGGCCGCTGGTGATCGCCATCGCCGAGCAGAAGGGCGGCTCGCTGTCCATGCGGCTGTTCGGAGCCGATGCCGTGAGCGAGATCGATGTCGTTCAGGATGTGCCGGTCCAGGGCGGCCTCGACGCGGCGGCAGCGGCGGCAGCTGAGCAGGGTTTCGCCGCGTTGCAGGATCGCTGGAAGTCCATGCAGACCTCCGCCCCGACCGCGATGCCCGAAGGCAGCCAGCCGCAGAATGGCGGCGGCGGATGGTTCAATTTCGGTGGGCGCCAGCAGCAGCCCGCGCCGCAGCCGCAGCCGGAATATCAGCCCGAGCCGCGCAACAATGGCGGTGGCTGGTTCAATTTCGGCCGTCAGGAACAGGCGCCGCCCCCAGAGCCGCCGGCGGAATATATCGTGGCACGGGTCGAATTTCAGGGTCTGATGGGCTGGCAGGAGGCCCGCGACCGGCTCGCCAACGTGCCGGGGATCCAACGGCTGGAGGTCAATTCGCTGTCGCCCCAGGGCGCCTCGATCACCTTCGACTATGCGGGATCGTTAAATCGGCTGCAGCAGGATCTGGCGCAGAATGGGTTTTCATTCGAGCCTGGTCAGGGCGAATATGTATTGCGGGCGTATTAGCTTCGTCTTTCGTTTCGGCCAGCATGGCGCTGGCCCCAGGTTCTTGGCGGATGCTGAACGGTGATCGTGAATATTCCAAATAGTCTGACCCTTGCCCGCATCATTGCGGTGCCGTTCGTGGTCTGGCTGATTATCAGCAACGAGATGGCGGCGGCGTTCGCGCTGTTCCTGCTGGCCGGCGCGTCGGATGCGGCGGACGGCTTCCTCGCCAAGCGGTTCGGCTGGCACACGGAACTCGGCGCGTATCTCGATCCGATCGCCGACAAGGCACTGCTGGTCAGCATCTACGTGACGCTCGGCTTTTCCGGCCATCTTCCGGTCTGGCTGGTGATCGCCGTGGTGAGCCGGGACGTGCTGATCATCGGCGCGTTCATGCTCTCCTGGATGCTGAACCGCCCGGTCGAGGTGCAGCCGATCCTGATCAGCAAGGTGAACACCTTCTTCCAGATCGTGCTCGCCGGGCTGGTCCTCGCCGAGCTCGGGATCGGATTGGGACTGGAGACCACCGTGCAAGTCCTCGCCTGGATCACGGGACTGCTTACGGTGACGTCCGCAGGCGCCTATTTCTGGGGCTGGCTGGTCTATATGGCGCGCTACGAGCCCGTGCCGCGCCGGCCCGCCCGGCGCACCAAGGGTGTCCGCGGCGCTCAAGGGTCCGGGGTCTCGGCTCGATGATCCGCGAGCAGCTCGTTCTCGATCTGCCGCATCGCGCCGCGCTGGGCGCGGACGATTTTCTGGTCAGTGACTGCAACCGGCTGGCTGTCGAGCTGATCGACGCGTGGCCTGATTGGAGCGCGCCGACGCAGCTTCTCGTCGGGCCGGCGGCGAGCGGGAAAACCCATTTGACGCGCGTCTGGCAGGCGCGGTCCGGGGCCGTGGCTCTGACCGGCGCCGACAGCGACGTCGCAAGGCTTGAAGCCGCAGCTTCCGGATCCGCGTTCGTGCTGGAGGATGCCGACAGGATCGAGGTTTCCGAGAAGACGCTGTTCCACCTGCTGAACCTGATCAAGGAGCGCGGCCATTCGCTCCTCATCACGGCGCGCCAGCCGCCGCAGCGTTGGGGGATCGGCCTGCCGGACCTCTCGTCCCGGCTCAATGGGCTGCCGCTGGTCGATATCGGCAGTCCCGACGGGCCGCTATTGAAGACGGTGATGTTGAAGCAGTTCGCCGACCGGCAGCTCAACGTGGAGCCCAAGGTGCTCGATTATCTCGCGCTCCATGTCGACCGGTCCCTTGAAGCGGCGGCCCGGGCGGTGGAGGCCGTCGATCAGGCTGCGCTCGGGTCGGGCCGAAAGATCAGCCGACAATTGGCGGCCGAAGCGCTCCGGCACACGCAGCCGACGGAGTAGTCGTCTTAGCGGTTTAGCGCCTTGGGTAAGCTGATAAGTTGGCTGAGCGCGCATATTGTAACAGCATTGCAATGCTGGGCGGGCATAGCTGACCGTTGATTT
>JAFGCY010000071.1 GCA_016932385.1 bacterium | reverse complement strand
GCATCGGCTTGCCCTGGCCGTTGCATGCGAACATGCCCGGGCCGTGAAGCGCCAACTCCGGTTGGCGATGTCTGTCCCGCTGTCCGGTCGCCGTCCCCATCACCTAAATTGTACCGCGCGCCGCTAGGCAGTGTATTGTACTGTAAGTACAATTCACATTTGGGCGCCCGTAACGGAAACTGTCTGACGGGCCAGGCGCGGTGCTGGCGCGGCGGCGAGGTGGGTGATCTCGATGATGAACGGCGGATTCGCGATCATCGGTTTGCCGGCAAGCCTCACCAGGGCGGGTCTTAGACCCGCCCCTACGAGTTAAGCCCGCATCATGCCTGGGCGAACGTGACGGGCGACGTCACGCCATGGCGTGATCGCCCGACAAGCCCTTGAACCTTGAACCTGATTTGACGCAAGCGGAGACGCTTGCGCTACCCCAGCGATGGCGTCGCGATGTGCCCGATTGACTTCAGCAATCATTGACCAACAAGGTTAAAGGGCAAAGGTTAAAGGTTGGCGTGAAGCCGAGATACGGCTGTACGATTCTGCTGTCTTGCGAAGCCAAAATGCTGCCTGGACAAAGGCTAGCCGTAACTCAAACCTTTAACCTTTCACCATTAACCTTTTTTAATCACGGACAAAACGCTGGCACGGTTGAATCTGGCATATAGCGGTCACGGCGTCGGCGCCAGTTCCACGAAGCCCGTCGGGCCGACGTAGCGGACCTCGGGTGTCAGCGCGATGCCGCTGTGCGCGTGCACGCCCTGCTGGATCGTTCGCGTCAGTTCGATGATCTCGGCGCTGGTCGCCTGGCCGGCGTTGATCAGGAAGTTGGCGTGCCGCGGGCTGAGCATTGCATCGCCGACGCGCGCACCGGCCAGGCCGGCCTCGGTGATCACCTGCCAGGCGGGCCGCTCGCGGCCGGGGTTCTTGAAATAGCTGCCCGCGCACTTGGCGTTGTGCGGGTGCTTGCTTTCGCGCAGGTCCAGCTCCTGCGCGATCTCGCTGAGCGTCTCGGTGCGTTCGCGTGCGGTCGTGCGCAACACGGCGCTGGTCACCACAAAGCGCGGATCGTTTTTGACCCGGCTGTGGCGGTAGTCGTACTCGAAGAACTCGGGCTGGACCGCCAGTTCCTCGCCAGTTTCCACGTCATAGACGGTGGCCGCCTCCAGCACCTCGCTGACCGACCGGCCGTAGCAGCCGGCGTTGCCCACCACCGCCCCGCCGACGCTGCCCGGAATGTTCGCCAAAAACTCCAGCCCGCCGCGGCCGCGCTCGGCCAACTCGCGCACGAGCGTCCACAGCTCGAAGCCCGCGCCGGCGGTCACCAGCCCGGTTTTGTCGTCGAGGTGCCAGTCGCCGTTGGTCAGGCGGATCACCAGGCCGCGGAAGCCGGCGTCGTCGAAAAACAGGTTGCTGCCGCCGGCGAAGACCACGTAGCGCAGCTTGCGCTGCCGCGCGTAGTCCAGCGCGGTGACCAGCTCTTGCGTGCCGGAGACCAGCGCGAAGAAGTCGGCGTGGCCGCCGACGCCGAACCGGCACTGGCCGGCCAAGCTTACCTGCTGTTGAATCGTTGGCATGTGCTCCTAGTATCACCGTTGTCCGCGGATAATCGTCATCTTAACATGACATTTACACCACTTACACCACTGCGTAGGAGAACCGGCTCTCCGTGGCTGAAGCGAAGCGCCTTGCTCGTAGGAAACAAGGTTAAAGGTGAAAGGTTAAAGGTTAAAGGGTTTTAAGAAAGGTAAAGGGGGATCGGCCATTTGCTGAGTTGATTTCTGGCGAATCAGTGAAGCAAGCGTTTGACGTGTTAGCGCTTAGCCCGGATGCAAACAACCCGGCGAAACCCCTTCTAACCTGGGTTCTTTATCATCCCTTTCCCCTTTAACCGTTAACCTTTCCCCTTCCCCGGCCGCCAGGCTGGCGGCGCTCCTAGATCGGGCAGTTCAGGCTGTCGTCGCTCTTGTCCAGCAGGTCGATGAAGCGCTCCAGGAACTCGTCGATCTCGGCTTTGGTGGTCGGCCAGCCCAGGCTGAGCCGCAGTGTGCCGCGCGCCAAAAACTCCTCGACGCCCATCGCCGTCAGCACCGGGCTGATCGTCACGTCGCCGTCGTCGTGGCAGGCCGAGCCCGTCCCCACGGCGATGCCGATCTCGTCCAGCGCCTCCTGCAGCTTGTAGCCGCTTCTGGGTTTGAACGAGACGCTGGTGATGTGCGTGGCGCGCTCGGCGCGCTTGGCATGGATCTCGCAGTTGGGCAGGCGCGTGATCAGCTCGTACTCCAGGTGCGCGCGCAGCTGTTCGATCGCCTGCGCCTCCTCCGGCGCCGCCAACTCCAGCGCCTTAACGAAGCCGGCGAAGCCCGCCAGGTTCTCGGTGCCGGCACGGGCCCCGCCCTCCTGGCCGCCGCCGCGGATCAGCTGCGGCAGCCGCACGCCGCGCTGGATCAATACGCCGACGCCGCGCGGCCCGCCGAACTTGTGCGCGGTGCAGTTGATGAGGTGGATGTTCGGATCGGTGACCAGGTGCTCCAGCCCGTGGCCGACGGCGCGCACCGCGTCGGTGTGGAACAGCACGTCGTACTGGCGGCAAAGCGCGGCGATCTCGCCGATCGGCTGGACCGTGCCGACCTCGTTGTTCACCGTCATCACGCTGACCAGGTCGGGCTTGTCGCCCTTGAGCAGGTCCTCGACGTAGTCGACCTCCACCACCCCGTCGGCGCTGACCGGAACGATGCTGATCCGGTTGCCCAGCCGCCCCAGGCGCTTGGCCGTCTCGACCACCGCCTCGTGCTCGATCGCGCTGATTGCCAGGTGCACCGGCTTGTCCAGCAGCAGCGCCGCGCCGGCCAGGGCGTGGGTGTCGCCCTCGCTGCCGCCGCTGTTGAAGATCACGTCGTCGGGCAGGCACATGAAGTGGTTGGCCACGGAAAGCCGCAGCAGCTCGCGTGCCTCGGCGGCGCGGCGGCCGGGCGCGTGGTTGGAAAACGGGTTGGCCATCAGTTCGCGGTCGGTCAGGTAGCGCCGCATCTCCTCCGCGACCGCCGGCTTGACCGGCGTGGTGGCGGCGTGGTCCAGGTAAATCCCCATCCAATCCTCCTGCTAGACTGGTTCCAGTATAGGTTACCGCCGGATGCTAGGATTACCGCAATGGATACTAATGCGAACACGTTATCAGAATGGCAGGAGATCGACGCCACCCCCGCGCGGGACACGGCGGAGATCGACGAGCTGCGCCAGGCGCTGGTCGACGCCTCCAAGCTGTGGCTGGCCCACGACGGGCTGTGGTTTTTGGCCTGGGAAAAGCACCACGGGATCGACGAGGCGATCACGGGCGACACCGAGGCCTGGGAGAAGTTCGCGCGCCTCGAGGCCAAGCGCATCATGGAGCGCCTGGGACTGGCCCCCGGCGGCGGGATCCCGGCGCTGGCGCAGTGCTTCAAGAACCGGCTGTACGCGAACATCTGCCGCTTCACGATGTATCGACGCGGCGATAACCAGTTGCGCCTGAGGATGAACGAGTGCCGCGTGCAGGACGCGCGGCGCCGCAAGGAACTGGCGCCGTTCCCCTGCAAGAGCGTCGGTATCGTGGAGTTCTCGAACTTCGCCAAGACCGTCGACGAGCGCGTGCAGGTGGAGTGCCTGCAGTGCCCGCCCGACGATCCGACGGCTGGCGGCTGGTGCGAATGGGTGTTCACGATTCCCGATGAGAACTGACGCTAATTGAGTGCAGCAGGGCAGCCCCCGTGCTTGCGTGGGCAAGGTTAATGGTTAAAGGTGAAAGGTTTGACTTATCCCTTGCCCAAATCCATTTGTTTCCTGGCTT
>JAFGCY010000070.1 GCA_016932385.1 bacterium | reverse complement strand
GTCGTTCCGTAGAAAGCTCGCGCCATTTACTCATCTGGCGTGAAACGTTTCACGCCACGCGGATCAGCTCAGGCTGGATCAGCGCGCAGCGATGCACGTAAGCGCTAAGGGTGCATGGATAAAGGCGTGAAACGTTTCACGCCGGATTGGTTGGCGGCTCCGAAAAGACGGGATGGCTGTCGCCCCGGGCGTTTATTAGCCGCTTTCTAGCAAGTATCCCCAGTGGCGCGGGTATCCAGTGGTGCGCAACCTGTTGCGCGGGCGTCCAATGCCCAGACGGGCCGCCTGGTGTACGTGGTGGGAGTCGTAAGCACGGGCGGCTGGAGAGGAGCGACCACATCTTGAAAAGGACACCGGGCATCGCTGCCAATGCCTGGCTAGATTATCAATGCTTGGCTAGATTATCACTGAATGACGGCCAGGGACGGCCGTCCTACTAAGCGCCTATTCCGCTAAGTTACGCGCCCCGTTGCATCACACGCCGCGCCGAATCGTCCACCCAGGTGCTTCCCCACCCTCAGATCCGTTGGATGTCGCGGTGCTGCGTGACGACGCGGAAGCCTGCGTCGCTCAGCCGCCGGGCCAACTCGGCCGCCAGGGCGACGCTTCTGTGCTTGCCGCCCGTGCAGCCCACCGCCACCGTGGCGTTGTACTTATGCACCAGGCGGTAGCCGGGAAACGCGATCAACAGCATCGCCTGGCAGGTGGTGAGAAACTCCGCGGCGGACTCGCAGCCCAGGACGTAATCGCGCACCGCCGCGTCCTCGCCGGTCAGGGGCCGAAGCTGCTCCTCGTAGTACGGGTTCGGCAGGAAGCGCGCGTCGAAGATGAAGTCGGCGTCGGCGGGCATGCCGTATTTGAAGCCGAACGACAACAACGTCACCGACAGCGGCGGCCGTCCGTCCTGCGCCGAGTACATCCCGAGCAGGCGCTCCCGAAGCTGCTGCGGCGTGAGGCTGGAGGTATCGATCACCGCCGAGGCCAGCTCCTTGAGCGGGTCGAGCCGCTGGCGCTCCAGGCCGATCGCCTCCTCCAGCCGCATGCCCACGCCTAAAGGCGGGGTGCGCCGCGTCTCCTTGAAGCGGATCAGCAGCACGTCGTCCTCGCAGTCGAGGAACAGCACCTCCGGCGATTCGCCCGCGTCGCTGAGTTTTTGGACCACCTCGCGGAAGCTGCCGAACAGCTCGCCGCTGCGCACGTCGCAAACCACGGCGATGTCGGCGGTGCTCTGCGGGACCTGCTGATAGAGCTGCAGAAACGTCTCGATCAATGTCGGCGGCAGGTTGTCGATGCAGCAGTAGCCGAGGTCCTCGAAGCAGCGCAACGCGGCGCTCTTGCCGGCGCCGGACATTCCGGTGATGATCACCAACCTTCCCTTGTCTCCACCCATTACGGGATTATACCGGAACCGGGAAATGCTCGGTTATAATCGTCGGGATGTCTTCGTCAGCCGCTGAGCGACTGGAATCCGTCCGCCAGGAACTTACCCGCTTCCGCTACGCGCAGGCCCTGCAGGCCGTCGAGGTGCTGCTGGCCGACCTGGAGCAGGCCGGCGGCGACGAGCAACTGACGGGCAAGGCCTACGAGCTGGCCAGTGAGGCGGCGATGGGCCTGGGGGAATTCGGCCAGGCCCAGGAGTACCTGACCGTCGCGCTGGCGCTGGTCGACGACCAGCAAGAGCCCCAGCGCGGGGCGGCCTGCCAGCTGTCGCTGGCGGAATGCTACCTGCGCCACGGCGAGCTGCGCCGTTCGCGCCACCTGGTGGAGACGATCCTCGACCAGGCGCGGGACGCCGGCTGGCAGGCGCTGGAGGCCCGGGCCCTGCTGCAGCTCGGCAACGTGGGCTGGCTGGAGGGCGACCTGCCCGGGGCGATCAAGGACCTCCAGCAGGCGATCATCCTGTTCGACGACCTGGAACTGGCGCTGCCCGCCTTTCGCGCCCGCAGCTCGCTGGGGATCGCCTACAACATGTGCGGGCGGACGGACGAAGCCCAGGAGATGTTCCTGCTGGTGCTCGGCTTCTTCCAGGAGAAAGGCGACTTCACCCAGGTGATCCGCTGCCTGAACAACCTGGCCGGCATCGCCTTCAGCCGCCGCGACTGGGACCGCGCGCGCGAATACCTGCTGGACTGCGTCAAGCTGGAAACCGAGATCCGCAACCGCTCGGACCTGGCCTTGAGCTGGTTCAACCTGGGCCTGGTCGAGCTCCGGCTGAAGGATTTCACGCTGGCGCGCAAGTACCTCAACCGCGCCTTTCAGCTCTCCCAGGAGGTCGACGACCGCGTGACCGAGGCCTCGGCGTTGATGCAGCTGGGAATCGTCTCGCTGCTGGAAGGCAATCCGGGGGAAGCCGTGAACTACGCCGGGCTGGCCCGCGGACGGCTGGAGGCTTCACCCAGCACGCGGACCGCGCTGTTGCATTGGCTGACGGCGGTCTTCCAGCTGGCCAACAGCCAAGTCGAGCAAGCCGAGGAACTTTGGCGTCAACGGCCCCCGTTGGTCGACCAGGACGCCTTGGAAGGGCTGGTGGACATGGTCAAGCTGATCGCTTCAGCCGGTTACCAGAACAGCGTGGACATGACAGCGCCGGCCCGGCGGAAGGCAGGCCAGTGGGTAAACCAGCTCGAGCACTGAGTTTAAGCCCGCATTAAACCTGATAATACGACTATACAGATGTGAAAACGGCGAAAAATCAGGTTCTGGTTCTTGACATCTGCGATTATTATGGGATAATCCAATTGTGAGGGACGGCGGTATCGCCGGACTCACGAAAGGGTGGATATGTTGATCCTGGCAGTTTGCCGATTTAACTAGCTTATCCCCTTACTGTCCCCCCCTTGGGAGGATGGCGATTGCTATCCTCCCTTTTTTTTGGTTCATCTCCCAATTCCGGGAAAGGCGTTCATTATCTTGAGGAAGAAGTACTCATCATCACGGTAGCCGTAGGCCATTCG
>JAFGCY010000069.1 GCA_016932385.1 bacterium | reverse complement strand
TGGTGCATGGCTGTCGTCAGCTCGTGCCGTGAGGTGTCAGATTAAGTTCTGTAACGAGCGCAACCCTCGTTGCTAGTTGCCATCATTCAGTTGGGCACTCTAGCGAGACCGCCAGCGTCAAGCTGGAGGAAGGTGGGGACGACGTCAAGTCATCATGCCCCTTACGTCCTGGGCTACACACGTGCTACAATGGCCGGTACAACGGGTTGCGACATTGTGAGATGAAGCGAATCCCTTAAAGCCGGTCTCAGTTCGGATTGAAGGCTGCAACTCGCCTTCATGAAGCTGGAATTGCTAGTAACCGTGGATCAGCATGCCGCGGTGAATACGTACCCGGGGATTGTACACACCGCCCGTCACACCATGGAAGTCGGTAACACCCGAAGTCCGTGAGCCAACCTCGTGAGGCAGCGGCCGAAGGTGGGACTGATGACTGGGGTGAAGTCGTAACAAGGTAGCCGTAGCGGAAGCTGTGGCTGGATCACCTCCTTTAAGGATTTCAAGGATCGGGATTACCCGAATCCTAGGTCGTTCAGGAGCCGGTGGAGCAATCCACCAACCGCAAGCGAAGGCATTAAGCCCTTCGGCGGCGCTCCTGACTTGGATAACTTCCAGTGGACATGAAGGCCCCGGTGGTTCGCCACCGGGGCTTTTTTTGTGCCTGTCGGCCGGCGAAACTACCTAAATCGCCGTTAAAACCAGGTTCCGCCCCTGCTTTGCGCTGTATTATATTAGGTCACCAGTTCCGGTCCGTGCATTGGAGTTGGTTGGGATGCGCTGGGTAATTTCCCCACCGACTGCGACGTGACAACCTGCTGAGTTGCTGGCGTTTAGTAAGGCCTGCCGGCATTTCAGAGAACTGATATTTATGAAATAGCGCAAGCGCGGGCGGCGCGACCGCTGTCCGCACCAGGTAAGGCAGATAGGCGTATTGATGAAAACGGACAGCCGGCGCTCGAGCGCCACGACAACCTCACGGAACCTGATAAACCGGATCGTCCTGTATCAGGTTATTGCCTGGTCCGTGTTGATTCTGCTGATCCTGGTTCTCAACCACTATCTCTCTGCTCTGGTCCAACCGCTGACGGCGCAGTTGATCCTGCATGCCGTTGTCCTGGTTCTCGGCTTGGTTGGTATTTACTGGAGCGCAACAACGATTATCCGCGGCCTGTCGGCGCGCGACCAGATGTACCAGGATCTGGTTGAGCATATGGGTGAGGGCCTGGGGCTTGTCGACAAGGATGAAACGTTTTTCTATGCCAATCCCGCTGCGGGCCAGATCTTCGGGCTGACCGCCCAAGGCCTGATCGGGCGCAATCTCCGCGAGTTTGTCAGTGACGAGGAATGGCGCAAGGTCCGCCAGCAAACCGAGCATCGACGCCGCGGCGAAGCAGCGTCGTACGAATTGACGATTGAGCGCCCGGACGGCGAGTACCGGTATTTAGAGGTTACGGCCACTCCCAGTCTGGATAGCCGCGGGTATTTCCTGGGAACTTACGGGATTGTCACAGACATCACCGACCGCAAACTCGCGGAACAGACTTTGCAGCAGCTAAACCTGGAACTGGAGGCGCGTGTCGAGCAGCGCACGGAGGAACTGCAGCAGAGCGAAGAACGCTATCGCCGTCTGGTCGAGATGTTGCCCGACGCGATCATCATCGAGTCCGCGGGGCAGATCGTCTATGCCAACCAGGCGGCGGCCGACCTGATTGGCGCACCTGATCCCGCCGCGCTGGTGGGACGCCAGGTTATGGACTTCATTCTGCCCGAGGAGCACGAAGCGACTCGCGAGCTGATGGCACGCATCTATCAGCAAAGTGACCAAGTCCATTCCGTCATGGGCAACCTGGTCAGGCTCGATGGGGGCAAGGCCATCATCGATGTCCGGGCTTTGCCGATTCAGCATCAAGGCCAACCGGCGCTCCTGGCGATCAACCGCGACAACACCGAGCGCCGACGGGCGGAACTTGCCTTGCAGGAGAAAGAGGAGTTCCACCGGACGGTGTTGGAGCACTCGCCGCTGGGTATTTCCGTCCGGGCGCAGGATGGAACCCTGCTCAGCTACAACGAATCCTGGAAGAAGATCTGGGCATACACGGAACAGGATATTGATCGCGATATCACGCGCAGGCGGCAAGGGCTGCAATTCGAAGCGCGGGACAATTATCTAGGTCAGTGGCAGTCTGAAGTCAAACGCGTATATGAGGAAGGCGGTACGCTGCATATATCGGAGCTGGACGTTGAGGGATTCAGACCGGGTTCAGCCAAGTGGGTGTCCCAGTACTTCTATGCAATCAAAGACGAGGATGGCCGAGTTAGCCGCGTAGTGATCCTGACCGAGGACATCACGGCCCGGAAGCTGGCCGAGGAGCGCTTACGCGAAAGCGAGCAACGCTTCCGCAACATGCTGGAGCGCTTGCCGGACGCGGTATTCGTTCACTGCAAAGGTCGCATTGTGTTCGCCAATTCCTCCGCCGCCGCCATGTTAGGAGCGGAATCGGTTGACCAGATAATCGGCCATGATGAGTTTGACTTTATCGATCCCGATTACAAGGATGTGCTGCAGCAGCGGGTCGAGTTGACCAAAACAAGCGATATCTTGCCCCTGTCTATCCAGAAGCTGTTGCGCTTCGACGGGACCTCGATTCCGGTGGAGGCTGGGACCACGAGTATTACATACGAATGGCAGCGCGCCGCCATCTCAGTCGTGCGTGATATCTCAGCACGGTTTGCCGTCGAAGAAGCACTCCGGGAAAGCGAGAAGCGCTACCGTTCGCTGGTGGAGACGATGCCCGACGGCTTGAGTATCCAAAACGCCAACGGCACGATGACCTTCGTCAACGACAGCCTGCTGAGTATGCTGGGCTACACGCGCGAAGAAATGCTGGGGCACCATCCGCGGGAATTCCTGGACGCGCGCAATCAGATGATCCTGGAAGAGCAGACCAGCCGTCGTCGGACCGGCAAGGTCGGGCGGTATGAACTGACCTGGCTGGACAAGCGCGGTAACCG
Source organism: bacterium (assembly GCA_016932385.1). GTDB lineage: Bacteria > 4484-113 > 4484-113 > 4484-113 > JAFGCY01 > JAFGCY01. Next base: position 23,137 of record JAFGCY010000069.1, on the reverse strand, counting down.
CGTAGTAACCCAGATCTCACCGGCACCGTTATACGGGCCCGATAACAGCTTCAGCGGCAGCTTTGCGATTATTTCTGATATCACGATGCGCAAGCAGCAGTACGACTCCCTGCGCAAACACTGGCAGCTGCTCGATGGCGCCAGCACCGCCGCCAGCCTGTTGGTCGCCGGTGGCGACATCGAACAGACACTGCAGCAGTGCCTGGCCACGGTTGGGTTTGCCACCAGCGCGGACCGTGTGCACCTGGTCGAGTATGCGGACAAACCGATCGGTGGGGCGAGATCAAGCGATTATGAGTGGGTTCGGGACGGCATGTTGCGTCCGCCCCAAGCGCCGGATGGCGGATCGTTCTACCAGTCGCTCCTGGTTCAATGGGAAGAAAACCTCTCCCAGGGCGACCACATTGCCCGGTTCCGCGGACGTTTTCCGGCGTTGGAACAACCGGCACTTGACCAGCTCGGAGTGCAGTCAATGCTGGCGGTGCCGATTTTGAGCGGCGGTCAGATGTGGGGCTATATCAGCATCGAGGATTGCACCGAGCCGCACGTCTGGACGGACAGCGAAATCTCGACACTGTATGTGATCGCCAGCAGCGTCGGCGGCTTCATTGCCCGGGCCACTGCCCAGCAGGCGCTGCAATCCAGTGAGGAACGCCTGCGATTGGCGGTCATGAATATGCCGGTCATGGTAACCGCCGTTGACGAATCGGGCCGCTTCATCGTCTGGAACCGCGAGTGCGAGCGCGTGACGGGCTATGCGGCCGCCGAAATGCTGGGTTCTGATGATGCCTTTGCTCGTTTGTCGGCCGGTGACGAGTTGCGCGAACTGCTGACCCAAGTCGGTGAATCTGATGGCGACTACCGCGACCGCGAACTGGAGATGACCGCCAAGGATAGCTCGGCGCGCACGGTGATCTGGTCCAGCCTGTCCGGGCAGCATCCCGTGCCCGGTTGGCGCAAGTGGAGCGTGGGAATCGAGGTCACCAAGCGCAAGCAGGCCGAGGAAGCTCTCAAGACGAGCGAGCAGAACCTGCGGGCGATTTTCGAGAACTCTCTGGCCGGCATTGTGCTGACAACGGTGGAGGGCCGGGTGCTGCAGGTGAATCCGCGGTTCGCCCGTATGCTGGGCTATACAGACGACGAATTGCTGGGTATGGATTACTTCGAGCTGTTGGGCAGTCCCGAGCGCGAGAAAGCGCTGGCCAACCGCGATCGGGTACTGCAAGGCTGCCAGGCTCAGTTTTCTTTTGAGCGAACGTACCTGCGCAGTAACGGCCAGGCGCTCTCCTGTGCCGTCGTCGCTTCGGTGTTCTTGAATGAGCGGGAAGAGCCCAGCCAGATACTGTTCGTGATGACCGACATCACGGAACGCAAGCGCGCCGAGGAAGAGCGTGAGCGGCTGATCACCGAGTTGCGCGAGGCCCTGACGCAGATCAAGACCTTGCGCGGCTTGTTGCCGATCTGCAGTTATTGCAAGAAAATCCGCGATGACCAGGGCTACTGGAGCCAGTTGGAAGCGTACATCACGGAGCACTCGGAGGCCGCCTTCTCCCACGGCATCTGCCCGGATTGCATGCAGAAGCACTTCCCGGAGATGCGACTGACGCGTAAACAGAACGGCTCCAAGAAGGAGTCCGACGACCAACCCGCCGACGACTGAACGGGCTAGTTCAGTCGGGGCGCTGTCTGCTCCACGGTGCGAATAAACATCTTCTGCGCAGCGCGGCAGAGTTCGCCGTCGCAAGGTTGCCGCTGAACATAGGTGCCATCGGGCTGAGCATCCCAGGCGCTGCAATTATCGCTGTCATAGGTATCGAGGATCGCGGCCAGTTGCTCTTGCAGCCGCGGATCCATGACCGGGGTAATCGTCTCCACGCGCCGGTCCAGATTGCGCCGCATCCAATCGGCCGAGCCGATGAAGTACTTGGGCTGCCCGGCGTTTTCAAAGCGATAGATCCGGCTGTGCTCGAGAAACCGCCCGATCACACCGAAGACGCGGATGTTCTGGCTGAGTCCCGGCAGGCCCGGGCGCAGGCAACACAGCCCGCGGACGTTAAGCGCGATCGGCACGCCCGCCTGGCTGGCGGCATACAACTCGCGGATGATTTCCGGATCCTGCAGCTGGTTCATCTTGGCGCGGATCCCGCTGGGCTTGCCGGCTTTGGCGTTCTTGGCCTCGTTGCGGATCAACTCGACAAAGCGCTGGCGCATCGTGCGCGGGGCCACCAGCAGCTTGCGGTATTCCCCAAGGCCGATGGCACCGGTCAGCTCGTTCAACACCGCCGCGGCGTCGGCGCAAATGTCCGGATCACAGGTCAAGAGGCCCAGATCCTCATAGATCCGCGCCGTCTTGGAGTGATAGTTGCCGGTACCGACATGCGCATAACGGCGGATGCGGTCGCCTTCCTCGCGAACGACCAGCGCCAATTTGACGTGGGTTTTTAGCTGCTCGACACCATACGCCACGTGGACGCCTTCGTTCTCCAGCATGGCACCCCAGGCGATATTCGGTGCTTCGTCGAACCGCGCGGTTATCTCGACCAGTACGGCGACCTGTTTGCCGCGCCGCGCGGCTTCGGCCAGCGCCTGCACGATCGGCGAATCACTGGATGTCCGGTAGATCGTCAACTTGATCGCCAGCACGTGTCTGTCGAGGGCCGCGGAGCGGATGAAGCGCAATACGCTTGTATCGAAGCTGTCGTAGGGGTGGTGCAGAAGAATATCCCCGGCGCGGATGGCGTCGAAGATCGCGGCCGGGTCGGCTGGATCGACTCCCGCCAGCTGCGGCGGGGTGGCCTGGACCAGCCTGGGATCGCGCAACTCGTCTTGCCCCTCGGGATGGAAGGACAGCAGATCGTTGATGCCGAGCAGCCCGTCGATGGAATAGATATCTTCGGTTTCAATGGCCAGTTGCTCGGCGATCCAGTTCTGAAGTTTCTCCGGCATGTCGCTTTCGACCTGCAACCTAACGACACCGGCAAACCGGCGGGCTTTGAGTTCCCCGGTGACCTGGCTGATCAGACTGCCCGGCACCAGGGCCGCGTTGGGGTCGCCCAAGTCCGCCGGCTCGCGGGCCGTGCCCTCCATTCCGCGCGTAACCCGGAAGAGAAAGCAACGCGTACCGGCGGCCTCGGGGAACAGCCGGTCCAGGTTGGCGGCGATTACGCGCTCCAATGGCACGTAGCCGGAGCTGCCGCTGAGCGGCACCCAGCGCGGGCGGTTGTCGGGAACCTTGATCCGGACGAACCGCCAGCTGGACTTTTTCTCATCGCGAATCTGGACGGCCAGGTTCAGGCCCAAGCTGCTGATGAAGGGAAAGGGATGGGAAGCATCCACCGCCAACGGCGTCACCACTGGCAGGATCGACTCCGTAAAATAATCGCGCAACGCGGCGACCTGTTTCTTGCTCAGCTTGTCGTATTCCAGGATCGGGATTTTCGCTTCGGCCAGCGCCGGCCGGATTTCGTCCTTGATTACGCGCGACAGCACGTTGATCTGGTCGAGAATCTCGCTGCGGCAGGCCATCAGCTCCTCGATCGGCGTCCGGCCGTCGGGTGATGTTTTTTCCACTCCTTTTAGCAGGGTGCGCTTCAGTCCCCCAATGCGCTTCTGGAAGAACTCGTCGTGCAGCATGCCCATGATGCCGGCGAATTTGACGCGCTCCAACAGCGGCAGGCGCTTGTCCTCAACCTGGGCCAGGACGCGTCGGGCGAAGGCCAGCCAACTTAGCTCGCGGTTTAGGTACGCCTGTGGTGAGTCCACCGTGATTTTCTGCTTTGCTTTCGCTGCCAACTCGACCTCCGTGCACCAGTCATCCTGATCTGATTGTATCAAGATTGAGTGAAGTAGCTATGAAGAAAGAGGTTTTGATTAAAGTTTAAGTTTCACAAGAACGCAAATGGCGGGAACGGCTCATAGTCACCCTGGTCTGCAGGCGACGGGAGCAAGCCATCGACCAGGCCATCGATAAAAGCGAGCGCGACGGGATCATGCAGCAGACCGTCGTGCGCGCGGATCAGGTTGCCGGTCGGCACGATGAACTTATCCCAGCGCAGGTTCGGTTGTCCGTCGACGAAGTACAACCAGTCGGCGGGCAGCCAGCTGGACTGCGGCGACACCAGCTCATCGCGCTCGATCTGCCCGAGCAGGATCCTAAGCTGGCCCGTCCGCGCGTACTCCAACAGATCCCGCATGTAACGCTTGGTGGACTCCAGGTCGAAAATACGCTGGATGTAGCTGATATGCAGCTGTTTCAGCATCGTATCGCTGAGATAGCCTGTACCGCCGAATGGCGTACCGAGGGACACATAGGCTACATACTGCGGCTGGAAATTATGCACCAGCTGGCTGGCGGCGTGCGCCAGGTTCAGCGCCGTCAGGCCGCCCATGCTGAAACCCAGCAGGACGATTTCGGACAGGTTGGCTGCGACTTGCTCGCGGACAACAGCCAGCATGTGCTCGACGAGGACGGGATACTCCTCGGCCCGGCCGGCGATGATTTCCCACCAGTCATAGGGCTGTTTCAGGTGCACGACCTTCAGGTCGGACCGGCGTTGGCGCAGCCGCGCGACATAGTCGTCCCAGGCGATCGGCGGGGTCAGCCGTTTGATCGCCGTCCGCGTGATCCCGTCGAGACAGATCACGGCGCGCCCGCTGGCCGTGGTTGGTGCCATCTAGGCCTGCTCCTCGACCAGCCAGCCGTCCGCGCTCCGCCGGTAATCCAGGATCTCGTCCGGCGTGAAATAGACGGCGGTCTCCAGCGCGGCGTTTTCCGGGCTGTCGGAGGCGTGGATCAGGTTATTGCTGATGTCCAGGCCGTAATCGCCGCGAATCGTGCCCGGTTCCGCCTCGTTGGGCTTGGTCGCGCCGACGTAGCGGCGCAGCTGAGCCACGGCGTCCGGCGCCTCCAGCACCAGCACGACCACCGGGCTGGAGCGGATGTATTGGACCAGCCGCTGATAGAACGGTTTGCCCTCGTGAACGGCGTAGTGCCGGGCCGCCTGGTCCGGGCTGACCTGGATCAGCTTCAGCGCCGCGATCCGAAAGCCTTTGGCCTCCAGGCGCGTCAACACTGGCCCGATCAGGGCTCGCTGGACCGTGTCCGGCTTGAGCATCGCAAAAGTCCGTTCCCACGCCATGCACCGCTCTCCTTGTACCGCCGGGATTAGGACCGGTGGTGTTGCCAGCTATTGTAGCGTGCCGCCGGCGGGTTGGCTTTGGTCTGGAATGTACCGTACGTTCATACGTCTGCAAAACGGGGATAGTCCTAAGGAATAATGGGCAGATCTGCTCGATTTACCTTTACTTAATGCGGGTCGCGATGCTATGATGCCTTGGCAGTCGTCTGTTGGAAGGCATTGGATGGAGGTATAGTCCCGTGGCAAAAACCGTTTTCATCACCGGTGGTAACGTTTCGTCGATCGGCAAGGGCATTATCTGCGCTTCGCTGGGCCTGCTGTTGAAGAGCCAGGGCTACAAGATCACAATCATGAAGTTCGATCCCTACATCAACGTCGATGCCGGTACGATGAATCCGATCCAGCACGGCGAGGTCTATGTCACGGATGACGGCGCTGAGACCGATCTCGACCTCGGTCATTACGAGCGCTTTGTCGACGAGGACCTGTCCAAGCTTAACAACGTCACCACGGGCCAGATCTACAGTGAAGTGATCCGCAAGGAACGCGCCGGCGATTACCTGGGGCGCTGCGTCCAGGTTATCCCGCACATCACGGATGAGATCCGCGCGCGGATCCGCCAGGTTGCGCAGAAGACGCGCGCCGACATCCTGATCTGCGAGGTCGGCGGCACGGTTGGTGATATCGAGGGCCTGCCTTACCTGGAAGCGATCCGCCAGTACAAGAAGGAGGCGGGCCGCGGCAACGCGCTCAACATCCACGTCACGCTGATCCCGTTCCTGGAAAGCGGCAAGGAGCTAAAGACCAAGTTGACGCAGCACAGCGTTGCCGAGTTGCGCAGTATCGGTATCCACCCCGACCTGATCGTCTGCCGCACCAGCCAGCCGTTGACCAAAGAGGCGCGCGGCAAGATTGCGCTGTACTGCGACGTCGAGTCCGATCACGTGATCGAAGGTATCGACGCTGCGTCGATTTATGACATCCCCACGCTGCTGCAGCAGCAGAACTTCGGCCGGATCTGCACCGAACTGCTGGGCCTGGAGAGCCGGCGCCCCGACCTGACCGAATGGGAGCGGATGCGTGAGAAGCTGCACAGCCGCGACAAGAGCGTGCGCGTGGCGGTGGTCGGCAAGTACAACGCCTTAAAGGACGCGTACCTGTCGATCATCGAAAGCATCAACCACGCCGCGATCCACCACCGCGCGCTGCTGGACCTGGTCTGGGTTGACGCCGAGCGGTTGACGCGCTCCAGCGTCGAGCGCCGGCTGCGCAAGGTCGACGGGGTGCTGATCCCCTATGGCTTCGGCGACCGCGGCATGGAGGGCAAGATCGAGGCGATCCGCTATTGCCGCGAGAACAAGATGCCGATGCTCGGGCTGTGCGTCGGGTTGCAGGTGGCGGTGATCGAGTTCGCGCGCAACGTCTGCGGGCTGGCCGGCGCCAACTCGACGGAGTTTGATCCGAAGACCAAGCATCCGGTGATCAACCTGATGGAAAGCCAGCAGGACATCGAGGCCAAGGGCGGCACGATGCGGCTGGGCGCTTGGCCCTGCAAGCTGAAAAAGGGCTCGTTGGCGGCGGAGGCCTACGGTACCAGCCGGATCAGCGAGCGCCATCGCCACCGCTGGGAGGTCAATCCGAAGTACCACGCCGCGCTGAAGAAGGCCGGGCTGTCGTTTTCCGGTGCTTCGCCCGACGGCCGGCTGGTCGAGATCGTCGAGCTGCCCAACCACCCCTATTTCCTGGCAACGCAATTCCACCCCGAATTCAAGGGCCGGCCGACACGCCCGCACCCGCTGTTCAACAAGTTCGTCGAGCGCTTGCTGGAACTGCGCGAGGAAGAGGAGTAAGCGTTAACCTCACGGCCCGCCGGCGATCGTGCTCGGTGTACCCTCATTACCTTCGTCGTCGTAGAGCCGGACCCAATAATACGCTCCGGCGATCGGTTCCTCGACCGTGAAGGTGAAGTGCTTCCGGTCAGGTCCGCCTCCGGTTGCGTCGTCGAGTTCCACTGTGCCCAACAGAACACTGCCCGATCCATTGGGACCGTCGTTTGTCGTGGGATAGTCACCGGCGTCGGTGCTCCCGTAGATCCGGTAGCCGAAAACGACACCCGTGAACAAATACCTGACGATCCCCGCGAAATCAGCCATATTAATCTCGCCGTTGGAGTCGTAATCAACTTGCGAAACGCGATCAGACATCGGGAACGGCCCGCCGCCGCTGCTCTCCCGCCAGTATTGGCCGATCGGAGTTACGTCGGCGACGCTGACATACCCGTCCTGGTTGAAATCGCCGCTCAGATGGTAGTACCAGCTCATCTCACTGGTTTCGCTGTTCCAGTCCAGCGGTCCCTGGGAGCGGCGGTTGACCGGCACGGAGGCGGTGGCCTTGGCGTCGTCCGGCGCCAAAGCGAACCGCGCCACCGCCAGCACGGCGTCGCCGGTGAAGCCGTCACGGTCCTGCGGCCGGGGCAGCAACTGGCCGTAGGCCAGGTAGCCGGGGAACTTGTCCAGGGCCAACGCCTGCTCGATAATCTCGCCCCCGCTCGGATCCAGCGCGCCGGTCATCTCGACGGCCAGGGGGTCATACAGCGCGGGATCAAAGTCGAGTTCGAACATCAGCGCCTTCAGGTTGACAGCGCCGCTGACGGCGATTTCCACTCTCAGCTCATCGCCGGCCACCTGTTTATTGAGCGCAAAGCCTTCCGCTGATCCGCCCTCGATGTAGGTGTCCTCAACGATGGTCAGCGTCAGATCGCTGACCGGCTCGTCGGTATCGGTGACGGGCAGCGCGGCCGAGTCGCCGCCGCAGCCCGCCAGGGCGGCCGCCGCGAGTAGCAGGATCACAATCAACACTTGTAGCGGTCTAGCTCCTTTCATTGCGCACCTCACTCCGTCACCACGATGCTGTTGGGGAAGCCGGCGTGGTTGTTGCTGATGTCCCCCCAGTAATACTCATACTCGTCCCAGTCTTCGTAGTACGTTCGTTTGACCGTGCCAGTCACCTGCTCGAAGCCCAGGATATAGGTCCCCGCCTCGCTGAACGTGAACTCGAAGTTGAACAGGTCGCCCGCCGCGTCGACTAGGTCGACGCCGGCCGTCGGGAGCAGATAGAACTCCCAGCGATGGCGAGCGTCGCCGCCAACATGTATTCCCCAGCCGTCCGTGCCGGTGAGTGATGAAGGGTCCATTTCCGCCCAGAGCCCGTCAGGCGTTCTCATCGCGCCGCCGACGGCACCGACATTTATGCTTTCCGTTACCAGTGCGGCCCCCTGCTCCACGGTCAATCCCGCCATGCACAGATACTGGAACGGATTGGGCAATTGCCCGGTGGTGACGACAATGCGCACCGGCTCGTCCACGACGGCCGCGGTTGCCAGCGGGATCGCGTAGAGCGTATCCGGTTCAAGCCCGGCCATGAATGTGCCGATTTCAGCCGTCAGGCCATATTTATCAGTCACTGTTACCTGTGCCGTGCCCGTGCGGCCCGCCGCCGGCTCGTCGATGGTCCAGGCGAAGACGGCCTGCGCGTCGTTGTCGTTGAAGAACTGGGAGGTCGTGTCCGCGTGGAAGCCCGCCGGTTCCGTCACTTCGATGGTCAGTTCTTCATCGGTGTTGAGGTCGCTGGCGTTGACAATCAGCGTGCGCTCTCCAAAATTGAAGGCCGACCAGTTGATCACCGGTGGCAGGTTCGGGCCCGGGCCGACGGTGTACTCGTCGCTGACCACGTCGGTACGGTTCAGGCTGTCCGACACGATCACCGTATAGGTATACGTGGCGTCCTGCGTCATACTCGGATTGAACATCAACGCTGTATGCGTCGCCGGACTGGTTGCCTCAACCTCCTCGGGGTTTGTCGCTCCGCCGCCGAAGCGCCATTCGACCGTATACGGAGGCTCGCCGTAGGCCCAGTCCACCCGCCATTGAGCGTCAGCGTTGCCGAACATGTTTTCAGGTACGGTGACGGTGGCCAACGGACACGGGTTGGGCCCGACGGTGTAATCGCCGCTGGCCTCGCCGCTGTTGCCCAGCGCATTGGTGACGGTGACGTGATAGGAATACTGGGCGCTGTCTGTCCGGCTTTCGTTGACCATTTTCTGGATCGGCTCGTAATACGAATGATTAGTTTCCACATCCAGGTCTTCGCCGCCGCCGCCGAAGGTCATTACCATTTGCACCGGCGTGGCCGTGGCCGGCCAGCTGATAAGCCACTGGGAGGCGCAGTCACCGCGCATATTTTCAGGCACCGTGACAGTAACCGGCAGTGGCTGCGTCGGGCCGACGGTATAGGTGCCGCTGGCCGAGCCGGTCAGGCCCAGATCGTCCACCACCGAAATGGTGTACGTGTATGGGGCATCTTCCGTCGTGCTGGCATTGACCATTAAGGCGTCGAGATAATAGGTACCGTTGCAGGCCGTGGGCTCGGGGTTTTCGGCGCCGCCGCCGAAGTCCCAAGTAACCGCACACGGACTCTCGGCGTCTAAACAGTCCAGGCGCCATCCCGCCACCAGCTGTCCCTGCATGGCCTGCGGCACCGTGACCTCGACATCGAAGGTCGTCCGCGGGCCGATCGTGTATTCCGCCCGGCCGACGCCGGAATGGCCGTCGGCGTCGGTGACCATGATCGCGCAGGTGTAGCTGGCGTCCTGCGACTTGCTTTCGTTGATCATCTCGGCGCTGGTCGTCGCTGACATGGTTGTCACATCGTGCTGCACAAGGTTCGAGGCCCCGCCGCCGAAGTCCCAGGTGACGATGAACGGTGCCGTGCCGCGCTCCCAGGTTACTCCCCACTCGGCGGTCTGCCGGCCTTCCATCGCCACCGGGACGTTTACGGTCACGACCGGTGTATCCCAGAAGAAGATCGCATCGTTGCTGCGGTTGCCCAGGTCGTCGCCGTCGAAGGGCCGTACCCAATACGCAACTCCGTCGGTCGGGCCGTTGATCGTGTAGCTCAGCTGCCGCCGGCCGGTTTCGATAGGTTGCGCGACGTCCGCGAATGTGACGGTATCGAGCTCGCCCTCCCCGGCTTCCGTACCGGCCGGTACGCGGTAGTAAATCAGATAGCCTTCGACGCGGCGTTCGTAGTACATACCGATCGGCGTGATGTCGCTGACATTGACCACACCGTCTTGGTTGCCGTCGGCGATCATCGCCTTGTCCCAACCGGGATCCTCGCTGGTCAGGCCGAAGTACCTGCCGATCTCCGTCAGGTCGTTGACGCTGACCAGGCTGTCCTGGTTATAGTCGCCCTCGTTCAGGTAACTCCAGGCGATCGTGGCGGTGTCGTCGACGATCGAACTGACGTGCAGGTCGACGATCGTGCTGGCATCCGTATCCGGTACTAACGCTGCCAGCTTGCCTTGAGCTGCTTTGGCCATCACCGAGCGGAACTCGGACTTGAGCGACTGCCAGAGCTCGCCGTCACAACCAGCGGGACAGTCCAGGGCGTCAAGCTCCGCTTCCCAGTTGGCGTAAGCGCTGTCCAGGCCGGGGTTCTGCGCTCCCCCCGATCCTCCACAGCTGATTGTCAGCAGGGAGATTAACAATATCAGCCAGTGTCTACCTCGCATAATCCACCCCAGGTACGCATTTGTGCACCTTGACTACGGGAAAGTATACTGTGTAATCCGATCAGCGGGGGGAACACTTCGCGCCGGGAATCGGGATAACAGTTGGGGACAGAGGGAATGATCCGACCGCAGCTACACCGGCCAGCCGGCTTCGCTCCAGGCCATCTCCCAGAACAGCCACTCGTAGCGGCAGCCGAGGACGAACAGCTGCTCCAGGCGCGGGCGGCGGATCTCGGGCAGGCCGGTGCCTAGTTCATCAAGCGCCGCGACCATCCAGCGCGCGTACTCCTGGTACTCCTCGCCGCCGTAGGTGTACACCCACTGCCGGTACGGGTGGTCGGGCGCCAGCGCCGGGTGCCGCATCAGCCGCGCACCGAGCTCGCCGTAGCCCACGCCGCAGGGGATCAGCGCAGTCAGCAGTTCCAGCGTGTCGCCGGTGGCCGCGGTACTGATGCAGAAGTCCACGTAGGCCTGGCAAAGCGGCGCCGGCTCGACGGCCGCCAGGTCGTCGGGCGAAATGTTGAACTGGGCGCAGAAGTCGCGGTGCAGTTGCATCTCCAGCGTCAGCGTTTCGTTAAGCAGGCCGGCGAACTCGGTCATGCGCTTAAGATCCGCGGTCTTGGCCGTCGCCAGGGCGATCGCGCGGCTGTAGCCGGTCAGGTAGGCGTAATCCTGCTTCAGGTAATGCACGAACTTCGCGCGCGGCAAGTCGCCCGCCGCCATGCCGTCGACGAACGGATGCTCCTGGGCCCGGGCCCAGAGCCCGCCGCTTCGTTCCTTCAACGCCGCGAACAGTGAATCAGCCATGCCCTGATTCTAGCCGCCGGGCGGAGGATTGTCCTCCACTTTGAGCATGTGCAGGTGGTGGCCGCTGTAGGTCGGCACCGTCAGGTGGCAGACGTAGCAGCTGGCCTCGGTGCCGATCGTACCGGCGATCCCTTGGTACGTAAGCGGCTGGTAGTTGTCCAGGTTCGCGTTATAGATGTTGACCGCTGGATAGACGGCATGCGGCGAGTTATGGCAGGCCGCGCACATGATGCCGCGCCGGTCGGTCCGGTTGCGGTAGAGCAGGTCGCCGCCGGGCGTCCAGTTGTTGTAGGCGGCGACGTCCTTGAATTGGTACTCCTGGTGGCAGCCCAGGCAGTCGGGCTCCTGCATCCAGGGCAGGCGCGGGTTGATCGCCTCGACGGAGTCGATGTACACCGGCTCGAGGTTTCTCATCAGCCGTGCGGCGCCCGGCTTGTTGGCCTCGTGTTTCAGCAGCGCCAGGGCGTGGTCGGCGATCGAGCCGTGGCAGGTGGTGCAGTCGGCGAATTCGCGGTGCCGTCCGCGCAGGCAGAGCGTCGCGCCGTTGGGCCGTGACGGGTGGCAGCTTACGCAGGCCGCCCCGTCGGTGTAGGGCAGGTAGTTGGCGTGGAAGCCGTGGATCGCCGCCGGCAGGTTCAACAGGCCCGGCAGCCCCTCAGCACCCAGCACCGGATCGGGGTGGCAGTCCTGGCACTTGTGCGGCTGGCCGGCCTCGGCTTCGGCGACCAGCGACGTACCGCTCAGGCGGTCGTGCGCCCTCAGGATATTCAGCGAGGTTTCGCGGGTGAAGCCGGCGCGATCCTCGACGCGCCAGCCGCCGCCGTGGCAGTTCATGCACCCGATTTCCGTCGACGTCGGCGCGACAACTCGCGTCTGCGCCAAGAGCTCGCCGCTGGCGGTATCGCGCGCCGTGATCGTGAAGCGCGGATAGGGTCGGAAGCTGCCCTGGTCGGTATACGGCACCACGGGAATCAATTCGGCGTTGTAGGCCACCGCGTTCTCGGCCGGGTCCATCTGGCCTGTCACGCGCTTGCCCGCCAGGCCGAAGCCCGGCTCCAGTTCAGCGCCGAACAGCTCGTCGGCCCAGTCCCAGAAGCCGACCTGCTCCTCGGGATGCGCATGCGCGGGTTCGACCGCGTATTCCAGGATCACGCCCTCGGTGATCACCTCCGGCGGATCGCCACGCTTGATCAGCTGCGCCCACAGCGAGTTGGCGGGTGGCAGGAACAGCCACAGGTCGTCGGCATCCGACATGCAGTGCATGCCCAGATCGTTCCAGGCGAGCAGCGTGTACTCCTCGGCGGTGATGTCCAGCGCGGGGACATCGGCGTTCAGCTGCGGGATTTCCAGCGGCGTGTCCGCCGGCGGCTCCTTGCCGTTCAGACCGTAGACGATGAACTCGGCCAGCGCTCGTTTCTCCTTTTCCGTGCCGAAGAACAGCGGCATGTAAGTGTTAACCTTGCCCTGGCCGGTCAGCTGCGAGACCATGCCGAATACGTCGAACTGCGCGGTGCGTTTAAGAATGTCCATGTGCCCGCCGACCGTATGGCAGATCTGACACTGGTGCGCGAAGATGTATTCACCTTCTGCGATCGTCGGTTCAGGAGTGGCGGCGTTCGGCTTCCACTTTGCTTCGCCGAGCCAGCCGTCCTCCCGCAGCCGGTCCGCCTCGGCGGCCAGCACCGAGTTGGAGTACATGTAGCCGTAGATCACATAGGGCCGGCGGGCGTTCTCGCGCGCGTACTCAAACGCGCCGAACCAGCCCAGGCCCAGGACCACCAGCACCGCCGTCAGCAGCGCGCCCATTGGCCGCGGCCAGCGGATCAGCATGATAATGCCGCCGGCGATCAGGATAATCGAGATCCACAGGAACAGCTCCATGTTGTTGACCACGCGCGGCAGGTGGTCGAGAATGTCCTTGCCGACGACGTTGAAGATCACGGAGCGGTACCACCAGCCGGCGAGTACGAACAGCACGAAGGGCAGGCTGATCCAGATCGCGCAGTAGCGGGTCAACAGCGCGCGGAACTGGCCGTCGGGCTCCCGTAGCGCGGTGACCAGGCCGAACAGGCCGGCCACGGTCAGCGCCAGCGCCGTGCGGAAGACCAGCGAGGGGAAGAAGCCCGGATTGAAGAACCCGTGCCAGAAGTTGCCGGTTTCCAGCCAGCGGCCCGGCGTCAGCATGAAGCTTAGGATGCCGTTGATGATGAACAGGCTGGCCCAGGCCGCCGCGGCGTAGATCCAGCCGATGATGATGTGCGGCCGGTCCTTGAGCTTGCCGAACAGGTAGTGGTAGAACAGCAGCGCGGCGATCTCGACGATGAAGAACACCCACTCGGTCGCCCAGCCGAAGACGAACTCGTGGATCAGCTTGCTGGTCGCCGCCGGTTGCACCAGCGCGATGATGAACCAAATGCCCACACCGCTGACGCCGCCGAAGACCATCGTTACCAACAGGAAGAACCAGGTGTGGCGGCGGACGTAGTCCAACAGCCGCGGGTTGTTCCAGCGCACGGCCAGCATCTCGGTGACGACCAGGAAGATACCGCCGCCGACGGCGAGGTGGGCGATGTACACGTGCAGGACGGCGATCAGGGCGATCAGCGAACCGCCGTCGACGCCGGTCGGTAGCCAGGTCGGGTAGTTCATGCTTCCTTCCTTTGCGCCGGATCCAGCGCGGTCTTGATCATCCAGCCCAGGCAGACCAGGCCGGCCACCAGGATGGCGACGAACAGGATCAACGGGCTGATGCTCAGGTTAACGGGCAGGTTGGCGTAGCTGAAATACTGGGCCAGATAGCCGCCGCGCACCACGTCGCGCATCAGTACCATCACGGTCACCAGCACCGCCAGCAGCACTGCGGTCAGGTTCAGCTTGGACCGCATCGCGGTGAAGATCACCGCCAGGGCCAGCAGGATGCCCAGGGCCAGCAACACCGTGGCGTACATGCTTTGCCCCATGAACGCCATCATCACCTCGCGGGGCAGGGTTAACAGAAACCAGACGCCGATCAGCACCTGGACCATCGTCGCGTAGGCGAACAGCTTCAGGCCGGCGCGGACCGCCGGTACCGGCTCGTCCGGGTCGGCGCGCTTGGTCCAGCCGGCCAGCCCCGCCGTGCCCAGGCCCGTCACCGCGAGCGAGGCGATGATGAAGTGCAGCCAGCGCGCGTAGAGCATCGGATCGTCCAGCACCAGGATCGTTCCGGTCGGGTTGCCGAACCATTCCGGCCAGGTCTCCGGCTTGAGCATCAGCGTCATGTTGCTGCTGAAAACGAAGCTGATCGCCAGCAGTAAAAGCGCCGAGACCACCGCCCAGACGCGCGCCGCGGCCGGGCGGCCCTTGGCCGCGCCGTACGCCGTGTAATAGGCGAGAATCAACACCGGAATCACGCTGATCCAGAACACGCCCATCAGGATCGAGCTGGTGTAGAGCAGGTTGCCGAACAGCACCTGGACGAACAACAGCGGCGGCACGCCGAAATTGATCGTCAGGGCGATCAGGATCGGCAGCTTGGTCTTGAACTCCGGTGGTTCCTGGCCGCTCAGCGCCCGTCCCGCGCTTAAGAGGCTGCCGCCCAGCATCAGGTTCATCAGGAGCAGGTGGCAGACAAAGGTCAGGATCAGGAGGATCTGGAAGATGATCCAGGGAACCTGCAGAGCATCCGGATCAGGTATCAGCTGGCTTGGATCCATTGTTTCTTCTCCAGCGCAATCGTGTGTCAGTTGATACTAGCTGTCTGAGAATATTTTATCAGTGTTCCCCCGGAATTCTACATCGCTGTTATACTCCAGGTAGTGACCGCGGGAATCGGTTGATCTGATTAATTTTTTCGATCGGTAAGTTGCTGGTTCGGTCAAACGTGGGAGGAAGCCGGTCGGATTATTTGGGGGTTGTTATGTTGGCGATTAATCGCATCCTTCTATGCATCCTGCTGCTGGCCTTTGTGGCGCTGGCCAGCTGTGGAGGCGGCCAGAATTCCCAAGCTGACCCGCAGCTGAATGGACAACAGCAGGATAGCCAAGCGGCGGAGCCCGGCATTACGACGCCGGCGCCGACCGAAACGACGGAAAACCCCGGTAACGCGACGGAGGACACCGTCGCGCCCACGATCGAAACGGGCGGGGAGGGATCGACGGGACAGCCAGTCGAGGTCAATCCCGCGCCGAGTCAACCCGTCGAGGTGCCGGTCGACCCGCCGACGAAACCGGCCATCGGCCTGGACCTGATCCCGAGCGGCTTTGCTGCGGTCTACGGCGAGGACTCGGTCCGCCTGCCCGCCGCGTTCGGCGATCCGCGGCTGGACCTGCCGATCGACCTGGATCTCGTTGCCAATTACCATCCGGATTTCTTCAGCGCGGGGCAGCGGACGGCGTTAAGCCACAACGGTTTCTTTGTCGAGCCGCAGACGTTCGTCGACCATCTGGATTCGCTTTACTCGTTGCTGGATGAAAACGGGGCCTGCGCGTTCATCACCAGCGATGCGCTGCTGCACACCTATCACCTCGTCTTCGCCAAGCTGTTACGCGAGATGGAGGAGCAGCACTTCTACCCGATGCTGGTCGCGATGACCGACGCGCTGACCGCCGAGGCGCAGCAGCTCTATGCGGATGTCGAGGGCACGTCCCTGGAGGAGCAGGCGCTGCACCTCTGGGCCTACTTCACCGTAGCCCAGCAATTGCTCAGCGAAAACCCGCCGGCCATCGCCGCACCGATCAGCGACATGGTCAGCCAGGAACTCGCCAGGATCGAAGCGCACGAGGGCTTTGCCGTCTCGCCCGTGCTGACGATCGACGAGCAGTACAACGAGGACTACAGCCAATATGTGCCGCGCAGCCATTACTCGCGCACCGAACTGCGCCGGCGTTACTTCAAGGCGATGATCTGGTATGGGCGGATGAACCTGCGCCTGAAATCGCCCGTGGAGACGCAGATGGCGCTATTGATCACGTACCTGGCCCAGAACACCAAGGCCGGCGATACTCCGGTCACCACGCTGTGGGCCGCCATCTACGACCCGACGGCGTTTCTGGTCGGCAATGCCGACGACTTGGGCCTGCGCGAGTACTCCGCGGTGATGGCGGATGTATTCGGCGAGGAGGTGACGCTGGGCCAGATCGCCGATGAGGCGCTCCTGGCGGAATTCACTGCCGCGGCCAAGGCGCTGCCGCCGCCCCAGATCAACTCGATGTTCGTGCTGGACGGCCAGGACGTGGTCGCCGAGACCCAAGGCTTCCGGTTCATGGGCCAGCGCTTCGTCCTGGACAGCTTCCTGATGGGCAAGCTGATCCACCAGGACGTCAGCGGGCGCTGGCTGCCCAGCGGTCTGGATGTCTTCGCCTGCTTCGGCAACGACGAGGCTTATACCATCCTGGACGAGCGCGGCGATCCGGAGTACGTGAACTACGTTAGCCAGCTGGCGAAGATGCAGGACTATGTCGCCGGCTATACCGCGGACGACTGGACCTGCACGGTTTACAGCGGCTGGTTGTACAGCCTGGAGGGACTGACGCAGCCGAAGGGCGACGCTTATCCGCCGTTCATGCGGACGCAGACCTGGGCGCGGCATGAGCTGTCGAGCGCCCTGGGCAGCTGGGCTCAGTTACGGCACGACACGATCCTCTACGCCAAGCAGTGCTATGGCACGCTGACCTGCGAGCCGCCCGTGCCGCCGCCGCCCTACGTCGAGCCCGATCCGCTGGTGTTCGCGCGGCTGGTCGCGCTGGCGGCGATGACGCGTAGCGGGTTGGCGGAGCAGGATTATCTAGCAACCGAGATCGAGGACCTGCTGCTGGACCTGGAGGAGATGCTCGGGCATTGCCAGGCCGCCGCCGAGGCCGAGCTGGCCGGCGAAGCGCTGCCGGAGGCTACCGCCGCGGCACTCGCCGATTTCCATATCTGGCTGATGAAGATGACCGCGGCCACCCTGGATCTGGGGGGCGGGGCCGGTGGCGAACTCGTGGAGCCCGAAGCCCTGGTTGCCGATGTCGCGACCTCGACGACCACGAACGAAGTGCTGGAGGTCGGCGTCGGTTACCCGGACTATATCTACGTCATCATTCCGGGCGCGGAAGGTACGTTGTACCTGGCCACCGGCGGCGTGTTCAGCTACTACGAGTTCGCCTGGCCGATCAACGACCGGCTGACGGACGAGAAGTGGCAGGAACTGGTCGAGGCGCGCAGCACCCCTGATCGCCCGGCCTGGACGGAGAGTTTCGTGATTAACTAGTTGTACGGCGTGACAGTCGCCCGGCGATGGTGGGCGCCGGGCGACCACGCCGGATAAAGACAAACCGTTAATCTGTAATCTGCGGCAGGTTTATCGCTTTATCCAGCGCGTCCTTGAATGTATCAATTAGCTGCTTGAAATCACTAGGTTTGTAGGTGTTCCAGTCTTCTTCTTTAACGTAGAGTGATAAATATGTTGTATCGTCTGCAAGCGCGGAAGCATCCGAGCACCATTGCTTGAGCCGCGCGATCTTCGCAATATCTTTCTTGTCCTCCCGCCCTTTTGTCTCTATCACCCATATAACCGATTCAGTTTCCCTGACAATGAAATCAGGATAATACGGAGCAATACCACCATCCGGTTTTTTGTATTCGATGTGGATACCCGAACCAACGGCGTTCTTTACAAAAGAAACAATCTCGCATTTGTCTAGGAACGCTGCGAACCTCAATTCAAACCCAGAATCCCCAATAACCTTGTTAAATATTGTCTTGTTTGATGTAATATAAGATTTGGATTTAACAACAACGGGTCGGGTTTGGCTGAATTTTAAGTAATGACGTATTTCCGATGTGCCACGATCCTCTGCAGTAAGCTTGTTGATTTCCGATTTGAGCGTATCCTCAAGGGTCTTGCGCACATCAGGTTCCGAAAGATTACGCATGACATTCGGTTCATCGACAGAAACAGTATTCTCGAACAAATAGTTCTCGATAAAATCCTTTACCTTTGCATATAGTACATCGAAACCACCAACTAGATTCAGCGCTTTCATGATTGTATTTGCAAAGTACCGTACTACACTGCGAGGATCTGCGGGGATTACTGACTCCAGTTGCGTCGTGTGGCTAATCTCATCAGTATCGATATTCTTAAAAACAATCTCGCGAATCTCCTCATCCGTGAACTGCCTGACAGCTATTCGCTTGTTGCCGAAGTCAGCAGGTTTCAATTCGTGCAGGTTCTTGTATTCACGGTAGATGCGAGGCGTCAGCACTGGCAGCTTGATGTCCAGCTTATCAATGTCCTTCTTGTCATTGTCATGTTCGACCTCAATAACCATCGGCGCTTTAGCGGGACTGAGACCTCCCATGGCGGCGTATTCCAGTTCCACGCCTTCATTCTTGATCTGCTCGACAAACTCGATAAAGCCGTCCGTACCGATTACGCTGACCTTCTCGGCGACATCCTCGCCGCGAAACATCCTGCGCAACCCGCGGCCCAGGGTTTGCTCGGGAAGAATTTGGCTTTTCGCGGAATACGCTCTGAGCCCGACGATTGAGGTCACATTCTTAACGTCCCAGCCTTCCCTGAGCATCATTACGGACACAATCGCCTTATAGCGGCTGTCCCAGCTATCGATGTTCTGGCTGGCTTCTCGCAACGCTTCAAGCTCTTCTTTCTTGGCCTTCGAGCTGGCCTTCTCATTGACGTTTCCCTGCTTGTTAGTATGGATAACCAGGACCGCGCCTGTTAGCTCCGGATAACGCGCTTCAAGGTACTGGCCAACTTCATCACAGCTACCCGTTACATCTGTCATGACGAAGAGCACGGCTTTCTTTTGTGCTTTCTTCAGTTCATCAAAAGTCTTCTTCCATTCCACATATCCTAAGTCCAGGTAATCCTGGTATTTTTCGACGTAGTTATCCGTAATTCGTTCTTGCAGCTTGGCTCGGGAGGCTTCATCGGGTAGCACAGGCGTTTTCACCACGCCTTGCCGAATTGCCTCAACCAGCGGGTAATCACAGACTGTCTGCACGAAAATCTGGCCGTTGTTGTGTTTCGGCGTGGCCGTAAAATCGAATTGTGCGGACAGGCTTCCATCCCGCAGCCGGAGCTGGTTCACGATGTCTTCGATATTCTTGAACCACGCCATATCGGGATCATGGATGTGGTGTGCTTCGTCATTGAGAATCACCAGGTCCGGTATCTCCCGAATGATCGAATCAAGTTCTACACCACTGTCCGTAGTTGCTCCGACGGGCTTGGGACCAAGGAAGTAATCACTGACATCATCGTCGTTAATTGAAGGCTCATCACTTCGCTGGTATACGCGATGTATGTTCGTCAGGAAGATGTTGCCTGTTTGCGAGATAATGCCGATCTCATCCTGGAGATGAAGAGTAACCTGGAAGTCGTCCAACCAGTTCTGGCCTTCATACCCGTTGTATGGAATGACTGGGTCATTGAAGAAAATCGCCAAGCCCATGAAGTCGGTCTTGAGCCGTTCCAACACAATGATGTTGGGAGCGATCACCAGGAAGTTCGTTGACAGGTCCGACCCGTTTTCATACTTGCGATGAAAGTACGACCAGGCGATCAGCAGCGTCATGACCTTTGTCTTGCCGCTGCCGGTGGCCATTTTCATCACATACCGCGTCCAGTCTTCGTTGAACAACCCGTGGGATACACTGCCCGATGCATCGTATTTCATTAATGCGTAAGGATCTCGGGCTTTCTCGATCTCGTACAACCAGATCACCGATTCAACGGCTTCTCGTTGCGAGAAGTAATAGCGGAACTCGCTATTAATACCGTCGCTGCCCTGGACCTTGTGTTCTTCTCCGAACCAGTACTGAAGCAGCGCTTTGGTAGTTTCGCTTGCTCCTTCGTATCCGCTGTCGCGCCATTTCTTCACCCCCTTGCGGATTTTGTACACCAGCGGGGGGAGCAGTTTTTCATATCCCATCTCATCGAGTAGGTCATCGCCGGGATACCAGCGGATGCCTGGTTCGAGGATCGCATAAGGACTGGTCGGGAAGTCAGCGTGCAGCATCAGGTTTTCACCTCAACAACTTTGGTTGTGTCATTGCCGAAAATATCGATAACCTTCACCGCTATTGTGTAGGTACGTCCCGCGTGCGGATACTCGTATGCCGCGCTTTGCATCTCCAAGGACCGGTCCTTGCGGGTCCTGAAACTCTGCCACTCGTTCTCGAACAGGTAATTCCCCGTAAACACGTCGCGTTCGACGCCGTTCTCCAGAATCCTGACGGTCTCGGCGCGTGTAAAGAAATCGAAGTCCACCGCCCAGTAATCAATCCAGTCCGACCATTGCTTGGTCAGCACGTCTTCATTTACCACGCCGTGCTTGTCTTTGCTGACCTTCACGACGCGCCCTTCCTTGACGATGACCTTGCTGCTGTTATTCTTGAGTTTCTTGATCTTCTCCGCGTCGTCGTCCTGGCGGTAGAAAACGCCGAAGTCCGTCAGCTCGACCCAGGCCTTGGTGCCTTCCACGTGCGGCTTGATTTCCACATAGGCGACGTCATAGAACGTCACCTGGCCTTTCTCGACCGCGCGTTTATCAAAGACGTCGCGGGGAATATATTGCAGTTGCAGTCTCACGCCTTTCTCGCGGGCCTTGTCTACTTCATAAGGCAACAACCCCATTTCAAAATCGAAGCCCAGGATATCGAGCTTGCTGATCTGTTGTTTCTTGCAGGCATCGACGGCTTCATGGACGATTGCCTGGGTAACGGGCGCGTCCAGGGGGCCGACGACGATCACGGTCTTGCCCCGGCGCCCGTGGAACGGCTGCATTTGCAGCACGCGCTCGGCCTTGTAGGCTTGCAGGATCAGGTGCAGGTACTGCTCTTCCTTTTGGATGGAGAGCTTGACCTTTTCTTCCTCCGACAGGTTCGGGTTGATGCCGGAGAAATACTGGCGCTCATACTTGCCCAGGTTCAGGATTTCGAAGGCCCGGTATGGCTTGCCGTCTTGCTTTAACTGCCGTTGTACATCGATCATCCGCTTGCGGGATGTGTGAATGGCAAACCGGCCCAGGTCGCAGCCGATCCATTTCCGTCCGAGTTTTTCCGCCACGGCAAGTGTCGTTCCGGAGCCGCAGAAGAAATCCGCGACAAGGTCACCGGTATTCGATGACATGCTGATTATTCGGCTCAGCAGTTCTTCTGATTTCTGCGTTGGGTAGTATAACTTTTCAGGATCAGTTGGACTGGTGATCTTCTTCACATCTGGCCACCAGTTGTTAATTGGAGTTCCTTCTTGACGTAGCTTTGCGTCTGCGCCTTTAACAGCTGTTCTGCCGCGTTGAATAGTACCTTCAGAATACGACCTGTATTGCGGGCAATATATCCATTTAGAGCCTTTTGAATACCAAAATATATCATCGTGCTTTTTTGGCATCTCAGTAGTTGGTACACCACCACCACTATATAACCAAACAATATGATTGCGGATTGAGCTTTTCCCAAAAACGCTATCAAGAAGATTTCTAATATAGCCACTCACTCTCCAATCGCAGTGAACAAATATACTTCCATCAATTGAAAGTAAACTATGTATTAATATTAGCCTTTCGTATATCATTGATACAAAGGAGTCTGCTCCTTTACCCCACGTATCACGATAAGCTATGTCCTCAATAATACTCGGCTCTTTAACTAGAGTATCATCACCAATCTCTACATTGAATGAAAAATCCGCTCCCACATCAAATGGCGGGTCGATATAGACCAGCTTCAGTCCGCCGGCGTCCTCGATTTCCTTGCGTAGCGGGCCGTTCTTCAGCGAACTAAGCACCAGCTTGTTGTCGCCCCAAATCAGCTTGTTGCTCCAGCCGCCCAGCTGCCGGCCGCTGGCCCGGTCCAGGCTGAACAGGTCCAACTGCTTCGCCGGGTCCGCTGTTTCCCGGCGTGGTTCGTCCACTTGTTCGATGCTCTGGAATGGCAGGACTACGTTCGTTACCTCGCTGGTCTTGCCCGGCCAGATCAACTCCAGTTCCCGGGTATCCTCGAACAGCTCGGAACGGAACCTTTGCGGCAGAGGCTTGCCTTCATCAATGAGCTTTTTCGCCAGTTACTTGTCTTGTTCGGTTAGCATCCGATTGTTCCTTGATCGCCTACACGTGATCGCCATACTCCCGGGAAACATCGGCCACGAACGCATCGCATGTCCAGCCCCACGATGGTAAGTCCACAAAATACTGTCACAGGCTGTCCCATATCGTATATGGCCGTCCCCAAATTTCTTATTTTAGCGCATGAGGCTTGGCATCCCGAGAGAAGTACTTGGCAGCGGATCAGGTTCCCGGGATAATGAGATTGCGACTCGGTCTCATATATGGTATGCTCTCATTAGTGGACTCGGACCTGGCGCGGAGCCTGGGCGGTGCTGGGTAGCGCCGTGGCGTGCCCGTGGCAGGTATGGGTTCACGGGTTTGCTTCACTTGTAGCGTGCCAGGTAAACGCTGGTGGCGGCTTCCCTCCCGGAGGCCGCCTTTTTTTCGCGGCCGCAACCGGCAGTTCGGCTCGGGAAAACAACGAGCGAGGGTAACGCCGCTTACTTCAGCAGGCGGCTGATCTGGGTGACGGCCTGCTCGACGTAGGGATCCTCGAGGATGTCCCGGGCGATCTTGTTCACGCCGTG
>JAFGCY010000068.1 GCA_016932385.1 bacterium | reverse complement strand
GCCGCCTAGAATCGCGGGCATATTCAGGCCAACCAGCACCATGAAGCAAGCCGAAACGACCGTTGCCGCCCGGCGTTCAGCCGGTCGGGCCAGCCAGGCATGCAACGCCTGTTGCACATCCAACTCCGCGCCCGTGGCCGGGTTGTGGAGCGGCCGCGCCAGGCATCCCAGCACAAAGGCGGGCAGCAGTACTTCGATATGGATGGGGACTGACGGATCAATCAGCTTGCTGCCGGCGTACAGGAATTCGCTCAGGCCGGCGATGGCGGCAGCGTAGGCCAGGATCCAGCCCCAGGTCACCGGCATGCGAACACGATGCAATAGGGCATAAGCCGCCGTAAGCAAAACCCCCATGACGACGACGCTCAACCCCAACTGCCATGCAAAGCCGACAATCAGCATCTTCAACGGTATCATCAGCAGGACAGTATCCAGGTCGTCGAAAATTGCCAGGATCCGCGCCTTGCGGAACAGCCAGGTAGCGCCCAACCCAGCAGCGGCCAGCATGCTAAAAAGCACGCCGGCGGAAGTCGGGGCGGCGAACCGGCCAGCCAGCAGGGTTTCAGTCCAGGCGTTGGAGTTGCTCCAATACTCGGGCGGCAGCATGACGAAGACGAAGTAACCGGTCACGAAGATCCAGGGAAAGGAGGCCGCCGTGAAAGCAACGAAGTAATCCCAGCCGTAGCTTTTCAGGTTGGCCTTGTCGATATGGAACTCAAAACCGACGTGAATCATGATGTAGGCCAGCCCGATCATCGTCAGCACACGCACGACCGTGGCCAGCATGTCATGGGCCGGCCCCAGGAGCGCTGGCAGCGCCTGTGACAACGCCAGGCCCGCTACCAGCAGGCTGGAATAGAGGATTACTTTGCGCATTGGTCCTAAGCTAATTGTAGCGCTTAGGGCATGATGTACTTGATCGCGGTGTAGGGGATGATCATCTCCTGGCCATCGTCGCGGCGACACTGCAACGCTGACGGCCCGGCCGAATCCAAGAGGACATCAATCTGCGCATCGTCGGTAAACAGCACGGCAACTCGCGGGGCCAGCGGCCTGCCTTTGGCATCGGTGCCAGCCCGTCGCATCACGAAATTCAACAGGTTTTGCATGGCGATTTCCCGTCCGGTGGTTCCGGAGTTTGGTTATTTACCCGTTGGTGGAAGCGTTTATTGCAGTCACCGGCTGTAGATCAGCGGGGCTGGCGCATTACGATCCGCCCGGTGGTCGGCTTGTGGCGCTGGAATTATCCAAGGTGGTCTCGATCCGCTCCAGCATTGCTGCGAGGATCGTCGGCTGGCCGTTCAGTCCCGCGTGTGCCGCGCCGTTCCAGGGCCGTGTGCTGACCCCGACGCCGGACCGGCCGGCCGGTTCTAATTGCCGGTGGGCCGTTGCCTTCGTCGATCGGGCCAGGGATTAATCCACCTTGAGCGCGTAAGATGCCAGTGCCACTCCGCCCTCGGAGTCGGTAATGCGCAGCGTAGGCGTATATTCGCCAGGTGCCGTATATGTGTAACCCGCGATATCGGCGCCGTAGTTGTAGCCTCGTTCGATGGTGCTGGGGCCCCAACTGGCGACCGGGACGAAACTGCCGTCACCGGTGTAGTCAATTTCCATCGCCACCAGCGGGTAGTCAGTGGAGAGCCCATAGGCCTTCCACATCGTTAGCGAAACCTTGAACGGGGCGAGATTCCGCGGATCTTCAGCCAAGCCTTTCATGATTTCAATCCGCAGGTAGGCTTTCAGGTTATCCTGAGCGCCGGCATGAATCGAGACGGTGGCTGTGTCCTGCAATCCCAGGCTGTCCGTGACGCGAACTCCGGCCACGTAATCACCCGGCGTGTTGTAGGTGAGTGACTGCTCGGCTGACGTGCCGCCGCCCGTTTCGTACACGCCGTCGCCATCCAGATCCCACTCGTACTTCACGATCGACGGGGTGCCGGTGCTGCCCGCCGCGGTAAGTTGGACGACGAGCGGCAACGGGCCGCCGGCCGGATTGGCCTGCAGATCGGCGCTGACCGATCCGCCGACCACGACGCGCTGCTGGGCCGACGGGCTTTCGTTGCCCTGGGCGTCGCAGGCGCGGACGCTGATGATGTACTCGCCGGGATCGGGGAAGGTGAAAACCAACTCGGCGTCGACGTACTTGTTGGTAGTACTAGGGCCGCCGGTCTGGTTGATATCCCAGATGTAGTGGTCCACCGGACCGGCCGCGTTGGTGCTGCCACGGGCGTCGGCGGTCACCTGTAACGGAGGTGGCCCGCTCGGGGGCGTTACGACGAGCGCGGCGGTCAGCTGCGCCGCCGCGGTCACGGCCAGCTGCTTGACCGCGCTGTAGCCCAGTGCATCGGTGATGCGTACCGCGATCGTGGCCGTGCCGGCTTGAGTGAGTTTAAAAGGATAGGCCAGGCGCGGGCCGTTATCGATTTCGAACGTACCGTCGCCGTCCAGGTCCAGCTCGCATTTCACGATGGAGGCGGCGGTGGACGAGCTGCCGGCAGCGCTGATCGTGAGCGGCTGGCCGACCGGCACTGAGCCAGTTGCCACCGCGCCCTGGGAATCGAGGACCTGGAGCAGGGCGGTGACGGGATTGCCAACCTGGATCGTTTTCTGGTATTTGACCACCGCCGTGCCTCCGGCGGTGCTGGCATAGGAGACGTCCAGGCTGACGGTGTACGTGCCGGGCTGGGCAAAGACGTGCGTCGCGATGCCATTCGGCGTGCCGAGCAGTTGCGTGTTGTCGCCGAAGTCCCAACTGACGCCGGTCAGCGCGGTCTGGCCGTCGATGTAGGTCCCGAGCAGCATGAACTTCACCTCGGTGCCGCCGCTGGCGAGCGAAGCCTGGTCATACTTCAGCTCCGGCTCGGCGATGCCGACCTTGACGCTGACGGCCGGCTGGTTGGAACTGTCGTTGCCGTAGTCGTCGGTCACGATCACGGTTGGCTTGAAGATCGAGGTCAGCGTGTATTCATGCCAGACTTCCGGCGTGGTGGTCACGACCGGCTGCGTCCAGTCGTCGAAGTACCAGGTGTACTTGACCACCTGGCCGTCGGGATCGGTGCTGGCGGCGGCGCTGAATTTCACGCGCAACGGAAGCATGCCTTCCGCGCCGGCCGCATCGAACTTGGCGCCCGTCGAGGCGTCGATGATCTTGAGCGCCGCTGTCGGCGGGGCGTTGGCCAGGCCGACGGTGACGTAGCCGACCGCCTCGGCGCTCTCGTTGCCTTGGGAGTCGCGGATTTTCAGCGTCACCTTGTAGGTGCCGTCTTTGGGGTACTGGATCGTCGGGCAGTTTAGCGGGGAGGAGTAGGGCTGGCCCTGGCCGGCCGCGTCGAAGTCCCAAAGGTAAGTGATTGTTTCACCCGCCGGGAAGCTGCAGCCGATGGCGTCGAAGGTGACCGAGACCGGCGCGGGGCCGCTGGGTTGCGCGAACGTGAAGGCTGCGACCAGGCCGGACTCGACGGTGATATTCACGCTGGCGGTTTCCGAGTTGCCCTGGTCGTCGGTGAGGCGCACATCGACCGTGTGCTGTCCCGGCTGATCGAAGGTGTGGGTAGCTTGCGATTTACCCCGTGCGCCGGCTTCGCCGTTGTGCGTCTCGTTGTATAGACCGTTGCCATCGAACTCCCATTCCCAGTCCGTGATCCGGCCGGCGGAAGAACTGCTGCCCGCCGTCGAGAAACTGACCGCCAACGGTGGCGGCCCGTTAAGCGGCGTAGCGTTCAGCACCGCATTCAGACCGGCGGTGACTTTGACGGGGGCCTGGGCCGTTGCGCTGTGGCCCTGGCTGTCGATCGCCTGGACGGCGGGACGATAGTCGCCGGCCTGTTCGTACTTGGCGGTCGCGCTGTCCAGCCCGCGGAAATCGTGTTCGCCGTTGTCCGTTTCATCGAAAACGCCGTCGCCGTCGAAATCCCACAGGAAGAGCACGCCTTGCGGATGGCTGGCTGAGGTTACCGTGGCTTTCAGCCCGGCGTTCAATGTCGCGGGGCCCCGACTGGGCTGGGCGCTGAGCTTAACGTCGATGCCTTCGACCGTCACCTGCTTGTCGAACTCGGAGCTGATATGCCCGTGCGCGTCGGTGACGAACAGCACCACGCGGTACGTCCCGAATGAGTCATACACTTCAGTGATCTTCGGTTGATCGGTTGCGATAACCTGGCTGTGCGGATCGTCCGCGTTGAAGACCCAGTAATAATGCTCGATCTTCGGCTGGCTGCATTGGTTGTTGTCCCAGAAATAGGCTCCGGTGCTTTTCGTGGCATCGAACTCGATCGGCTTGGGCTTGAGCGGGTCCTCGGGTTCCGCGGTGAACTTCGCCACCAGGCCAAACGGCTCCGACCGGTAGCCCTGAGCCAGGTAGCCCTTGATCATCGCGTCAGTATCGACGTGGTAGCCGACCATCTGCTCGAACTCGGTGCGCTGGGCCGCATTGGGTACGTCGGTCACGCCGTTGAAGCCCTGAGGATCGAACCTGGTGTTGGCGGTCTCCAGCGTTTTCTGCCATCTGGCTGGTAGTCCCCGCAGTTGCGTATGCGACGGGACTTTGGTCTTGTCCAGCTTGAGCAACCCCTCCTCGAATTCCATCAGGCGCGGCAGGCCGCTCATGATAAAGTTTTCCGCCCACTCGATGTAGAAGTGGTCCAGCCACTCCTCTTCGGTGCCGGACATGCCGGCGTGCCAGTCAGAGAACGGCCGGGACGGGCTGAGCAGGCCGGCCTGGTGCCCGTGGCTGATCGCGTGGATCGCCTCGTGCCAGAGCACGAAGGCCGAGGGGCCGGTGGCTTCGATGGTGTCCTTGTAATCACTCGGCTTCCAACGGATGATCAGGTCGTTGTCGCCCGGCAGATACATCGCCTCGGCGTCTTCGGCCACGCAGTATTCCCAATCGACCAGCACCTGCACGTCACTCTGGTTGATCCGCGCCCGAAACTTGTTCAGGTCGCCGAGGACCACCCAGCCGTTGCGGCTGAACTCGTAGCCGTTGGAGTGATTGATAACGTAGTTGACCCGGTCGAGGTACTGGTGTTTGTTGGAGGTCTGGGCAGCTTCGTCGGCCTGGTTCTGCTGGGCGGTGACTGGTTGCGCTGTGAGCATCAAAGTTGGGATGACCAGCAGGAGAGAGCCAAGCATTCGGGGGAGGTCTGTTCGGATGTGGAAGCCTGAGCGCATGTTTAATTCTATAGTGAGATGGGCTGATTGGCTTTAAGGAAGGCCGGTGAATATGGTCAAGTCCAGGTAAAACCGGTGCTGTTGTGAAGCGGCCTGAGCGTCCAAAACGAGGATCGATGCAAGCACTGCCGGTGCTTCCGCTGCTCTGAATATGAACGATCCGCCCATCCAACCAGTCTGTCTCATTACTGGTGAGGTGGCAAATGGGTACGCAAGAAAAAACTCCGGATCGCGGTTGGCTGTCCGGGATCGCCGTGATTATTACGATTACGATTGCTGCTGCGACCGTGATGGTGTTCAATGCGCCCGGCAATCCCGCCCAGGCCGATCCAACGATCGAGCTGGAATCGGGCGCGGACCAGCTGTCGGCGCAGCACCGAGAGGCAGCAAAAATCGAACCCAGTGAGCAGCAGATGCAACGACTGGCCGCGGACAACAACGCGTTTGCCTGCGACATGTACGCCGAGCTGGCCAGCAAAGAAGAGGGCAACCTGACCTACTCGCCGTTCAGCATCTCGTTCGCGCTGGCGATGGTCAACGCCGGCGCGCGCGGCAACACCAAAGCGGAGATAAAAGACGCGATGCACTTCACGCTGGACGACGCCGCACTGGTACGGGCCTTCGGCGACCAGTGCTACCGCTTCGACCAGCTGACCGAGAAGCTGCGCCGCCAGGCCGGCGATGATGCCGCTAACGGGATCTTTGCCGCCAACTCGGCCTGGATCGATCACTCGGTTGATTTGGTGCCGGCTTACGAGCAGGTGATCACCGACGGCTTCAAGGCGCTGGTTAGAACCATTGACTTCCAGGACCCGCCGGCGGTCGTCAAAGCGATCAATGGATGGACCGCCGAACAGACGCGGGACAAGATTCCCGAGGTGCTCGGCCTGGCGGACATCAAGCCGACGACGGTGATGGCGTTGGTGAGTTGCCTGACGTTCGACCTGTCCTGGCAGGAGAACTGGCACTACCTGGTGGAAGACGGTCCGTTCTTGTTAATCACGGGCCAGCCGGTCGAGGTACCGATGCTGAAAACGACTTGGGTTGCCCCGCTGGCGATTACCGATACTTACTCCGCGTTGAATATTCCGCTCAGGGACCGCGACATGTCGCTGGTGCTGATCCTGCCGAACGAGCTCGACGGTCTGG
The DNA here is from genome assembly GCA_016932385.1 of bacterium. Lineage (GTDB taxonomy): Bacteria > 4484-113 > 4484-113 > 4484-113 > JAFGCY01 > JAFGCY01. The sequence goes on along the minus strand of JAFGCY010000068.1, from coordinate 21,061 downwards.
CGGAACTGGAGTCGCAGCTGTCCGGGGAGCTGATCGCCGCGATCGGCGCGGAGTTGGTCCCGGCGGAAGTGACGATGACGTTTCCCAAGTTCAAGCTCGACGACCGGATCAAGGTCAAGCCGATGCTGCAGGCGCTGGGGATCAACGATGCGTTCACTATGGCCGCGGACCTGAGCGGCATCGGCACGGCTGGCGGCGATGAGCTGTACGTCGACGAGGTGATTCACGGCGCGGATACCGAGGTGAACGAAAAGGGCGTCGGCGCGGCGGCCGCGACCGTGGTGCTGATCGGCCGCAAGGGCGGGCCGGTGTATGACGAAATGCCCGAGCGGCAAGCCGAGTTCACCGCCGACCATCCGTTTTTGTTCCTGATCCAGGACAACGTGACAGGCGCCGTGCTGTTCATGGGCCGCGTGCTGGACCCGACCCAGGGCTAGCCTTACGGACTTCGCCGGCGCGAAAGGGCTGCCATGCTTCTGCTGATGAAAAGCCAGCATGGGCGGGAACCCGCCCATGCTGATCGGCAGCGCAGTCGACTTCCCCGCTGGCTGATTCGGCCGGAGCCTCATTCCTGCGCGTACAGCCAGGACTCCAGATCGAGGACCGCGTAATCCGTGTCGTCAATGACCGCGTTGGTGATAATGACGATCGCGCGGTCGGCGCCGGGCGTAATCGTTGTATAGGCATAGAACGTGCCGGCGCTGCCGTCGTGAAGGTAGCTGCGCTCACCGTCGATCGGGAGCACCGCCCAGCCCAGGCAATAGAACTGCTCGGTCGTGGCCAGCCGGTCCAGCATCGCCTGCGGAATCCAGGTCTCGGCCCCGCGCAACGCGCGCAGGTAGTACTGGACGAACTTGGCGTAGTCCTCCAAGCGCAGGCTGACATCGCCGGCGGGGGTCAGCCAGTCCGGCATCTGTTCCTCGACCAACAGCGGATCGTGAGGTTCCACGACACCGTCGAACTCCTGGTGACCCCACGGCTGATTGGAATCGTTTTCGGCCGGCCAGCCGATCCACGCCTCGATGCCCAGCGGGTCGTAGACCCATTCATCCATCAACTCCTCCCAGGACTTGCCGGTGACCTGCTCGGCCATCACTGCGGCGATCACATAACCGGCATTCGAATAGCAGTACTCGCCGAGCGGGCCGGCGGGCGGCTGGTTCAGCACCCAGAGGCTGAACTGCTGCCGCTGGCTTTCCGGCGTGCCCGTGAATGCCGGAACCAGCAGCAGGTCCTCCAGTTCGTCCAGGGCCGGCAAGCCGGCTGCGTGGCTGAGGATCTGCTCCAGCGTGATCGTGGCATAGCCCGGGTCCTGCAACTCGGCCAATCCGGCGATGCAATCGACCGGGCGCGAGGTCCAGCTCAACTGGCCGGCCTCGACCAGCCGGCCGAGCATCACGGCGCTCAGCGCCTTGGTGTTGCTGCCGATATGGAAAAAGTCGTTCTGCGTGAGCCGGTCCGTTTCACCGTATTTCCGCACGCCGTCGACCGCCTGCTCGATCTCGGCGGAGGAGATCAGGGCTGCGGCCAGCCCCGGCTGGTCGTACTTGGCCCGCAGGAACTCGACGGCGTCGGACAGCCGGCGGGCCTGGGTGAGATCGGATATCAAACCGTGGCCGCCTCCGCAGCCGCAGTTGAGGATGAGCAGCGCGAGCGCGATCACCCACTTGAAATTGTGCTTGAATTGCGAATGCATCGTTCACACCTCCTGAACCAGGCCAGCTTAGCGAAACGTGGGGCCGGTTGTCATCGGCACTGAGGCTGATTGCTGCATCGGGCACCAGGCGTGATCGGCACTCCGTCTCCAGGCGGAGTAGCCAGTCGGTCGCGGGACGGTTGCCGGAATCACGGGCAGCTGATATGCCATACTGACTGGAAATGTCTCAAACCAACCCGATAAAAAAGCTCAGCCGTCCCGGGCGCTTGCAGTGGCAACTGGTTCGCGCCTACACCTTGAGCCTGACGCTGTTGGTGGCGATTCTGGAGCTGCTGCTGTTCGCGGTGATCTTCCTGCCGACCGCCAGCTACCTGCGCGACCCGGAGCTGATCGTGCGCGAGGTGCTGGAAGGTGCGGATGCGGCGGCATTACTGCTCGACGCCGATCCGCCGCGGCTGGCGGAGTTGACCGCCGAGTTGCAGGCGGCCACGGGCGAGATCGTGATCGATCCGCAGCCGCCCGGCCTGGGCCTGATGTTCTACATCCAAGGTCCGCCATGGGCCCAGATCGCCGTGGCCGATCAACACGGCCGGGTGCTGGCGTGCTCGCCGGCGGAAACCTGGCAGGTGGGCGAACCGCTGGCGGAGCAACTGCCGGCGGCGGAGGCCGGGTTGGTGGAGCAGGCTGCCGGTGGCGATGCGGCCTGGCAGAGCGACCAACTACCTCCACAGGGCTTGCGGACGGTCATCGCGGCGCCGGTCGAGACCGCCGACAACCGGCAGCTGGGCGTACTGTATGTCCAGCACGAGGTGCCGTTCGACTGGTGGGCCGCGCTGCACCTGCTTTGGTCCTACCTGGCCCCGCCGCTGTTCGGCACGCTGCTGCTGGCACTGGCCGTGGGCTTGTTCGTGGGTTGGATCGGCGCGCGGGGAATCGTGCGGCGGTTCCGCGCTATTACGCGAGCGGCGGAACACTGGCGTAGCGGGGAGTTCCAGGAGCGCATTCCGCCGTTGGGGCGGGACGAGCTGGGGCAGGTGGCGCTGCAACTCAACGACATGGCCGGGCAACTCGACGGGCTGCTGACGCGCCAGCGCGAGTACGCGGCGGCAACCGAGCGGTCCAAGCTGGCGCGCGATCTGCACGACACGGTCAAGCAGCAGGTCTTCGCCACCGCGCTGGAGTTGGCGACGGTGCAGGCCAAGCAACCGACGATGCCGGAAGAGGCCCGCGTGCATCTGGCGCGCGCCGCGGAAATGGTGCAGCAGGTCCAGACAGGCCTCTCGGCGATTGTTGCTGCCCTGCGCACCGGTGCGGACCAGCCGGCGCAGGACCTGCCCGCGCTGTTGCGCGCCACGCTGACGCCTTGGTCCCGCCAGACCGGCATCGCCGCGACGCTCAGCTGCGAACCCCTGCCGCTGATTCCCTGGGAGCAGGCGCTGCCGCTGGTCCGGATCCTGCAGGGCACGCTGGCCAACACCGCGCGCCACAGCGGCGCCACCGAAGTGCGAGTGGAACTGCGCTGGCTGGCAGGCCGGCTGGAGCTCAGCATCGCGGATAATGGCCGCGGCTTCGTGGTTACGCCGGAGTTGTTGGCCAACGGCGGCCTGGCGATGCTCAACGAGCGAGCCGCGAGCCTGCTGGGTGGCCGGTTCACCGTGCAAGCCAGGCCGGGCCAGGGTACGCTGGTCGTAGTCTGCTGCCAGATCGAGGAAGCATGAGTATGCCGGATGTAATAACCGTCGTGATCGTGGACGACCATGCCGTGGTCAGGCAAGGCGTGCGGGACTTCCTGCAGTTGCAGCCCACGATCGGGATCGTGGGGGAGGGGGCCACGGGCGCCGAAGCCGTGGCGCTCGCCCTGGAACTGGCCCCGGATGTGCTGCTGTTGGACATGGTGCTGCCCGACCAGGACGGCGTGGCCGTCGCGGCGCAGGTGAAGCGTGACAGCCCGCGAACGAACATCGTGATCCTGACGTCGTTCGACGACGACCAGCATATTCTCAGCGCCTTGCGGGCGGGAGCTTTGTCCTATTTACTCAAGGATATCTCGCCGGAGGAACTCGTCGCGGCGATCGAGCGCGCGGCGCGCGGCGAGGCCACGCTGCACCCCAAGGTCGCGGCCCAGGTCGTGGCGCTGCTCCAGCAGCCCCGGCTCGATGACGATTTCGTCGGCCCCACGCTCAGCCCGCGCGAGCGTGAAGTGCTGAGCCTGGTGGCCGACGGCCTGTCCAACGCCGAAATCGCGGCGCAGCTTTATATCAGCGAAAAAACCGTGAAATCACACGTCAGCAATCTGCTGTGTAAGCTGCAACTGGCGGACCGCACGCAGGCGGCGGTGTACGCCTGGCGGCACGGCCTGAAGCAGGACGAGCCGCGCTGACACCGGTCGCCGCGCGAAAGCGCTCCGAACTACTCGCAGCGCGCTCCCGGCCCGTCAAGGCCTGACAGGAGCGGCAGCCGGCCTGTGACAACAGCTGCTCCGCTACTCCTTCGGTTCGTAGACAATCTCCGGCAGTTCGGTGACGTCTTGATGCCCGGCCAGCGTGTCATAGAGCGGCTGGGCCGGGGTGAAGTCCGGATCGGCCACGCGGGCCACCGACATCGCCAGGATCTTCACGTTGGGATTGTCCGGCAGCGTAACAGCTGTCGCGCCGGCCGGAATCGCCAGCCGGTAGCGATACAGATAGGTGTAATCGTAGATGCTGTTGCGGCCGTGGGGTTCGTGGCGGTGCGAACTGAACCAAGCCACCGGATCGCGCTTGATGTAGCCGGCCTGGATACTCACGGGCGTGTACGGCCAGCGGAAGGCGAGCTCGGGCGGGTCGATGTGCCATTGCCGGTCGTCCCAGCGGCCGATGAAGCCACCCCAGTCCTGGATGTTCAGCGTCGCGACGCCGGTGCCGAAATTAAACGCGCACTCCGGGGCGGCCGGGGAGGCGGCGGCGATCAGGTATAGGTAGTTGTAATCGCCCGTGGGCAGGCCCAGCTGTTGGCCGGCGCAGGCCACGGCGTTAGTCCGCGCGTCGCCTGCCGGGGCGAAGCTGAACTGCACGCCGCCGTCGGTCAGCATGTGCGGCAGTAGCTCCGCGGGCAGGCTGCGGCCGCTGCCATCGAAACCGCCGACTGCCGCTTCGCCGTCCGTGGTCGCCACACAGGTATCGAACGGCAAATCCAGGACCGCCGAATCTTCGGCAGCGCCGGCGCACGTTTCCGCCAGCTTCAGGGCGAAGGTGCGCAGTTGATAGGGGCCGAAGCCCGTGACCAGCACGCCGTCGGTGACCTGGGCGGGACCGAGTTCGTACTCCTGGCCGTCCACCTCGCGCGCCTCGGCAATGGGCTGGAAGAGGCCGATGCGGACTGCGTCCTTCGACTCGCCGTCCAGCTCCACCAGGCGCACGATGAGCTCCGCCGAGTCCTCGGCCAGCTTGGTCGCCAGCACGCGCACGCCGGGATGGTCGACCGTGACGAGCGGTAATTCGCGGCCGGCGAAGCCCGGGTGTTTGCCGCAGCTGAAGGCGAGCAGCGGCTGCTCCAGCCGGTAGGCCTGCCAGTAGGCATTGCCCGTCCGCCAGTCGCCGGCATGACCCGCCAGCCCGTAGCTGATCTCGTGGCGGCCCCAGTCCTGGCTGGCCTGGTCGGCGTAGTCGTCGCTGTGCACGCCGGGCGTGCGCAGCAGCGTCAGCCGCAGGGTGTGGTCGTCGGGCTTGTCCGAGGCGTACTTGAACGGCGAGAGCACCATTGCGCCGAACTCACCTGCTTGGTCCGTCAGGTCGAGCCACTGGTGCGACGGCACCTCATATTTCTTTTCGTCGTTGGTCGGGCGCCGGATCGTGCCGGTTTCCCAGTTGTAGGTGGCCTCGGGATTGACCGCGGTCAGCTCGAAGGTGGCCTTCAGGTTGCAGCCGCGGCCGCGCCAGTCGATCACGTCGGAGAACTCGACGCGCTCGCCCGCAGTGCCGGCGGCCAGGCTGATGCGTTGGACGAACCGCGAATCGCGGGCCGAGCGCCGCACTTCCAGCGCGATGCGCGCCGGACCGGCCTCGACCACTTCGATCTCGGCCGGACCGTCGACATAGCCTTCCGGCGGCTGGCGCTGGTCGTCCCAGTCGATGTTCCAGGCCGGCCAGTAGCCCGGCGCATCATGCGTGAAGGCCAGGCGGACCGGCGCCGCCAGCAGCTCGCGGCCGAGGTGCTTGTCGTAGATGCTGGCTACGTCACCGGATGCGTTGATTTCCACGCGGTAGCGATTGTTCTCTAGGCTGGACTCGGTCACCGCCAGGCCGGTGTCGAAGCTCTCCGGAGCCTCGGCCGGCAAGACCTCGTAGATCCGGAAACCGCAGGCCGGCGCTTTGGCCAGGAACAGGAACGTTAATGTATCGCCCTCGGTGGCGATGATCTGCACGGGCACCGGCAGGCCGTCCGGTCCGGCAACGAGTAGTGCCGCCGGCGCGCCGCCGGGGAAGCTGAGCGTCGCCTGTACCAGGTCCTCGCGCTCGATCGACAGCGGGTTGTAGACCGCCACCGGCTGGCCGGCCATTTGTGTGTCCATGGTGCCGACGATCGAACCGGCGGAGGTTTCCAGCACGTCGGCGAACTGGTTCATCGCCAGCACCTCGTCGTTCCAGGCGTAGGTGTAGGCCTCGGGGATGCAGGTGCCGGGCAGGATATCGTGCATCTGGCTGCCCAGGGTCAGCTCCCAGGCGTTGCGCAGCTTGGCGGTCGGGTACGGCTGGCCGGCCAGCGCCTGGGCTCCGATGCTGGCCAGCTCGGCCCCGCCGGCCAAGAGCTCGTTCAGCCGGTTCCAGCGCTTCATGTAGGCCTGCGAGGTGATCGAGCCCGCGGAGTGTTCGGTCAACAGCAGGTCGCCTTTGTAGCGCGGCAGGTTCGGGATCGCCGCATCGGGCACGTCGTTGAACAGCTGCTCGGCGGTGCTGGAGACGACCTTGACCGGACCGGTGCCGGCGATGCTTTTCTCCAGCCATTCCGCGCTGCCGACGGAGGGCGCGCCGCCGACGTCGCCGGTGCCGTAATAGTGGTAGTCCGCGTAAACGCCGCTGGTTTTGCCGTTCTGCTCGATGCGCTCCAGCCATTCCGCGTTTTCGGACAGGTCCTCGCCGATCCGGCCGCCGTAGCTGCCGGGGTTGAACGCCGCCAGGACCACGGATTTACCGTCCAGGCCCTCCCAGACGCCGACGTTGAAGGGGATGCCCACGGCCGAGCCCCAGGTCAGCTTCTGGCTGGAGAAGCCGCGGATTCCGCAGTGCGCCAGCGTGTTCGGCATCGCCGCCGGGAAGCCGAAGCAGTCCGGCAGGATGAACTCGTCGCTAGTTACGCCGAACTCGTCGCGGAAATATCGGTTGCCGTAGAGCACCTGGCGGATCAGCGACTCCGGCGAGGGCACGTTGACGTCGCACTCGTCCACCGACGAGCCGCAGGGGAACCAGCGACCCTGGGCGATATAGTCCTTCAGGCGCTCGTATTCCGCGGGGTAGTACTCCTTCATCATCGCGTAGCGGCGCGAGCCGCTGAAGTTGAAAATGTAGTCCGGGTACTGCTCGAACAGGGCGAAGTTGTCGACCAGCGTGTTGTAAATGAACTCGCGGATCGTCTGGGGGTAGGACCAGCGCCACTGGCTGTCGAGATGGGCATAGCCGACGACATACAGCGTATGTCCGGTTGTTAGATCAGTCATTTGCACTTCCTGATTGGTGGTTTCGGCGGTTTGGGCCTGCCCGCAGACGGGCAGCAGCACTGCGATCAGCATGAGGATCGCCAAGATCGGTTTACGCATCGTTATTTCCTTTGGATTCTTCCGGTTCGAATTCACGGGCCAGCACCGACAATATACTATCCGCATCCTCCGCCGCGCGCAGCCTGTCGCGGAATTCCTCGTGCATCAGCCGGCGCGACAGAGCGGCGAATACCTTGAGATGGCGATTGCCGGGATCGGCGGGGGGCATCGTCAGCATGATCACCACGTCCACCGGCCGGTCGTCCAGTGATTCCCATTCCACGGGTGCGGCCAGCTTCAGCATTGCCAGGCTGCTGGTCCGAACGGCTTCGGACTTGCAATGCGGGATCGCAATGCCGTAGCCCAGGCCGGTGGAGTAGGTGGCCTCGCGGTCCCAGACGGCCGCCTCGAGGTCGTCGATCCCGCGGCAGCGGCCGGCCAGGTAATTCAGCGCGCACAGCTCGCGGATGGCTTCGGCCTTGGTGCGGCAATCCGCGTGCACGGTGATCAACTCGCCGGCAGTCAACGGCAGATCCGGCGGGGCTGTCGGGCAGTAAGCGAGTTCTGACCACACCTGGTCGGCGTCCGCGCAGGCCAGGGCGCGCTGGGCCAGCGCCCGGCAGGCGGCGTGGTCGGCATGGACCACCGCCGCGCGCACCGCCGGAATCGCCGGCGCCGACATGCTCAGCTCGTCGAAATCCAGACCGATCAGCAGCGGCGCGTAGAGCGGATTGCGCGCCAGTTCGCCGCAGATCCCGACCCACTTGCCGTGGACCTTGGCGCGCTCCGTGACCAAGCTGAGCGTCCGCAGCAAGGCGGGATGCAGGGCCTCGTAGAGGTGCTCCACGGCGGGATTGCCGCGCTCGACGGCCAGCAGGTATTGGGTCAGGTCGTTGGTGCCGACGCTGAAGAAGTCCACCTGCGCACTGAGGGCGTCGATCATCAGCGCCGCCGCGGGGGTTTCCACCATGATGCCGACCGGCAGGCGCGGAGCGAACGGAATACCGGCCTCGGCCAGCTCGGCCTGGACCGCGGTGACTTCCTCGCGGAACCAGCGCGCCTCGGCGACATTGACGACCATCGGCGCCATCACCCAGGCGTTGCCGGCGGCGGAGGCGCGGACGATCGCCCGCAGCTGGCGCCGGAACAGCTCGTAGCAGCGTTCGTAGATGCGGATGCCGCGGATGCCCAGGAACGGATTGGCCTCCGCCGGCAGATCCAGGTAGGGCAGCGGTTTGTCGCCGCCGATATCCAGCGTGCGGATGATGACCGGGCGGCCGGCGCAGGCCGCCACCGCGGCGCGGTAGTCAGCGTACTGGCTGTCTTCCGACGGCTCGGTGTCGGTCGCGCTGAACAGCATCTCCGTGCGGAACAGGCCGACACCTTCGGCACCGTTGGCCAGGGCGGTTTCGACCTCGGCCGCGCTGCCGATGTTGGCGGCGATCTCGATCCGCCGGCCGTCCCTGGTTGCCGCGGGTGCCTGGTTGGCGGCCGCGAAACGTGCCTGGAGCTGATCGCAGATCCGCCGTTCCCGCTCGTAATACCGCCGCACGCCGGGGGTGACCGGTGCAACCAGCAGGCCGCAGGTGCCGTCGATCAACGCTTCGGCCTCCGCGGCGATCCCGGCGGAGGGGGCCAGGCCGGCGATGCCGGGGAGGCCGAAGGACCGCGCCAGGATCACCACGTGCGAGGTTGTGCCGGCGGCTTCCAGCGCCAGCCCCTGGATCAGGTTGCGATCCAGGTTGAGCAGCTGCCCCGCGGCCAGGTTGGGGGCCAGCAGGATCGAAGGCCCGGTCAGTTGGAGATCCTGGTTGGGGATGACAGCGCCAGGTAAATGCCTGAGCAGGCTGACGCCGATACCTTCCAGATCGACGATTCGCTCTTTCAAATAGATGCTGCCCGATTCACGCAGGCGCCGGCAGAATCCGGTGATGGCCGTGACGACGGCGTGCGCGGCGCCGCTGTGTTGATTGCGGATGGCTGCTGTGACCGCCTGGAACAAGCCGGGATCGGTAACCAGCGCCAGCAGCGCCTTGTTGATCTCCGCCGCCGGCGAGCCGGGTAACTCGGCCGAGACCCGCAGATCGGCGGCCACCGCGTCGAACGCGGATCGGGCGTGGCCAAGCTCGGTGTCGGGATCGGCAACCGGCTGGTTCTCGATCTCCCGCGGCAGCGCCAGTCCGCTCAGCCGGACCACGCGGCCCAGGCCGAGGCCCGGGCTGGCCGGAATGCCGGTCACTACCACGGCGCCCTGGGTATCGAGCGTGCGCGGGATACGGTGCGGCGCTTGATCTTCGACTACGGGCAACGGCTCGTCGCAGTTGGGCAGGATGTCTTCGATGAAAGCGCGCAGCGCGGCGCAGGCCTGTGCTTCCTCCTCGCCGCGACATTCCAGCCGGCAGGGATCGCCGTTCAGGATGCCCGCCGCGACGATTTCCAGCACGCTGGTGGCATCGGCGGCCATGCCCGTGCGCAGGTTGGTCAGCGTGCTTGACGCGGGCCAGGATGCGGCGGCTTCGGCCAGCGCCGTCGCCGGCCGGGCGTGCAGGCCGTTGGGCAGGGGGCAGGTGAACTCGAAGCCGACGGGCATGGGGGCTGCCTTATTGGTTCAGTTTGGCGAAGATCGCGGCGGGATCCTTGATGGCCAGTTGCGCCGGTACTTCGATCGTGGGCAGGCCGTCGAAGCGCTGCCGCTCTTCGACCTCGATGTCGGCGGCGAAGATCACGTAGTCGGCGTTCCGAATGTCCTCCGCGGTCAGTTCGTTCTCGATCCCCATCGCGCCCTGCGTCTCCACCTTGACCTCGTGGCCCAGCGCCGCGCCGGTTTTGGCCAGCTGCTCCGCGGCCATGTAGGTATGCGCGATGCCGGTCGGGCAGGCTGTCACTGCGACTATCTTCAATTCCTTCCTCCAATGTCTGCTTAGTCAGCGGTCGGCGCTGCCGTACTGCAGCCTGCCAACCGCTAGATATCGTATTTCGTGTCGGATAACGATCCCGCCGCCGGCTTGCGGTTGCCCAGCGACTTGAGGGCGTTGATCATCAGCGCGGTGACGACGGTACCCGCGATGATCGCGATGATGTACATCAGCTTGCCGTCGACGACGGGCAGGACGATCGGGCCGCCGTGCGGGGCGTGGTCGCCCACCTGGCCCAGCATGGCGATCACCGCCGCCACCATCGAGCCGACGATGATCGACGGAATCACTTTCAGCGGATCGCTGGCCGCGAACGGGATCGCGCCTTCGGTGATGCCGATCAGTCCCATCGCCAGACCGGCGATGCCCGCCTCGCGTTCCTCGTCGTTCCAGAGTTTGCGCCGGATCAGCGTCGCCAGGCCCATGCCCAGCGGCGGGGTGCAGATCGCCGCGGCGCAGGCCCCCATGATCGCGAAGTTGCCCTGCTCGATCATGCCGGCGCCGAAGAAGAACGCGACCTTGTTGACCGGGCCGCCCATGTCGAAGGCGATCATCGCCCCCAGCACCATCGCCAGGACGACGGCGTTGCCCGTGCTCATCGTTTGCAGCCAGCCGCCGAGGAAGGCCATCACGCCGGCGATCGGCAGGCCGATCACCTTGAGCACCAGCAAGCCGACGAACAGCGAGGAGAGGATCGGGATGATCAGGATCGGCATGATTGGCTTGATGTACTTGGGCGCGGGGATCTTCTTGATCCAGTTGACGATCCAACCCGCCAGCAGGCCGATGATGATCGCGCCGAGGAAGCCCGTGCTGGCCTCGCCGCCGTCGGGCAGCGGGATGTGCGCGCACAGGAAGCCGCCGACGAAGCCGGGCACCAGGCCGGGCCGCCCGGCGATGGCGTAGGAGATGTAGCCGGCGATCACCGGCAACAGCAGGCCGAAGGCCGCCACGCCGATCGTCAGCATCATCGACAGAATCGGGTTGCCGGAAGGATCCGGGGCGTTGTTGGCGCCGCGCGGGGCGAAGGCCAGGGACAGGGCGATCAGAATACCGCCACAGGCTACGAAGGGGATTGCGTACGATACGCCGGTCAGCAGGTATTGGCGTAGTTTCAACAGGGGCTCGAACTTGTTGTTGTCCATCGTGCATTCCTGGTCGGAAGTACGGTATAGCCTGCCAGAACCCAGACGCGGCTACCGGTGCTGGGCCCAGGTACGGTCAGTTTGCATTATATATCCAATGGGCGGTATCCGCTTAGGCCCGATGGTTGAATCGACAGCACTACCGGCGCGGACGCGATGGCGAGAGCGTAAACAGAGGTGGTCAACGGGCAGTTACAGGCAAGCCGATGTTTACGTCTGCCCATGTACATCGGAGATAATTGAATTATAATTATAGTAATGACTCCGAGGTAGGGATATATGCGTATAGCAATGTGGTTTCTAGTTCTTGGTGTAGCCACGGTGGGTGGGTCGTGGCTCTGGGTGGAAGCCATGGGCTTTCACGCTCGTCGCGATATCCTCGGCAGTGAGATCTTCGGGCACTGGGCTGTGCCGTTCTACTGGCTTATTCCCCTGGTAGCGGGCCTTTCCTACCTTGCGTTCAAACGGGGGAAGACGGCGCAGGGCATCGGCCGGTTGACGGGCGTGATCCTGCTGCCGGTAGGAGCTTACCTCCTGTCCTGGTGGATGCACCTGACTTACAGCTGGGACTATTTCGTGCTCGACCCGGTACCGGCCTGGGCCAGCCTGGCGGTGTTCACCCTGCAGACCGCGGTTTGTGCCGTGCTGCTGATCTGCGCGCGACCGGCCCTGGCCCAGCGCGGGTGGGTGGGGGCGCTGGCCGTCGTGATGATCATCTCCGCGGCGGGGATCCGGCCGGCGCTCGGCGGCATCACGGCGATCGGTGAATGGCACGGCTGGAATCTGGCCAATCGGCTGGACAAGCAATCCCAGGGCGTTGTCAGCCTGTTGCAGCTGGGTTACGTGGAATACCCGCACGCGACCGATGTGACGCCGATCGACGGCTACCAGTACAACTACGAGTTCAAATTCTCGACCCGGGATCCATTCCAGTCCGTCTTCAGCCACTTCTACACCAATGCCGTCGCCGCCGGCCGGGAAGTCCGGCAAGGCCCGGGCCGATTCGATAACACCTGGGGGTTGTACATTGCCGACCGCGCGGCGGGCTGCTGCCTGCTGATCCGGCTGGACCGCAACCGGCAGGACTACACCGTCGAAATCAAGCAACGCGATCTGGATCGCTGGCTGGAAAGTTGGGACGTGCAGTTTGAATGGATGGACCCCGTCGAGCCTGACGGCGAAGAGCCACCGGCCGATTAGCACCACGCCGCTTCGGTTTCGCCAGCGATGCAATATCATATTGACGAGGATGCGGTCCGAGTCAGGGACGAGATCGGCAGGGCAGGTGCTTGAGTGAACGCGGTTTGCTACAAATGCGGCGAGGCCAAGGTCCACCCCTTGCAGCGGTGCGCCCGTTGCCAGGCCAGCCCGCAGGGGGAGGAGGACCTGGCCCAGTCGTTCCTGCTGTCCAAGTCGTTCCTGCCCGAGCCGCGGTTGACCGAACTGGCCGGGCAGCTCGCCTCCGGCCGACACGTGGAAATGGCTCCCGAAGTCAAGACGCTGGTCCTGGCGCAGATCGGGCCCGTGCTGGAGGCGCTGGCCCGGGCACCCGTGGGCCCGCCGGCGGATCCGGCCGGCAACCCGGCGGCGGCTTCCGTCAGCCTGGTCCAGTACCTGCTGGTCGCCGGCGCGCTGGTCGTCGTGGCGGGAGTGATCGCCGTGGTGGTATTGCTGCAATCGCCCTGGTTCAGCTACCGGCAGGCCGTAGCCCGTGATACGGTCGAGGCGTATGCGGCGTTCATCGACCAACATCCCGGCAGTGCCTACGCCGCGCTGGCGAATACGCGCCGCGAGGAGCTCAACGACGATCTGCAGTGGCGGAAAATCTGCGACGAGAACACCGTCGCGGCCTATGACAGCTATCTGAAGTACTATCCCGACGGCAAGTACGCGGCCGAGGCCGAGCAGCGGCTGGGCGACATCGACCGGATGGCCTGGCTGGCCGTGGCCGAAAGCCGCGACATCGCCAAGCTGAAAAAGTTCATAAAAGACCATCCGGATTCCGGCTGCCTGGCGGAGGCCTGGGCCCGGATCGAATGGCTGATCAACGACTGGGACTGGGTGCGCGCGCAGGATAACGTCGAGCGCTACGAGTACTTCCTCAAGCAGAACCCGGACCATCCGCAGGCCGAGGCGGCCCGCCAACGCCTGGCCGAACTGACGGCCAAGGCCGTCAAGGCCGGCAAGCCAGGTAAGCTGCCCAGGCTGAATGTGATCGCCGGCAGCTCCGGCACCGGCAAGGCCAAGCTGACGATCGCCAACCGCGCCGACGCTAGCCTGTCCGTCGTGGTCAGCAAGAAGGGCTCCTCGCAGAAGGTGACCGTGGCGGCGGGCTCCGAGCGTACGCTGGAACTGGCGACCGGGCTGTACTCGGTGACGGCGCAGGCGGACGGCCCGCCCGCCAAGTCGTACTACGGCGAGCTGGTATTCGTCAGCGCCGTCTACGAGCTGGTGTTTTAGCCGGACCTGAAGCGGCTACTAACAGAATACGCTATTGAGTAATTGTGTAGCCCAAAAAAAGGCCGTCCTGCGAACAAGACGGCCGGTCGATCCGTAGATCGTGGCCTGCGAACTTTTCATCTTGTTACGAAAAGACTCCGCAGCCGGGTCAGTTACAGCTATAATTGTACCACTATTCTGCGGGGTATGGGATATGACAAATCAGAAAAAGTCAGAAACACAGGAATCTTCTGTTCTCGGATTGGACCTGGGGCCTTCTTCGATTGGCTGGGCATTGATTAACGAGCAAAATGGAAATGTCATTGCCACGGGCGTACGCGTCTTTCCCGAGGGAGTGGACCGCGACAACCAGGGCGGGGAGAAATCGAAAAGCCAGACACGGCGCGAGAAGCGCATGATCAGGCGGCAGGTCAAACGCCGGGCGCGGCGCTTGCGGATTCTCCGTCAAGCGCTGACTGAAGCGGGTTTGCTGCCAGCGACCGAGGCGGAGCAAAACGCGATCCTTGCCGTTAATCCCTATACGCTGCGATTGAGAGCGCTCGATCAGCGGCTCGTTCCCTTTGAGATCGGCCGGATTTTCTATCACCTCGCCAAGCGCCGCGGGTTCCTGTCCAACCGCAAGACCGACCGCGCTAAGGAGAGTGATACTCAAGGGCTTCTGCTTCAAATTGCTGATTTGGCCAGGGAAATCAGCGAATCGGAATGCCGCACGCTGGGTGAATACCTGGCCCGGCTGGACGCGGCGGATCAGAAGGTCCGCGGCCGCCATACGCGCCGCGATATGTACCTGCACGAGTTCGAGACCATCTGGGAGAAGCAGCGGCAGTTCCATGCCGACCTGCTTACCGAGCCGGCCAAGTTCGGCTCGATCGGCCCGCAGGTCTATCCCGAGGATCCCGACCGCCAACGCGCGCGTGCGACCGAGACTCATTTGCAGCGCTACGGCCTGCATGGCATTATGTTCTTCCAGCGGCGCGTCTATTGGCCCGCGTCGATTGTCGGCCGCTGCGAGCTGGAGCCCAAGCACAAACGCTGCCCCCGCGCCGACCGGCTGGCCCAGCGCTTCCGCATCCTGCAAGAAGTTAACAACCTGCGCTATCGCGATTCGCTTTCCAGCGACGATGAGAAACTCACGGATGAACAGCGCCAGGACCTGATCGATTACCTGTCCACCGGCAAGGAACGGAAGTTCGAGAACATCCGCAAGCGGTTGATGAAAAAGGGCTTGCCGGCCACGGCGCGCTTCAACTTCGAGCGCGGCGAGCGCGACAAGCTCAAGGGCCATGAGACTGACGCGGTACTTGGTTCGAAGAAATGTCTGGGCAAAGAGTGGCAGGCGTTCACCGATGAGCGCCGGGACCGGATCGTGGCATTGCTGATCGACCCGCGCATCAGCGATGAGGAAACCATCAACGAACTGGTGGAATCGGCCGGGCTGACGCCCGAGCAGGCCGAGGCCGCCTTTGGCGCCAAGCTACCCGACGGGCATTCCAAGCTCTCACGCGAGGCAATGAAGAAACTACTGCCGTATCTGGAGCAGGGCTTTCATTTGCTCGGCAAGGACGAGACCGATTCCGCCCTGCATGCGGCAGGCTATTTCCGGCCGGTCGAGCATAACGGCCACGCCGAACTGGGGCCGGTGCCCAGCACGATCACGAATCCGCTCGTCCGCCAGGCGCTGTTTGAAACACGCAAGGTGGTCAACGCCGTCATCAGGGAATATGGGCTGCCGGGCACGATCCGCGTCGAGTTGGCGCGGGAGGCCAAGAAGTCCTTTGCCGAGCGCCTGGAGATCCTGCGCGACAATCGCAACCGCGAGCGCGAACGGGCAGCCGCCGCCGACCGCCTGGTCGAACTGGGCATTCCCCAGCCCAAGCGCAAGGACATCCTGAAATACCAGCTCTGGTGCGAGGCCGACCACATCTGCGTTTATTGCGGCCAGGGGATCGGCGCGGAGCAGCTGAAAAACGGCGAGGCCAACGTGGATCACATCCTGCCGCGCTGGCGCAGCCTGGACGATTCCTACATGAACAAGGTGCTCTGCCACCGTCACTGCAACGAGGAGAAAAGCGACCGCACGCCGCGTGAGTGGCTGGAGGACGCCGACCCCGCGCGCTACCAGGCCGTGCTGGCCCGTGCCCGGGCGCTGCCCTACCCCAAGCTGTGCCGGTTCACCCAACGTGACCTGGAGCTGGACGAGTTCGTCAACCGCCACCTGACGGACACCGCCTTCATCAGCCGCCAGGTGCGCGATTACCTGCGGGCGCTGGGCGTGGAAGTCGCCTGTTCGCGCGGCACGATCACCGCCGAGCTGCGCCGGTTCTGGGGGCTGAACACGATCCTCTATCCCGAGGGCCAGGGCGAAAAGACCCGCGCCGACCACCGCCACCATGCCGTGGACGCGGCGGTGGTGGCCTTGGCGATTCCCAAGCGCCTGCACCGCTTGGCCCAGGTGCGCGGCGACGAGAAGGACCGGCGCGTCGATCCCCCCTGGCCGGGCTTCCGCGATGATCTGGCGGAAGCAATCCAGGCGATCCAGGTTTCCCACAAGCCGCGCCGGCGAATCTGCGGCTCGCTGCACAAAGACACGCACTATGGCCCCACGCAGAAGCGCGCGGAAGACCGGCGCGTGCCGCTGGAGGACCGGCCCTGGGCGAGGGACTGGCGGGAGGGTGAGAAGCTCTACGTCTGCCGCAGATTAATAGCTGAGATTAACAACACTAAACAACTGCAAGAAGTCCGAGATAGAGCGATTCGTGATTACCTAGTGAATAACCTTCGCGCCAAAGGTGTTGATCCTGCCGCGAATGACTACAAAGCCGCGTTCCAGCGCGAGCCGTATCCCACAATGCCCGACGGCAGGCCGATTTATAAGGTCCGGTGCATCGTCGAAAGCAACACATTTCAACCAGTCGGAGAGAGGCGCAAATTTCAATTTGTACAACCGGGAAACAATCACAGCATCAGTTACTACGAATCAACCGACAAGAAGGGAGACAGGAAGTGGCAGGCTCGCGTTACTACAATGTGGGATGCCGCCTTGCGCGTGCGCCAGCACAAATTACCTGCCGTGAATACGGCTGACATTTTCGTTAGTCCTGAATTTAAGCCACAAAGCAAGTTACCGCCGGTTTCACAAGGAAACATGTGGCATGCAGTCAAGATAAAACGTGACGATAACTCAGTTCCTGTGGAATATGTGGAATGGAAACGTTGGCGTTTTATTATGTCGCTGTCTATTGGCGAGAGTTTCCTCATCAGCACAGATGCCGGAACTGAGCAGCTTTGTGTTGTACACAAAATCAAACAGGATCAACGTCTATATTACAAGCTTAGTACGGACGCGCGCCGGGACAAGGACAGAAAAGAGCTTTGTTTTACACCCGAAGGAATGCGCAAGCATGACGCTTCGAAAATTACAGTCGATTCACTCGGTCGTATCCGAAACAGCAAAGACTAAGGGGCTTCTAAGGACTGATGACAAAAAGGATTGTGGAGATAGCTCGGCAAGCGTCAAGTGTCTCTGTTCGACGTAACCAGATTATTATTCACAACAAAGCACAAGCATCCACCAATGACATGAGTATTCCTGCTGAGGATTTAGGAATAATGGTAATAGACAACAGACAATGCTCCGCATCCATCCCTGCCTTAGTGAAGCTATCGGAGTGTGGCGGAGTAGTCGTCATTTGCGACAACAAACATATGCCGATTTCCGTACTGTTGCCGATCGCCAGCCATACGGAGACGGTGCTAAGGATCAACGACCAGATCGCGGCGGGCAAGCCTTTGGTAAAGCAGCTCTGGCGCCAGATTGTGATCCGCAAGATTCTGGGGCAAGCGGCGAACCTGGACCAGTTGCCGCCCGTGCGCCGGCAGTTGGAACAGCTGGCGGCACGGGTGCAATCCGGCGACAAACAAAACCATGAGGCCCAGGCGGCGCGGTTGTACTGGCCCGCCTTTGCCGCCGCGATACCGGATTTCAAGCGGGATCATCAGGCGGAAGGCATGAACTCCATGCTCAATTTCGGTTACGCGGTCGTGCGCGCGGCGATGGCGCGAGCGCTGGTCGGGGCCGGGTTCTGCACCGCGATCGGCCTGTACCACCACCACCGCGGCAATGCCTTTTGTCTGGCCGACGATCTGATGGAGCCGCTGCGCCCGCTGGTCGACGCGCGCGCGATGGAGCTGTTCAACACGGGCCGCGAGGGCGTTACTGCCGAGGTCAAGCAGGGATTTTACCGGCTGTTGCTTGATCCCGTGATGCTGGCGGGCCAGCGGATTCCGCTGCTGGACGGCACGCAGCGGACGGCGGCGTCACTGGCCGCCTGCCTGCGCCGTGAATCGCGGGAGCTATTGTTACCTGAACGGGAGAGGGCGTGACGCTCAGCGCTTATACGTTTATGTGGTTAATGGCGATGTTCGACCTGCCGGTGGTGACGCCCAAGCAGCGGAAGGCCGCCACGGGCTTCCGCAAGGATCTGCTCAACGACGGCTTCGAGATGATGCAGTACTCCGTGTACGTCCGGCACTGCGCGAATGTGGAGAATGCGGAGGTGCATATCAAGCGCATCGAGGCCGTGCTGCCGGAAGAGGGGGAATGCCGCGTGATGATGTTCACCGACAAACAGTTCCAGCGCATGCGGCTTTATTGCGGCCAGCGGCGGGAGAAAGTGGAACCGGCCACCGGCCAGCTAGTATTATTCTGACGGCCGGCACGGGAAAACGGCGCTATTAAGCGTGGTTTTCAGCGATGGAATCACGCCTGCCATGCACGGAAGCCAAGGCTGATAAAGGGCTGAGCCGGGCTATAAACCCGGCTCTATTGTAACTGATCCCAGCTTAGGAGCAATCCGCAACAAGTCAATGCCGACGGTAGTTAGGATCTGGATTGTAACTGATCCCAGCTTAGGAGCAATCCGCAACTTAAATGCGGTAACCTGCGCCGATTTAATAATTGTAACTGATCCCAGCTTAGGAGCAATCCGCAACAACGTGGGTTGTTCAACGCGCCCCTTGTTGATTGTAACTGATCCCAGCTTAGGAGCAATCCGCAACCATCGCGGTCGTCGGGATGCCATGGATCTGATTGTAACTGATCCCAGCTTAGGAGCAATCCGCAACAGTATCGCGTCGTATAGGCTCTCGCTGTTCATTGTAACTGATCCCAGCTTAGGAGCAATCCGCAACCATGATGAAGTTGGCAATATCGCCGATGCATTGTAACTGATCCCAGCTTAGGAGCAATCCGCAACCCAGGCGCGCTCATTAGCGGTGTATGTACATTGTAACTGATCCCAGCTTAGGAGCAATCCGCAACTAGTAAACCTCGAACGCCTCGTTAATCAGCATTGTAACTGATCCCAGCTTAGGAGCAATCCGCAACTGGGCTTGGGTTTGTCCTGATCACCCTTTGATTGTAACTGATCCCAGCTTAGGAGCAATCCGCAACTGCCGCTGAGCTGGTAGCTTTCTTTGTCGATTGTAACTGATCCCAGCTTAGGAGCAATCCGCAACCGCTTAGGCAGTCGGCCAGTTCATCAGTGCATTGTAACTGATCCCAGCTTAGGAGCAATCCGCAACGCCGCGCCAATTTTGGAAAAACGAGGGTTGATTGTAACTGATCCCAGCTTAGGAGCAATCCGCAACAGCGCGTCCAGCAACAACGATGTTGCCAGCATTGTAACTGATCCCAGCTTAGGAGCAATCCGCAACTCTTCCGCCCTTGTCCTTGTCGCTGGCGACATTGTAACTGATCCCAGCTTAGGAGCAATCCGCAACCAACGCGATGCTTGCCGCGCGCACGGTTGTGATTGTAACTGATCCCAGCTTAGGAGCAATCCGCAACCGGAGCTGGCGCTATGGGCTGATAGCAAGACATTGTAACTGATCCCAGCTTAGGAGCAATCCGCAACCAGAAACAGATCTTCAAGGCAGCCTAGGGATTGTAACTGATCCCAGCTTAGGAGCAATCCGCAACTATACGTGCTCTCTCGGCTCGGCCTCGTTGATTGTAACTGATCCCAGCTTATGAGCAATCCGCAACCCGTCATCAGTCAGGTCAACGCCAACTATGATTGTAACTGATCCCAGCTTAGGAGCAATCCGCAACCGCTGATCGCCCGCATACGCAAGCTGGAAATTGTAACTGATCCCAGCTTAGGAGCAATCCGCAACTGCGCCGGGTCCGGCAACCGCCACTTGCAATTGTAACTGATCCCAGCTTAGGAGCAATCCGCAACGAAATACGAGGGGCAGAAAACCAGCGCCAAATTGTAACTGATCCCAGCTTAGGAGCAATCCGCAACTAATCGACGGCGCGGATTGTAAACATGCCGATTGTAACTGATCCCAGCTTAGGAGCAATCCGCAACACCATGAGCGATAGCGTGTTTAAGCAAGTTATTGTAACTGATCCCAGCTTAGGAGCAATCCGCAACGGCTTAGGACCAACCATGGGACAGCAGTCAGCAATGCACCACCTCGCTATGCGATAATCCTAGCCAGTACAACGCACTAAGCTAAGCTCACTGGAGGAAGGCATGGCCTCGATTACGCGCTTCCCGTTCGCTTCGCGCCTGCGCGCGGAGTCCAACCAGTACATCCTGCACTACACCGGCGGGCGGGTCACGCGCCGCGGCCCGGGCATCAGCTACTGGTATATCCCGATGTGGGCCGCGGTGGCCCAGGTGCCCGTGGAGGATATCGAGACGACGTTCCTCTTAAAGGAGCGCAGCGCGGACTTTCAAGACGTCAGCGTGCAAGTGACGCTGGTCTACCGCTTCAGTGACTACGCGCTGGCCGCCAGCCGCATGAACTTCTCGATCTCACTCGTCAACGGCGCCTGGCTGGAGCCGCCCTTGGAGCGCCTGGCCAACTTCTGGATGCAGCGCGCCAAGACGCCCGCGCGCGAGTACCTGATCGCGGTGCCCGTCGTCGAGGCGGTCGGCAAGGGGCCGGCCGAGGTGCGCGCCAAGATCGAAGCGGCGCTTAGAGAGGACGCCGAAGTCACGGCGATGGGCATGGAGCTGGTCAGCCTGCAGGTGATCCAGATCGCCCCCAATGCCGAGGTCGAGAAGGCGATCCAGACGCCGACCCGCGAGGCGATCCAGCAGAAGGCCGACGAGGCGATGTTCGCCCGCCGCGCGCTGGC
>JAFGCY010000067.1 GCA_016932385.1 bacterium | reverse complement strand
TTCCGACAATACTCTGGCTTGGCGCTATGTGCCCATCTACGGTTGGTGTACGGTACTCAGCCCCGACGGAGGACTGATCCTGAACGGTGAAAGCCCGGCTAAACTGGACAGCAGCGGCAACCTGCTCTGGTCGCTCGATCAGAACGTCGATACTTTGGGTTCTCCCGCCGTCGATCGCAATGGGACGATTTATATACGTGGAGCCACATGGAATATCGGCAGCTATATCTGGAGCGTGGACAGTACATCCCTATTTGCCATCTCAGCCAATGGCACCGAGTACTGGCATTTGCTGTTTGATGCCGATGATCATACGGTGGGACCAGTTATCTCACCCAATGGCAAGCTGATTCTTCGCGTCAATAACGAGTTACGGGCGTATGACACCGCCGGTAATCAAATCTGGGCGTATCCATTCGATGGATATGACAGCACTAATCCCATTCCCGCCGTAGCGCTTGATGGCACCGTGTATATAAGCTACACCAATTCCGCACCTGAACGGGTTATTGCCGCGATCAATCCGGATGGCACGGAGAAATGGACATTGCCTTGTGAAGCAAGCCCGGATTACTTCACGGTGGGTCTGGATGGCCGGTTGTTCGCATTTCGTACGGCCTATGTCGGCTGCTACAGCCTGACAGGAGAACTCCTGTGGGAAAACACTGACTATCGGTATTTAGGAGGCTGTCGCGCTATCGCTCCCGATGGTTGCTTATACGTGAGTACGGTAACCTATTCTGAGAATGAAGAACCGGACAGGTTAGTCAAATTTTCTCCCGACGGGCAGGTACTCACCGATGAAATGATCGAGCTGCCGTTGGGCAATTTGGTCAATGACCTCCTCATCGACTCCAACGGGACAGTAATCACTTCGCAGCGCTCGAATTTAACAGGCGAAGGCTTCGCCGAACCAACGGGTATCTACGCTTACTCCCCAGACGGTCAACTATTGTGGACCTATCCCACCCAGTCACGCGCCGGTGGCCTGGTACTGGCTAACGACGGAACGCTGTATTACCACTCCGACGGGTACATCTACGCCATCGGCGACTGACGGTGCGGTAAACGATCCTCCGCACCATAACTGCTAAGATGGAATGACCAAACCGGGAGATCGCACACGTGTCACGACTTACGGGCCTGCTGCTAAGCGCCTGGGAATCCGGAAAAGCACTGATCGATGCGGATTACGCCGACGGGGCCAGGCTGTTTGGCGCCGGCATGCGGGCCGGCCGGGCCGAGTTGGAACAGCTCCAGCTGCGGCGGTTACGGGAGTTATTGCGCACGTTTTTCAACGCCGGTCCGGCGCCGGAATGGCTCAACCCGCATACCGATGCGCTGCAAGGCTACGCCGATCTCAGCACTCTGCCGGTGCTGACCCGGGCTGGCCTGCACGAACTGGCCACCCGTTACAGTGCCTACTATCGTGATCGCCGCGACATCAGTGCCTATGCCACCGGCGGCTCGACCGGCGAACCCGTGCGGTTCCTGATCTCCCGGCGCCAGCGCAACCGCGCCGCGGGCCTCCGCCGCAAGCTGGACCGCTTGCTGGGCTGGGAACCCGGCCTGCCCCGCCTGGCACTCTGGCGGGCCAACCTGCACGAAACGGGCCATCGCGACGACCAGCCGGCCCGGTCGCATCACGGCTGGGCGCGACACTTCGGCAGCCAGTATTTCGGGGGGTTCTGCCCGACCACGGACGACTACCGGCGCTTTCTCGCGGCCATCCACCGCTTGCCCCGCTGCGCGATCTGGGGCTATGGATCGGCCCTGGAGGACTGCGCGCGCTTCCTGCTGGGCACGGAAGCGGCCCTGCCGCCGGGCCGGATCGCGACGGCCTGGAACTGTGGCGAGATGATGTACCCGGCGCAGAAGGACACCTTCCGCCAGGCCTTCGGCGTACAGCCACGCGAGCTGTACTCCAGCCGTGAATGCAGCGGGCTCGCCGCGGAATGCGCCGCGGGGTGCCTGCACATCAGCCCGCGCTATCTCGTGGAAGCAGTCGATCCCGCAACGCATCTTCAACTGCCTTCGGGTAAAACCGGCCTAGTGCTGGTCAGCGACCTGTTCAACGACGCGCTGCCGCTCGTACGCTACGCACTCGGCGACCTGGGTGCCATCGAATGGCGCCAGTGCGCCTGCGGCCTGAGCAGCTGGTGCCTGACCGAGCTGGCGGGGCGGGCGACCACGCTGATCAAGTTGCCGGCGGGCCGCAAAGTCAGCACGGGTATCTTCGCGGCGATCGCGGTGCACCTGCCCGACCTCCACCAATGGACGGTGGCGCGCTTGGCCGCCGACGATTTTGAAGTCCGCTATAAAGGCCCGGCCTTGTCCGCCGGCCGGCAACACGAACTGCTGGCGATGCTCCAGCACTCGCTGATCGGCGCACGGATCAGCATTGTCCGCGCGACCGAACTGCCCCGCGCCCCTTCGGGGAAGCTGCTGCCCTACATCGACCTGCGGCCGAACAGCGCGGCCGACGGCAATCAACCGGACAACTGAAGCCGGTCCCGCCGGCTAATCCTTGACGACCAGGACGCTGACCGCCTTGATCAGCACCTTGACCTTGTCACCCTTCTTCAGCTTGAGGTCGTTCATCGACTCCAGCGTCATCACCGAGCTGACGATCGAGTCCGCCGGGATCTTGACCTTGGCCACGCCCATCACATCGCCTTTCTTGATGTTGGTGACTTTGCCGACAAACTCGTTTCTCGCGCCTGATTTCATATTGAACCTCCGGTCTCAATTGTAATTAAGGAGCGAATCCGCTGTAAGGCATCGGCGATGAAATCCCGATGATATCTGCATCTGACTCCCGTCGCCTAGTTTCTGGAGAAGCGACATTATCAGCCGGGTTGCGTTTACAATAGACACCGCGAGCCACGGGCAGCCGGTTGCCGGAAGCTATCAGCCGGCGGGGATGCGGCAGGCCGCCGGCTGACGGGATAGTAATCATTCGAGCAGCGGAGCCGAAGGAGGACTCAGGTGATCAAACGGGGTGGAAGTTCGGGAAGCAGCAACAAACCGTCCGCGGCGCAACGCCGCAGCACGGCGGCCAGCGCGGCCAAGCGCGCGGTGATGAAGAAGGCCAACGTCCAGCGCCAGGAACGTGCTGCGGCTCCGCCGGCGGCGGTGCCCAAATCCAGCCGCGCCCCCAAGCGCACGATCCAGCGCAGCCCGCGCCAGCAGGTCACGCCCAGCGTCCGGCCACAGCCGAAGCCGCAACCGAAGCCAACGGCCAGCCCAGCGCCGAGCGGCGCCAAGCGCGATATCCACCAGGAAAAGCGCCCGCCGAGCCGGCCGCCCGTCCCGACGCCGCGCAAGAGCGCGGCGGAATCCTCCGCCCGGCGTTTGAGGTCGAGTACGCCGCACTCCGGCCCGCCGGCGCCGCCCGAGCCGCCCGTCGAGCAGACCGTCATTTCCCAGGAGGTCTATGTCGACAACAGCGTCCAGGAGCAGCCGCGCTCCCGCTGCTGCTGCTGCCTGCCGGGCGCGGTGGTAACCACGGGAATGCTTGCGCTGCTGGCCTGGTGGCTGGGAGCCCTGCTCGGTTAACCGGGCAGCCAGTGCGCAACCTACCCGGCGCAAGCGCAATCGACTACCGGCTGCACCAGATCACGACTGGGCGGTTACGGAAATTCCGCCACGGCCACCAGCGCATCCTCGACCCCGCCGCCGGTATCCTCTACGCCGGTCGTCAGCAGTTGCGCGGCGGTGGTCGGATTGGCGAAGCTCAGCAGGATCGTGCCGGCCGTGCCGCTGAAGTCCGCCCAGGAGCCAGTGGGAACTTCCCACGTTCCGGCCGCGCTTGCCCACGAGCCGGGATCTGCGGTCCGGCAGCACCCGCCGGCCACCACACCGGTGCCGGGGAGACCGGCCACCGCGAAGAATCCGGTATCCAGCATCCCGTCCGACCACGCTGAGGAGTTACTCAACTCATACGTATACCGGTCAATAGCCAGGGCGAATCCCACGGCGGCTACGTTTTGGGTTCGGCTGCAACCGACGGCACACAGGTCAAAGCCCCCCGTATCAAATGTCAGGTCGTATGCAATGGTATCTTCCAACGCCGTCCAGGAACGAACGAGGCTGGACGAGCCTTCGTCGACTTCGAGCAGCAGCGCTTTGCCCGACCCGACAGCGCCGATCTCACCAGCGATCGCCAGACGTAATAAAGTACCCGCCCCGGAGAGGGCAATCCGCTCCCCACTCGACAGCGAGCCCGAGTCAGCATGCCAGACGCGCTCTTGTTCAATATCGCCGTTGGAGGCGGAGACTTCCAGGTAAAGCACATCCAGGCCACCGGGATGGGCTGAACTGGTCGTGCCCGTTATATGCACGGCGAAATTCCCCATTAAGTTTTCGTCTTCCCATTCAATGCTGTTGGCCACATCGCTGCCCCCACCATCCCAAGTTCGTACCCACTTGTAGGTGTTATCGCACCCGAATTTCAGCAGCAGCACATCGTAATCCCCTGCCGGACCGGTCGTTCCCGCAACATAGAGATACTCTGAATCGCGCGTCAAGCCGTGGCCTTGATCGTAATTGGCCGTCCCAATCACGCGCGACCACACGACCTGCCCTTCGGTAGTCCAGCATTGCAACAGCACATCGGTGCCGCCCGCGCCGAAGCTCGAGGTCATGCCGGTCGTGTAAACGTGATTGCCGTAATACAGCACGTCGTACATGCATTCACTGTTGCTGCCTCCCCAGACGGCCGTCCATTGCCTTTCACCCGCCAAGTTGTATTTAATCAGCAACGCGTCTTCGCCGTTGGCTGCCATCTCGGTACTGCCGGCGCAGTAGCAGTACTCGCTGCTGTCAGTCGCGATCGCCCGTATATTCTGGTTCTGGTCTGAACCCCAGGAATGGGCCCACGGCTCGATCAATTCCGCCGTGGCAGTGCCCGTAAAATACTCGTCGTAGGAACTGGTGATGCGCAGTCCGACGAGATAACTGCCAGCTGTCTCGAACGTCCGGCTCGCGTAGGTGGAACTTCCGGTGTCTTTCTCGTACGAACCGTTGTGATCCATGTCCCAGGCATAGTCAGTGATCGTTCCCACCGGGATCGTGCTGTCCTGAGCAAAAAAACCAATCAAGGCCGGCGGACCGGCGGACCGTGGCTTGACGTCGATTACGATGTTCGCCGCGGGCTGTTCGCCGACGCGCAGGTAGCGCAGGTTGCTGGTGCCGTTGTTGGCGCAAACAACAACCGCGTATAGATCGCTGCCGTTGAGATACGGCGTGACACTGCCCCAGTTGGAGACGCCGGCCTGCGTCGCGGTTCGCCAGTCCCAGCAGTCGGCCTGCCAATTGGCCAGGCCGAACCAGACGGAGTCGTAGGACGGCGGCTGGATCAGCCAGCGGTAATGCAACTCGGCTTGGCGGTCGAAGTCGGCGAGCGTGTAACCGTAGATGCAATACGCCAGGTTGGCTACATGCATACCGGTGGCTTCGGACCAGGAAGCATGCAGTTCCACGGAGTTATTGGTACCCGGCAGCACGTTTTGGTTCGGCAGCGAACCGCTAAACTCGTCGCCGTGCTTGATGCAGTCAGATTCCCAATAAGACACTGCCCGAGTCTGCTCGACCTGGGCAGAGAGCGCGCTGGGGCAAGGCAGGAACTCGCCGAAGCTCGGATACGCCGCTCGCTCATCCGGTGCTTCTGGCAGCTGGGTCAGGGCCGGGCCGGCCGTGCGGCAGCCGCAGGCCAGCACAAGAAGCAGCAGTCCACAAGCAACACGATAACCAGGCTGGCTCATACTGAACCTCCAGCAATCAAGCGCCTAAGATATATAACCTCTTAGGGATATTATACAGATTCTGCCGGAGCTGAACGCCAGCCGGGGCAAACGGTGCACTCTACTGGCGGTTATCGATCACTCCAACCGGCCTGCGGCCCGTGCGGCTCGTCGGCCGGCCTCACCCACCGGGCACATCGCTAGCCGCCAGCCGTATCTTCCGGCGCGTCGGCTGCGCAGAGCAGCAGCGCAACTGCCAGGATCAGGCGCGGATCCAGCACGGGCCGGCCCTCGTTTTCGATCAGCTGCACCGCGACGTGCAGCGTATAACCGAAATAGCGCAGGCGCGCCAGTTCGGCCCCCCAGCTGGTCAGCAGCCGATAACGGCGCGCAACCGGCAGCGGACTGCATAAGCGGCGCAGGCAGGACACCGGCAGGTACTGCTCGTCGACGACCGCCAGCACCTGCCGCTGCGGATCGGTTAGATCCCAGCGGGACTGCACGAACGACCTGAACTCGCGCCGGAACAGCCAGCCGACGGTGACGGTGTGGGTGAGGTCGGTCACGCGAAAGGCCCTGTCCCAATCGGCGTCACGCTGCTGCTTGACCTCGAGCAGCTTGGTGTGCCGGCCGCGATCGGCGTAGCAGTACAACTCAACCGCGTCGCTGGCGCCCTCGTTGACGGCGTACGCCAACTGGCGCTTGTTGGTGTCATAGATATCGAACCGGTCGGTGCAGAACGCGAACGGCCGCCGGACGATCCGGTACTCGGCACAGCTGAACGCGGCCGGCTCCGGGCACTTGCCGCCCGGTTCCGACCCGCCCGGCTGATCGGCCACTGCGCTCATCGCTTCCACCCACCCGTTACTTGCTCGCCCTCACCGGCCAAGCTGCCGCCGGTCGCAGCGGACTAGTCGGCCTGTTTCTTGATATAGGCGTTGAGTCCGATGAACACCGACTGGCCGTCGATCTCGACGTTCGTGCGCTGGTTGCCACCGGTGCTGGCGACGATCAGCGTCTTACCGGACGACGACGGCCGCGGCTCCTGGAGTTCGATGCGAATCACTAACTCGTTGTCTTCGATTTTGACGTGCATGGCTTGACTGCCTCCTTGGATAGATCATATTACAAGTTTGCGGCAGTAACACACCTTCGAGCCTATGTAACCGGATCGACGTGAAACTTCACTACGGCATCGAACAGCGGCGTCTTGCGGAGCTGGAATTCTTCGTGAAAGCCCAGCAGGTCGTAATCCCGGAGTTCCGCCAATCCCATGAAATTGGCGAAGCGTACCAGCGCGAAATAGGAATAGCTTGAGCTCATCATCTTGTAATACAACTCCTGGCTGTATTCATCACGTAGCCAACTTGTGTCCAGCTGCCGCGGAAACGCCCGATAGTAAGCATCCGCATACTCCGTGCTGGCGCGCCATTCCCCGCCGAGCCGCTGCAACAGGTACAGCGTAAAAGCGAAACTCTGTTGAACAAAGCCCTCATCATCTCTAAGTGAACCGCCCCAGTCGATCTCCCAGATGAAGGTTTCGAACAGCAATGGATAGACCGCCGCCAGTCCCCCTTGCTTCAGCAACTGATGGTATTTCTTGGTCAACACCAGCTTGCCCCGGTATTTGCGCATCAATCCGGCGGCCATCGCCAGTTCACGCGTCACGCGCAGGTCGCTGAAGGCGTACTCCCGATGGAGTTTGATGATCTTCGTATATTTTTCGTATTTCTCCTCACCCCAGTAATCCAGGGCGATCCGCTGCGTCACGTCGCGCTTCAGGTTGCCTTTTTGAGTCAGCTTCAGCCCGTCCTCGCCGATCACCTCGGCCAAGGCCTGGATCAGCGTAATCACGGGCGCGACGGGCTCGCAATCCAACTGTTTCGGAAACTCCAACAGGCCGGGCGAGTCGAACGGGAATTCTAAGAGCTCACGCACCTGTTCCGGTATCAGGCCGCTGAAATCGGCGGGCTGTTCTTGGTCCAAGGAAGCATTGTATTGCTGGATAAACGCATCCATCTCTTCCTCGGTTTCGATTCCCTCCCTGGCAATAGCTGCGGTCAAATCTCGCATCATTCTTTCATGCTCGCCCCGCCCCAAGCTGGGCGGCCCGGCCCGGCCCGGCGAGGGTGCCGGCTCAGCCACGGGCTTGCCATAACAGCATTTCTTGTACTTCTTACCGCTGCCGCAGGGGCACGGATCGTTGCGTCCCGCCTCGTTGAAAGAAATGGCAAGCGGAGCCGCCGGCTGGCTCGCCAGCCAGTTAATCGCCTGCTGATTGGCGGCCCAGGCCCGGCCGACCGTCAGCATGCAGATTACCGCTTCATTCAGGTCACCTACACCGTAATATGTGGGTAGTTCCTCCGGCAGGGGCCGGCGCCCCAGCAAGTAGTCCTCAACATATGAATTGGCTTCACGGGCGACGGCCAAGGCGTGGCTGGCGCCGTCGAGATCGTTGGACAGCCAGCTCTCTATGACGGCGGCCCAGGTGAACATCGCGGAGTCGTCATCACCATACTCCTCCAGCAACCTGCGCGCGCTGCGCAGCCCTCCCGTCTCAAGGTACAACCCGATCAACCGGTAACGCAATCCCTGGTTGTCGTTCGGGTTCAGCCGCATCAAGGCCTCGTACTCAGCGATCGCATCCAAGGTCCGGCCCAACTCGTCCAGGACCTCGGCCAGTAACGCCCGGGCCCGCATGTAGGGCCGCGTTTCGACCAAGCCCCAGAAATAGCCCTCGTTCTCCTCGAAGTACGCGTCACCGCCCAGGTCCTCGGCCGCGATCCGCACGGCGGCTTCAAGACCGGCCAGGCGTTGGTTGTCATCGCTGTCCATCGCCGCCACGCCCACCAGGGCATCGACGCAGCGCGGGTCAAGCGCAAGCGCCTGTCGGCACAGCTCGAGCGCTATCTTGAAATCGGAAGCGTCCATCGCCTGCCAAGCCAGGTCCTGCGCCTTTTCCCGGTGTTTCGCACTCACCTTATCAGACATGCATCCACCTGCCTTTCCCTAACTTCATTCCTGATCGCCGGCGCCGGTCAGTTTGCGATCCGGCATCAGCCGTCACTCGTCCGCTTCAATGATAATGCACGTGATTTACTCCGCGTCCCCAACACTAAAAGCCCGCGGATCAGCCAGTAGTAACCGACGATGATCGCTGTCTGCATGGGCAGCACGAGCCAGGCCAGGGAGTATTTGCAGGCTATCTCCGTGAAGTTGTTCAGGTAAAAGACGTACAGGTAATGCGTTTCATTGAACCAGCTGTAGCTGAGATACACCAAGGGTTCGGTTTTGAACAGGTTGTACAGGTGGTTCAGCGCGTAGGTGATCAGGAATCCGAAAGCGTCGTACCGGGCTGGATCACCGGCGACTCCGCCGATCCCCAGATGCCCCAGGCCGCCGATCACACCGATTCCCGATAGTAAATAGACACCGAGCCGCGTGCCCCTGACGCCTTGAAGCAAAGCCCAACTGGTCAGGCTGAAGCCGTTCAAGGCCAGCGTCAGCAATACCTACCAAGCGCCCACGCGCCGCCGCCAGCGCTTTCACTTCTGACAATTCGACGGGTTTATTCTTGTGGTTCATGTGACACTCCTTTTGTTTGGTTACTTAGGAGTACCATGACCCTTCTTTTTGCAGAAGTCTCGTTACTCAATCCACAGGTGCTGAATAACTAGCTGACAAACCATGATTCTGAAGATTGAACCCCGGATGGATTTGACGCAAAATTAGCAGCTCTAAGCATGAACCAGGTTAGTTGTGGGCAGGTCAACGCGTACAAGGTGTCCAGCAAAAATCTCGACGATTTGATTCTTATACTCGCGCCCGTGAAATCCAGTCTGCTCCTGGCTTAGAGTGCTATACTACCGGTATACCTATCTCGCGGGAGGTTCCCGGGCGGTGCGATACAGATCGATTGATTTGCTGTCATTGCTTGTACTCACTTGCGTTGTTGGTTGTGCCGGTGCGCTGCAATTCAGTCCAACAAATCCAGATTCGGCGCAGGAAGTTGCAGAAGGATTCCCGCCGCCATCCGATCTGATTCGTCAGATTTCCTATGCAGACTCCGACCGGCGCACGTATGGCATGAATATTAGCGCTGTCCTGCCAACAAACAGGACTGCTGTGGAAATGCAAGCTTTACGGTTCACGCCAGATTATGTTGCTAAGGTATCCACCCTCGACGATGCCGCTTATAGCGGCTTCGACTTCATACTCGACGCGTATAGCGGGGATTCCGTGTTGTACTTCGGCTGGCTAACGCCACCAGTAGCAGAAAACCTCTGGATCGGCCTGGGGGATTTCAATCACGATTGCTGGAAGTGGTTCAATCCATCGGATGTGAGGCAGCTTGATTTCGCCGATACTGCACCGTATTTCTCAGAAACCGGTATGTTGCTAATAGAGATCCTGGTTTTGGGCCAGGAGGAATGCACACTGGAGTGGCTCAGTGTAGGCCTGCCGCCAACCATCTGGAAGGTCAAGCCTGAGGCTCCCGCTGGTGGAAATGGCGAGACTTGGGAGACTGCCTTCAACGACCTGCAGGACGCACTTGGTATGGCTTGGGCGGGCGATGAGATTTGGGTTGCTGCCGGCACATATTATCCGGGAAACACGCGTGAAGATACGTTCCAGCTGGGTGCAAATACGGCATTGTACGGCGGTTTCGCTGGTACTGAGAGTACCCGCGAACAACGTGACTGGGAGGCGAACGAAACCACGCTCTCAGGGGACATCGGTCTTCCACTGGACAATACAGATAATTCGTTCACGGTTGTCGCTGGAGCCTATCGTTCAATCCTGGACGGCTTCATCATTGCGGGTGGGCACTCAGATGATTTCACAGCGGAACCGGCAACGCCACATCGTGCTGGGGGTGGGGTTTACAGCAATGCATTCAATCTAGTGGTGGCAAACTGCCGATTTGTGTATAACAAGGCCGTGATCGGCGGCGGTCTATTCAGCAACTATTTCTGTGAGATCACGAGTTGCGCCTTTGAGAATAACTCTGCATATCAGCAAGGCTGTGGTGTACGTAACTCCCATGATATGAAACTGACCGGTTGCACTTTCGTGGGAAACTCCGGAGCGAGCTTTGGTGGAGCGTTGATGAGCCAAGGAGCCGGTTATCTTGAAGTAATCGGATGTGACTTCACTGGGAATACCGGAGGCGACGGGGGAGCTGTATACTGCGCAAATGAGGGTGAATTCGACGGCTGCACCTTCAGCGGTAATACATCCCAAGATAACGGTGCTGGAGTATACTGCTACGCGGCTACCCCGGAGTTTTACGACTGTGAATTCATCGGCAACACGGGAGAAAAAACCGGTGGTGCCATGCAGCTCGATAACGACAGCCATGCCCTGTTAGTGAATTGCTCGTTTATCCGCAACACAGCCCCAAATGGTGGTGGCGCATTGTATAACTGGCAAGGCAGCAGTCCGACTATTGTCAACTGCTTGTTCCTGGGGAATTCTGTTAATAGTTACGGCGGGGCGATTATTAATTACTACTCCAGCAACCCACGAATCATCAACAGCATTTTCTGTGGTAACTCCGCCGGCCACGGCGGGGCGATCTGTAACCGTTTCTCTGAAGATCCCCAGGCTGCTAATTGCGTATTTAGCGGCAACTTAGCATACAACGGCGGAGCAGTGGCCAGCATCGACGCCAGCAATATGTCAGCTGGGAACTGCATCTTCTGGGGTAATGGCGCAGATGGTGCAGGCCCTCAGTGGTACAACGATGGGAGCACGGCGTTGATCGGTTACTGTGACATGCAGGATTGCGGTGGCAGCGGTGGCTTGTGGGATGCCGCCTTAGGAACGGATGGCGGCGGGAACATCGATGCCAACCCGCTGTTGATCCGGCTGCCTGATCCTGGCTCCGATCTTACGTGGGGTACGGCCGATGACGACTACGGCGATTTGCATCTTGGCACCACCTCGCCCTGCATTGATGCAGGTGTGAACATGGCCGTGCCGCCTGAGGTCACGGTGGATCTTGAAGGAAACCCGCGATTCTACGATGATCCGGATACAACTGACACCGGCCTGGGCGATGCGCCGCTTATTGACATTGGAGCGTACGAATACCAGGGCATATTAGCTATTTAGAATCTCGTACGGGGTAGTCTCAGTCAGTACTCACGCGCCCATAAATTCTGTTGAGCAAATGACTAACTAGGTTACTGTAGCAACGGAGCAAATCGCGGCGGCGATAAGCCAACCACCCCCGCTCGGAATCGAACCAAGATCTGTCGCTTAGGAGGCGGCTGCACTATCCATTGTGCTACGGGGGCGCGGAATGATTATACCCCGGCGCGGGCTGGCCGCACCCCTGGCTCCGGCTGCCGCGCCGGTGGCTCCGGTGGCAGTACCGGTGGCGTCTACCGCGGCGAGGAATCCCGCGCAAACCCATCCGCCGGCGCGGCTAGTTGGCGCAGAGCACCAGAGGCAGGCGTGGTTTGAGCACCTCCTGGTACTCGACGAACCGGAAGTTCAGCGCGTGGCTCGGCTCGAACAGCTGCGGCTGGCGCAGGAAGAACTCGGCGGCCAGCCGCTCCGCCTCCGGCCGCTCGCAGCGGTGCGCCGCCTGGGCCTTGGCCAATAGCCGCACGTCGTCCAGCCAGGGCGGCGCGTCAGGGCCGGGTTGCCAGCTGGTGAGGATGCCGGCGGCCTGCTCGTAACTCCCGGCCGCCTGGGCGTCCCAGACCGCCAGCGTCGCCTCCAGGTACTCCGCCGGCCAGCCCGCCTGGCGGGCCTCGGCGCTGCGCTCCGCGATATGCGCGGCCAGCCGCGCGTGGCTGCCGGTCAGCACCGCCTCCAGTTCCAGCTCGAGCCGCGCGAAGTCATAGTCGCAGCAGGTCCGCCGCACGGTGGTCGTGATCTCCGTGAGCAACTCGAGCTGCCCGGAGAGCTTGCCGTGCACGGCCAGGTAGGCCCAGGTTTCGCTGAAGAACGGCAGCGCACGCATAAACAGGAAGTTGTCGTCGAGGATCTTCAGGTTCAGGTAGGTGTCGATCAGCGGCTGGATGTACTTGATCCCGCGCGCGTATTCGGAGAACAGGTAGGCATAGCGGCTCATCGCCAGCGCGTACTGGCTGCTGATGCCGGGAAACCGGCAGAGGTCGAACAGCTTGAAGGCCTGCGCCGGCTCGCCCAGGAAGATGTACTCCTGCGCCAGCGAGAAGCGGATCAACGGGCTGTACTGGCAGGCCTCCAGCCCGTGCTGAAAACGCTCTAAGGCCAGCTGGTGCTCCCCGCGCCGAAAGGCGCAGATGCCGTAGAGGTGGTGCCAGGATTCCCGTTCGCGCGCCGTCAGCCCGCGCGTGTTTTTCCTGAGCAGCTCGATCTCCAGCCGGTCCAGCTTGCCGGCTTCGCTCAGCCGGCTGGCCAGCTCGTCGATCCGGTCGCGATCCGGATCGGGCTTGCTAAACAACTTCGATAACATCCCTTTGCTCCCAAACGTAACTCTGTTGCCAACGTAACTCGGCTGAAACGCAAACCAATAACTACTGCAATCTTAACATTTTCGATCGTGCAGAGATAGGCCGCAGGCCCGGCACCCGCCGGCGGTCTCAAATGCCGGCCCGGGCCCCTATAATTACAGGCACGATGGACACCGCCGTTCAGCCGGCGCCGGTGGAAAACCGGGCGAACCAGCTCCTGGGCCTGGTGCTGGGGCCGGGCGTCATCTACCTGTTGCTGATCAGCGGCCTGGCCGGAACACTGGGCTCCGGCGTGTTGTACGCCCTGGCCTGGCTCGTCGGTTCGGCGGCCGCCTTTCAGTATTCGACCGTCGGCTACTGGGCCGCGGTCACGGTGTTCTACGCGGCGGGTTTCGGCGGCTGGCTGATTTACATCTATCGCCGGGTCTGCGGGCAGCCCCCGGCGCGGCTGAACCGCCGGCCGGGCACGCTCGGCGCGGACCTGGGCGCCGGGTTGCTGTTATTCGCCGCCGCCTGGATCCTGTGCCGCCTGTTCTACTGGCTGCAAACGAGCTACTTCCCGCTCTCGTCGACTACCTTCATCGAGGACACCACGCAGGCGATGCTGATGAACCCGTGGGCGATCGTAATGCTCATCGGGCCGTACAGCTTCCTGGCCGCGGGCTTCATGGAGGAGCTCTGCCGCTGCTTCTTACTGGAGCGCGCCTGGGCGCTCTGGCCCGGCCGCGCCGGCGTCTCAATCGCCATCGGCGTCGCCGTGGTCCTCTTCGGCTTCTGCCACCTCTACCAGGGCATGTCGGGCGTGGTCAACACGGCATTCTTCGGCCTGCTGATGGCGCTGTATTACTGGAAGTTCGGGCGCGTGATCCCGCTGATGCTCGCCCACGGCCTGTATTCCGCAGCCGTCTCGCTGGAGGGGTTTTACTGGCTGTACGCCTACGGCCAAGCATAGGCACGGAGCTGCTAAGTTCTCACTCCGCCCTGCCGCTTCGATGCGGAAATACGTTTTGTAAGGATGGGGATGGGAAGAAAACTGCCGAAGGGGGGACTCGAACCCCCACGAGGTTGCCCTCACTAGGTCCTGAACCTAGCGCGTCTGCCAATTCCGCCACTTCGGCAAGGGACGAATTTATACCGCGCTTTTATGATTTTGGCAAGGGGAATGGGCCGGCATAAGTAATAAGCTGATTCGTAGCGGCGCCGTCCCTGGCGCCGGATTAATCTTGCGCCTACACGAGAAAACCAGAGAGGAGTGAGGAGCGAGGAGAGAGGAGCCTGCGTTGACCGCGATCGGAGTACTCCTCACTCCTATCTCCTCTCGCCTCTCTTGTCCGCGCAAGCACGGGGGCTTGCGCTACTTCTCGCGGACTTCGGACTTCGGACTCCGGACTTCCCCGGGCTTAAGCTTACGCTTCCCCGGTTAATTCCGCATTAAACCGCGCGCGGTAATCCACAGGCTATCCGCATTATCCACGGGGATGGTACAATGAGCCCGTGGGCGAGATCTACCTCGAAATCGCCAGCCGGGGCATCCAAACCGCGCTGACCATGGCCGCTCCCATCCTGGGGCTCAGCTTGGCCGTGGGTTTCCTGATCAGCATCTTCCAGGCGGTGACCAGCATTCAGGAGCAGACGCTGACCTTCGTCCCCAAGATTTTCGTCACCGGCCTGGCGCTGGTGATCTTCGGCCCGTTCCTCTTCAGCACGATGAACTCGTTCGCCCAGGAGCTGTTCGGCAACCTGCACAACTTCGTGCGCTAGAGAAACGGCGTATTCACCACTTCGTCCTGGATCAACCCGCTGCCCGGCTCCTCGACCGCCACGCGGTTCAACACCAGCTCCACGCCTTCGACCGACTTGGCGATCTCGGTGACGTAGTCCACCTCCGCCGGCGTGAACACCGTGCCCGTGATCAGCACCTGGCCCGCGTCCTGCAAGCTGACCTCGAACGTGTATTCCGCGGTGCGCGGATCGTCCTTCAGCGCCTTGATCACAGCCTGTTCGAGCTGGGCGGACTTGACGACGTCGCAGGACAGCGCCGCCAGGGCGAAAAACGCGACAACGCAGCAGAGCAAGATACGCATGGCGGGATTATAACCGGGGAGAGTTTAAGTTGTAAGTTGTAAGTTTAAGCCGTAGCGGCGCCGTCCCTGGCGCCGGATTTCGTGGGAAGCTTCTCGACGGGACTGCGCGCCCAAGCTATCTGGTAGGGCGGACGTCACGTCCGCCGACCAATCAATAAGCCGAAGGCCATAGGCCAAAGCGAAGCGTGGCGCGAGCGTCCCGGCCGTATTCCCCAGGCACGATTCCACCCGACCCGGCGTAGGGGCGAAGCCATGCTTCGCCCTCATTCGGACAAGGTAAAATGCCCGGCGCAGTCCACAATCCCCTGACCCACATCCGCCATCCGCGCCTGCTCCGCCGAACAGCACAATCATGCCCACCTCAGGGCGAAGCATGGCTTCGCCCCTACCCAAGCAACCCGCATCCAGTTTGGGCGGACTGCACCCGTTACCGGAGTATCGCGAGCGTCCCCGCTTGCGTCCGGGCAAGTCAAGTGGAAAGTTAAAGTGAAAGCGTTTTCGAGCTCACTGCTTACCGCAAGTACTTTCCTCTTTCACTTTCTACTTTTACTTGCTGTGTGGAAGGCGTCCCCGACGCCGTTTCAACGCCTTGACGGCGGATCGGGGACCCACCGCTACACGGGATTTCTAGAACCGGTTGTGTTAAACGATGTTGGATTAGCTTGGCGTTGGCGGACTCCGGACTTCGGACTCCGGACTCCGGGCTCCTAATCCGGCGCCGGGGACGGCGCCGCTACGACTTAAACTTACTACTTAAACTAACTTCCACTTCATCACAACCAGAGGCAGCTACTACGTTGGTTCAATTCTTTGCACCGTACTGAACAGCGTCAGCCCGTACACCGCCGCGGCGCCGCCGCGCTTCAGCGTCCGCGCGCACGAGGCCAGCGTCGCGCCCGTCGTCATCAGGTCGTCGACCAACAGCACGCGCTTGCCGGTCAGCTCCGCCAGCATCGTATCCGGCACGCTAAAGGCGCCGCGCACGTTGTCGCGCCGCTGGGCCGCGCTCAATCCGACCTGCGTTTCGGTCTCGCGCGTGCGGACGAGCCCTTGCGGCAGGCAGCTCAGGCCATGCCGCTCCGCCAACAATCGAGCGGGTAACAGAGATTGGTTGAACCGCCGCTGGCGCAGGCGCCGTGGATGCAGCGGCACCGGCACCACCGCGTCGAGTTTCAGGTCCGGCTCGCCAAAGAGCTCTGGCCAGCCCGGCGCCGTCCGCTCCGCCAGCCGTTCCGCTAAAAACCGGCCGGCGCCGAGATAGCCGTTGAACTTGTACTGGTGCAGCAGCTCGCGGCCGATGCCGGCGTAGATGTAAAGGCTCCGGGCGCGCACCACGCCGATCGATTCGCCGTGGCACTCGCCGCAATCCGGACTGGCGAAGTCGGTCAGCCGCCGCCGCCCGCAGCGCACGCAAAACGGCTCGCCGACCGGTTCGAGTTGCGCACGGCAATCCGCGCAGACCACCTCGGGACCGAGTTGCTGGCAACCGGCACAGCGCGCCGGCAACAGCAATTGGATCAGCCGCCGCCAGGCCCTGTCCCACATCTGCTAGTCCGTCCCGCGGATCCGCCGGATGATCTCCGTCGTGGAGTAGCCCTTGATCAGCGGCACCAGTTCCACGCGCCCCCCCGCGGCTTCGACGATCTCGCGGCCGACCACCTCGCGGCCGGCGTAGTCCGCCCCTTTGACCAGCACCTGCGGCCGGATCAGCTCGATCAGCTCCAGCGGCGTCGGCTCGTGGAACAGCGCCACGGCGTCGACGCAGCGCAGCGCCAAGAGCACGATCCGCCGCGCCGTCTCGTCCAGCACGGGCCGGTCGTCCCCCTTGCCCAGCATCCGCACCGACAGGTCGCTGTTGAGCCCGACGATCAGCACGTCGCCGAACGACTTGGCGGCCTCCAGCTGCGCGACGTGGCCCGGGTGCATCAGGTCGAACACGCCGTTGGTGAAGACCACCGTTTGCTTCTGCTCACGCCAGCCGACCAGCCGCGCGGCCAGGTCCGGGCTAAGCTCGGCCATAGCGCGCCTCCACCTCGGCCTTGAGTTCGGCGGCCGTCACCGCAGCGATGCCCAGCTTGCCGACGGCGATACTGCCCGCCAGGTTGGCCAGCCGGCCCGCGCTGACCAGATCAGCGCCCGCGGCCAGCGCCAGCGCCAGCGCTGCCAGCGTGGTGTCCCCGGCACCGGCGACGTCGTAGACCTCGCGCGGCAGGCCCGGCAGGTGGCTGAACTGCTCGCCGGCCAGGATGAACATGCCCTTGGAGCCGGCGGTGATTACGACGTTCTTGGCGCCGGAGCGGTCGCGCACCTCGCGGCAGACCTGCTCCATCTCCTCGACGGGCGCGTTACGCTCGCGGCCGGCCAGGCGAAGCGCCTCGTGGTAGTTCGGCTTGATCACGTCCGCGCCGGCAAACAGCTCGATATTGACGGGCTTGGGATCGACGAAGGTCGTCAGCCCCCGTGCGCGGCAGCGCTCCATCAGCGGCGCCACCAGGCCGGGCGTCAGCACGCCCTTGTCGTAATCGCTGAGGACCAGCACCCTGAGCCCGTCCAGCGCCGCGGTCAGTTGGTCGAGCAACCGTGCGGCTTCTTCCGCGGGCAGGTCGGCCGTCTCCTCCTCGTCGAAGCGCACCAGGTGCTGCGACTGCGCCACCACGCGCGTCTTGACCGTGCTGGGCCGGTCGGCCAGCAATAGCACGCCCGTCACCTCGGCGCCGGCGGCGCTCAACAGGCCCTGCACCTCGCGGCCGGCCTCGTCGTCGCCCAGCACGCCGAACAGGCTCAAACGCCCGCCCAGGCTGAGGACGTTGTTGCCGACGTTGGCCGCGCCGCCGGGCTGGATCGTGCGCTCGCGGATCTGCACCACGGGAACCGGCGCCTCCGGGCTGATCCGGCCGGCGTGGCCGTAGATGAAGCGGTCGACCATCAGGTCGCCCAGCACGCCGACGCGCAAACCGGCGAAGCGGTCGATCAGGGCGGTTAATTCACTCAGGTCCGTCACGGGCAAATTCTAGCAGAGCCGGCGGCGTTAGCGGCCTTCGGCGACGTTCGCCCCGCCGGTCTGGGAAAACAGGCCTTCGGCGGCCTGGAACGACTGGTCTCCGGCCGCCACCTGTTCGGTCTGTTCCAGCTTGAAGTCGTCGCTCTCGAACTCGCCTTCGACCAGCCCGACCAGCGTGATCACGTCGGTCTCGGTGTCGATGAAGACCTGCGCTGCGCGCACCATGCTTTTGCTATCCGGCTGGATCATCACGTTGCCGCGCATCAGGAAGTAGCTGGCTTGTTCGTCGTGGACCACCTCGTTGGCGGAAAACGTCTTCTGGCCGGCATTGATCACCACGCTGCCTAAAAGCTCCAGCCGGCGGTTGTCGAAGTTGTAGGTCAGCGTGTCGGAGGTCGTCGTCAACTCACCGGAGAGCGTGTCATGCAGCTCGTCGGATACGCTTTCACTGTTGATCAGCCCGCCGGCGAACAGCCACTCGCCGTCCTGCTGCGTATACTGCACCTGGCTGCCGTCACCCTCGGCGTGGAAGTCCTTGGTGACGTCGTTGACCTCGATATAGGCCGCCTTCACGCTGCGCTTCGGCTGCATGAAGACCACCTCGCCGCCGGGGCTCGAAAAGAACTGCGCGATGCCCGAGTCCTCGGAGTAGACCACGCGGCTGCAGTCGATCTTCGTGGCTCCGTCGGTCATCGCCTCGACGACTTCGACGTCGTCCTCGGCGACCAGCTCGTTCTCGAAGATCCAGTCGTACTTCTTGACTTCCAGCACGGGCTTGCCGGACATCTCGTATTCTTTCGTCTCGTCGTTGTAGTCCAGCCGGTCCATCGAGCCATTGAAGGCGGGGTGGTTGATCCGGACGGAATTGAGCGCCGTCATCACCAGCGTGTCCCAGTCGTAATACAGCTCCGAGCAGAACAGCTCAAACTGCTGGCCGGCGAAGTACTCACGCAAGCGCTCCTTCTTCGGCAGCGTCAGGTCCGGTTCGGACTTTTCCTCGTCGGCGAGTTTTTTCAACTGGACGAAGCCCTTGGCCTGGAAGCGCTTGTCCTCGAAATAAATCAGCAAATCCTCGGTCTTGAGCGTATAAGACGGATCCGTGATCGTGACACCGCCGTGCATGATCGCGACTTCGTTTTTCTCGTCGATGTCGGCGGTCTGGCCGGTGATCGTGATATCGCTGTAGTAGATCGTCAGCCCGCCCTCGATGTGGAACTGCTTGGTCTCCGTCGAGCCGCGGATCACGCCGCCGGGCGGCACGACGATCCGCGCGTGGTTCTCCGGCAGGCCGCTGGCGGGATTGCGCTCGTGCTCGCTGATCACGTCCACCGACGGTTCCGTCGGCAACAGCGACGGACCCAACAGCGAACTGAAGGGGCCGCCCGGCACCGGCTCCTGCTCCATGAGGTCGCTGGGGGTCAGGTCGGGGATGAAGCCGGGCTGGTCCTCGGCGAACGACGGCAGGCCGAACATCGACGCGACTTCTTCCTCGCTGAGTCCCACCGGTCCGCCCTCCTCTTCGGGCGGCGGCGGGGGCGGCTGCCCGCCGAACAGGTCCTCGACCGAGGTGATCGTGCTCTGCGTGCCGGCGGGCGGCGGAGCACCCGTACCGGGCGGGACCTCGCCGGGTGGCAGATCACCGGGCAGCGGTTGTTCACCCTCCGGCGGTTGCTCACCCTCGGGCTGCTGCTCGGTCTCTGCCGTAGGCTGCTCCTCGCCTGCGGTGACGGCCTCGGTCCCTTCCTCGGCGGCGGTTTCCTCGTCGGGCTTCTCGCTGGATTCCTCGATCGGCTTGGCTTTGGCCTCCGCGGAGTTCACATCCTGCGCGCCGGCGCTGGTGAACCAGCCGGACAGCACCAGCGCCAGGGCGGCCAGGGACAACCAGAGTTGCAGGCGGACGGCGGTGCTCATTGGCCCTCGCCCTCCTCCGGTTCCGGCTCCGGTTCGGGCTCGGGCTCCGACTCATCGGGAATGAAGCCCTCGCCCAGGATTTCCAGCGTCGTGTCGTCGCCCAGCTGCAGGATCAGCTCCTGCGCGCCGGTCTCGGTCGTCGCGGGACTCCCCTCGCCCTGGCCGGGGATCGAGAGCGGCGTCACGCTCGTGTCGCTGTTGATCGGGCGCAGCGACTCGCCGCTGTGCTCCACGCTGATCGGCTGCAGGCCGCCGCGGATCAGCGAGTTGGCGTTCGGATTGCGCGCCGGGCCGCCCTCGCTGACCGGTGGATCGCTGATCTCCGGCGGGGCTTCCTCTTCGCGCACCTCGGCCAGCGTCTGGTTGATGTCGTTGGCGAACTTCGCCGGCAGCATCAGCGTGGCGGACGCGCCGCCGCTGACCTCCATGAAGTCGTATTCGTTGTGGAACACCAGCCCGCCGCAGACCAGCTGCTGGCCGTCCTTGTCGCGGAACTTGACGTTGCCCTGGGCCGAGATGCGCTTGATCTCGTCTTGGTAGACGATCGTGTCGGCGGCCGTCTCGCGGTCGTCCTGGCGCACCAGCACCGCGCCGGAAGCCACGAAGTCGTTGTTGTCCAGGTAGATCACCGCGCGGTCGGCGGACAGCTCGGAGTAGCTGGTCACCGCGCGCTCCATGTCGTGGTCCTCGACCGAGATCAGCTCCTCCTCGACCAGCCATTTGCCGTCGCCCTGCACCACGCTGATATGGCCGTCCAGCAGCACCTGCTTGCGCGTGCCCCAATAGACGATCCGGTCGGCCAGGGCCAGCCGGTCCTCCTGCTCGACGCGCGTCGGGCTGTGCGTGATCACGTGGTCGCGGCCCCAGAAGTATTCCAGCTCGCCGGTGGCGATGTAGGTCGCAAACTGCTTGACGACCCTCAGCGCGCGGTCGTCGCCTTCCTCGGGCGTGGCGGGCGGAATCTCCATCCGGATCTCGCCGACGCAGGCCGCCCACTTCTGCTTGATCCGGGCTTCCAGGTGGTAGCACTGGATCGTGATCTCTTCCTTGCTGAAGGTGACCGGCTGCTCGTCTTCCTGGTAAGTCGCCACGTCGACGATCTGGCCGTCGGGATCCATCACCACGAAGCGCCGGTCGTAGTAGCGGCTGGTGGCCAGCACGACCTGGTTCTTGTTGTCGAAAATCAGCTGCTCGGCCTCGAACCCGAGCTTCTCGAAGTCCTCGAAGTTCAGTTGGCCCTCGTCCGTGATCTCGCGGTCGGAGATGAAGCCGGTATCGTTCATGCCGACGATCTCGCCGTGCACGTGGCCGACGAACTCCATGTACTGGATCTCCTTGTCGGCCTGCAGGTAGTCGGCGCTGACCTCGAACTGCTTCTGCCCGTTGGCGTTGCGGTTGATGACATGCACGCCCTGCGGAAAACTGAAGGCCGGCACCTTGGCCATCCGTCCCGAGACGGCCTTGAACCGCCGCCAGATCAGCTGCTCCGCCGCCACGTACATCCCGTCGGTGGTTTCGACGGTCAGGTTGCCGGTCAGATCGAAATCCTCGGAGTCCATGTCGTACTCGATCTTGTCGGCGTGCATCGTGATCGAGACCGCGCCGTCCTCGAAATACTTGGCGTCGGCGCCCTCGAAGATCGCGGTCTTGTGGTCGGTGGTCAGGTAGACCTTCTCGCCGGTGATCTCCATCGACATCTCGCCCTTGTCGTCAACGACGGTCATCCGCACGGGCTGCTCAACCACCAGGTAGTAGGGGCTGTCGGGGCGGTCGATTACGTTGGCGATCTCCTGGTCGGAGCGGATGCGGATGTAGCGGACCAGGTAGTAGCTGCCGGCAATCAGCGCCACTAGAAAGATAAAGCGCAGGATGCTCAGCAACAGCTCGCGCCGTTGCGCCTTCTGGTAGGTCCGCCTTTCCATGCCTCCTCGCGAGGGTTTCAATTCTAGCATTGATAGGTGTCGGACGGAGCGGCCACCGGGTTCGTTCTAAGACCGTATAAAGTGTGGTTTACGGGCCGCGGTTCAGCCTTTCGCCTCACTGAGCAGCTTGTCCACCAGGGCCTGTTCC
Source organism: bacterium (assembly GCA_016932385.1). Classification (GTDB taxonomy): domain Bacteria; phylum 4484-113; class 4484-113; order 4484-113; family JAFGCY01; genus JAFGCY01. The sequence goes on along the minus strand of JAFGCY010000067.1, from coordinate 18,626 downwards.
TCGGCGCCGCCGGTCTCGCCCAGCATCCGCGTCAGCTCTACGCGGCGCGCCCCGTCCGCCACCGGCGCGATGCTGACGCTGGTGCGCTGGGCGGCGACGCTTTTCTCCGCGACAAGGTGCGTAGCGCCATGGACGGCCACGCTGGCCAGGTGGGTGATCGCCAGTACCTGGCAGCGCCCGGCCAGGCCGGTCAGTACCTCGGCGATCGCCTTGGCGGTCTCGCCGCCGATTCCCGCCTCGATCTCGTCCAGCAACAGCACCTGGTGCCCGAGCTGCTCGGCCAGGGCCGCCTTCAGCCCCAACATCAGCCGCGAGGTCTCGCCGCCCGAGGCCACCCGCGCCAGCGGCCGCGCCGGCTCGCCGGGGTTCAGCGAGATCATGAACTCCGCCGCGTCCAGTCCCGCCGGGCCGGGCTCCGGCAGGGGCGCGCGGTCCACCTGCAGCTCGACGTGCGGGAACTCCAGCTGCTGGAAGTACTTCGCCGTGTTTTTCTCCAGCTTCGCCGCCGCCTTCTTGCGGCTGGCCGCCAGCTCGCCGCCCAGTTTTTTCAGCTGCTTCAGCGCCGCGGCGGCCTGCTCGGCCAGTACCTCGGGCGAGTACGTCTCGCCGGTCAACAGCTCCAGCCGCTGCTCCTTTTCGGTCAACAAGGCGGGCAGCTCGTCGGCCGCCACGCTGTACTTGCGCTCCAGGCGCAGGATCTCATCCAGCCGTTCGGAAAGCCGCTTCAACTCGGCCGGGTCGTGCTGGATCGACTCGGCGATGTCGCGCAGGCTGCCCGCCAGCTCTCTGAGGCCCGTCAGCAACCCTTCCGCCTGCGAGGCCAGGTCCTCGGGATCGCAGAACTCCACTTCGGTGCCCGCCAGCAGCCGGTCCAGCTCGGCGATCTGCTGCTCGGCCTGGGCGGCCAGGTCGTAGGCGCCGGTAGCATCGTCATCGCCGTCCAGCAGGCGCGCCGCCGTTGCCGCGGCCTCGACCAGCCCGCGCGCGTTCTGCTGCAGCTTCAGCCGGCCTTCGACCTCAGAGCGCTCGCCCGCCGCGACCGCCGCCTTGGCCAGCTCGTCGACCGAGAAGCGCAGGAAGTCGATCTCCTGCTCGCGCTGGCTGCTCGACCGCCGCGCCTCGCGCAGCAGCTGCTCCAGCTCCCGCCAGCGCTTGTATTCCCGCTGGTAATCCGCTAACAGGCCCGGCAGCTTGGCGTCCCCGAACGCGTCGAGCAGCTCCAGATGGACCGCCGCGTTGAACAGCACGCGGCTCTCGAACTGCCCGGTAATCTCGAACAGGCGCTCGCCGGCCGCGGCGACCGGCCCGAGCTGCACCGTCGCGCCGTTCAGCTTCAGCCGCGACCGCCCGTTTTCGGACATCCGGCGGCTGAGCAGATTGGCACCCGTCCGCCACGGTTCTCCCAGCGCCTTGGCTACGGCATCGGACAACTCCAGTTCCAGCGTCACCTCGCAGTGCTTGGCGCCCTCGGCCAGCAGCGAGCGGTGCGGCCGGCCGCCCAGCGCGAAGCCGACGGCGTCGAACAGCAGTGATTTGCCGGCGCCGCTGGCCCCGGTCAGCACGGTCAGCCCCGTGCCCAGTTCGAGCCGGACCTCCCGCAACAGCGAGAAATCCCGGACTTCAATTCGCCTAAGCATCGCTGTCCCCGTCAGGATTGGCAATCCTCATCCTTAAACACGTACCCATGTTGGAACTTCTCCCGCAGCACTTCGTAGAAATCATAGCGCTCGGGACGGTAGAGCTTCAGCTTGTGGCTGAAGCTGCCGACCACCAGCTCTTCGCCGATGTCCAGCTTGCCGTGGAACTCGCCGTCGAAGCTGACCGTCATCGGGCAGCTGGCGGCGTGCGCGCCGATCGTGATCTTATTCTTGGGCGACAATACCAGCGGCTTGGTCAGCAGCGAGTGCGCGCAGATCGGCGTCAGGATCGCCACGTCCAGGCTGGGATGGACCAACGGCCCGCCGGCGGACATGTTGTAGGCGGTCGAGCCCAGCGCCGTGGCCAGGATGATGCCGTCGGCGCGGTAGTGCGCGATCAGCTGGCCGTTGTCGTAGGCCTCCAGGTCTCTAAGCGTATCGAACTCGCTGCGGTAGATCACGATGTCGTTCAACGCCACCTGGCTGAACTTCACCTGGTCCTCGCAGCGCACCTCGCCCTTGAGCACGTGCCGCTCCTCCAGCGGCATCCGCCCGTGCTTGATATCGGCCAGCACCTCGAACAGGTCGCTGATCTCCGCGCTGCACAAAAAGCCCAGGCGGCCGATGTTGACGCCGATGATCGGCACGTCGTTGAGCGCCGCCACGCGCGCGCCGTGCAGAAACGTGCCGTCCCCGCCCAGCGCGACGATCGCCGCGGTGTCCGCCTGCAGTTCGATGTTGCCGTCATGCCGGCGCGGCAGCACGTAGGATTCCAGCGCCAGCTTGGCCAGCACCGGGTTGATCCGGTCGGCCAGGAGCTCGTCCGAGATCCGCGTCGGGTGTATTTGCAGGGCCAGTTTCACCTGAGCGCCTCCTTCAGCGCGCCGTCGACCAGCCGGAGATAGTCCGCCTCGCCGGCCGCTTGGCCGCGGCGCAGGTACACAAAATACTCCTGATTCCCTTTCGCACCCCGCAACGCGGCGGGAACCACCGCGCAGGGCGCCAGTCCGTGTTCCACCCACACATTATAAAGACCCGCCAGGCATTCCCGCTCGGCCCGCGGATCGGCGACGATCCCCTGCTCCAGGCAGTCGTCGCGCCCGGCCGCCGCCAACTCGAATTGCGGCTTGACCAGCAGCAGCAACTCGGCCGCGGCGGCCAACAGCGGATGCACCGCCGGCAGCACCGCGCGCCAGCTGATAAACGACAAATCGCCCACTACGCGCGCCACGGGCTCTCGTACCAGCTCCGCCGTCAACTGCCGCGCGTTGGTGCGCTCCAGGAGCACCACGCGGGGATCCTCGCGGATACAGAGCGCCACCGTCCCGTAGGCGACATCGACGGCGTAGACGCGGGCGGCGCCCAACTCCAAGAGCACCTGGGTGAAGCCGCCGGTCGCCACCCCGAGGTCCAGCGCCACCAGCCCGGCGCAGGCAAAGCCGAGGCGCGCGGCCACCGGCCGCAGCTTGCCCGCTCCGCGCGAAACGTCCGCGTTGTCCGCCCCGCCGCGGATCCGCACGGCGCTGCCCTCCGGCACCGTAAACGCCGGCGAGGTCACGGGCCGGTCGTCGACCAGCACGTCGCCGCGCATGATCAGCCCGCGGGCGGTACGTTCATCAGGAGCGAGATTGTTGGCCAGCAGGTAGTCCCGGAGCAGCATAGGCCGGCTCAGCTCACGTCCATCACGATCAGGAACCACCTCGCCACCAGGATGCCGAGGATGCCGCCGACCACGACTTCCGCCGGCGTATGGCCTAAGAGCTCGCGCAGGCGGCGGTAGCTGACCACTTCCTTGAGCACCTCGCCGCGCAGCAGCTTGGGCACGATTTCGTTTAATACCTGCGCGTGGTAGCCGGCGCTGCGCCGCAGGTTGGTGGCGTCGTAGATGATGATCAGCGAAAAGCACAGCGCCATCGCGAACTCCAGCGAATGCCAGCCCTGCGTAATGCCGACGCTGGTCGACAGCCCGGTGACGAAGGCCGTGTGGCTGGAAGGCATGCCACCGGTGTCCACCAGCCGCGAAAAGTCGATCCGCCGGCTGAGGATCGTGTGGAAGATCATCTTCAACACCTGCGCCAACACCCAGGACAGCATCGCCGCGGTAAACCAGGGATTGTAAAGTAATATCTGGCGCATACAGCCGGCGAAATTATACCTAACGCGCCTGTTTATACCGAATAACGGGTGAAGCGATTTCCGGCGAATCGGGCGTGGTATACTGCCCATACCGGTAACGGGAAGGCGGTGCAAGGCCGCCGCGGTACCAGCCACTGTGAGGTGGAGGGCCCCCACGAGCCACTCGGGATGTCCCGGGGAAGGCGGGCCAGCCCGATGAAACCAAGCCAGGAGACCGACCGGGAATACACAGGCTTCTGGAGTTAAGCATGACCTGCCCGGTGCCCCAGGCGCGCTGCTCCGGTAGATACCGGAGCGCCGATGCCGGCTGAACTTATCATTTCCGACCTGAGCATTCCCGTTGGCCATGAGCTGATCGTGGATCGCTTCAGCGCGCGGGTGCCCGGCGGCGCTTTCGCCGCCCTGCTCGGCCCCAACGGCGCGGGCAAAACCACCCTGCTTGGCGGCCTGAGCGGCTACCTGCCCATCGCGGCGGGCGAGGTAACGCTCAACGGCACACTGCTGGCCACGCTGACACCGCGCCAGCGCGCGCGGCAGGTGGCGCTGGTGCCGCAAGTCAGCCGCCAGGACCTGCCGCTGACGGTGCGCGAGGCCGTCGCCCTGGCACGCTATCCGCACATGCGCGCAAACTTCTCGCCGGCGGGCATCATTAACGGCACCGTCGCCGCCGCGCTGGAATCGCTGGGTTTAAGCGAACTGGCCGAGCGGCGCGTCGGCTCGCTTTCCGGCGGTGAGCTGCGGCGGATGCTTTTGGCCCAGGGGCTGGTGCAGGAGACGCCGCTGTTGCTTTTGGACGAGCCGACGGCGTTCCTCGACCCGCCCGCGCGGCGAATGATCATGGACGAGATGCGCCGCGTCGCCCGCGAGCGAGAACTGACCGTGCTGGCGGCACTACACGACATCGACCTGGCGCGCGAGTTCGCCGATTACATCCTGCTGATCAAGGACGGCCGGCTGCTGGCCGGCGGCGAGCCGGCCGCGATCCTGACGCCGGACAACCTGGCCGGCCTGTACGGCTGCGACCCGCGCTGGCTGGGCGAAATAGAGGTGAAGCAATGAAACGCATCCTGCTGATGTGCCTGGCCATTTTGATTTCGCTACTTGCGTATAGCGAGTCCCGGGCCAAACGAGCTTACTTGCCCATCGACGATCTCGGCAATCGGTGCGAGGTCAGCGAGCCACAGCGTATCGTCAGTCTGGCGCCGAATGTCACCGAGATGCTGTTCTACCTCGGCTTCGGCGGCCGCGTGGTCGGCGTCAGCGACTATTGCGACTGGCCACCCGAGGTAACCGGGCTACCGACCGTCGGCGGGCTGATCGATACCAGCCTCGAGGCCGTCGTGGCGCTCGAACCCGACCTGATCATCGCCTACCAGGGCAACAGCCGCGAGTTGGTTGAGCAATTACTGGCGCTCGACATCAGCGTGTTTTGCCTAAACGAGGCGGCGAACCTGCATGAAGTTGGCCAGCAAATGAGCAGGCTGGATCTGATCGTCTCCAAGCTAGATGAAGTCGATGCATTTGATTTCCTCTACGGCGGTTACACGGACAAGCTGGATGCGTACGAGCTATCACTCGACCAACTGACCCGGAAATACTATTCTCTTCAGACCGGCGATCTCGACACTACAACCAGGTTCACCGTTTTCTACGGCTATCCCGGCGAGATGATCTACACCGCCGGCGGCAACACGTTCATCAACGACCTGATCGAGCGCGCGGGCGGTCTGAACTGCGCCTGGCGGCTGACGGGCTGGCCGGCGGTTTCCGCCGAGTTCCTGCTCGACGCCAACCCGGATTACATCCTGACCGGCACGAGCTGCACCGAGGATGAAGATCCCGCCGAGGTCAAGGCGCGGCTGCTCGCGGAGCTCAAGGCCGACCAGGTCTGGCGCAATCTCGACGCCGTCCAGGCCGGCCGCGTGATCGTGATCGACGCCGACATCCTCAACCGGCCCGGGCCGCGCTTACTCGACGCCCTGATGGAATTCTACCGGCAACTCGACCAGGCCAACCGGCCGCCACAATACGAGTTACTGCTGGAGGCTGGATACTAGATGCGCAACTGGCTGATCGGCCTGGTCCTGCTTGCCGTGATCGTAGCGCTGGCAGCGCTCGCCCTGACCACCGGCCCGGCGGGCATCGGCTGGGCCGAGCTCGCCGACGGCATCGACGCCGCCGAGGCGCGGATCCTCTGGCAGCTTCGGCTGCCGCGGATCATCATGGCGCTCTTGGCCGGCGGCGGCCTGGCCGTTAGCGGCGCGCTGATGCAGACGTTTTTCAGAAACCCGCTGGCCGAGCCGTATGTCACCGGCGTCAGCGCGGGCGGAGCGCTGGGCGCGGTCGTGGTCGCCGCGCTGGGCCTGTCCGGCGTGCTCATGACCGGCCTCGGCGCGGTGCTCGGCGGCGCGCTGATCACCCTGGCGCTCTACACCTTCGCGCTGAACCGCCGTTACTCCACCGCTGCCACGCTGTTGATGGGCATCGCGCTCGGCACGCTCTGCGGCGCGGTCGTCTGGTTCCTGCTGCTCAGGCTCGGGCCCGGCGGCACGGACCAAGCTTTAGCCTGGCTTTTAGGCCGCGTCACCACCGTCGGCTATCTCGAAATCTGGTTTTTGCTTCCGGTCACGGTCATCGGCATCGCGCTGGCGCTGTACTACTCCGCCGACCTCGACGTGCTCCTGCTCGGTGACGAGAAGGCCGCCAGCCTGGGCGTCGACATCGTCAAAGCGCGGCGGGCGATCCTCGGGGCCGCCAGCCTGCTGGCTGCCGCCTGCGTCGCCTTCTGCGGCGTGATCGCCTTCATCGGGCTGATGGTGCCGCACGTGATGCGCAGCCTCACCGGCGCAATCCACGGCCGCCTGCTGCCAATGTGCGCGCTGGGCGGCGCGGCGTTGACCCTGGCCGTCGACATCATCTCCCGCACGATCGACCCCCCGCGCGAGATCCCGCTGACGATCATCACCAGCCTGATCGGCGCGCCGTTCTTCATCGCCGTGCTGCTCAGATCGCGGGAGGTCAACGTATGATCCCCCGCGCCTGGCTTGCGCTGATCATCGTCGCGCCACTCGCCTGCCCGGCCCTCATCGCCTGGGCGCAGGACGGCGACTACATCGAGATCACCGACGACGAGATCGTGCTGGAGGAAGACGCCGGCACCGACGCCGACGAAAGTACCGAGATCGACCTGGGCGCGGCGGAAGTACTCGGCGAGCGCTCGCTGGCGTCTATCGTGGACGACGCGCGCGCGCTGACCGTGATCGAGGCGGAGGCCTTCGCCGGCGCGACCACGGCGGCGGACGTGCTGGAGCGCGTGCCGGGCACCGACGTGCGGCAGCTGGGCGGCAGCGGCCAGCTCAGCACCGCTCTCATCCGCGGCGCGCGGTCCGAACAGGTGCTGGTGCTGGTCGACGGCGCCCCGCTCGCGGGCGAGGCCGCCGACCTGTCGCTTTTAAGCCTTGGCGCCCTGGCGCGGGTCGAGGTGCTGCGCGGGCCGAAGGCGGCGCGCTTCGGCCCCGGCGCGCTGGGCGGCGTGATCAACCTCGTCACGGCGGAGCCCGAAGCAGGCCCGGCAGCGCCGGAACCCGACGCGGCGGAATACATACCATTGCTGGAACGCACCGACCTGCTCGGTAAACGGAACGGCGCACCGGCGGCCACCACCGAGTTCACCATCACCGGCGGCGGGCACAACTCGCTGGAAACCGCGCTGGCGATCCAGACACCCGGCGCCAGCTATTACCTGTCGCACCTGCAGGCCCGGAACGACTACAGCTACGAACGCGCCGGCGGGCAGGCCGCGACGCGCCACAACAACGAGGCCACGCAGCAAAGCTGTTGGGCGAACTGGATGAGCGGCGGCACCAGCTACCGCGCCGGCATCGTCCACGCACGGCGCGGCGTGCCGGGCATGAGCGAGTACCCGACGCTAGCCGCCCGGCTGGCCCGTGACGGCGTCTGGCTGCAGGCCCGTGAAGCGGGCTGGCGCACCGACCTGTCGGTACTCCATACGCACTTCACCGATCCCGCGCCCTACCTGAACCGCGGCGCAATCGATACGCAAGATACGCGCTGGCATCTCGAGCACGCCTGGGGCGCGGCGGCCAACGGCACTCAGCCCTGGGGCTTCAAGCCGCGCCTGGACTACATCGACAGCGACGCCAGCGGCCGGCAGGCCCGCGCCGGGCTGGATGCGCAGTACAACTGGCGCGCGGATCGCGGACGCTTCAGCCTGTTTGCCGACACCGGCCTGGTGGCCTCCAGCGACATCGGCGTCGATCCCGTCGCCCGTCTGGCGGCGGAATACAACTGCGGCGGCCACACCACCGCCTATGCCGCTGCCGGCTACGCCGTGCGGCATCCCAGCTTCAGCGAGCTGTACTACGCCGACACCGGCGGGATGCGCGGCAACCCCGAGCTCACCAGTGAGCGCCTGTTCAACTACGAGCTCGGCCTGGACTGGACCGGTGAGCACGCGCGGCTGGAGCTGGCGGGTTTCTACAGCGACTACCGCGACAGCATCGTCTGGGCGCCGGTCAGCGCCTACACCGTCGCGGCGATCAACACCGGCCCGGCCAGCGTCGCCGGCGCCGAGGCGCTTCTTGACGTGGAACTGGCCGAGGCGGTCTGGTGGCGCACCGCCGGCACCTGGCTGCCGCGGGCGGAATACGACTCGGGCGTGCCTCTGACCGGCCGCAGCGAGTACCACGCCAACTCACGCCTGGAGTACACGGGCGCTCCCTGGCGGGGCGCATTCAGCCTGGACTACACCGGCGAGATCCCGGCTGACCTGTTCGGCAGCCTCGTCATTGAGCCGCGCACACTTTATGGCCTGGAACTGGCGCGCGAGTTCGACAACTTTTCGATCGCCTTATCAATCAGCAATCTGTTCGACACCCAGGCGCGCGACGCCTGGAATTACCCGTTACCGGGGCGGGAAGTACTCATCACCTGGAACACACAGCTTTAGGGAGTTTAGGATGAAAAGACTAGTTGTTGCGTTGTTGGTCCTGCTGGCGTTGATCGCCTGCGCCTCCTGCGGCGGCGGGGGTGACGATATCACGCCCGACCCGAGCGAAGTGCTGGCCGTCAGCGCAGTGGATGGGCAGGCGCGCATCCACGCCGGGCCGGGCAGCGCCGATGCCGGCACGACGGCCGAGGTCGTCGCCGGCGGAACCGGCCAGGCCACGGTGGATGCCGACGGCAGCTTCACGTTCGACGCGCAAATCACCGGCGCCGCCGGCGCGGTTTCGCAGGCCACCACGCTGACCGTGCAGTACGTGAAGTCCGGCGCCACGTTGACCAGCGACGCCGTGGTCGTGGCGCAGGAAAGCCTCGTCACCGCGCCGCTGTTCAGCACGGGCTCGGCGCCCAACGACATGGTCTTCGGCCACGACTCGCTCTACATCGCCAACAGCCTGGACAACACCGTCGTGCGCTACGGCCTGGACGGCACCGAACTGGCGATGGCGACGTTCGATGAATACGCCAGCCCGAGCTACCTGGGCCTGGGCGAGACCACGCTGTACGTCCTGACCAACGGCGACAACCATCTCTACGGCTTCGACACACTTGGCCTGGCCGCCACCGGCATTGCGGAGGACATATACGCCACGTTGGAGACGGACGCCTCCGCACTGGCTTTCCCCGGCCCGGGCGTGCCCGTCTGCTCCGGCGATACGGTTTATTTCCCGCTGGCGATGATCACGGCCTTCGACGCCGCGACCGTTTACAGCGATACGCATATCTTGCAATACCCGAAGGGCTCAAACGCGGCGGTGATGTCGATCAGCGCCAATCTGGCAGGACATAACGGCAGCTGCTGCGCACTGAATCCCGCCACCGGCGACCTGCTGGCCACCAGCGCGGGCGAAGTGCAGTTCGATGAGTTCTGGATGCCGTACGTAACCACGGACAGTTATCTCGATATCGTCAAACCCGGCAAGATATTCGCCAACATCAATCTCGGCCAGATCGGCGCCGGGCGCATCGCCGTGGCACCGGACGGCACGCGTGCCTTCATCGGCAATTCACTCAATGGCAACCTGTACAGCGTCGACCTGGAAGCCGAGGCGGTGCTGCATGGCGCTAACGATCCGATCGTGCTGACCGAGGAGTTCACCTACATCGCCGACGTGGCCTACACGCCCGACGGCCGGTACATCCTCGCCGCCAGCTTCAACACCGACGAGCTTTACGTGATCGACGCCGCGACGGACGAACTCAATCCCGGGCCCTACCCCGCGCCGTTCGACCTAGCCCTCGATCCGGAGCTGATGGCCGGCGCCGCCAATATCGAGATCGATCCGACGCCGCGCACCGACGGCGGCTATGACGTGTATGTGCTCTATGGCGTCGCCAACGCCGTGGCGAAGATCGCGTTGTTCTAGGACTCGCCGGCCTGATCCGCGGCGTCGGTTGCCGGCTCGGCTGCCTCGCCAGTATCCTCCGGCGCGGCGGGTTCCTCGCCGACCGCCAGAAACACTGCCATGTCGTCGGGTGTGAGGATCGGCAAGGTACGCGGGTCCTGGCCGCCGAGGACCTTGCCCAGCAACTCCAGCACCGCCTTGGCATGGGCGGAGGGCTTGATCTGCAGGCTGATCGCGCCGGCGTGGTCGGCCTTCGACGGGCTGAGCACTACGACCGGGAACTTGGCCTCGCTGAGCAGATCCGGCGGGCAGGGATTGTCAAGGAAGTCGGCGGATGCGCCGTCCTCACCCGCGCCGCAGATCACCGCGGCGTCGACGTGCCCCGCCAGGTCGGCGAGCTGCTGCTTCAGCTCGGCCCAACTCGTCGCGGCTTCCGGCACCGTCAGCCCCTGGCCCTCGGGCAGCGCCGGCTCCAGGATCGCCAGCTGGTGCACGCGGCTCTTGCTGCTCGGTGCGTCGTCGCTGAGCAGGGCGTAGCGCGTGGCGTCCTGATCGGCGCGCCAGATTTCGCCCAGGATCCGCGGCAGGCTGTAGCGCCGGTAGACGCCGGTGGTCATCTGCTCGCCGCCGTAATACAGGCTGCGGTCGATCACCACACCGGTGAACACCAGCGGCTGGTCCTTGGCCAGCTTGCGGCCGACCTGGAACTGCAGCGGATCGCCATCCAGCCAGACGACGTCGGCAGCCTGCCCGTCCAGCCACTCGCGCACCTTGTCCCCCAGCGCCTCCTGCCCCAGGATGTCGACTACGCCGGTGAAGCCGGCCAGGCAGATCGTCAGCTCGATCGCACGCCCGTCGATTTCCACGTCGTAGGGGCCGTAGATGTCGAGCGTGCCCTCGGTGCCGGGCTTGGCCCAGGGATCGAAGCCCAGGTCCACCCCGAGCGCCGTGATTAGCTCGCTGGTCCAGGGGTCGCTCTCCGTCGCGCTGAACACGGCCGTCAGCGTATGGAAGCCCGCGTCCGTCGCCGCCGCATTCGCCTTCGCGGCGGTGTCCGTACTTTTTCCCGACTGCGGGCAGCCCGTCAAGAGCAGCACGCCGATGATCGCAATGATTCCACGCATCGCGCGATTCTAGCACCGCCGCCGCTACCGAGCCAATCCCGCTTTGTCGCGGCTAGCGCACGTAATTGAGAACCATTATCGTTTTGACTTAAGCTACATTCTGCTATCATAGGGGTAGTAATCCCTAGGGTAGTAATCCCTGATCTACTGCAAAAGGAAGGCACATGGTTGGAATAGTAGGCTACGGTGCGTACATCCCCCGCAACCGCATCAAGCTCGAAACCATCGCCGAGGTCTGGGGGGCGGATGCCGAAGCGTACAAACGCGGGCTGATGCTTTACGAGAAGAGCGTTCCCTCACCGGACCAGGACGTGATCACGATGACCGTGGAGGCCGCCCGGCACGCCGTCAAGCGCGCCGGCATCGACCCCGCGGAGATCGGCGCCGTGTACGTCGGCTCGGAGAGCCACCCCTACGCGGTCAAGCCGACGGGCACGCTGGTCGCCGAAGCGCTCGGCGCAACCCCCTCGGTGCACGTGGCGGATTTCGAGTTTGCCTGCAAGGCGGGCAGTGAAAGCATGTTCGTGGCGATGAGCCACGTCAAGGCCGGCGAAATGAAATACGCCCTGGGCGTCGGCGCGGACACCAGCCAGGGCGCGCCGGGCGACGCGCTGGAATACAGTGCCTCGGCCGGTTCGGCGGCGTTCATCATGGGTGCCGAGCAGGTGGTGGCGGAATGCCTGCACACCTACAGCTTCTGCACGGACACGCCGGACTTCTGGCGGCGCGAGTACCAGTTCTACCCGCAGCACGCCGGCCGCTTCACGGGCGAACCGGCGTACTTCAAGCACACCTACGGCTGCGCCACGCGGCTGATGGAGATGGCGTCGATGAAGCCGGAGGACTTTGCGTACTGCGTGTTCCACCAGCCCAACGGCAAGTTCCCGGCCAACGCCGCCAAAAAGCTGGGATTCACCAAGGCGCAGAGCGAGACCGGCTGGCTCAGCCCCTGGCTGGGCAACACCTACAGCGGCGCTTCGCCGATGGGCCTTTCCGCGATCCTCGACGTCGCCAAGCCCGGCGACAAGATCCTGATGGTCAGCTACGGCAGCGGCTCGGGCAGCGACGGCTTCGTCTGGCAGGCCACCGAGCGGCTGCCCAGCGTGCAGAAACTGGCGCCCCAGACGCGCCCGCAGCTCGACGATAACAAGGTGTACCTGTCCTACGGCCAGTACGCCAAGTACCGCGAGAAGATCAAGAGGGCCAAGTAGGAGGCAGTATGCGCGACGTAGCAGTAATCGGAATTGGCATTCAGAAATGGGGTGAATTGTGGGAGCGCAGCCTCCGGGACCTCTGGGTCGAGGCGGCGCTGAACGCGATCAACGACGCCGGCGTAGACCACATCGACAGCATGTACGTCGGCTGCATGTCCGGCGGGCTGTTCGTCGGCCAGGAGCACCTCTCCAGCCTGCTGGCGGATTACCTGGGCGTCTGCCCGGTCCCCGCCACCCGCGTGGAGAGCGCCTGTGCCAGCGGCGGCATGGCGCTGCGCAGCGGCTTCATCGAGGTGGCCAGCGGACTGAGCGACATCGTGCTGGTCAGCGGCGTCGAGAAGATGACCGACGTCGACGGCGGCGGCGCGACCTACGCGCTGGCGACGGCCGCCGACGCGGAGTACGAGGTCTACCAGGGCGCGACGTTCCCCGGGCTCTATGCGATGGTCGCCCGCGACTACATGCACCGCTACGGCCTGACCCGCGAGCAGCTGGCCCAGGTGGCGGTCAAGAACCACGACAACGGCGTGCTCAATCCGCACGCGCAGTTCCCGATGAAGATGTCGCTGGAAACGGTGATGAACTCGACGATGATCGCCGACCCCTTGCGGTTGATGGACTGCAGCCCGATCACCGACGGCGCGGCGGCGGCGATTCTTTGCCCGTTGGAAATGGCCCGGGATCTCAGCAAGAACCCGCCGATCAAGGTCAGCGGCATGGGGGCGGCGACGGACCGGATCGCCCTGCACGACCGGCCGGACTTCTGCGAGTTCCGCGCCACGGTCAAGGCGGCGGAAGCGGCTTATAAGATGGCCGGCGTCGGTCCGGACGAGATCGACTTCGCCGAGGTCCACGACTGCTTCACGATCGCCGAGTTGTGCGTGATCGAAGCGCTGGGCTTCTTTGCGCGCGGCACCGCCGGCCAGGCCACCGCCGCCGGCGAAACGGCCCGCGACGGCAAAAAGCCGATCAACACCAGCGGCGGGCTGAAGTCGAAGGGCCATCCGGTCGGCGCGACCGGCATCGGCCAGATCCACGAGCTGGTCACCCAACTGCGCGGCACCGCCGGCGAGCGGCAGGTGGCGGGCGTCAAGCGCGGCCTGGCCCAGAACATGGGCGGCTCGGGCGGCAGCACGGTCTGCCACATCCTGGAGGTGGTTTAAATGGCGTTCATTCCAAGCTATTGGCGGGAAACCCCGCAACGCTACCGTTATGAAGGCAACAAATGCATCAAGTGTGAATGCAAGCACGATTCCAAGTGCGATTGCGAGACGGGCCAAGTGTTCTTCCCGCCGCGGCGGACCTGCTGCCCGTGGTGCGACTGCACGCTGGAGCCCTGCACCATCGCCACCACCGGCAAGCTGCTGACCTACACAATCATTGTCGTCCCGCCAACGCAATTCGGCGACGAGGCCCCGTATGCCCTGGGCATCTGCGAGATGGACGACGGCGCGCGGCTGACCGCCCAAATCGTGGATGTTCCACTGGATAAGCTTGAAATCGGCATGCCGGTCCGGATCGAATTCCGCAAAATCCAGCAGGACGGACATGCGGGAATTCTGATGTACGGATATAAGGTGGTTCCAAATAGTTAAAATTAGGTTTGATATGGGCTAAAATAACCGGATGGAATGGCGATTTGCGCAGATAAGCGATGTCCGGCTGGGCATCAAGCTTTCTCGATTGGACGGTGACGTCGCAAGCACGATTCGCGATGCCTCGCGGCAGGCGTTGTGCGACGCGATTCGCATCGCTCATGAACAGCAGTGCGAGGCCGTGTTGATCCCCGGCGACCTGTATACGCTGAAGGGCATCGATCCGGCCGGCCAGTTGCGGTTCGCTTATGAGCGAATGGCGGATTACCCGACGCTGATGTTCATCATTGCGCCGGGCAACACGGACGCGTTCGGCGGCAACTGCCCCTATGTCTACCTGAAACCGCCCAGCAATGTGCGGATTTTCATGGAGTCGGAGTGGCAGTCGATCGAGCTGGACCGCGTCACGATCACCGGCCGGGCCCACCAGGTCAGCGAAGGTCCGCTCAGGAATCCCCTGCAGGACCTGCCGCGCCCCAATCCGGACAAGCTGTCCGTTTTGATGCTGCGCGGCCGGCTGGCCGGCGCCGACGACGGCCGCTTCGCGCGGAATCCCAGTGAAAACTCCAATAACAACGGCCGCGAGATCAACGTCGAGCGGCTGCTGGCCACGGGTTACACCTACATAGCCCTGGGCGGCATGCATGCCAAGATCGAGCTGCAGCGCAGTAACGGCAAGGCCGCCGCGGCCTATGCCAGTACACCGCAGATCGCCGACTGGGAGGCCCGCGGTCCCGGCGGTTTCCTGACCGGCATGCTGACCCGCGAAGGCGCGGACCTGCAGTTCCATCACACCGCCAAGTACCGCTGGATGCAGCGCGATGTCGTGCTGCCCCCGCCCTATATCGAGCAATACCAGGCGCGGCTGGCCGAGGCCCTGGAGTCGATGGGCGAAGACCTCGCGCCGGACTTCCTGTACAAGCTGAAGGTCAGCGGCGAACTGCACCGCGACCTGAACTCGCAGCTGGAACGGACGATCGAGGAGCTGCGCTCGCAGGTATTCTTCCTCGACGAGGACATCCTCGAGGTCCTGTTGTTCGACGGCGTCAATCCGGCGCAACTGCCGGCCGATTCGCTCCTGACGGCCTACCTGCAGCGCTGCTCGGCCGAGGCCAGCCAATCCGGCTCCGATCACGAAGTCTACGAACTGGCCCGCCGGCTGGGCTGGCTGTTGTTTACCGGCAAAGGCTTACCCGTGGAGATTTCCGAATGAGAATCCTACAGATAGACGCGGCGCGCTTCGGTGTGCTCAATGTAGAGAAACCGATCGAGTTTTCCAACGGCCTCAACCTGTGGATCTCGCGCAACCAGGCCGGCAAGACGACTCTGCTGACCTTCCTGGAGTGGATGCTCTACGGCCCCCTGGCCACCCGCGGCCAGCGCGATCCCAAGGGCGTCGAGCGCTGGACGCCCTGGTCCGGCGGCCAGCCGATGGGTCGCCTGGTGATCCAGCCGGAGCTGCCCAACTGGCCCGGCGAGATGATGGTCAGCGCGCGCTTCAACGACTACTTCATCCAGCTGTCCGAATACCGGACGCAGAAAACGCTGACCGACCGCGTCGAGGTCAATAAAAACGGCGAATGGAATCTCGGCCAGCAGCTTCTGAACCTCAGCCGCGAGTCGTTCCGCCTGTCGCTGTCGGCGCTGCAGGAAAACCTGGTCGAGCCGCTCCGAGGCGGCAGCCTGCGCCAGATGGTGACGAGCGACCTGGGCAAGCTGGTGGAGAATCCCGACGTCGCCAAGGTCGACCGGCTTCTCGGTTCGCTGGAAACCCCGATGTTCCACCTCGACAACGGCCCGGCGCGGACCATCAAAGAGCATAAGATCGACATCACGCGCGAGCTCGACATCCTCGGGCTGGAGCGCAAGCAGCTGGAACAGCGCCTGGGCGAGTTCCGCGAGCTGATCACCGAGCGCGATACCCTCAGCTCCCAGCTGGAGCAGCAGGAGCGCGTCGTGCAGGGCTTGGAGCGCCAGGCCAACCACCTGGAGCTGGCCCGCAACTATTACCTGATCGAGGTCGCCAGGCAGGTGGACGAAGCGCCGGCGGAGAAGGAAGACTGGAAAACGGCGCATCCCGAGTACATGCAAATCACCCCCGAACTGGAGCAGGAGGTCACCAAGCTGGCGACGCAGCTGGAGGTCGTCGAGCAGGAGCTGACCCACACCCAGGACGAGATGAAGCAGCTGGAGCAGCAGCTGCTCCTGGAAGAGCAGAAGAGCCACGGCTCGAGCGACGCCTCGGTCGCCGCCGCCCTGCAGCTGCGCGAAGCCGCGGTCGAGGTCGAACGGGCGCACAACGACTTCCAACGGGCGCGGGTGCGCCTGGAAGAGGTCGAGGGCAAGATCCCGACCGACGTCCGCAACCGCTATATGGAATTGCAGAAGTTGTTCGAACCGCACGCCGCCAACCTGACTGCCATCATGGACTGGCAGAAGGACCACATGAAGATCAACGAGTACCTGGCGGAGTTGCGCGAGCGGCGCGCCGACCTGCAGATCATGACGCGGGTCAAGCTGCCGCTGACGTTCTACATCGGCCTGGGCTTGGCGGCCTTTTCCTGGTTGCCGATACCGTTCGCGGGAAACCTGGGCATCATCTTCGGCTGGGTGCCCTACATCATCTGGGCTCTAATCCTGGTCGTGGCAATCGTGCTGATGTACCCGTACTGGCGCATGCGCAAGGCGACGGGACCGGCCGCGGTCGAACTGCGCGAGGTGATCAAGCCGGCGATCGACGAAGGCCTGAACCAGCTCGGCGCCCAGGACCGCAAGCGCCGCCGCTTCATCGAGCTGTACGAGATCGACCGCAACACCTGGGACAAGCTGGTCGACAACATCCTGGAATACACGCAACTCGACATGCAGATGCGTGAGTACACCACGGCACTCAGGGACGTGGAGATCCTCAAGAGCCGGCGCGACACGGCCTGGGTCTCGATCAGCGAGGTCCATCCGCTGGCCCCGCTGGGCGTCGACATGGGCTGGCTGAACGAGCAGCTGGCGGCGATCGGCGGCCCGGCGCCGACCCAGGACACGCTGGCGACGCTGCGCGCGCGCATCGACGAGAACCGCAAGGACCTGCAGCGCTTGACCGCCCAGCGCGACCAATACGCCTCCGCGCTGGAGCAGCGGCTGGCGCCGGTCGGCTTCGCCGCTCAGCTCAAGCAGGGCCTCAGAAGCGCGGTCGACGGCTTCCGCCAGGTGGCCTTGCGCGTCAACCGTACGCGCTCGACCAGCGACCGCTCGACGTTCTACGAGGAGGCCACCCGCGGCCTGGCGATGAGCGAGCCGGATTTCCGCCGCGAATGGGGCAAGCTCAATCCCGCCGAGCAGGAACGGCTCAGCCAGCTGGCCTCGACCCAGCAGGGCTTCGATACGGCCTGCACGCGCCTGCGCGAATTGATCAGCGCGCGCCAGGAGGCCTCGAGCCAGCGCGACAAGCTGCGCCAGTCACTCGACATGCTGCGCGACGACCTGACCAAGTACGGCCAGATCGACCGCGAGGCGCAGCGGATGAACGAGCGGACCACGCAGGCCCAGCACCGCCAGGTGCTGCTGGAGCGCTGGGAGAAGGCGCTCGATGTCTCGCGGCGCATGATCGACTCGTTGGTCAGCCGCGCCGGCCAGGAAGCCGCGCCGGAGATCCAGCGCGAGCTGCGCAAGACCCTGATCCAGGCGCCGATCGCCGGCGTCAAGGACATCAGCCTCGGCTCGAACCTGGAGTTGATGCTTTCGGTCGAAGGCGCGCCCGCATCGATCCCCGCCGAGCAGCTGTGGACGTACCTGTCCACCGGCGCGCAGAAGCAGGTCGCCCTGGCCCTGCGCCTCTCGATGGCGCGCACGGCCTCGGGCCGCACCAGCCTGCCGCTGCTCTTAGACGAGCCGCTGGAGGAGCTGGACGACGAACGCGCGGCGCTTCTATTCGACTACATCACCAAGCTGGCGGAGTCGACGCAGGTCGTGATCATGACCTGCCACCAGCGGCTGTACAAGTGGCTCCTGGAGAAGCATCAGGAAGTCCACGAACTGCCGGTCGCCGTCCGCCCGACACCGTAGCAGTGGCGCACCATCCGCGCCCTTGATCAAGTCCAGTGACGGCGCCGTTCATTGTGCCGGATTGTGACAAGGTTAAAGGTTAACGGTAAAAGGGAAAAGGGAAGAAAAAGAAATCGGATCGAAATCGCAGCCTGGTCGGTTGGTCAGTACTGAGCATGAGCAAATTCATCGCGCGCTGTCTAGACGATGCGGAAGTAAATATCAACAGCACTTATCCCTGATCCCTTTTTAAAGCCCTTTAACCTTTAACCATTCACCTTTAACCTTGCGCCAAACAGCACTCAACGAGCGGCACCACTCACGCTTGCGCTTACAACTTACGCTCCGCCAAATGTTAATCCGTGCTATTCCGTGATATGTCCCATATTATTCCTTGCATTGCCTCATGGTGTCTGTTATATTATCTGTGAAGTTCGAACTTCTTGGCGGAACCGATGCGCGCAGGTGAGGTAGTGTTTCGTAAATCCGGCACCGGCGTACGGGATCGCCCCCG
>JAFGCY010000066.1 GCA_016932385.1 bacterium | reverse complement strand
CGCCGCCGCCGCCGCCGCCGCCGCCGCCGCCGCCGCCGCCGCCGCCTTCACCACCGCCGCCGCCGCCGCCTTCGCCACCGCCGCCGCCTTCATCCCCTTCGGGAAGCGCGGGCCACGGGGTGCCGCCAAAGCGCGGGTCGACGCGGTCACGGCCTAATGCTGTCTGCATGGCGCGGACACGGTACTCATAAAACGTGATCTTGTGGCGGTTCATGCCGTACATGGATTCAACCACTTTGTCACGGTAGACGGTACCGATCAGGAACTCACCCGCCGCCAGTTCGTCCTTTCGGCCCGGGGAGACGTGAGCACCGATCATCATTAGGTTGAACCAATAACGCGAGGAGAACCCCTCAGCCGGATCGAACGACAATGCTATCGCCGAATCTTCCAGGGCATAAGATGGCGTCGGCCCCAACCCAAATAGCAGATATGCGGCGATAAAAGTTAATGCGAATCGTCCTATGTTACGCATTGTTGATCCCCTTCGTAAAATCCGTCGTGATCTTCGTAACTGACCTCTGATGCATACTTTAGGTTGCAAACTGGAGCTGAGGGGATTCGAACCCCTGACCCTCTGTCTGCCAGACAGATGCGCTACCGCTGCGCCACAGCCCCAGACTATGATTTCAACTCAACCGCGCGTCCACCGGCCCACAACTCCTCCAACCGGTAGAAGTCTCGTAAGGCCGGCAAAAATACGTGGACTACCAGCACGCCGTAATCGAGGAGTATCCAATCCCCGTGGCGATACCCATTGAGCCCATCGGGGATTATATCATAGCGGGACAATTCCAATTTAATATTGTCGGCGATCGCTTTAGTATGTAAGTCGGTCTGGCCGGTGCAAACAATGATGTAGTCGATGTAGTCGAGTTGATCCGATATATCCAGGACAACCGCGTCTTCGCCCTTTTTATCCTCGATCGCCGTGACGGCGATTCTCAACACGTCCTCCATTGTCAGGTCGTCATCCAAGGGCGGACGATTCGACAGCTGCGCCTCACGCGCTTTAACCATAATCCTCCTGTTGGCGGTCGGCCCGCCAGGCCAAGGTTACCGGTTCATTGTACAGTATCAGGCTGCCCGGTGCAGCCTCTCCAGCCGATCTTGCATAATTAAATGGGCGTTTTGTGCACAGGAAAGGTGGATCGAGCTCTACGCCGGATAAAATGTGTGCATGCCGGAAGCGGATGAGAAGCTGAGGATTTTGTTTCTGTGCACAAGTAATTCATGCCGAAGCCAGATGGCGGAAGGCCTGACGAAGTCCTTGCGCGCAGATTCAATCATACCCTTCAGCGCCGGCTTGGAGCCCAAGCGGATTCATAAGCTGGCCATTCGCGCGATGTTTGATATTGCGATGAATATCAGCAACCAGTTTCCCAAACGGGTGGAAGACCTGGATGAAACCGACTTCGACTATGTGATCACTTTGTGTGATGACGCCAAGGAAAACTGCCCGGTTTTCCCTGGTAAAACGCGGCATTTGCATGTGCCGTTCGAGGACCCGATCGTATTGGCGGAGAACGCGCGGGATGAGAAAACCGCCTACAAGTACTTCATCCGCGTGCGCGACCAGATCCGCACCTTTATCGCCACACTGCCGAAATCACTCGACCGGCTCTACGAGGAGCAGCAACGCGAGCGGTAGCCCGGTTGCCGCGGAAAGCAAAGGCGGGCCCGTAGGCCCGCCCCGTTAAGTCAGTCTTCAATCGACCGCTGGTTACGGCGTCGGCGTGCCGGACGGCTTGCCGCCGTTGTCGGACTTGTCGCGCTTGGCCAACTCCGGCAGGCGCTTGATCAGGTCCTGCAGGTCCAGTCCGGACAGCGCTTCGACCACCGGCGGTAGTTCCGCCAGGACCTTGCCGATGTCCTGCGTGATCTTGCTGGCGCCGGTGCCCTGGCCGCCGCCGCTGTCGACGATTGTGATCTTGTCGATCTTGCTCATTGGCTGGGCGATCGCGTTGGCGATATCCGGCAGTTTTTCGATCAAGAGCTGCATGATCGCCGCTTCGTTGTACTCCTGCCAGGCGCGCGCTTTCTCCAGCGAACCGGCGGCCTCGGACAGGCCCTTCTGCTTGATGACTTCCGCCTCAGCCAGACCCTTGGCTTTCTCGGCGGTCGCTTGTGCTTCACCCTGCGCCTGGACGACCTCGGCCTGGGCGAAACCAGTCAGCTTCTTCGATCGCGCGTCACCCTCGGCGATGTTTTCCAGCCGGAAGCGCTCGGCCTCGGCCAGCCGCTCGACCTCGTACTTCTTGGCGTCGGCGGGCCGCTGGATGGTCGCTTCCAGTTCCTTTTGCCTGCGTTGGATCTCCAGGTTCTCCAACTCGATGCGCTTGTTCTTCTCGACGATCTCGACCTCGACCTCCTGCTCGCGGACCCGTCTCAGCGTGGTGTTCTTCTGCAGGTCGTAGGCCAGGTCGGCCTCGGCCTTCTGCGTGTTGACGTCCTTGGTGTAGTCCGCCACCTGCATCTCGTAATCGCGATTGGATTCGGCGATCTTCGTCTCGGCCTGGAACTTGGCGGTCTCGCCCTCCTGGCGGAACTGCGCCGCTTTGATCGTGGCGTCGCGACCGGCCTCGGCCTCGCCGATCGCCGCGTCACGCTTCACCTCGGCGGTGCGCTTCTTACCAAGCGCATCCAGGTAGCCTTCGTTGTCGCGCACGTCGCGGATTGTAAAGCTGATGATCGCCAGGCCCATATTGGCCAGGTCGGTAGCGGCGATGTCCTGGACGCGCTGGGCGAAGGCGTCGCGGTTCTTGTAGATGTCCTCGACGGTCATCGCGCCCATGATCGCGCGCAGGTGGCCTTCCAGCGTTTGCTGGGCGATGCGGCTGATTTCCTCCGCGCCCTTGCTAAGAAACTGCTCCACCGCGGTGGCGATCGAGACGTCGTCACTCTTGATCTTGATTTGCGCTACGCCGTCCACCATCACGGGTACGCCCATGACCGTGTAGACCTCGGGCGTCTTGACGTCGATCGTCATTAGCTCCAGGCTGAGCGTGTCCACGCGTTCCATAATCGGCCAGACAAATGTGCCGCCGCCCTTGATGATGCGGAAACCCAGCTTGGCCCGTGAACCGTCAGGCCGTCGGACCCATTGGCCCTTGCCGCCCGTTACGACCATCACCGCGTTAGGCGGTACTTTGGTGTAGCGGCTGGCCCAGATCATGATGATGATGAAAAAGGCTGCTACGATACTGATTCCGATGAGCGAAAGGTTGACCGATGGTGGAGCCACCTGTAATAACGCTAACATTGCCCTTACTCCTCCAGATACCCCCGGGTTGCCCCGGTCCCGAATGCCTTCCTGAACACAATCTTCAGCAGGCATTATACGCTAAGTACAACGTCCCGCCCCGTAACTCACGGAGCCCCGCGGCGTCGGCGCCGCGCTGAATCGGCTTACGCCAGGAGTTTCTTCTTCGGCTCGACGTAGACCATGTTGCCGCGGACCTTGCGGATCCGCACCTTCTCGAACTTGGCCACGCTGCCCTCGCAGAGCAGGCGCGCCGGCGCCGTATAGCGCACCCCTTCCAGCACGTAAGCGATCTCGCCGCTCATGTCGTGCTCAACGGGCGTGATCACCTCGGCCTCCAGGTCGAGCATATCGATCGCACGGGCTTGGCTGGTGCCCTGCATACCGAATAGGAACTTGCCGATGACGAGCCAGAGGACGAACGCCATCAGCACGCCGCCGACAACCGCGGCCACCAAGCTGATTCCCATGGACATGCCGTAACCCATCGCCAGCAGGCCCGCGCCGCCGAAGGCGCACAGGAAGCCGGCGATCGACAACGGCGAGAACGGGTTCCAGTCCGGCATATCGCTGACCGCCGCATGCCCGCCGTGCATCCCGTGCGCGGCCTCCGCATGGACATCCAGCGCGGAGTCCACGTCGGCGCCCGCGTCCAGGTCGGCGTCTGGAATGCCCAGGTCGAAATCGGCAGCTCCGACGTCGTAATCATGGTCCGCCGCGATATCAAAGCCGGCGTCGTGGTCGATGTCGAGGTCCGTATCCACGTCGAAATCGTGGTCCACGTCGAAGTCATGATCGATATCGATATCCGTGTCGGCGTCGAAGTCGTGGTCGACATCGGTATCGACGTCGCTGACCGACTCCAGGCCGTGGCTGATTGCGCCAAGGGTTCCGGCCACCAGGACGTAGACCAGCCCGATGCCGAAGCATAACCAGTAGATTGTTGTCAGCGTTGCCATCTTGTACCTCCGCCACGCATCCGGCGGTTGAACAGGCTTCGGACCTTCATTCTAACCCCCGCCGTAGCGGATCAAGCAGCAGTCTGATAATCGCGTTCTGCGTTACCGTCCCGCAGCAAACCGCCCGAGAATCACGGGCTGCATGCTTGTTGCTGCAAGTATAACATAACTAAGCACATGTTGCAATATGAAAAAGTTGATATTAATCATTAGCAACCAGAAGTTTCCATATAAAAAGATATGGGTGATATACGTTGTATGGTATAACGGGTGTACAATGGTTCCGGTTTGAGGAGCAAACAATGCATAAGGTAATGGCGGCGACAATGATCGGCATAGCATTCACATTTGGCGGATTCTGGCTGGCGCATGCCCAGGAGGACGGGGCGGGTACGAACGGCCAGGCGCCCTCGGGTTGGGCGGACATGGCCACGGCTACGGAGCTGGACCGCGCCTATGAGTTAATGGCCGAGGACGGGCATGAGCAGGAAGTGATCGACTTGTGTCTGGATTTATTGCCGGCGTTACAGGGGGGCGACGACTACGCCCATTTGGTGGATTGCCTGTTCCTGCTCGGTGAGGCTTATTACCACACCAGCAACTGGGTCAATGGCGAGCAGTTCATGCGCCAGGCTTATGACATCGGTTCGCAGCATTTCGCGGAAGATATCGACAGCTACCCGCTGAAGGTGGTCGGCGAGTGCCAGTTCGAGCAGGGGCTGATGGAGAAGGCGCTGGCGACGTTCAACGAGCGTGTCACATTGTTGCGCGAGCAGGAGAACGAGATCGACCTGGCCGGCGCGCTGTTCGATGTCGGCGGCGCGCTGATCAACCTGGGTCGCGAGGAGGAGGCGATTCCCATCCTGACCGAAGCGCTGTCGGCCAACGACGTGCGCGCCCAGGTGCTGGCGGCGGATCCGGCGCACGCCACGGACGAGGCCAAGACGGGTACGGTGGTGGACCACGCCGAAATCGCCTACCACCTGGCAATCGCGAATTACCGGCTGGAGAAATACGCCGAAGCCAAGAGCTTCCTGGAGACCGCCTACAACTTTTTCACCAAGGTGCAGGAGGCCGGAGTCTACGATGTCAGCGACCGGCTGGTGGCCGTGCTCGACGACCTGGTGCTGGTCAGCGAGAACCTCGGCGACAGTCTCGCCGCCAGCCGCTATCAGCGCGAGCGCGACGAGCTGAACAACTAAGCACATCGCCCCGGTTGCGGGTATACTTTGAGTGCATGGACCCAGTGAAGCTTAAGCCAATGTTCATCAGTGATGAGGCCGGCCGGCTGGTGGCCGTGCAGGTAGGTTTGGAGTCATTCCAGCACATGTTGGAACTATTGGCGGATTTGTTGAACAACGGGCGGATACCCAGTGGTGTATCGGCTGATGAACCGCTGATTAGCCAGTTGGCCGGGTTGCTTGATTCAACCGATGCGGCAGACGATCCACGTGAACTGCTCGAGGATTTACTGGACAGCGTAACGCTTCTTAGGGCTAAGGCTGAGCAATCCGATTACATTGATTACGATGACGTTCGCGCCGATCTGCTGGAGCCAGACAGGGTCTGATCTATCACGTGAGGATCTCACGGCGCGCCTTGCGCCAGCTTGAGAAGCTTCCGCTTCCCGTCCGTAAACGCATTGATTCACACATTCAGGAACTCAAGAACGATCCACGCCCACTTGGTTGTCGCAAGTTGGCTGGTGCATCGCAAGCTTACCGCATTCGTGTCGGGCCCTGGCGCGTGATATACGAGGTTGATGATCAATTGAACGAGGTTCTGATCGCGTGGATCGGTCCGCGGGGATCGGCGTACTGACAACAGCGCGCTACAATGCTGGCATGGGACAAGCGGCGCAGGAGTTTCTCCGTTACTACAACGAGATCGACTACAAGCTCAAGCAGCTGACCGGTGAGCGCGGGTCGGTGCCGTTCTGGAAGCGGCTCAGGATCGCCGCCAAGCAGGAGCCGTGCTTGAAGCGTTATTACGACGACATCCTGGAATGCCACGAGCTTCGAAACGCGATCATCCACCACAAGAGCTTCCCGGAGGAAGTGATTGCCGAGCCGGCGGAGCACGTCGTCGAGCTGATGCGCGAGATTTACACGCGCCTGTTCGAGCCGCCGCGGGTGATTCCGGCGTTTGAAAGCGAGGTGCATGTCTTCTCGCCGCACACGCCGCTGAAGGAAGTGCTGCAATACATGTACAGCCGCGGCTATTCGCAGGTGCTCTCGCGCGCCAGCGGCCTGCTCAAGCTGACCACCTCGAGCGGCATCACGCGCTGGCTGGCGGCGATGGTCAACGCCGGCGAGGTGCCGTTTGATGCAACCACGCTAAGCGAGCTCCACGAGTTCGACCAGCCCGACGCGATGCAGCTCTTAAGCCGCGGGGCCAGCGTGGACGAGGCGCTGGCGATCTTCCAGGCCACGCTGACCCAGAAGCGCCCGCGCCTGTTCGCGATCGTGATCACCGAAACCGGCCAGGGCCACGAGGAACCGCTGGGGATCATCACCCCGCGCGACCTGCTGGGCGAAGAGTGAGCTCTCTGGCGTTTTCTGCTTCGCTTTCACCTTGAAGATGGATGCAGAGAACCAAACCGTAGCAGCATTTGGTCACTACATTCCTTACAGACCTTGCGGCGACAACGTTGCGCTGCGATAAACGTGGATTGAAAGACTGATGGATGATTGATAAAGACGTCTCTGTAATATACTTAATAAACATCATTGTTGAAGCTCGCGGAGGAAGGTGTGTTTCGGTTCTGTACGATCGCCCTGCTGGTTGTGCTTTTTCCTCTTTATACTGGCTGTGGAGCAACAGCGCAGACACCCCGTGTTTATTCTGATACAGACAGCGCTTTAGGTGATGCGCAAGCGCGCACGATGATCCAGCCAGTAATTGACCAGCAAGATTTGGCGACGTCACTACGAAAGGCTGTGTATATCGAGTACCCGGACTACTCAGTGACGGCATTGCTTCCGGGTGGAGAAACGGACAGCCAAGTGATTGGCGCGCTAGAACTAGATCAGAAGGCCGATGTGCTGCAGATCTGGATTACCGAGCCGATTGATTCAGCTGCTTTATATATCAAGTACGATCCAGCAATACGCAGGTATGCGTCAACAGACGTGGAAGCAGACAACGCAATCGGGTTCAGCTGTCTGGTGGAACGGGGACTGCTGTCGATCGGCATGGTGGGGCTCAACGGCAAAAACCTTGACGCAGGCACACGACTAGTCACGATCAACTTTGCCGCTGGGCCAGAGCAAATCGTGAGGCGAGCAGTATCCGTCAGCCAAGCACAGACCACCGCCGTTCGAGATCTTACCGTGTCATACAGCGGGACTGGCAATGCCACATTGAGCTGGTCGGAAAGGCATACGGGCGACTATAACCTGGACGGTCTGGTCTCCGCAAATGATCTGACGCCGATTGGCTTTTGGTATCAGCGGCAGGTGGATGAACTGGATGAGGATTACGCACGGATTGAGGTTGTTGACGGTAACGAAGACGGCTTCATTACGATGAATGACATCACGCAAATCGGTCAGAACTTCGGCAGTCACCTTGCCGGCTATAACGTTTACAGGTATCGGCTGGAAACGCAAGCACAAGAACCTGATCTTGATGACGACGGTTGGGTTAAAGTGGAAAACAACGTCGGTGCCGATGAGCCTTCAGCCTCGCGAGAGGGAATGTTCAACGGCCAGAAAACGCGGCTTTCCTGGGTGTTCATCGATGAGTTAGATAGCCAAGGTTATTACGCATGGTACGTTGCGCCGGCGGGAACTCCTGGAGACAAGCCAGCCGAGGGTAAGCCCAGCAACATCGCAAAACCCGGTGGCGGTTCGCTGCCTGAAGGTACATTGACCTTTGAAGTAGTGCCGCCTTTAGATGGCATGCCAGTGTTCACCGATCAGGAGTTGTTTGTAGGAATTAAAGCGGAAAACGTGATTGACCTATTCAGCGCCAATGTCAGGTTTGAATACGATGCTTCGATGCTGCGCTTCATATACGCCCAATCGTTCATCGATACAGGCACAGTGCGGTACGAAAACCTGCTTGCCGCGCCTTCATCACAGCAACCAGATTATTGTAATCCGCTGTTTGCCGCCCAGGATGTCGGAGAATCTTCCGCGAACGATGGATATCGAGTAATTGGACTCAATGCCACAAAGTGGCGTGGCGAACAGCCATGTAGTGGAACAGGTTATCTTGGATACATTAGGTTTAAAGCACTGGACAGCAAGGCCAATCCTGAGTGTTTGCGCTTTCCACAAACGTCGACGTTCATTTACATGTGGGGGGACAACTATGGTGTGCCGGTCATGACTCCCAGGCTGGGTGAGTCAATGGAACTTGTCATCAGTGAGTGATTAATAGTGAATTGGAATCGATAGGTTGAACAGGATTAAACAATGGTCGCAAGTAGACGGAGATTCTTTCGGCAAATACTACGCTATGGCAGCGTAACGCTATTAGCGCTTCTTACAGCCTGTGGCGGTCCGAAATCGGGTGGTGTCAGCGCTGTGATCAATCCCGAATCGCTGTCATCGGATGCTTCTACCGGTGGAGAGGTAACCAACAACATTTCTCCACGGCTATTAATTGATGAGCTGGGAACTCCCGGCGTGGATTATGACGACACCGCGGTTTATGTGGGCTATCGACGTGACGCCGAATTGCCGTTCGACGCCGATAGCGCTGGTGACCAACTCCCGCCCACAAGACGGGCAGCGGCGCAGGCCAATGCTTTGATGCGCCACGAACCGAAATTCGAGAAGTTCAGTGATGTTATTGCTGGTGCATTCGATTTGGATATCGAGACACAGGTTTACAACGATTACAACCTGTTCGCCAGCTTTGCGGTTCCCGAAGGTACCAATCACCTGGACTTGGCAAGGGAGATCTATGCCCAATTCCCTGACCTGATCGAGTATGTTACGTTCCAGCCGTTATACCGGTGTAGCTATCAGCCGAACGACCCAGATTACTTGCTGAGCGGCAACAGCACAGGTCCGCAATGGGCGTTAATCCGGATGGATTGCGAAGCTGCCTGGGAGTACACGCACACGGAGCCTGGCGTACTGATCGCGATCATCGATGACGCGTTTAACCTCAGCCATGAAGAATTGCGTAACACGATACTCGATCCCCAAGTGGAGTTTTCCAGCTACCAACTCGATATCACCATGGGCGATAACGATGTAACGCCGGACAACAACGAACTAAGCCACGGTACTGGCTGTGCCGGTGTGGCTGCCGCCGAAAGCGACAACGACAGAACAATCACTGGCACGGGAATGGGTTGCCGGATCGTCCCGATCAAGTGCAACAGCAAGACTGAGCCCGGCTATCTGTCAAATACTACCGAGGGATTAGAGCTGGCCATTGACTTGGCGGAGGCCGGCTATAACATCCGCGTGATCAGCTGTAGCTGGGGCTCGTTAAGGTACAAGACCGAAGCGATTTTCCAGCCACAATACAACGCCTGTCAACGTGCATTCGACAATGGCATTCTGGTCGTCGCCGCGGCTGGTAACAACGCAGAAGAGCTGTTTGAGAATCCTGAAACGGGCTTGGAGGATGTTCCATATGATCCGGACGTCTTCAGCCACTATCCTTCGGACTATGACACGGTTCTCTGCGTCGGCGCGGTTCACAGTAATTTAAACCGAGCCAGTTACTCCAATTGGGGACCACAGGTTGATGTGGCTGGTGGCACCGACCTAAAATCCTGCGATCTGCCCGGCACAAGTGACTATCGGACTTTCACGGGGACCAGTTGCGCCACGCCGGCGGTGGCGGGTGCCGCAGCGTTATTGTTCATCTTGCATCCCGAGTACCTGCCCGGCGATGTCATGGACCTCCTGGCTGAAACCGGCGACTCGACCAGCGGCTTTTCACCTGAAGTTCCCTTTGTCAATATCGGACAGGCGATCAACTTCGCTCCGCCGCCAAGCCCGACCATCGGCGGATTACAGCTGCCGGCTGGTAATGTCTTAAGCAAGCTTCTCGAAAAGGATACGCTGCAGGCATCGATTTCGAACCCGAATGCCGAGGTAGCCGCGATTCGGTATGATGTCGTTACGCAAGGAACAAGCGAGACCTTGCTTAGCATCACTATTGACGTTAACGCACCGGCTTTCAGTTTTTCGCATAGCTTTGACTTTAAAGAACTCGACAACGGCCTGGCTGCATTACGGGCAACACCGTTAAGCGATAACGGGCGGGAGGGAGCTCCACTGGAGGAGGATATTGTCATTTACGCCTTGCCCGGGGATGCCAATCTTGACGGTAAGGTCAATGTAGATGACTTCAGTTTGATTCGGAGCAAAATGGGCAGAGAACAGGGCTCTGAAGATTATGACGTGTTCTGCGATACAGATCTGGATGGTGTGATTCGCGAAAACGACATCACTGCCGTCGGCTATTTCAGTACTGGCAGCTATCCCGTTGCTCCCCGGATCGAAAGCGCCGTTTTTAATTCCGGTAGCCAAAAGCTTACAGTTCAGGTATCGGACGCGAATCCATCAGATACACTGACAGTATCGGTGACCGAGCCTTACGGCCTATTAGCAGATGAAACTTCCAAACAAGCATCCGCTCCAGATCCGCGCGTCGCGGAATTCACTTGGTCCACGGTGCATAATGGCCCACTTACTGGTATTACCGATGTGACCACAATCACTGTAACCGACAACACCGGGTTGTTCTCTCAAACCACGGCCCGCCTGACCATGCCGGGTATCTCGTTGGCTTATAACACTCTTTACGCCATTCCGCTGCAAACCACAGCAGAAATCAACGAGCCGGTGACCATCCTTGTTGCATCGGGAGCACCATCCGAATCCTTTAATGCGATGAACGGAGTTGCGTTGACGGTCGAATCCAACGCTACGTACGTGCCTGACAGTTTCAATGTAGGGGATGTCGGTGGTGAGCGCTGGGAACCGGATGGATTTTGGCTCGCCATGCCAGACTGCGAGCTGTTTGGCCCGGATGATTTCTCGATCTCGCCAACGGCTTTGGACAACGGCCGGGTGTTTTTTAACGGCCTTAGTATCTTTCCGGTCGACCAGACAGCGGTCGCCGGGTTCTCTGGAGTGTTATTTAATCTGCAACTCGTCTTTAGCGAAACCGGTTCGTACCATCTCGGTTTCCTGCAGCAGCACCTCTTAGGTGTTAAGTACACCTATTTCACGAATACGCTGGGACAGGAGTGCTTCTGGAATGATATCGACAATCGGCACGACGGGATTCCGTACAGCATTGACGTTTCAATGCCGGGTAACCAAAGCCCGAATGCTGTGTTGTCGGCGACTCCGTCCAGCGGCTGCCGTCCGTTGATGGTCATGCTTGACGCGTCGGCAAGTGTCGATCCGGACGGAAACGACGACAGCATTTCCTATCTGTGGGACCTGGACTCCGATGGAGCGTACGATTATGATAGCGGCACTGATAGCGTGTACAACGCTGAGTATGCCACGATCGGCACTTACACTTCTACGGTCAAGATTACGGATGAAGGCGGAGCGACCGATACAGCGCAGGTGACGGTTGATATCCTGCCTGCGGGAGATGTCGATTGGGCGCACACGTGGGGTACGGCCCAGGGCAACGAAGAAGCCGTTTATCCCGGTCTCGACGGTAACAACAATCACTATATAATTGGCTGGGGGCACCCGTCCGGTTTGGTGATTTCCTACGACAATGCCGGCGTTTACCGGTGGGCCCGGCGCTATAGCTCACCAACCGGTGAAAGCTGGGTCAAGGACGGCTGGGTGAACGCCGATGGAACCAGTTATCTGTGCGGTTTCCATTGCAGTACCAGCGGCGACAGGGATCAGGACTTCATCGTAGCGAAGTTCAATCCCGACGGCTCTCTGGCGGCGGACTGGGTCGGGGGTGGCGCGGAGGATGATGGCTGTTACGGTATGGCCGTGGATAGTTCGGGCAATGTCTACTTGTTTGGCTATACCGACAGTTTCGGTGTCGGTCAACAGGACTACTTACTGGTCAAGCTTGACTCCTCGTGTAATTTAATTTGGGCGAGAACCTGGGGAACGACCAGCCGGGACTGGAATGGCGGCGGGATTCACATCAATCCGGACGGCGCGGTGTACTTGGTTGGTGAAACGGACCATAACGATAGCTATTTCGATGGCGTGTTGGTTCATTTTCCAGCCAGCGGTAACCCGTCTGGCGTCTGGTCTTATCAGTGGAGCACGGCGGCGGCGGACAGCTTCGCCGCGATCAGTGCCGGTGCCGACGGTAAGTTGATCATCGCCGGCTCCTGTACTGTTACTCCCGCCGACGTGCGGGATCTAATCGCGATCAAGGTGTCGACTAATCCCGACCAAGGCGCAACCGCGTTGATCTGGGATACGATGGTTGGCGGCGCGGACTCCGATTCGATGGCCGATGTCATTGTCAACGGGGAAGGTCAAGTCTATTTACTGGGATTCTTCGGCGTACCGAATTCGAATTCCTATCTGACTTTGGCGCGTCTGACGAGTGACGGTAACCTGCTCATGTCCAAGCAATGGAGTGGACCTCTGGCTAACTGGAGTCACGGCGGATTCAACACAACCGCTGCTGGCGAGTTGCTGTTTACCGGATCTGGGCAGAACTCTACCGGCGACCTGATCAATGGCTCATTTGTTCAGCATAGTGTCTCGGGTGCTTGGGACAGTCTCGAAGGTGAGGTCACTACACCGGCAATTGTCGGCGGGTCACTCGGCGGCAGCGTTGTTCCCGTAACGGGCGTACATGACAGCGGAGGTGGAGGAGGCGAGGACCTGCTGATAATCAAATTCGATCCAGAAGCTTAACGAAACGGTCTACTTGGAGCTACAGGACAACAACCAAGGGGATCATCACCCCGCGCGATTTATTGGGCGAGGAGTAGAACGGCGCTACTCCGGATAAACAGTCAGCTCAAGTTCGATACTTGAAACCGCCGGATCATCGGGGATGTGCTCGGATGGCAGCCACCGCTCCTGCGATAAGAACGGTACTTCGATATCGAAAGAAGTTCCGCCCTGGGTGCGCGACGCGGCCGTCGTAATACTGAGCGTATATGTACCTGCGGGCAATCCGTTCATTTCCAGGAGAGCGCTTTGGGCCGGCGGATCGCTTTGATCGCCAATGCCGGTGTAAGTACTGATAACAACCGTATCGCCTGGTTGTGGATCATACGCACCGAATACGTTCCTGTAAGAATTTAAAAAGTAGCCATTCAGCGCCGCTGGTTCCAGCACAGATGAAAGCTCAAACTCGATGCTGAAATCCTCATTGGCTGCTACATGCGAAGGTAGCCGTACATCTTCAACGAATGGAAGGGATACGGTCAGGCTAACGGTTCCCTGGCCTGGACCTTCCACGGGCGAAGTACTACCGGCGCAACCCGCAACGGTAAGGATGAGCCAACAGCAGATGAATACTAACAAGCTGCTTTTCATATCATGCTCCTTTGTGGCAGGTTTTACCATCCTGTCAGGGCACTTGAATAGTTTATAGGTCCCGCTATTTGCCGCGATCCATGCTGATCATACTCAGTTTTCCTTGTGCTACTAATTCTGTTGTATATATCTATCCAGTTGCTTTCTGGGCTCTGCGTGTATAACAAAGCTGCTAATGCAGCAGCTTGTGGCGCACAAGCGGAAGTACCAGCAAATGAGTCATATACGCCATATATGCCGCTGCCTTCGATTTGGTCACCATCATATACGCCATTGCCACGAGGAACCCCTGGGGATCATCACTCCGCGCGACCTGCTGGGCGAGGAGTAGAACGGCGCTACTCCGGATAAACAGTCAGCTCAAGTTCGATACTTGAAACCGCCGGATTGTCAGGCATGTATTGAGGAGAAAACCTATCCATATCCGAGTCGGGAACTTGAACTGTAAAGGCAACCCCGCCCTGCTCGACGGAAGCGGCTGTCGTGATGCAAAGCGAATAAGTGCCAGCTGCTAATCCCACTATAGTCAAACTCGGATTGGGATTAGGCTCTGATGGTACTGCCGGCATATGAGTCCACGTGCTGATAACAAAATCTATTACCTCTGCTTGATCTTCAACTGAGCTAAAGATATTCAGATAAGGCGACATTGAATAGCCGTTGAGCGAATCTGGTTGCAGCGGAGCTGCTAGCTCAAACTCGATTTCAAATGATTGATTGGCGATAACATGGCTTGGTATGTGAACTGCTTCTACGTATGGTAAATAGGCAGTCACCGTTGCTAGGCTATTAGGTTGCTCGACCGAAACAGAATCTCCAACACAGCCAGCGAGAAGAAAGACAATCGAACCAAGCCAATGACAATATCGTTTTATAATCATGTTTGTCTCCTCTTTACGGTAATTACCAAC
Organism: bacterium; assembly: GCA_016932385.1. Lineage (GTDB taxonomy): Bacteria > 4484-113 > 4484-113 > 4484-113 > JAFGCY01 > JAFGCY01. The sequence goes on along the minus strand of JAFGCY010000066.1, from coordinate 31,373 downwards.
CGCTAAGTGCATTAGAATAGCTGAGTGGTCCGGCTATCTGTCTTGCTCCATGCTGATCAAGATACGTGAGACGTGTCTCAACTATGCGTTGTCGGATTTGTGTGTAGTTGTAATCTGGATGTGCATCATACAGAAGCACCGCTAGCCCAGAGACAGCAGGAGCGCAGGCAGAGGTTCCACTGAAATGATGGTATACTCCTTGAATGCCGGGGTGTTGAAAGGTATTTTCGCTGATCATACCTTGACCAGGAGGAGCTAATGACATATGGTAAGATCTCATTGGATCAGATACACGATCAAAGAAATGGTATATTCCTGATACTGGATATGTTGAGTAATTATCATTATAATAACTAGAGCCGCCTCCCGTTCCATCTGCGTCTTCTGAAGCTCTCCACACACTTCCGTTTTCATTTGTCCATAAACCTGATACGCCAAGTGTAAACGAATAAGCCCCAGGATATGTTTTTTCATTGACAGCATCATTGCCTGCTGAGCCAACATACAACCTGTCGTATAAGTCTAAATCTGCTGAAATCTCAAACCCTCCTAGATCCGAATCGTTTCCACCGAAGCTCATGTTCACCACGCGAACCATTTCAGTCCAGCTACCATGCGCGAATTGAAAACGTAATGCCCTAAAGGCCTTCTTAACAGCGCTTTTATCCAGATGAGTTGCATCAGTTTTCTGTACAGCAAATGGTAGAACCAAAGCTGTTGGAACCAGACCGGCTGTGCCGACGCCGTTGTTGGTGCCAGCATTTATGATGCCTGCCACACCAGTGCCATGGCGGACAACGCCGCCGCGACGCGAATCATAGTAGGTGGGTTCACCGCGCCAATGTTCCCAGTCAGTATCTCGCCCAACAATATATTCGCTATGGAAGCAATCGACGCCAACCCAGGACACCTTGCCACAGATTCCCAAACTGGGATCGGGCTTTCCTCAAAGGAAGGCATAGTCGGGATGGTTTCGATATACGCCATCGTCTACGACGGCCACCACTTGATCTGAAAACCACTCTCCTTCTTCGGTCTCCGGTCCAGCTGGAACCAGTGGTGTATTGTCTGTGCCAAGTACATTGACAATCCTGGCCAGAGGATTGTATGAAGTTAAGTCCGGTTCAATCCAACCCGTATAGATTGGATCATTCGGAGGATCGTAATGATCCTCAACCTGATCAGCGGTATTTGGCCCAGCTACGATTACCAAGGGTTGAGAGTTGAAAAACGCATATGCATCATCAAATGTAGGAAACACCGCATCGTCGTATTCGAATTGAAAACTGGCTATGGAGTTCCCTTGTCCTGGGACACCAGATGGCTCGAACCACGACATTATTACATACAGATTATATTGGCTGATAAGCAATTCAATATCTAGCTGAGCAGCGGCTGTCGTGAAATTAACCAGTATTTCGTTCTCGAACATCTGTACTAGTCCATTAGGACCATTCCAGCCTACAGTAGGTGGAAGATCTTCAAGGCATTGGGCGCTTACTATTTCACCGAGTGGCCGATTGGATACGACAATTGAACCATCTTCCATTTGATACGTGGCCGTGAAAGGATCAGGGCTATATAGCTGCTTGACTGGTACGGTTAGGCCTCCTTGTCCCGTACTGACATAATGGGTTTGGATTACCGGCCCCCAGGCATTAATCGCCGTTTGAGACCAGTCAGCCAGGCTCTGGGGATCGCCAATCGGTCCGGCTTGACCGGAGCCGCCGCCGTCCAGCATTTCACCGCCTGTTGCTATCTCGGGGCTGCTGCCGGTGCCTGGTTCAATGCTGCCGGAATCCTTTGCCGGCTGGTCATATCCCGTCCCTCCGCAGGCCGGGCAACAAACAGCCAGGATAAGCATGCTTACGGTAATCAGTATGTGCCTAGAGAAGCAAAGCGCCTCTCTCTCTCTCTCTCTATGTCCCATATTACCTACCTCCGAAATAGTCCTGTAAATGAATTATAACGGAAAAAGGCAACCATGGGGATACCGGTTGGGCTGCGTTAACAGGATACCATTGAGTAAGCCTACGTCCCCACGGCATGCAGGATCGACACCGCGTCGTTGATGAAGCGGTTGGTGGTCTGGCGGACCACCGGGTCGAGCTGCAGTACCAAGAGGCTCAGGAACAGCAGGCCCATCGCGATCTTGATCGGGATGCCGACGATGAAGACGTTCATCTGCGGCATCACACGCGCGATGATGCCCAGGCTGACGTCGGTGAGGATTAAAAACGCCACCAGCGGCACGGCGACCTTCAGCGCTAAAAGCACCAGGTCGTCGCCGATGGCGACGATGTGCTCGATACCGAGGTTTGCTAGCACCACGCCGCCGGGCGGGGCGATCTCGTAGCTGGCGTGCCACAGCCCGAGCATGTCGTAGTGCAGGTTGAGGTTCAGGAACGAAAGCATCACCACGGTGAAGATGAACTCGCCGACCAGGCTGACCTGGTTTTGGGTCTGCGGGTCGAGGACGTTGACGATCGCGAAGCCCATCTGGTAGCCGATGAACTGGCCGGCGAACTGGAAGGCGACGAACACCATGCCGACGATAAAGCCCATGAACAGGCCGAGCAGTAGCTCGGAGAACGCCGCCGGCACGAACGTGGACGCGTCGGGGGCGGGCAGGTTCAGGCGCGGCATCCAGGCCGAGAAGGCCAGCGTGGTGAGGAAGAAAACCAGCACGATGCGGAATTGCGGCGGCGCGGACCGCGCCGACATCAACGGCACCACCGCCACGAAGCCCAGCGTGCGCAGCATGAACAACAACCACAGCTGGGCGGCCCCTTGCCCGTAACTGAGGATATCCACCTTTCTCTCCGCCACTAGTGTAGCGCATCGGCGCGTGAAACGCGCGCGCGAAACGGCGTTTAACCGGGTTTAAACCGAAATGACCGCTTAAGTTAGCGCAGCTTGCCGATGTCGCTTCGAAACTGCATGCCCGTGAAGTGCAGGTTGCCCAGCACCTCGTAGGCGATACGCCGCGCGTCGCTCAGGTCCTTGCCGAAGGCTGAGACTGCCAGCACGCGCCCGCCGGTGGCCAGGAAGCGCATCCGGTCCAGGCCGGCGAAGTAATTGGTATAGGCTGGGCGGACCTCATCAGCGGCGACCTGCTCGCTGGCCAGGGATTCCGCGCCGACGCCGGCGAAGTAGACGCTCACGGGCGGCACGCCGTCCGGGCCGGGGGTTAAGAGCCCGCGCGCGTGGATGCGGTCGAGCCCCTCGATCACCGCCGGCTCGCTCTTACCATACGGGTAATTCGCGGAGGCGGCGCAGACCGCCACGCAGGCGCCCTCGCGCCTTGTGATGCCGGCGACGTCCAGCCGGGCTGCCGCGACGCCCGTGAAGACCTCCAGCCAGTCGGCCTTGATCAACGGCAGTACGACCTGCGCCTCGGGATCGCCGACGCGCACGTTGAACTCCAGCACCTTCAGTCCGTCCTCCGTCAGCATCGTGCCGATGAACAAGAAGCCGCGGTAGTCCAGGCCGTCCGCCTTCAGGCCAGCGGCGAAAGGCTTCAAGATACGCTCCTCGAACTCGGCGAGCACTTCAACCGTGGCGAACGGCGTCGGGCAGATGTTGCCCATGCCGCCGGTGTTCGGGCCCGTGTTGCCGTCCAACAGCGGTTTGTAGTCCGTGCTGGAAGCCAGAAGCGCCACCTGGTCGCCGGCGACCAGGCAGGTGAAGCTGATCTCGTCGCCGTAGAGCCGCTCCTCCGCCACCGCCACGTCGCCGGCGCTGCCGAACTCACGGTCGACCATGATCCGCTGGGCGGCGTCGAGCGCTTCCTCGCGGTTGGCGCAGACGATCACGCCCTTGCCGGCGGCCAGCCCGTCGGCCTTGAGCACGACCGGCCCGTTCAGCTTCTGAAGGTGCGCAACCATCTCGTCGTGCTCGGTGAAAGCGGCGAACCCGCCGGTCGGGATGCCGTGGCGCGCCATGAAGTCCTTGGCGAAGACCTTGCTGCCCTCCAGGCGCGCCCCCGCGCGGCCGGGGCCCAGCACGGCGATGCCCGCCGCGCGCAATTCGTCGGCCAGGCCGTCCACCAGCGGCTGCTCCGGGCCGACCACGGCGAGGTCGATCAGCAGGTCGCGGGCGGCCTGGACGATGCCGGCATGGTCGCCGACCTGTAGTGCCAGCGTCTGTACGCGGCTGCCGTCCGGCCCGGCCTGGGGGTCGACGATCCCCCAGTTGGCGGGCGTGACGTACAGCGCTTCTACCTGCGGGCTGAGCAGCAATGCGTTGCTCAGCGCGTTCTCGCGCCCGCCGTTGCCGACCATCAAGATCCGCTTGTGTGCTCCCATGCCATCCTCCGTACCGGTTACGGTTCAGCGGGCCCATCCCTGGCCCGCCGCTTGATTCCTCTCAGACCCTGGCGCTAGCTCACGCCGGGCTCGCCGGACGGGGGGTCACCCCGCCCGGCGGCCTTCCTCGACCCCACTTCATTCAACCCGGCAAAGTAGCGTGATTGCCATCGTCGTTACAGCCGCGACGCGTCCAGGAACCGCGTGATCTGCGGGAACCAGCGCATCCGCACCGTGTCGGTCGGACCGTTACGGTTCTTGGCCACGATGATTTCGGCCTCGGGCAGCGACATCTGGTCATAGTCGGGCTCGCCCGTGGTCAGCTTGCGTTTGTCCTCGTCGTAATAATCCGGCCGGTGGATGAACATCACCACGTCGGCATCCTGCTCGATCGCGCCCGATTCGCGCAGGTCCGACAGTTGCGGGCGCTTGCTTTGGCGTGTCTCGACCTGGCGGCTGAGCTGGCTTAAGGCCACGACCGGAATCTTCAGCTCGCGCGAGATCTGCTTCAATCCGCGGCTGATTTCGCTGACCTCCTGCACGCGGTTGTCGGTGTTGCCGCGGCCCTGCATCAGTTGCAGGTAGTCGACGATCACGCACTGGATCTTGTAGTGCGCGTGCAGGCGGCGGACCTTGCTTTTGAGCATCTGCACCGTCAGCAGGCTGGAGTCGTCCAGGTAGATCGGTGCCGTCACCAGGCTGTTGAAGGCCTGGGTCAAGACGCTCCACTGGCTCTGGTCCAGGTCCGGGTTCTGCAGCATCGAGGTGCTGATACCGCGGATCCGGTTGCTCTGCCAGTACTTCGTACCCATGCAGAGCAAGCGCTCGGCCAGCTGCTCCGAGCCCATCTCCAGGCTGAACAACGCGACGGGCACGTTGTGCTTGATCGCCATGTTGTGCGCCATGTTCAGGCCGAGAGCCGTTTTGCCCATACTCGGCCGGGCGGCGATGATCGTCAGCTCGCTTGGCCTGAGCCCGCCGGTGATGCGGTCCAGGTCGAGAAAGCCCGTCGGCAGGCCGATGTCGATGCGGGGATCGATCTCACCCTCGGCCCGGCGCCGCTTGATCTCCAGATCGTGTTCGTGCAGCTTTTCCCAGTACTCAATCAGGATGAGCTTAAGTTCCGTGAACTCCGCGGCGGCGGAGTCGGTGGACAGCTGCAGGACGGCGGCCTCCGCCATGTCCAGGACTTCCTCGATCGGCAGTTCCTGGCGGTAGCATTCCTCGATGATCTGGGTGCAGACGCGGATCAAGGCCCGTAAATGCGCCTTCTCGGCGATCTTCTTGGCGTGGTACTCGACGTTGGCCGCCGAGGGCACGCTGTTGAGCATGGACAGCACCACCCCGGGTCCGCCGACTTTCTCTAACAGACCCCGCGCGCGCAACTCGTCCAGCACCATGTCGCTGTCGGGCGGGATCTGCCGGTTGTGCAACTCGCCCATCAACTCGAAGATCATCCCGTGGCCGTCGAGATAGAACGACTCGCGTGTCAGGTAGTCGGCGACCAGGGGATAGGCGTACTTCGGCTCCAGCATGATGCCACCGAGCACGCTCATTTCCAGCTCGATGTTCTGCGGTGGTGTACGGGACAGCAAATGCTCGGGATCACGAGGTAGCGCCACTACTTGGATCCTCCCGCTGCAATACTCACCTTACCCTCCATACATGCCTTGATTTCTGGTTAATACGGGCCTAAAATTAGTCCCGGGTTTGCCTCTCCCGCAGCCCGCCTATCTCTGGGCTCCGACTATAACATGCCTTCAGCCCAGATTCAATGCGGGTTCCCGTCCCCATTCGGTGGATGAACGTGTGCATAACCAGCGGATAGCAGTGCCCATGAAATCCTGATATGCGCATTGGGTGCGAAGGCCCAAACCCGCCCTTCGTAAAGGGAAAGTTAAGCCAATATTGAGCGAAGATGAATTGGCTTACGGCTGAAACCGCCGTCCACATCCAGCGTGAAACAAGCGGCCAACTATCCACCGTTAGCGCGTTCCGTCTCATTCGTAACTCGAAAAAGAGATCAGGATTTTTACTCATTGATCCTTCACTATGGCACATAAGTATAGCATATTATTGTATAGGTATCCACCATGAATATCAATCGATTTCACTGGTTCGCGGCGTGCTAGGCTAGACTAGATGACAACACGCAATAGTGAGGGCGCCATGGCTCGAGGTTGGCTGGCACAGGCAGTAAGCGATGCGGTGGTTCTGGCGGTGGTTGGGTTGAACGCGGTGGTTCTGCTGCTGGACGCGTTTCCGGAAATCCATGCTTGTTGCGGCCCGTTGCTCTGGGTGGTGGACTATATCTGCATCCTGTTTTTTGTGATCGAGGCCATCATCAAGATCGCCGCGACGGAGGGCCGGCGCTACTTCCACTGTGGTTGGAACATCTTCGACCTGCTGGTCGTGTTGGCCAGTTCGCCGGCGCTGTTGGTTCCGTTCGGCCTGGGCACGCATCTGCTGGCCGGGTTGCTGGTATTGCGCCTGGCGCGGCTGTTGCGCTTCCTGAAACTAATGCGCTTCATTCCCAATATCGACCGGCTGTTCGAGGGAGCGCGACGGGCGCTTAGGGCCAGTGTCGGCATTCTGCTGGTGACGATCTTTTACATATTCATTTTCGGCATTGGCGCAACGTATTTTTTCGGCATGGGCGAGAACGCCCTGCCGGAATTCAGCAATCCGATCGTGTCGATGTACACGATGTTCAAAGTCTTCACGATCGAGGGCTGGTACGAGATGGCGGATACGATCGCCGGCACTAGTACGGCGCTAAGCGCCCATCTGGTGCGCAGTTTCTTTGTGCTGGCGGTGGTCATCGGTGGAATTATCATCCTCAGCCTGTTGAACGCCGTCTTCGTCGACGAGATGAGCAGCGACCTGGCCGAGCGGCACGAGGACAATGTCAAGGAACTCCAGGCGCAGATCAACGAGCTGCAGGCCCAACTCAACGAACGGCTGGAGTATATCGTGGCCAAACTGGAGCAAGGCTGAACACGCCAGGCCCGCGTGCGCCAAACCAGGTTAAGGTGGGTTAAGACAGTCCACCTAGCGCCCAGAGACGCGGCTGTTCTGTTAAACTTTTGGCCGTGGCCTTACTTGAGTTCAGCGGCATCGCCTACGGCTATAGCGACGAGCGCGTGATCGTCGAAGCCACCGCTGCGTTGCATGCCGGCAACATCGTCGGCTTGATCGGCGCCAACGGCGGGGGCAAGACGACGCTTTTGCGCGTCTTGCTGAATGAGCTCAAGCCCGAGGAAGGCCAGGTCCAGCATGCCAAGAGCATGAAGCTCGCCTACGTATCGCAGACGGCGGGCGGGACGGACGAGGACGAGCTGTTCACGTTCGTGAAGCGCGGCCGCCAGGACCTGTTGGAATTGCAGGCCGAGCAGGACCGGCTGCACGAGCGACTGGCCGCCGAGGCCGGCAACGCCGAGTTGATCGACCGGCTCGGCCGCGCCGAGGCGCGGTTCTCCGCGCTGGGCGGGCATCGCTGGGAGCACGACGTGGAGCGGCTGCTCCTGGGCCTGAGCTTTAGGCGCGCGGAGTTCTCCAAGCGGCTGGGTACGCTGTCCGGCGGCCAGCGGCAGAAGGCCTGCCTGGCCCGGGCGTTGTTATCCGACAGCAATTGCCTGGTGTTCGACGAGCCGACCAACCATCTCGACTTGGCGGCGCAGGCGTTTTTTGTCGACTATCTGCGCGGACTGCCGCGCGAGACGGCGGTTGTGCTGGTCAGCCACGACCGCTGGCTGCTCGACAACCTGGCCACGCATATCTGGGAGCTGGACGGCGGCGTGCTCTACCGCTACCCCGGCAACTACTCCAAGTACGTGCCGCTGCGCGATGAGCGCCGCAAGCAGGCGCGGATCGCCTACGAGCGCCAGCAGGAGCACATCGCGCGGACCGAGGAATACATCCGCCGCAACATCGCCGGGCAGAACACCAGGCAGGCGCGCGGGCGGCGCAAGATCCTGGGCCGGATGGAGCGCGTGGAGCGGCCCGCCGAGGACCCGGAAATGCGTTTCTTTTTGCAGCCGGCGTTAAGAAGCGGCGAGCAGCTGCTGATTGTCGAGAACCTGAGTTTCGGCTATGGCGTCGAGACCGGCCAGCTGCCACCCCAAAAAGCGGAGCAGGTCCACGTTGCCGCCGGAGCCAAGGGGCTCAGCCTGAATCCGCCGCTGACCGTGGCCCGTTCCGCCGTGGGCGGGGAGTTGGTGGTCAGCGGATTCAACCTGCAGTTCTATCGCGGCGAGCGGCTGGGGATTATCGGGCCCAACGGCTGCGGCAAGACGACCCTGCTAAAGCTGCTGGCCAAGACGCTGCCGTTGCAGCGCGGGATGATCGCCTGGGGTACCAACGCCGAGCTGGGTATCTTCAGCCAGGACAGCGCGGACCTGACGCCGGGCCGCGACGTGATGGCGGAGCTGCGGGCGGTGGAGCCGACGATCAGCGATAGCGCCGCACGCGATTACCTGGCGCGCTTCGGCTTCTCCGGCGACGATGTATTCGCGCTGGTGGAGACGCTCTCGGGCGGCGAACGCTCGCGGCTGACGCTGGCGAAAATATTCCGCTGTCGGCCCAACGTGCTGCTGTTCGACGAGCCGACGAACCACCTCGACATCTACGCGCGCGAAGCGCTGGAGCAGTTTCTCAACAGCTACGCCGGCAGCGTGATTATGGTGACGCACGACCGCGCGCTGTTGGAGCGGATCTGCGACCGGCTGGTGGTATTCCCCTACGGCGCCGAGGACGAGCAAGCACTGACCGTCTTCCGTGGCAGCTACAGCGATTACCTGACCTGGCGCGAACGGGCCGGCACGGCCCCGCCGCCCGCGGATCCGCAACCGAAGCCCAGCGGCGGCGGCAAGGCTGATCCAGCCAAGCCTGAGTCGCTGAGCATCTACGACATCGAACTGCTGGCCCGGGACGCGCGCACGAGCGTGGATGGCTATATCGCCAAGCAACTGCAGCGGGTTGAGGCCAAGGCCGAGGCGATCGAGGACGAGATCGCCGCGCTCGAGGACCAGACCGGCGAACTGCAGCAACTGCAGGGCGAAGCGGCTGCGCGGCAGGAATACGACCGGCTGGCGGAATTGCAGAGCGAGATCGACGGGCTGACGGCGGAGATCAACGGCCGGTTCAGCGAGCTGGAGGAACTCCAGCCGGTGCTCGATGCGTGGAAAAACCACGCCGCTAGGTATAATTCGGCGCAATGACGGGAATGCGCTTCCTCGTGCTGTCCACGGGTTCCAAGGGTAACTGCGCTTACGTGGCGACTGCGCACAGCCAGGTGCTGATCGACTGCGGCGTGGGTATTCGCTTCCTGGAATCCGCGCTGGCGGCGCACGGAATCGACTGGCACGGGATCGACGCGGTTTTCGCCACGCACATGCACACGGACCACGTCGGCGGAATTCCGACGCTTCTGAAGCACGTCCCGGCGCGCGTCTATACGCATCAGTTGATGGCCCCGGAGTTGGGGTTGATGATCCGGCGCGAGTTGAGCGCCGCCAAGCGCGCGGCGTATACGGAATTCGAGATAGCCACGTTCAACGGCGGCGACGGCTTCTATCACCGCGACCTGGACGTACTACCCGTGCCGGTCAGCCACGACTGCAACCCGACGGTGATGTACAAGGTCCATCACAACGGCAGCTGGGCCGGCGTGTTGACCGACCTCGGTACCACGACGGACCACCTGGTCGAGACCTTTGGCAATTGCGACGCGCTGCTGTTGGAGGCGAACCATTGCCCGAAGCTGCTGGCCGCGGGACCGTATCCGCCGCTGTTGAAGCAGCGCATCCGCGGCAACTACGGCCACCTGAGCAACCAGCAGGCCGCCGAGTTCGCCACGGGCTTGGCCCACATGCCGCAGCACCTGTTCCTGGGCCACATGAGTGATGAGAACAACACGCCCTGGGCGGCCAGCACGGCGTTTTGCCGGATTGAGACTGGTCCGATACCGCACACGGTGTTGCCCCAACGCACCACGGGTATGCTTGTGGAGTTATAGTAATCAAGCGGCCGGTAGGTCACGGATAACGAGAGACTATGACAGAGGACGCAACAAAACTGGTACCGGTCAATTGCTGGGATAAGCCGATCCAATACATCTGGACCGGCGTGGCGGGGCTGGGCTGGTTGATCTATTTCTGGCTTGTGCTGGCGATCCCGTCGACCGGTCGGGACTTGCCGCCGGTATCGCAGATCGGCGCGATCGTGCTGGGCATGCTGCTGCTGATGGCCGTGCTGGCACTCGGTGAACGGCCGCGCTGGCCGTCCGGGGCGCGCTGGTGGCTGTTCGGCGCCGGTGTGGCGGTCGTGGGAATGGCGTACGTCTTCAATCTGCAATTGCCGCAGATGCGCGCGGTCCTGGCGCTGGCGCTGATGGCGGTGGCACTGCCGATCGGCTATTGGGTGGGTGACCAGATGCAAAAGGTCACCAATCTGATTCCGGTTGCCGTGGCCTTTGCCTGCGCGGATATCTTCAGTGTTTGGCAGGGGCCGAGCAAGAAGGTCGTGCAAGACCTGGCGGAACACCAGTTGGAGATCGAGGCGGTACGGACCGAGGCCATGGCCAACCTGCCGCCGGAAGCCGCCGCCGCGGCCGCCGACAAGGCCGCCGCCGCGATCCGAGCGCCCTTCGTCGATTATGTCGTCGTGCATATGCCCGTGCCGGGGATAGGCACCAGCGTGCCCGTGTTGGGAATCGGCGACTTCGTGATCGTGGCGCTGTTGTTCCGCGTGGCCTGGTTGCATGGCATCAGCCCGTTGGCCGTGGGCGTCAGCTCGCTGATCTCGATCATCGTGGCGCTGGCGGTTTCGCAGCTCATCGGGGCGGCGATCCCGGCGCTGCCGTTCATCGCCGTCGGCGTGGTCGGCTACCTGGCCCTGGCCTACCCGCAGATCCGCCGGTTGGACCGCCAGGAGGTGACCCTCAGCTTCGCGGTTATCGTGCTCTTCGCCGCGCTGGTTGCCGCGCGCTGGCTCGGCGCGTTCTGATCGGATGCCGCACGGTTATTCCTGGTAATCGTATTCACCGAACTGGAACAACAGCACTTCTTCCAGGCTGGTGATGCCGCGCTCCTTCAGGTAGTCGAAGAAGACCAAGAGCAGCTTGCCGGTTGCCAGGGCGTCGGCGGCCGCGCGGTGGCGGTCGGGGATCTCCACGCCGAAAAACGCCGCCAGGTTGCCCAGGCTCTTCGACGGCAGCCAGGGCAGGATCCGCCGGGCCAGCCGGCCGGTGCACAGATCGGAGTTCTTCAGCCGCGGCAGGCCCGCCAGGTGCAGCTCGTTGTCTAAAAAGCGCCGGTCGAACTGGCTGTTATGCGCGACCACGACGCCGGTGCCGATGAAGTCCAGCAGGTCGGGCAGGATTTCGCGGCTGGGCGGCATGTCGCCGGTCATCGCCGCGTCGATGCCGGTCAGGTTGGTGATGAACGGCGGGATCGAGCGCTCGGGATTGACCAGCGTCGAGAACTCGTTGGTGATTTCGAGATTTTCGATGTGGTAGGCCGCGATCTCGGTGATCTTGTGTTCGGGAGGCGCGCCGCCGGTGGTCTCCAAATCGAGTACGGTGAAGCACACCCGGCTTAGTGGCGTGTGGTTGGTGTCCTCAAGGTTGCTACGGTCGCTCATCGGCGCGCCAAGCATCATAGCAGGTGCGCCGCCAATTCCGGCGATGGTATAATCACTGCGTGGGTGAGATGAAACGGGGTGCGACTCCCCCGAAAGAGCGTCGCGTGATGCGCGCACGCGTGCGCGCGATTAGCTGGCTGTTGGCGCTTGGCCTGTTGCTGTGCGCCATCGCGCCGCTGTACGCCTTTTTCGCCATGAACTATTCCGGCCGCCTGGTGCTGGCGCAAAAGATCAGTGCCGCCGATGTCGCCCGCGGGTTCGACTTCGGTCCGGTTTATCTGCGCCAGGGCGAGGTGGGGCGTTATTACATCACGGCCCAGCTGCCCGAGGTGGACGGCAATTACTGGCATACCACGTTCGAAGTGCTCAACGACCGCCGCCAGCCCGTGTTCAAGCAGGACGAATTGCACATCATCGGCGACTACGATCTCAAGGCGCGCCAGCCCGAGCGGATCGTCAAACGGTTCACACTGGACAAGGCCACCGGTTACTACTACTTCCGTTACAAAGCCGTCAATGGGGTCTACGACGTGAACCCAACCGCCGGTCCGGTGGTCGAATTCGCGGTGCGCCAGGGCGTGATCACCGGCGCCGGCCTGTGGGGTCCGGTGGCGGCCGTGCTGGTCGCCGGCCTGCTGCTGATCTGGTTGGGTGTGGCCTTGATCCGCCATCTCAACATTACGCAGGCGCGGCGGCGGCGGGTCCAGGGCCTGGCGGCCACGGGCGAAGCAGGTCCGCCGGAGGCGAGCAGCCGTCCGGCGGGATTCTGAAAGCTTCGGCCGGTTGTGATAGTATTTAACAAGAGTCCGCATGGCGATCAAGAAACAGCGCGCGGTCTCGCTGGAGCAAGTGCGAGGCATGGCTAAGCCCGAAGTAGATCCGTTGGTCTGCACGCTTTGCGGCGGCGAGTGCGTGCGCGGCGACTTCTCCAGCGTCGCCAACTTCGGCGTGACGCGCGAACCCCACTTCGTCACCGGTTACGGCTGGATGCAGGTCAAGTATGACCGCGCCACTCCGATCGACGCGTACATGTGCCTCGAATGCGGCCACGTGCAGTTCTTCGGCCGTAATCCGCTGGCCGTGTTGGATCCGCTGGAGCGCCAGGATAAGCTACGCCGCGAGAATCCCGAGCTGGACAAGAAGCTTGCGCGCGAGGAAAAGCGCAAGAAGGAACTGGAGCAGAAGGGCCAGCCGCTGGAGGGCGACGACCACGTTGGCGTGTAGCTGACCATCGCGACTTCGGCGCTAGGTTCCGGGCGGCGTCGATTCATCCACGCGCAGATCGCCGTCTAAGATCGCGCGGCTGTCGGTGACACCGGCAATCTCGGTGCCCGCGTAGACCTCGCAGTCGCTGAGCGTGCAATTGTCGATCGCGCAGCCGTTGCCAACGACGGTATACGGCCCCAGCCGCGAACCGGTGACCTGGCAGTTGGTGCCGATGATCACCGGGCCGGTCAACTCGCAGTTCTCCACCCGGCTGTAGCGGCCGATGCCGACCGGACCGGCCAAGGTGCAGCCGGGGTGGGAGCTGGCCGTGCCGTAAGCGCCGAACTCATCCATCACCGGCTGTAACGCGGCGGTCAGGTCGCCGAAGGTGCCGGTGTCGAACCAGAAGCCCGTCAGCCGGCGGGCCTGGACGCGGTGGCCCATCCGGACAAGTTCGGCCAGGGCGTCGGTGATCTCCAGTTCACCCCGCGCGGAGGGCTTGATCCGCGCGATCGCGTCGTAGATCACCGGCGTCAGGAAGTCGATCCCGACCACGGCCAGATTGCTCTTGGGCTGGGCCGGCTTTTCCTCCATTTCCAGCACCGCACCGTCGCCGTCGACCACCGCCACGCCGAAGGCGCGTGGATCGGCGCATTCGATTACATGGATCAGCGCCGCGGTATCGGGAGCGCGGCGGCGGACCACTTCCCATTCGGCCAGGGCGAAGCACAGCGGTTCGGAGAAGATGTTGTCGCAGAACATCAAGACGAAGTCGCTGTCGCCGGTGTAGCCGCGGGCGGCGTTCACCGCATGCGCCAGGCCGAGTGGTTCGGATTGGCGGACGAACGCCAGGTGGGCGGGAACGTTGGCCAGGCCTTGGCGCAACTCGGCTTCGTTGTCGCCGGCGACGATGCCGATCTCAGTAATGCCGGACAGCATCAGCTTCTGCAGCGGATAGGCGATCAGCGGCTGGCCGGCCAGGGGCAGCAGGGGTTTGGTGCGCCGGCTGGTCAGCGGAAGCAGGCGCGTGCCCCGTCCCGCCGCCAGGATCAGCCCCTTGAGTTCGTTCACGGCAGCCACTCCCGCACCAGCTCGGTTGTGCCGTCCTGGTGCGTCACCAGCGCGCCGTCGCCGGGTCGGACCGCATGCCATTCCGTGGCCAGGCCCGTCTCGGCGGTATAGCTGGCCAGCGCCGCCTGCAGGTCGCCGTCCAGCACGTGGCGGTTGGCCAGCGCCAGTGCACTCCCGCCGAAGCCGCCGCCCATCAGCCGCGCGCCGAAGATCCCCGGCCGCGCGGTCAGCGTGTCGCACAGCGCGTCCAGTTCGGGCGTCGAGACGTCGTAATCCTCGGAGAGGCTGTTGTGGCTGGCGGAGAGTAGCCGTCCGAGTTGAATCGCGTCGCCGGTCTTGAGCTGACGGACGAAGCGCTCGACCCGTTGCTGCTCGGTGGCGATGTGGCGCAGGCGCAGGCGCGAAATCTGCGGCAGGTCCTGGGCCGCATTCAAAATCTGTTCCGGCTTCAGGTCGAACAGGGAGTCGAACTTGCCAATCCGCCGTTCCAGTTGCTCCAGCGCCTGGCTCAGCTCCCGGCGGCGGTCGTTGTAGCCGCTTTCCGCCAGCGCGCGGTCCTGGCCGGAGTCGATCAGCAGGATTGCCAGGTCCGGCAGGTCGATCGGCACGTACTCGTGCTTTTCCAGCCGCGTATCGAACCACAGCGCATGTCCGGCCTGGCCGTATACCGCCACGTACTGGTCCATCAGACCGCATTCGACGCCGAGCGCGTGGGTTTCGGCCCGTTGGCACATCCGGCACAATTCCAGCGGTTGCGGGTAGTACGCGCGCGCGTTCAGCGCCAGCAGAGCGGAGGTGACGGCGACGGCAAACGCCGCCGAGGAGGACCAGCCGCGCTCGACCGGCAGATCGCTGACCACGGCGATGTCCGCGCCGCTGATCTTGGTCTCCAGCGCCAGGGCGTAGACAAACCGCGTGAACGCCGCCGGTGGCTGCTGGTCGGGCTTGAATTCCGCTACACCGGCGTCGAGGAAGCGGTCGGAATGCACGCGGATGCGGCCGGGCTCCCCGGGCGCAGCGGCGACGGTGACGCCGCGCTTGAGGGCCATCGGCAGCACCCAGCCGCCGGCGTAGTCGATATGTTCGCCGATCAGGTTGACGCGGCCCGGCGCCTGGGCGAACACCAGCGGCTCGCCGCCGTAGGTCTGGCGGAACGATTCTACTGCTGCGCTAATTTCGAGCACTAAGGCAGTATAGCAAGCCGTTGCGGCGATTGGGTCATTCGCCCCGCAATCGCGCCTCGGCTACCTTGTCCGCGTCGATCACCACGCCGCCGAGTGCTTCGTATTCCGCCAGGAGTTCCGTCATTTCCGGGCCGAACCAGAAGTCCTGGTCCTTCATCGTGCGGCGGTCCATGGCCGCGCGGACGTTGTGGTCGAAGAACAGGAAGGGGATACCCAGGTCCGGATCGCGCGTGCCGCCCGTACTGCCGCCGAGCCGGTTGCCTGCGCTGTCCAGCACCATCTCGCCCCAGTTGTGGATCAGCAAGGAGCGCAGGTCGGCCACGGCGAAGGGCAGGCCGGCGTCGATGGCCGCCACGTTCTGATGATCGATGCCCGCCAACTCGGGATAGTCCGGCAGGCGGTCGAGGTAGTCGTCCTCGCGGGTGATCACGAACACCTCGGTGAATGGATGCGCATAGATCGGGATGTTGACCTGCGGCGGCTCCGCCGGCCACTGCCCGGCCGCCGCGGTCAGGTCCAGCCAGCCCGATTGCTTTTCCAGGTACTGCGCCAGCGCGTAATAGTTGATCCCGCTCTCCCAGGGCCGGATGCGGTTGATCCGCCCGTAGATCTCGACCGGGTGGCCCGCGCCGTCGAGGACCTCGCACCAGGCGCCCTCGGGCCCGGCCGTGTTCAGCAGTTGCTCGGCGGCGATGACCGCGGTGGACTTGTCGCCCTGCTGGCAGGCGGCGATCAGCCAGTAGCCCAGGCCGTGGCCGGTTACGTAATCGCTCCAGGGCGTGGTGAACGGTAACTCGCCGCGCCACAACCCTGCTCGAAGCCAGTCGTAATGCGAAGCCAGCGTGGCCGGCGCGCGCTCGGACGGGCCGAGGACGCCGTCGGGCGTAGCGACGAGCGCCGGAGACACCAGTGCCGGTGCCAGCCAGAAAGGCCTGAGCCCGATGTTGGCGAACGGGGTGGGCCAGGTCTGGCCGGTGACCGGGCTGAGGGCCGGCGCCCAGTGGTGGTTCGTCGCGTAAGCGTTGACCAGCCCGTCCAGTTGTTGCTTCAGCGCCGCGGCCTGGTGGCGGGCCTCGTCGTCGTTAAGCGTCTCCGCCATCCAGATTGCCTGGCCGGCCGCGCTGCGGTGCAAAAGCGTGTTGTCGAAGCTGAAGAAGTCCGTCGGGATATAGCCGTTGGGATAGCCGATCGCGCCGCTCTCCTCGCGGTCGTAGGTGGAGTACAGCGCTCCGCCGGCGTAGGTCTCGTCGCCGTGGAAGCGCACGCCGTAGTGCTCGTCCACCGGCAGCTGGAACAGGTTGAGCTTGATGAACGGCCAGGCCTCCTTTAAAAAGGCGTCGGCCTCCTCGCCGCGGCCGGCCTCATGCATCGCCCACCAGAGCCAGTAGTGCTGCAGCACGATCCAGCTGGGGATCTCGGCGCCCTCGACGGTCACGCCCTCCCAGTCCGCGTCCGTCGTGCCGATCTGCGACAGGTCGCCGGCGGTTGTAGGGGTCGCATTGATGCGACCCGCGGGCGGCATTAATGCCGCCCCTAAGTCCGGCTGCCAGCCCGGCAGGTCGCTCAGGTCCAGATCCAGCGGCACCTGCATCCAGCAATGCCCGTAATGCAAACAGGCCGCGCGGTGGTAGCGCAGCATGCGCGTCACTTCGTGGAAGCGCTCGTTGGCGAGGTACGTCAGGATCGGCCCGTTGTGGTCGCGCACCCAGTAGCCGTGGTAACTGACCAGCGGCGCCACGCCGCCGGAGTAATGGTCGCGCTGGGCCTCGATGATCACCGGCAGCTGGGTCATCAGGTCGTCGAGCCGCCGGTCGCCGGTGTCGAATTGACGGTTCTGGGCGGACCAGGATTTCCAGTAATCGTATGTGCTCTCTGGATTGTTAGGAATGCTATTTAGCTCATTTGAATAACGATAAAAGCCATCGCTTATTTCCTGGCATTGTGAATCTGGCTGATAGACCTGATCGGGCTGGAATAGTCTGAAGGAGATGAACCATTCCTTGTAGGGAGTACCATTGTTTTCCGATTTATTTCCCGTGAGAACAGTTTGGTGTTTTCTGTTGGATTGCTCGACGGTTGTTGAGCCCATGACCTCCATCAACCGTTCGCCCGAGGCGATAAACAATCCAGTAGGATCGAATACGCAGTCCGTACGATCCACTGCCAAGCCAATAGGATTGTCCGGCTGTTCTCCTGCCAACAGATAATAGCGAGTCAAAATCGGTGCATTCGGTACAGCGTAAGTCATGCAGTAAAGCGTCAGATCACCAGCCCGTTGGATTGTGCGAACCATGGCGGTGCCGCGTAATACTTGAATCGATTGGTTTTCCCATTCCACAGGTGCAAACCGCAGATCTCCTGTCTGCCCGGTTGCTGAATTCAACTCCACCGGCTTTACTTTCAACCCCGGCCAGTCGCCTTCTTTCCACCACTCGGCGTGCCCTGCGTCGTCGTGCGCCTGGTAGCCCGGGCCGGTGATGCCTTTGAGCGTATTGAAGTCGCCGTCGACGCCCAGGTGCGCGAAGACCAGCCCGTTGCCCACCGGAAAGCAACCGAAGCCTTGCCAGTTGCCGCCGGCGTCGTAGCCTTCGTACGGGTACGGCGCGTCGACGATCCCCCACGACGAGTAGTCATCCTCATTGAAGCCGAAGGGATCGACTTGTGCGAATGCCATCACCGGCAGCATGATACTCAACGTCAGACCGAGGACGGCCAGCCCGCCCCGAAAATTGCGATTGCCCATCGTAAATCTCCCCGCGCGTCCGCTCTATGGCAATTATAGAAGATGCCCGTGGTTGACAAGCCAGTTGACATGCCTGCCAGCGCTGACCTAAAATTCTCGTTTGCGTTATGCTTCGCTTCGGGGCAAATCCCGCGCCAGAGGAGGTGAGAAAGTGGACATCGTGGCGAATGATGTAGTGCAGGGCCGGGTGGCGGAAGTCCGGGACTTCGGCGCGTTCGTCTGGCTGGAGGACGGCCGTAAGGGTTTGATCCATATCAGCGAGATCAGCGACGATTACGTCAAGGACATCCATAACCGGATCAAGCCCAACCAGCGCGTCAAGGTCAAGGTGCTCAGCGTCAAGGACGACGGACGGATCGAGCTGTCGCTGAAGCAGGCCGAGAGCCTCGATTACACCAAGCCTCCCCGGCAGGAGCGGGAACACAGCCATCTGCCGGCGACGGAGTACCTGGGCGAACCGCCCAATATCAACTTCGAAGAGCCGTTGGTGAATTCCGAGGAGTTCGACATCATGCTCAAGTCGTTCAAACGGCAGAGCGAGGAGAACCTGCTCGATAACAAGCGCGGCGTGGAGCGCAAGCGCGCCGGCGGCGACAAGAAGAAGGCCAAGAAGCGCCGCGGGCGGTAAGTGTTGGGTATAATTCCCACGCCTGCCGGGATGGCGGAATTGGCAGACGCAGGAGACTTAAAATCTCCCGGGATAACTCCCGTACCGGTTCGAGTCCGGTTCCCGGCAGTACCAGGTATAATCTGAACGTCGGGATCAAAACCGGCATCGACAGGTCGATAAATATGGCGATGAGGAATGCAAAGTACGCGATCATCATTTTCTGCCCCCCGGGGGGCTAGGGTGACGCGCACGGAAGGTTGATCACCAAGCCCCCCATCTGAAATGGGGGGCTTTTTTATTGCGTAATCAACCGACGTATTGCCCGGGGGGCAACGAACGAATACTAGAGGTAACTGCGATGGCCGAACAGAGGAAGCAGCGATTCGCCAAAGTCGAGACAGGCTACAACTTCCCGCAGATGGAAGACCGGATTCTGGAGTTCTGGGAGCAAAACGAGATTTTCGCCAAGTCGCTCACCAAGCCGGCGCCCAAGGGCAACTGGGTGTTCTACGAAGGCCCGCCGACGGCCAACGCCCTGCCGCATCCGGGTCACGTCCTGACGCGTACGATCAAGGACTGCCTGCCGCGCTTCAAGACGATGCAGGGCTATTACGTCCGCCGCCAGGCGGGCTGGGACACCCACGGCTTGCCCGTCGAGTTGTCCGTGGAAAAAGAGCTGATCAAAAAAGGCGAGATGACGGAAAGCGGGCCCGAGGCGATCCGCGCCTACGGCCTGGAGAAGTTCAACGCGCACTGCTTCGACAGCGTGCGTCGCTACGAGCAGGAGTGGGTCAAGCTCTCCAACCGCATCGCCTTCTGGCTGGATTACGAAAACGCCTATTTCACCTTCACCAACCAGTACGTCGAGTCGGTCTGGTGGCTGTTGAAGCAAGCCTACGACCGCGGCCTGATGTACAAGGGCCATCGCATCCAGTGGTATTCCACCCTGGTCGGCTGTGGCCTGTCCAGCCACGAGGTGGCGCAGAACTGGCAGACCGTCAAGGACCCGTCGGTGTGGGTGCGGGCGCACGTGCCCAAGGGCACGAAGATCGGTACGCACGAAGCCAACCTGCACACCTATTTCCTGCTGTGGACCACGACGCCCTGGACGCTTCTTAGCAACGTCGCGCTCTGCGTCCATCCCGACTACGAGTATGTCGTTGTCGAGTTCCACAACCAAAAGGAGGATCGCCGCGAATACCTCGTGCTGGCCGAGGGCCTGCTCAAGGCCAACGGCCTGGAGGGCGAGAACATCGTCGCGCGGGTCAAGGGCCGCGAGCTGGCGGGCCTGCCCTATGACCGCCTGTTCGATTACGACGTGCCTGACATCCGCCGCGACGGCGCCGAGGTCAGCGGCTGGCACGTGATCGCCGACGAATACGTCACGCTCGAGGACGGCACCGGCATCGTCCACATCGCGCCGGCTTTCGGCGAGGACGACTACCGCGTCGGCCTCCGCGAGAACCTGCCGTTTTTACTGGCGATGGACCGCGACGGGCGAGCGATCGACACGGTCAAGATCTCGGCGGGCAAGTGGTTCAAGGATGTCGATCCCGACGTAATCACCGACCTCAAGCACCGCGGGCTGTTGTTCAAGACGCAGAAGGTCGAGCACAACTACCCGCACTGCTACCGCACGGACGCGCCGCTGATGAGCTACCCGCTCGACAGCTGGTTCATCAAGGTCACCGAGATCCAGGACCGGCTGATCGCCAACAACAAAGAGATCCGCTGGCAGCCCGAGCACATCCGCGACGGCCGCTTCGGCGACTGGCTGAACAACGTGATCGACTGGTCGCTCTCGCGCGACCGTTTCTGGGGTACGCCGCTGCCCGTCTGGGTTTGCGCCGCGGAGGGCTGCGGGCACCAGGAGTGCCTCGGCAGCTACGCCGAGCTGAAGGAGAAGTGCCCGGAGAAGTTCGCGGGTGTCACCGACCTCTACGACCGCGAGCAGTTCAACCCGCACCGGCCCTACATCGACGAGTTTACCTGGGCCTGCCCGCAGTGCGGCGGCCGGATGGTGCGCGAGCGCTACATCATCGATCCCTGGTTCGATGCGGGCTCGATGCCGTTTTCCCAGCTGCACTACCCGTTCGAGAACAAGGAGTTGGTCGACGACGCCGTCAAGGACGCCAAGCAGACCGGCCAGTTTCCGGCGGACTTCATCAGCGAGGCCGTCGACCAGACGCGCGGCTGGTTCTACACGCTGCACGTCATCGCGACCCTGATCAAAGACAGCCCGGCCTACAAGAGCTGCTTGGTGCTCGGCCACATCATGGATGACAAGGGCCGCAAGATGAGCAAGAGCAAGGGCAACGACATCGATCCGTGGCACGTGATCAACAACCACGGCGCCGATGCCTTCCGCTGGTACTTCTACTCCGGCGGCAACCTGTTCGCCGGCGCGCGCTTTACCGAGGCGGGTGTCGTCGAGGGCCTGCAGCGCTTCATCATCCCGCTGTGGAACATCTACAGCTTCTTTACGATCTACGCCAACATCGACGACTTCGACCCGGCGGGCGCGAAGCTCCCCTGGGAGCGGCTGACCGAGTTGGACCGCGTGGCGCTGATCAAGCTGAATAAACTCGTGCGCGACGTGACGGCGCACCTGGAGAACCTGGAGCTGACCGAAGCCGCCAAGCGCTTCGAGACGGCGCTGGAGGTGTTTTCCAACTGGTACGTGCGGAGAAGCCGTCGCCGGTTCTGGCAGGAGGAGCAGGACGACGCCAAGCAGGCCGCCTATCAGACGCTCTATACGATCCTGGCCACCGTTAGCCGGATGCTGGCGCCGTTCATGCCGTTTATCGCCGAGGAGTTGTACCAGAAACTGGTGCGGCCGTTCTCTGCGGCGGCGCCCGAGAGCGTGCACTTGGCGGAGTACCCGGTGTTCGATCCGGCGCTGACCGACGACGAGCTGGAGTATTCCACGGACCAGGCGCGGCGCGTGGTCAGCCTGGGCCATGCCGCGCGTAAGGAAAGCGGGCTGAGGGTCCGCCAGCCGCTCAGCAAGGTCACGCTGATCTCGACCGAGGACGGCGTGCGGACCGCGGTGGACAAGTACATCTCGGTGATCCTGGACGAGCTGAACGTGAAGAGCGTCGAGTGGGCCGAGGACGAGACCGAGTTCGTCAGCTACGAGTACAAGCCCAACTTCCGGCAGCTCGGTCCGCGCTTCGGCAAGGAAAGCAAGCAGGTCGCGGACTGGATCGCCGGTCACGCCAATGAGATCACCCTGCAGCTGGACGAGCGGCGCCGGACCGGCGAGAACGGCTGGATCGAGTTCGAGCTGACGGGCGAGGTCGTGCACATCGACGAGGACTGCTTCGAGGTGCACCTGATGGAGAAACCCGAGACCGTCGCCCAGCGCGACGGCCAGCTGCTCTTGGTGCTCGACACGCACGTCAGCGCGGAGCTAAAGCTCGAGGGCCTGGCGCGCGAGGTGGTCAACCGGCTGCAGAACAAAAGAAAGCAGCTCGACCTGGACTACACCGACCGCATCACCGTGGCCTATACGGCGCCGGACGAGTTGCAGGTGGCGATCGACGCGCACCGCGATTACATCACCGGCGAGACGCTGGCCAACGAGCTGAGTCGCGTGGAGAACCTCGACGGCCACAAGGAAGAAACCAAGATCGACGAAATGGAGCTTTGCTTCACCGTGAAGCGCGTGTAACAGGATTGTTGGCGCGGTAAAGGCCGGTTCAACAGCCGGTCTTTACCGCGCAATTCTGTGTAGTCTCCGCAATTTTCCGTACGGTTCAAGTACTGCGGCTGCTAAGTGCTTCCTGATTGTTAAAAAATAGCTAAGTGAGTTGTCGGTACATATTGTCACCTGACATTGGCTTCTAAGTGTACTCCCATACGCTGTAGAAAAACTGCTACGATACCTTCGTTGCCTGAGATTGCATCAACCTCTTAAGGCCGGGTTTTAGTTTCATATTTGTGTTCTATTGGTAACCAAAGGCGTTGAAGTAATAGATTTGACACGCATGGTTTGTGTTGTTCTACTATCTAACAAGAGGGCTTATATGTCTAGTAAAAAGCGCAATTCAACCTACAGAGTTTTTGCCATTCTATTGGCAGCTTTATTCTGTTCAATTATAGCTGGTTGTGGTGGAAACTCCGCTACACTCAATATCATCGGTGATACTGCAGCTGTAACAACGTCAGATTTACCTGCTCCAGATCTTATCAAACCACTTTTAACAGCCGTTGAAGGTATCCATATTGCTGGTGGCTCACCAGCAGATAGAGAGACAACCTTCATCGAGGGGTCCGAGCTTACAGGTACTCCAGATGGGGACGTTCTGCTAACATACAAGCACTTTGAGCATAAAACAAACGAAAAGAATCAGGATGTGGGTTATTACTATCCAAAGTATTGGCCCGAAAAGGACGACCCACTTACACTTGATGTCGATGAAGGAATATCACCGGCATACAAGTACTATTTATGGACCTTGCCCGGCTCGATTATATCAGATACGATCAATTTCGACTGGGATATATATTTTCATGTACCTGGCGAGACAATTATTTTGTTTAAGGTTCAACTGGCAAATATTAATACTAATACTTGGGTGGAGTTTGAGGAAGGTGATGGTTTTCTGACAGCAAGTAGTTTGACGGTAGCGGATTTCAGCCCATTTTTAGATAACAATCAATTGCTAATGAGAGTTGAATTGGATTCAACTGCCAGTATTACGCTATCGCTCAAGGAAATCTCGATAAACACTATTACCTTAGCGGGAACAGGAGAAAGTTACTATTCTGACTACTATGGAGTTGCTAAAACCTTCTACCTCCCGGAAGAATTACCCTCACAAGTGGATTTGAGCATAGATTGTGCTCCTTGTCGCTCGCAATCATCCGCTTATACATGTGTATCCTGGTCTGTCGTCGACGGTGCCTTGAATTATGAACTGCAGAAAATATATGGTGATTTGGGATGGGATAATACAGATGTAGCCTTTATGCTGAGTCCCAGATACATTCATGTCAAGTCAGCAGATTGTACGGGCCCTGGAGGCACGTTTACTGGAACATACCATGAGCACATAATGAATTACCTTGTGAACTATGGCTGTGCCACGGAAGAAATGGTGCCATACATATCTCCATCTGATCCAGACTTTGACAATCCCGAAGTTATGCCGGATATCTACAATCCAACTCCAACAGAAATTGCAGAGAGAATTCCAGAGAAAATTCTCAGCCTTGATTGTGAGAAATATTGGAAGATAGGCAAGGGAGATATTAAGACAGTATTGGCTTTCCAGAGTAGACCAGTGATGTGTACAAATAATGAAGAAGATCATGCCCTTTGTATAGTCGGATATGATAATTCAACAGGACTGTATAAAGTGCGAAATTCCAATTTTCAATCATATAGATGGATTGAGGATAGTGAGATTAGTTATTTTAACTTCTATATATTGTATGAAGAATATGATCCTCTAACGGAATCACTATTTCTTGATGATGATGGTTCAAATATTTCACAGTATCCAGCACCGATAGATGTGAATGCTTCAATGGGAACAGATCGATATATGATTAAAGTGAGTTGGTCCTTACCTCCAACTAATAGATGGAACATAGGATCGAAGTATGCGATTCATCGTGATGTATACGGGAATGTGATTGCTCAGGTTACGGATTGTGAATACGTTGATATTTATGCCAACGATGGATTGTCTCACTCGTATTGGATCGAGGCGATATATGATTCATCGAATCGTACTGCCACTCGACCTATTATTGGATGGGCGACGGGAGAAAAGTATTGGGAAAAATGGACAACGATTCAAAAGAACGCAAATCCGACGGCAAAGAAAGAAATAGCCATCGGCATGGATTTAACTGATAAATTGCTATTGGCATGGAAGGAATCAGATGATACAAGTGAGGAAATTTACTGTGCGCAGCAGCTATTCGATGGACAGACGATATTTGCAAACAAACCATTAGTATGGTGGCAGTATGGATTTACGGATTTCAGCGTTGCGACAACGTCAATCAATGTCAGCGGAGTTGATGAAGCAGCGGGAGTGCTGTATCATCATTTCTTCCCTGATAATTACCGCTGGGCTGAGTTTTCAAGTTTCGCGGAGAATGGCACTCAAACACACTCCGAGACATCAACGTCTCCGTTTTTAACAACTGGCCCGATGAAATGCTCGATACGTATTCAAGAAGGTACTGGTGATTGGTACATTGCGTATCCGAACCTTCTTGACCAGTATTCAATTGCTTATCATGCTGATGGTGATTACGGAAACTGGTCGACCAGCTACTTGGGTAGTCTGGATCAAGGCATCGCCATGATCAATCGTACGGATCTTACAATGCTGAACGGAGATAAATACACATTTAGCACAAATGACGTACCGTGGCGGTTTGTGGCCTCATGTGATGTGTTCAATGGCGTGGAAACTATGCCGCAAGCGTATTACTGCACAGGAACCACCAGCACCTTCACAGCGGAACCGATCGATGCGCCAGGCGGATACCTGTATGGCAATCACATCGACACGGCATTTCTGGATTGGGATAACTCAATGAACCTTGTCGTTCCCAATTTCGTTGATACAGTATCAGCGCCAATCTGCTTTACAGCATCACGTGTCGTTCCGATTGTAGCCAGTCAGGTGAGCGCAGTAAAAGCAGGAGTTAGCGGATGGGAAGTGGAATGCGTAGAAGATTGCTTTATGGGCGGAGCAAATAAGCCGGAATACCACGGCGCGTATGGCAAGGCCCTGGCCGTTGATGAGTGCTTCCCGATTTGCGTGTATCTAAGTGGAGTTCAAGACACATTACAACATGTGGACGATCACGGAGATCTAAAGCTGGCCTATAAGAAGGATGTTTGCGACACATGGAAAACTATCACGATAGACGAATCTCCCGTTGGTGAGGACCTAGCCCTGTATATAGCTGAGTATTGCATCTACGTCCTTTATACAAAGCGTGAAATCGACGGAAGCAATAGTGTCGTATTGTGGGCGTGTTACCAGAAAGAGCTATAGGAAAAAGTAGATTGTTTATGCCAGGGCGGTGGAAGCCGCCCTGGCAGATATATTGGAGCTAGGGCGCGCAGACGTTTAGCGGAGAACAGCGACCACAGGCTGTAGCCGAGATAGCCGTCCTGCTCCGCCAGCGTCCACTCGGCGGGATCCTTGGTTTGTAGTTCGGCGGCGCGCCGGTCACGTCCCGCCGCGGAAACCGTGATCGGAACCGTGGGATTGCCTTCGGAGTCGACCAACTCCGCCGGGCTTACTCAACTGAAACAGACCGCGCGATTGTAATCCGTGGTGAGCAGCGATTGGGTCATCGCGTACGTATACCAAAGCGTTCCCGGCGGCACCGCCATCCAATCCTGGCGAAGCCTGTCAATGTTCTCCTGTAATTGCGCCGGCGGCGGCAGATCGTCACGGGCGCCATAGACTCCCAGCAGGTATGTATTGGGCTCGATGCCGTCCACGCCGCTGTTGAAGTAATAGCTGCTGCTCCACCGGATCCAGATATCACCGGCGCTGAACGGCTCGGCGCTGTCGTGGATTTCCATCGGCTCCCAGTTGTAAAACGGGTTGCCGGGGATATACGGCAACAGCCGGCTGTCCAGTAGCTCATTCAGATCGTAACAAGCCCAGTCCTTCGACATCCAGCGATAACCCAAGCTGGACATATAGACTAAGTACATCGCGTTGCTCAGGTAATCGGTCAGCTCGGCGCGGTTCCAGAGCAGCCGGGGTTTGGTTTCCAGTACCTCGCGTGCCGCCTCGGCGTTTTCGCGAGCCCATACAATGTTCATTACACTATCGAGCAGAAAGCGCAGGCGTCCATCCCGGAGTTGGTTTACCACCTGCGGATTGTCCGCGTACCATTGCAGCGCCTGCGCGCGCCGGTGCGCCCTGGTTCGGGCGTTTTCGCGCAGGGCGTCCAGGTCGTCGTCGGGCAAGGCGGTTTCAGTGAACGGCGGTGTGAAATGGCCCCGCATTACCAGCATCCGCGGCGTGGCCTGGGCCCAGGGGGTATTGCCTGCCGCCGGTGTGGCGGTGCCCAGCACGCTGTTCGAGCGGCCATAGATACTGACCTCATAAGACTTCGGTGCCGGCCAGCCGTGGTGGTCTGGATCGGAATAGTACTCCGCCGGACAAACCTGCAGGACAATCCCGCCGGGCCGTGGCTCGTCGGACAGCGCCTGGACGGGCAGCGGCTCCCAGTCGTTGAGCGGATCGCCGGGCCAGTAACGGCCGCCTTTTTCCAGGAGCACTTCATCCAGCGTGAACGGAACGGAGCGCATGCACAGCACGTCGTTTTCCAGGTAGGCATCTACGCTTTCCAGCGCGGCCAGGTAGTAGGCGTCCAGTTGCTCGTTTGTGGCCTCTCCGGCCGGCATTTCCTCCAGCGCGGCGCGCTGGGTGGCCACCTCTTGCTGAGTGCTCATCATCCGAGCTCGGGCTGCTTCCACCTGGCGCCAGTGGTCGTCGTCGGATTGGGCCAGCGCGGGATGAGCGCAGACGAGATAAATCACCACGCTGGCGACGCAATGGATAGCAAACCGCATCATGTCCTCCCGAAACCAGTTACTCTGATAGTAACAGAAGGACAGCCCGAGTCAAGATCGGTGGGTGCGTGTAAGCAAAGTTCAGCTTTTCAGCATCAGCCGGCAGAACTGGTCGAACAGGTAGACGTTGTCGCGCGGCCCGGGGCAGCCCTCGGGGTGGTACTGCACGGAGAATACCGGCTTGTCGCGCCAGGCCAGACCCTCGTTGGAACCGTCGTTGACGTTGAGGTGCGTGACCAACACGTCCGGGTTCAGCGGGTGCGGATAGGGCGCGGTGGGCCGGTCCGGTCCCAGCGGGGCGCGTTCGCGGCCGCCCGCCGCCGCCGCCGGCCGCCCCGCGGGCCCATCGGAGAGCACCGCGGCGTAGCTGTGGTTCTGGCTGGAGATGTGCGCCCGGCCGGTGGTCAGGTCGATGACGGGATGGTTAGCGCCGCGGTTGCCGAACTTCAGCCGGTAGGTCGGGATGCCGGCGGCGCGCGCCAGCAGCTGGTGCCCCAGGCAGATGCCGAAGGTCGGCTTGGCGTCGGCCAGCCGCTTCACGTGCTCGAGCACGTAGTCCATCCGCTCCGGGTCGCCGGGGCCGTTGGACAGGAAGATGCCGTCGGGGTTGACCGCCAGCAGATCGTCGGCCGGCGCGGTGCAGGGGAAGACGTGCACCGTGCAGCCGCGCGCGGCGAAGCACTCCAGGATGCCGCGCTTGATGCCGTAATCGTAGGCCGCCACGACCAACGGCTCGCCGTCGGCCTTCTCGTACTGCTCCGCCTCGCCCAGTTGGCCCAGCCGCGCCCGGTCGAAGTTCTTCGGGCCCACCATATACGGCTCGTTGCAGCTGACCTCGGGCACCAGATCCTGCTGGCCGAAGTCGGGATGCTTCGCCAGCTCGGCCTGGGCCTCGGCCTCGGACAGCTCGGTGGTGATGATCCCCAGCGCCTCGCCGGTGTCGCGGATGTGTTTGGTCAGCCGCCGCGTGTCGATCCCGCCCAGGCCGGTGACCGACATTGACAGCAGCAGGTCGTTGAGCGTCATCCCGCTGCGCCAGTTGAAGCCGCTCTCCGAACGCTCGCCCACGATCACCCCGCGCGCGTGGATCTTCTCGCTCTGGGCGTCCGCCGGGCAGACGCCGTAGATTCCCTCCAGCGGAAAGGTGAACGTGATGATCTCGCCGGCATAGCTCGGATCGGTCAGGATCTCGTGGTAGCCGGTCATCGAGGTGTTGAACACCAGCTTGCCGACGGTGGTGCCGTCGCAACCGATGTGGTAGCCGCGGGTGGTATAGCCGTCGGCCAGTAATAACAGCGCTTCGCCTGAGGGGCTCATCAATCGGCCATTATAGCGCGGCCGCTTGGGATTGCTTGACTGAACCAGCTTACGTGTTCGGATTGGTTCCGACGACAATCAGCGAATTCGCAAACGTGTGCTCGATCCCGGCGTAATGAATATCTTCCAGCTGGATGGAGTAGGTATGCCCGGTCTCGAAAATCCCCGGCCAGCCCGGGATGCCTGGGTACTTAAACGCGTAGATCGATGGCACAAACAGCGCAATATAACCCGGGTCAGCGCCCAGCTCGGCGATTCGCAGGGAACAATCGGCGTACATGTACGACCCGTCGGCGGCATCCTCGAAGCGGATCTTGACATTGTCATTTGAGCTGCTGTCAGTCGAGCGAAAGGCGGTGTTATCTATCTGGTCGAAGTCGAAGAACCACCCGTCCTTCAGCTCGAACCAGAGCACGTCGGGCGTGGCCGTGCCGACCGCGGCACCGTCCAGAGTGAAATCGTCGTAGGTCCGGTCGGCAATGGCCTTGGCCTCGCGGTCCCACACGTTGATTCCCCAGTCGACACCGGTCGGCGCCGCCAGCAGGCTGCCAAGCGGTTCAATTGTGAAGGTTCCGCAACCGACCGGCGTCTGGTCCGATTCGAACAGCCGATACGAGATTGTCCGGGTCGGATCGCCGGGCTGGCCCAGTACCGTCAGCACAGCGATGTCGACACAGATGCGGCCCGAGTTGTATTCGACCGGTATGACGCCCGTCAGTTCGTCTGGGTCGTTGTACTCGATCGTGGCAGGATCAGCGGTTTCCACCAGGACGATATCGGGATAGATCTTGTCGTGCATGGAGAAGCTGAATTCGTCGCCGTTGGTCTTCAGGATGTCGTTGTAACCGACCGGATCCTCAGGATCGACCGAATACTCCACGATGTTGAAGACCAGGCCCGGACAGCGCCGGATCTTGGGATCGGCGTAGAAGATCTGGATGACATCCACATCCGGCCAGCACACTGCGGGGAAGGTTACCAGCTCCTGTTCCATTTGCGGCACGACCACCAGCACCAGGTCCGTCGGCAGGTTGATCGTGCTCCAAACGCCGTCGACATTCACGCGGAAGGTCTCATACCAGCCCTGCATATTCAGGCCGCTGAAAACACAGTGAATGAATGGGTCGCCGGATGTATCGACCGTGAACTCGCCGACGTCCGGTGTCCCGGCCGTGTAGGCGAATTCCACATCGGAGCCCAGGCTGGGCCCGGCCTCCGCCTCGAAACCGTGCAGCTCCAGTTCGATGGTACTCAGGTCCGCCGGCGCGCCGCCGACACCCCAGCTGAGTGGCAGGTAGGCGTGAATTTCCTCATCCAGAATGAAGAACTCCTCGATCGGATCGCCCAGGTCATCCTCGATGCCCAGGATGACGGGCGCGGCGGGATCGCTGAGCACGTCCATCTCGATCGTGAACTGGATGGCGGTCGGCACCTTGACCTCCAGATCCTCGTCGACCGGATAGGTCACCGTCAAGTCATCAGGCAGTACCACGTCCAGCAGCCCTTCCGGCGCAGCCGCGTCGGATTCCGGATCGTAATCGGGAAACACCAGGCCGGGCGGCGGGTCAAACGCTGGGTAGGGATCTCCGGAGAGCCTGAACCAGTCGCCGGTTCGGCGCATATTTTCATCGCCGTCATGGTCCGCCGTCCAGACCAGTTCGGCGTGGGCGGCGCCCAAGGCTTCGCCGTAGTCGTCCTCGGTCATGCCTTCCGGCCAGTTTGCGCTGTCATTTCCGGAGAACGGCAAGCCGTTGAAGGTGCCATCGATCCATTCGACCTCCACTGATGTGTCTTCGTTTGCCGGAATCGCTCCCGTGTTCGACTGCGCGTCGAACAGTTCCGGGTCGAAGCCGATGCCGTTGGCGGCATTATCGATGCGCACGGTGAAATCGGTAATGACGATCACATCGGGATCGGTGGGGCCGTCCGGAATCGTCACTGGTGCGGCGTCATAGGGCGTATACCCCGCCGGGTTGTAGGCCCGCAGGAAGTACGTGTAGGTCACTCCGGGCAGCGGTTCAGCCACGCCGGTGGCATTGTCCAACGGATCGCAATAGGTGATCTCCGGAGCGTTGACCGAGCCGATAGGAACCCGGTCGGCGTCATCCGGCCCCTGGCGGTAGATCTTGTACTGCAGTGCTTCGTTGTCGTCGCTGGCCGCGTCGTAATAATGCACCCAGTCCAGGTGCACGTATTGGGTGTCCGGGTCCAGTGCGCTGGCCGACTTGGCACCCAGCGTAACCTCCTCGATCGCGGCATAATGCGGCTTGGTGGAGTGGTAGTCTTCGTCCGTGGCCGCCAGCGTAGTTGTTTCCGCCACATTGATCAGCGCCGCCGTCAGGCCGTCCGGATTGGACGCGCTGACGAACGTGGACGCCGTGACGGTCAGCACCGCGAAACTCATCAGGTAATCGCTGGTGACATAGCGGTCGCGGATCTCCTCGCTGTTGAGTACGAGCGATCCGGTGTCCGCATAGGGGCCCGACCATTCCCAGCAGAAGTTCGTGTAATCGCTGATGCCGATCCAGCAACTCAGCGGGAGGTCCTCCGTCCCACCCGGCTCCGCCGGGGCCGGCTCGACCGTGATCTCCAATCCCACGGGACGGTTGGCCTCCAGTTCGTCGATCGTGTAGATCGCCCAGGCCAGCTTGTCCGCACTGCCGCTGACGATCACGTAATCTTCGGTGGCCGGAATCGCGTAGTTGTCCTCACCGTGAGCGCTGGT